>JAETOL010000080.1 GCA_021771755.1 Lachnospiraceae bacterium | reverse complement strand
GCACGCAAATTTTCTTAATCACTAATCAAGTCTTAGGCATCATTTGGAACAAACAATATCATTTGGCATAAAATTTAATCAAGTGCTGTTCTTGTTTACCTAAATACCATTGGTTCCTGAACCGGAGCCGCCACCCGAATATGAGGATAATAGTGGATGTCTGGCCCTATCTTTTGAAATGGGGAGTTCCGGTAATTGTGCTTGTAGTGATTGGAAGCATGTTTCTTGGTGCTTTGGGAATGCGCTTTGGAAAATATGCCCAGGGGATTTTCTGGGTACTGTGGATGGGCATATGTATTGTTTTTCCCCGGATCATGGGAGCGGCAGAGGATGCGCCGAATTCTGTATTTGGACGATTTGGAAATACAGCAATTGATTTTTGCAAAGGGATTCCCGGAAGTATCTGGACGGCTGCGATAGCAATATTTTCTGTGGCGGCAATGTTGGGAACTTATCGGATCCTCAGAAAGAGCAGCATATGACAGACAAATCGTAAGAGAAAGGTCTTTTCTGACACAAAATACATATACATTATTGAAATATAAAATCCGGGAGGAAGCTCTTGAAAGAGTATCGGCGTTTTGTCGCGTATGTATATGAGTACCAGAAAGGGAAAAAAGGAAGAAACTGTGGGTTTATTCAGGTGGAAGCAAAAGAACAGAACTGCAGAATGGAGGTGCATCTTCTGTGCCCCGGACTGCTTCCGGATGTGAATTGTGAAGTTTTCGGATTTGTGCGTAACGGCGGCCTGATGGACGGAATACTGATCGGGGAATGCAGGACCGGGGGAAACCGTGCAGACTGTGTGCTGGAGACGGACAGAGACAGTCTGGGGGGAAGTGAGATCTCTCTGGAAAAAATAGGAGGAATGATTCTTCTGACGGAAAGCGGCGGCTTTTTTGGAACAGAGTGGGATGACAGAACAATCCGGCCGGATCATTTTCGAAGAATAAAGCTTCCGGAAGAACAACAAAGACCGGAACAGCAGCAGGAAACTGTGAATCAGAGAGAAGAGCCGCTGCTTCCGGAAACTTCGGAGAAACAAGAAGTATTATCGATTCCGGAAATTCCGGAGAAACAAGAAGAGTCATCGACTCCGGAAATTCCGGAAAAAAAGGAAGAAGAGCTCTTGGTTTCAGAAGTTTCCGAACAGAAAGAAGAAGTCTCACCGGAAGCTGTGGAGAAGCAGGAAAAAAAGAAAACAGATATGGTGTCGCAGGCTCTGCCGGAAACTTCTCAGCAGAATAAAGAATGGTTTTGGTCTATTGGCGAGCCTGCGGTGGTTTTTGAGGATGAAGAGATTTTTGACTGCAGGAAGATACAGCTTAGAGACTTGTGCAGACTTCGGCTTCGGGAATGTGGTCTTCGAAATAATCGTTTCCTTCAGCATGGTTTTTATAATTTCGGACATCTTATTATTGGGAAAAAACGTTCCGGAGAGTATATACTGGGCGTTCCTGGCGTATATGATCAGCAGGAGCAGTTTATGGCCAACATGTTTGGCTTTCCATATTTTCGAGAAAGCAGACAGATTCGTCTCCCTAAGGGCAGAGGAGGATACTGGTATCGCTTAATCAATACCTCGAAGTTCTACTAAGGGAATGGTGCGCTGCAGGATTTTGCGGAAATGCTCCAGTTCTTCCTGGGAATAACTGCTGAATCCAGGCTGCAGGACTTCCTCGGAATCTCTGTATGCCTGGAGATAGTAAGCTTTGGCTCCGGCAAGCCAATGACCGATCTCAATAAAATCTTTTTCGGAGTGCAGTTCTCGTACGACGGTGGTACGGAACTCGTAATCAAGCGCACCGTTTTTCAAA
Source organism: Lachnospiraceae bacterium (assembly GCA_021771755.1). Lineage (GTDB taxonomy): Bacteria > Bacillota > Clostridia > Lachnospirales > Lachnospiraceae > Blautia_A. The sequence goes on along the minus strand of JAETOL010000080.1, from coordinate 5,018 downwards.
AATTCTACGGTTTCTTTTACTGCATCAAGATCCGGATGGATCAGACCGCATAAAGATGGATAATTATCAGGGCATGCTTTGATATCCACTGCAGTCATTTGGATCAGATTCTGTTCGGCAAGAGCTTTCAGGAGCTCTGGACGAGTTCCGTTGGTATCCAGTTTTATCGGGTAGCCCAGTGTGCGTATTTTCTTCAGAAATTCAGGGAGATCCGGAGACAGCGTAGGTTCTCCTCCTGTGACACAGACACCTTCCAGAATGCCTTTTCTTTTTTTTAAAAAGGAGAGCACCTCTTCTTCCGGAATTTCAGGCTGGCTGCCGGGAGTCAGAACAAGAGAACTGTTCTGACAGAAGGGACAGCGAAAATTGCAGCCACCCAGAAAAATCGTGGCTGCTACTCGTCCGGGATAATCAAGGAGCGTGGTTTTGTTTAATCCGTATATTTTCATAAGGACATCCTTTCATATGTGTAGATTGTTTTGGGGAGCGAAAGCTCCTTTCTTTTATTTTAGGTATTTCACATTGATTTTGCAACGTTCATTTACTATAATAAAACACAGAAATCAGGAGAGGAGTCTTTTTTTGTGACAGAACAGGAACGTTTTATGAAAGAAGCTATCCGTCAGGCAAAAAAAGCGTGGGCTTTGAAAGAAGTTCCTATTGGCTGTGTGATTGTGTCTGAAGGAAAAATTATAGCCAGAGGATATAACAGGAGAAATACGGACAAAAATACCCTTTCTCATGCAGAGCTGAACGCAATTCGAAAAGCAAGTAAAAAGCTGGGAGACTGGAGACTGGAAGGCTGTACTATGTACGTAACTTTGGAACCTTGTCAGATGTGCGCAGGGGCTCTTGTCCAGTCACGGATCGATGAGGTGGTTATTGGAAGCATGAACCCCAAGGCAGGCTGTGCCGGGTCAGTTCTGAATCTTTTGGAGGTAGATGGATTTAACCATAAAGTAAAAATTACAAAGGGTGTTTTGCAGGAAGAATGTTCCTCCATGCTTTCAGAATTTTTTCGGGAGCTGAGGGCGGAGAAGAAGGCGGCTCGTAATAATCAGGACCATTCTGCATAAAAAACAAAGCTGTTGTGAACGGGATGAACCGTAACAAAACAAAAATGAGGGTGTGGACAGGAAAAGAAAAGAGGTTTACAATATTTGTAAAATATTTTAATTTCAGGAGGAAAAAGATATGCAGCTTGAAGCTTTAAGAAAAGATATGGTAGCAGCTATGAAGGCGAAGGATAAGACGACAAAAGAGGCGGTTTCCTCTCTGGTAGCAGCCGTAAAGAAAGCAGCGATTGATGAAGGCTGCCGTGATGATGTTCCGGAGGCACTGGTAGACCGTGTGATCCTGAAAGAACTGAAAACGGTAAAAGAACAGCTGGATACCTGTCCGGAAAACAGGGAAGACCTTCGTGCAGAGTATCAGGCAAGATATGATGTGATCGCAAAATATGCACCTCAGCAGATGAGTGAAGAAGAAATCCGTGCTTATCTGGAGGAAAAATTCGCAGAGGTTCTTGCCACAAAGAACAAAGGTCAGATTATGAAAGCTGTCATGGGTGATCTGAAAGGAAAAGCAGACGGCAAGCTGATCAATAAGGTAGTTGCTTCTATCTGTGAATAAATAAATAAAAGGAGGAATGCCTGAAAAGGCTCCTCCTTTTTATATTTTCTTTTTACGCGCGCCGCACCTCGGAATGGACTCACAGACGTTACCTTTACAGCCAACTCGGCCCAGGCACCCTCACGGCACACAAGAGCTTCTGCTTAGTGCTGCTGCATTCCTGCCCTGACACGGTTCACAGATTCCTGTTGCGTGAGACCCAGACGTCAGCGCCGCTTATAAAGGGCAGCTCTGCAAAATACAAGCCTCAGATTGGCATCACCCCTGCTGTAGCGGATTGCAGGTACAGGGCACCGCTAACTCCCCGGCTGCGCGGAATTAAGTATAGACGATTTTTGCAGTCTTGTCAAGAGGGGCAAAAGTATTATATAATAGAGAAAATTACTAAGCAAAGCGGGGTGCGTCAATTATGATTAAAAGAATCGGATTACTGACAAGCGGCGGCGACTGTCAGGCCTTGAATGCCACTATGCGAGGTGTGGTAAAGGCACTGTCCAATGCGGTAGATGATCTGGAGGTTTACGGTTTTGATGACGGCTATAAAGGGCTGATCTATGGGAAATACCGTATGCTTAGTTCGAAGGATTTTTCCGGTATCCTGACTCAGGGAGGAACAATCCTTGGAACCTCAAGGCAGCCGTTTAAACTGATGAGAGTGCCGGATGACAAGGGCCTTGACAAAGTGGAGGCCATGAAGCAGACTTACTATAAGCTCTGTCTGGACTGTCTGGTGATCCTGGGTGGAAACGGCACACAGAAGACGGCTAATCTCCTGAGAGAAGAAGGCCTGAACATCATTCATCTGCCAAAGACTATTGATAATGATATTTTTGGAACAGATATGACTTTTGGTTTCCAGAGTGCGGTAGATATTGCTACAAATGCGATTGACTGCATCCATACGACAGCCACGTCACACGGCCGTGTGTTTATTGTTGAGATCATGGGCCACAAGGTGGGCAGCCTGACTCTTCATGCAGGACTTGCAGGCGGCGCGGATATCATCCTGATTCCTGAGATCCCCTATGATATCAAGAAGGTTACGGAGGCAATCCAGAGGAGAAATAAAGCCGGCAAACGTTTTACCATCCTTGCAGTTGCAGAGGGCGCTATTTCGAAAGAGGATGCCAAACTTCCAAAGAAAAAATATAAAGAAAAACTGGAAGCAAGAGCGAAGAAATATCCGTCCGTTTCTTATGAGATCGCGGATGAGATTTATAAGGAGATCGGAAGTGAGGTACGTGTTACTGTTCCGGGACATATTCAGAGGGGCGGACAGCCGTGTCCATATGACCGCGTGCTTTCTACCAGGATCGGAGCAGGTGCGGCAGAGGCGATTCTTGATGAGGAATATGGCATTATGATCGGTGTTGTCAACGGTAAGATCAAACGTGTTCCGCTGGCTGAATGCGCAGGCAAACTGAAGATGGTTTCTCCGAAAGACCAGACTGTGAAGGCTGCCAAACAGATTGGAATCAGCTTTGGTGACTGATCTGCAGGCAGAAGCAATAAAATAAAAAAATAACAACTGAGGGTGCTGCAGACGGAGCTGACCTGTTTCGCAGCATCCTTTTCGTTGCCATGAGAGGAGAACGGACTATGAGCTATACTGCCCTGTACAGAAAATTCAGGCCCGATAATTTTGACGATGTAAAAGGGCAGGATCATATTGTGACCACCCTGACCAATCAGATTAAGGCGGAACGTATCGGTCATGCATATTTATTTTGCGGTACCCGGGGAACCGGTAAGACAACAGTGGCAAAGATTCTTGCCAAAGCGGTGAACTGTCAGAACCCGATAAATGGAAGCCCCTGTAACCAGTGTGAGATGTGCAGAGCGATTCAGGCAGGAACATCCATGAATGTGATCGAGATTGATGCGGCTTCCAATAATGGTGTAGACAATATCCGTGAGATACGGGAGGAAGTGACTTATCGTCCTACTGAAGGAAGATATAAAGTCTATATCATCGATGAGGTGCACATGCTTTCTACAGGGGCATTTAACGCGCTTTTAAAAACATTGGAGGAACCTCCGTCCTATGTGATCTTTATTCTGGCTACAACGGAAGCCCACAAAATTCCTGTTACGATCCTGTCCCGATGCCAGAGATATGATTTTCACAGGATTTCCATTGATACGATTGCTGCCCGCCTTACAGAACTACTGGAAGCAGAAGGAGTGGAGGCGGAAGAAAAGGCTGTCCGTTATGTGGCAAAAGCCGGAGACGGCTCTATGCGAGATGCCTTGAGCCTTCTGGATCAGTGTATTGCCTTTTATCTGGGGCAGGTTCTTACTTATGATAAGGTGCTGGATGTTTTGGGAGCAGTCGATACAGAAGTGTTCAGCAGACTTTTGCGCAAGGTTCTTGCTGGTGATGTAACGGGGTCGATTCACATTCTGGAAGATCTGATCACAGGGGGAAGAGAACTGGGGCAGTTTGTGGCAGATTTTACCTGGTATATGCGTAATCTTCTGCTTGTAAAAACATCAGAAAATCCGGAAGAAGCGATAGATGTTTCTTCTGAAAATCTGAAACTTTTAAAAGAAGAAAGTGAAATGACAGATGTAGATACTCTGATGCGCTATATTCGTATTTTTTCTGAACTTTCCAGTCAGATTCGTTATGCCACCCAGAAAAGAGTCCTGGTGGAAATTGCCCTGATCAAGCTTTGTCGTCCTGCCATGGAAACAAATCTGGATTCTGTCCTGGATCGTCTTAGAGTGTTGGAAAAGCGCATGGATGAAGCTCCCGCTCAGCAGGTGATCGTTCAGCAGGTGTCTGGAGCAGCGGCAGGAGAAGCACCGGCAGCAGTTATGGAAACAAAAAAACCTCAAAAAGCGGCTCCGGAAGATCTGCAGAAGATTGTTGCAGGCTGGAAGGTGATCGTGAGCCAGACTACGGCGGCATTTAAGCAGGCACTTTTAAAATCCATTCCTAAATATAATGGAGAAACAGGAGAACCTGTCTTGTATGTGGAATTTCAGACTCCGCTGGGCAGAAATTATCCGGATGATTCCGATGCCTGTCGGGAACTGAAACAGATCATAGAGAGACAGACAGGAAAAAGTGTAGAGCTCCACATGCTGGTGGCAGAAGACCATCAGCAGACGAATCTGGTCAATATTACCGTAGATCAGGCCATCCGCGAAAATATCCATATGGATGTCGTGGTGGAAGAGGAGCCGGAAGGAATGTCCTGACGTCAAACATATTGACACAAAGGGAACAATAAAATATAGTAGAGTAGGTATAAAAAGTAAAAAATCAGCCTGCAAATAAAAAGTCAAGGCTAAATTGATGAACATTGAAAAATTTATACAGGTTGAAAAAATGGGTATCACAATAAGACCATCACACCTGTGCTGGTCTGAAAAAGTGT
>JAETOL010000079.1 GCA_021771755.1 Lachnospiraceae bacterium | reverse complement strand
CAATACGGACACTTGCAACATCTATTCTTACTTGACACCAATATGCCTTTGATCATCGTTGCTTGCCGGCATGTTGGATGGACATATATTGCAATCTGTCCTACTTCTTTAACGTGTTTGCAAGTGTCAAATTTTTCTTTGCTCATGCCCTACCTCCTCGTAAAACTCTCGTGCTTCCTCTTTCCGGGCGCAGGTGATCCGTTTGATCTGGCCGTCTTTTATATATGTGACGGTGTTTCCGTCCATGAAAGGAAAGGTTATTTTGTCCCAGTCCGTAGGACAGATATGATAGAAATTCATATCACATATAGTTTCGTCTGATTCCGGATAACGAATCTGTTCAAAGATACAATTTCCACAATTACCCTCAGAATCAAACTTCTTGCAATAATCAATCAGCGTGTTGTATGTGTATGCTGCTATCGCCAGCTCTGGTGTGATATCCAGTTTCGGTGGTTGCTTATCAGTTTCCTGGCATTTCTGGCAGTCGTCTCCTGCTGCCCCGAAACAGCCGTTACAGTCTTTGGTCATGGTTTATCCTCCTCTGGTTTGTATGGATCTGGAAGCGGTTGCCATGCGATAACATCTGGCCTAAAACACTGCCAGTATTCATCATCCCATCTGTGAAATGATGGATTTTTGTCTTTACTATATGCGTAATCATAGATTATACCGTCATGCACATATCCGCATTTATCTGTAATAACACATTTCTCTCCTTCTTCCGGCAACCTCTCACTTACAGGAACCCAACCGCCATTCTCTGCTTCATCCATGTGGGAACGGATAATATCACTAATTTCGATCGCCATGCCTGCAGCTGACGTACAGTCTCCAGAATCACTGTTGTGCATAATTCTGTGTTACTCTTTCGGATCAACGCTTCCGCTGTGCCTGTGAGTTCTTTCCAGGCTGGATCATCTTCAACCAGAATACCGTTATATTGTTCATATAAGTTTCTTGCTTCTGGGTAGAGTTCCCAGAGCTTAACTAATTCCTGTCCTGTCATAATTCTTCGATCCGGATGTAGATTCCTGGAATCTCAGCCCAAAACTTTTCTACGATTTCAGAAGCTACCAGTGCATCATCCTTCCAGAAACCACACATAGTCATACAATCCTTAAGGAGCTTCTGCAGGTTGTCTGTATCTGGTTTTGTAATCCGGTATTCCCCATCTTTATGTCTCCCATTTGGAAAACACCACTTTGTGACCAGCCTGCATCCGGATTCAATCTTCTTTTTCGGCTTATGCTTTGTCAGGTATCCACATAACTTTAACTTTGCGTCCTTAACATCTGGCGGATCGTAGAAAACTGGCTTTCCATTGATTACCGTAACCTTGTGTTCTTGGGCTGTTACAGTCGGAGGATTCATTGCTATAAAAAATTCAATCATTTCTCTCATCTCCACAATTTGTTCGAACTTTTACACGAAGACCATTTTCATCCATGTAACCTACACTCTCTCCAATCAAATTAATAGCGCACTGATCGTTACGGAAATTCCATAAAGCGCATTCCTCTTCTACGCATTCATCTTTCACAAATGGACATAGCATTTTATCCACCTCCTTTCTTCATTTCCTTTCCTGCGCGGCTGTGCTGGGTGGGTATGCTCCTAACCCGTTGTGGGGGCGTACTCAATCGCCCCACACTTAGGGTGGGCATGCCCGCACATTCCCGCCCGATAGGGTTATATTTATATAAGGGTGCCGGGCAGGCATTCCCACGACCCATAAAACAAGGTATCGGGCATTTTCGTAGCTTGATTCCCACGACCTTATTTTTATAGGTCATGGGCAAACTTAACGCATTTTCCCGTCACCTGATAAATAGGGTTACGGGCAGTTTTTAAAGAATTTGCCCATTATCTAACTTCTGAGGTCTCGGGCAAATTCTTTTTGTTTCCTTTTCAAGATCATAACCAAGACCGGGGAGTGAATTTCTAACTGTTTTTTCTGCCGGATATTTCTCTCCCAGAGCCTCCGCATCACTTTTCATTAATTCATATAACTCTTTTACAGTTGGATACTGTCCTTCATGTTCAAACCTGAAATTTTCAATAGCCATATCATATCTGTTCTTTTTTTCCTTCCGCTGCTTTGCCCCCTGTTTCTTGCGCGCCTCACAACCTTTTACGCTTGGTGGTTTTTCAGCCTGAAGATCCGCCAGACTTCCAACCTGATCGATACGATGTACCGGATAATCAAACCATAAATTCACCGGATCAAATTTCGGAAACTCACGCAGGGTTCCCTCTATTCTCCAGGCAGTCCGGGCTTTTACTGTTTTTTTTGCTGCCTCTATCTGCTTCATTAATGCCTTCATCTGCCATTTATCCAGATGTTCTTCGCAATAGGCCAGCATCTGTGTACTGCTTAGTAAATCGTCCTGCGAAAGCTCGTCCTGCCATTTATAATGAGCGTCCAAATAACACTTACAGACATTGCATACCGCTTTGTTTTCTTCCTGTTTTATCAGGGCTTCTGTTGGCTCCAGCTCAATCAGATCGAGAAGAGCATCCGGGTCTCTGGCAAATACACCAGACCCAGAAGCCCTGTCCATGGATTTCTTGCCACCCTGAGCGCCTTTCGAATGGTGATGACAATAGATCACAGCGCATCCAAGTTCCGTACATACCTTGTCAAACTGGTTGCAGAAGTTCGCCATCTGATCAGCGCTGTTTTCGTCTCCGGTAATTACTTTGTAGATCGGGTCAATTATGATGGCTACATAGTCTTTTTTTGCAGCCCTGCGAATCAACTTCGGCGCAAGCTTATCCATGGGTACTGACTTTCCACGCAGGTTCCAAATATCTATATTCTGCAGGTTTTTAGCTTCAATTCCCATGGTCGTATATACATCCTTAAAACGATGTAAACAGCTTGCCCTGTCGAGTTCCAGATTGACGTACATCACTTTGCCTTGCGCGCAGTTCCAGGAGAGCCACTTCTTTCCTTCTGCTATGGCAACACAAAGTTCTATCTGTAAAAAGGATTTTCCTGCCTTTGACGGTCCTGCAATCAGCATCTTATGTCCTTTTCTTAAGATTCCATCAATCAGACATGGTGCAAGCTCTGGAAGGTTGTTCCACACACTATCCAATCCCTCTGGTTCCGGAAGATCATCGTTGATACCCTCAATCCACTCATACCATTCATTCCACGATGCTTTCCCAATGTTGGTATCTACCAAAAACTGTTTCTTTCCATTTCGGGTAACGCCCGGCATTCGGGACAGTCTTGAAGGATTTCGATTCTGCGTATCCACTACAATTCCGTTTTTTTGGCAGACGTCGTAAAGATAATCTACTCTCTTGCGATATTCGTTATAATCAGCAGCATCTACTCTTACGATTGCATGTAAGCTCTTTTTCCCGGAATGAACCAGGCAGGCAATTGGAAGCTCTAATTCCCTTAAAATTGCATTCTGCTGATCAATTTCTGTAGAGTCGGACTCTACCAAGGCGTAGCGGTATTCGGTAACATTTTCATTTTTACATCCATTCCCATCCAATGGATTGAAACGGATCCACGCGCCAGCCTCCGGGTTATAATCTCCCAATACTGCCCCGATATCTCCATTGCACTGGTTCAGCTGCTCGATCAGCTGTCCGGCAGTACGGTCCCAGCTACCCTTTTGAGGAAGCCAGCGTGTGCCTTTCTCATCTGTTTTTTTCCAGCTTCCCGTGACATATCCTACGTTTTCTCCTGCTTCAAATAAGGTTTCCAGATATCTTACAAGATGGTCTACTGGATTCCAGTCTTTTGGTTCATGAACTTCTTTTCCCTCGATCCAATTCTGATCCACAACAACCTTTTCTGAATCTCTCTGGATAGTGTCGCACCAGTCCAGTTCATGACCAAGATTCGGTATCCAACCATGGTCCAGTGCCATCTGAACGATGGTCCCTCCGGTTACAGGAGAAGACGAGCCTGAAAAGGAATTCCATTTTCGCGCACATTCCCCCCGGTGATACCGCCCTATATCTCGGCTGCTCCACATATCCCATACATTCACAGAATAGCCTTCCTGTTTCAGCGCCATTCCTACATTGATCCATTCCTGATAATTTAGAGACCCGGGATCTATGTATTCAATTATTTCTGTCAGGCTCGTTTTCTGTTCCATATTTATGCTCCTTTATACTCCTGAGGAATAATATCAGAAGGAATCCTCCACCCATTTGCAGCTATCCGGTCGATTAATTTTCTTGCAGTATCAAACTGCCAGGTACCCACATGCTGGAAGCCCCTTCCTTCCAGGAAACGAATCTGTTTCGGTGTTGTAAGCCCTTCGTTCCTTCTTTTATCTAATCGGTCAAGAAGTTTTGCTGCCTTCCCGGCGTTTTCTATCTGATCCGGCAGAATTCCCAATTTTTCCAGTGTAGATTTTTGTTTGTCGGAAGGCGGCCCCATCTCCCATCCAAAAGCCGGGACATATCCGGACAGATCTTCTGCCTGGATGCTCATTTCGAACTGCAGCGGATCCACAAGTTTTTTCTTTCGTCTTTTCATTTCTGCAAGCTGTTTCGCAAGGGATTCTTCTCTTTGCGCCACAACATCCTCAGAAGCTTTCTGCTCCGCCTCCTCGATGTCTATTGGACAGCCTGCCGCCTCTTCCAAGTTCTCCGTCATTTTCTGCGCTACTTCTTCGTTGCTGCAGATCAGGCTTGCCGGATGGCAAAGCTCATGTCGTTCGGTATGCCATAAAAAATCCAATAATAACAGATGGTCTTTACCGGGAAACAGTCTCGTTCCACGGCCTACCATCTGGCAGTAAAGGCTGCGCACCTTTGTTGGTCTTAATACCACAATGCAATCCACGGAAGGGCAGTCCCAGCCTTCTGTGAGCAGCATACTGTTACAGAGCACGTTATATTTTCCTGCTTCAAAGTCCGCCAAAATTTCAGCCCTGTCCTGACTGTTTCCGTTCACTTCTGCTGCCTGAAATCCATGCTCATTTAAAAGATCACGGAACTTCTGACTGGTTTTTACCAGCGGGAGAAATACAACTGTCTTTTTGTCACTACAATATTTTTCCATTTCCTCTGCAATTCCTTCTAAGTAAGGGTCCAGAGCCGTTCCAATATCGCCAACCTTGAAATCCCCTGCTTGAACAGAGACGCTGCTCATGTCAATCTTAAGTGGGATTGTAAGCGCCTTGATCGGCGCCAGGTATCCTTCTTTAATTGCTTTTGGAAGAGTATATTCATAGGCCAGGGATTCAAAAAACTGCCCCAGATTCTGCATGTCACCTCTGTCCGGTGTGGCGGTTACCCCTAGAATCTGAGCATCTGGAAAATGCTGTAACACTTTCTGGTAGCTATCTGAAATGCAATGATGGGCTTCGTCAATAATGATTGTGTCGAAAAAATCTTCCGGAAACTGGTCCAGCCGCTTCTGTCTCATTAAAGTCTGCACAGAACCTACGACAACCCGGAACCAGCTCCCCTGACAGGTACTCTCTGCTTTTTCAAGGGCACATCCAAGCCCTGTTGTTTTCATAAGTTTGTCTGCAGCCTGATCCAACAATTCCCCCCGGTGCGCGAGGATCAGTACGCGGTTTCCCTGACGTACACAATCCTTTGTCACCTTTGCAAATACTACTGTTTTTCCGCAACCGGTCGGAAGAACCAGAAGAGTTTTTTTCACACCATTATCCCACTGCTCAAAGATTGCGTCCTTTGCCTCCTGTTGATATGGTCTGAGTTCCATTTAGAAACCTCCCGGTGTAAATTTCGGTTTTGCATCTTCCTTCGGATACAACTTTTCAATAAAGTTAAATTTCTTGGACGGGTCCTTGGAACCTTCACGGATTCCAACTTTTGCTCTTGCAGTCTTGCCTGGCAGCGCAGCCCAATCCATTCGAAGCTCTTCGCCTTTCTTTTTCAGACCGACTCCGCAGAACAGTTCAGATAATTTCCATTCCAGGCTTGTATGCAGCACATAATTTTCGCGGATGGAAATTTCTCTTTCCGGTGCATGTACTGTAAAGTAAACGACTGCCATATTGCAGGCCGGAAGTTTTCCGGAACCACTGCTTCTGCTCCGGTCAAACTTTTCGATGGTTACATTGTAATCTCCCTCCGGGATAGGCTCAAACTCCTGCGAATCATTCTGGATGGTATCTTCCCATCCTAATTCTCTTCCTTCTACTGACATGTATGTATCCTCCTTTAATTATTAAATGGTATTTCCTGTTTTTCTTTCATTTCCTTAACCATGCCATATACCTGGCTCCACGCCCCTACAAGACACCCGTCAATAAACTCTTTGTCATAGTCCCGTATCCGGACATCTGCCGGATAATATCCTCTGGCAGCTACTACATTCTGGATATCCCATTCGTCTACATGGTTCGCTTCCATCAGGTCGCGGAGAGCTTTGGGAATCTCCGGATCCTGCGCTGGAAAACTTCCCGAAGGGGAATTATCTAACGGCAAACTCATCTGCTGTCCAGCATCTGCAGATACAGGTTCCTGTTTCGGAGTTTCTTTTTTAAGTTCCGGCGGGATCTGGTTTGGAAAGTTTTCTTCTCTTACTGGAGCAGACTTGGCAGTCTGACTGCTGATTACATGGGCAATCGAATCATAAGCAAACGGCAATTCTTCTGGCAGCCCGTAACGGTTCTTTGCGTCCCAACAAGCATGATGTGCAGTATACATGACACGTTCTCCACCCTGGGCTTTTCGCTTCTTTCCTTTATCATCCACAGCCACGGAAAAAGTTTTATAATTTGCGAAAAGAAGCATATCTGCCCATTCTTTTACCAGTGGTGAAGTCTGGGAACTGGTCTTTTTCCCAAGTTTTAACTCCCATCTGTCATAAGCTCCCAGCTCGTCCGGCTGTTCAAATTTACGGATTTGAGCATGGGCTGTCAAAACCACATTGACACCTACTTCTACTACTTCGGAAAGCTTATTCAGAAAACGTCCCATCTCTTCTTTTACATACACATAACCGTTTCCGTAACCGAAATCTTCAATTCCTGATTTTTGATGCTTATCACAAATGTTTTTGATACACAGAGATTCCGCCCAGTCCACCGTATCAATAACAAGTGTTTTCATTTCGTTTGGATGGCTGCGCGCATATTCAACTTCATCCAGAATCATCTGCCAGCTTGTGGGCTTAGGGAACCTGGCTAAGTCCATAGAGTTTGTACTGCCTTCCGTGTCAATGAACACCGGATCTGGAAATCTGCTTGCAAATGTAGATTTTCCAATTCCTTCCGGTCCGTAAATCACTACTTTCTTAGCGCACGGAATTTTTCCTCTGATAATTTCCATTTAAAAAGCACCTGCCTTCCATTCTTTTTTCTGTTTTGGCTGAGGATGATCCTGCCCTGCCACATAGCCGTCCTCAATGATAATACTGCATTCGTCTCCTGTGCTTACCCTGGTTGCAATAGCCTGTAAGCCTTCTGATTCCAACCATAAGCCAAACTCCTGCAGCGTTTTCATATCCATCTGTTCCAGCTTGTCCAGGAGCACAAAGCCGCAATCTGGATTCAGCTTTCGCACAATCGCTGTGGACACTCCGGTTGATCTCTTCAATATTGGAAATACTCGCTTCCAATTCTGCCGTAGATTCATCCTGTAAGTCCGCGGCAGATAATTTGGCAATCCGTAAATCCTCTTCAATCCTTTTCTGTTTTGCCAGAAGTTCAGACAGATCATCGTTAATCTTCTGATAGTCTTGCTCTAATTTATGGAGGTTCTCTCGTTTTCTCTGGTTCTCACCATTCCTTGCAAGAATTTCCTGCTGCTGTCTGATCAGATCAGACGGAGAAACCAGATCTTTCGGAGCCTCTGGAAAATAGGGCTGTTCTTTTGCGAATTTTTCTTTCTGGTCTGCAGTGCGCCCAACATATAGCCGTTCCTGGTACAGTTCTTTTTCTTCCTTTTCCAGATTGATCAGCTGATCTCCTACTCCTATGATCTGCAGAAGTGTCTGTGCTTTTTCTTTCCCGGAAGATTCCATGAACTTAGGCAAATCCAGAGCAAGCTGTTCCACAAACTCATTAAGGAGCTGCTGTCCGCCTTTGTTTCCATTCGGATCCGTGACTTTCAG
>JAETOL010000078.1 GCA_021771755.1 Lachnospiraceae bacterium | reverse complement strand
ATATGGTTATCGTTTTTAAGGAATTGTTACTACCTATAATGCCAGGAGAAAAGCCAAAACCTGAGTTTTATAGAGAATAATGCGATTTTGAGTGAGAAAAAATCAGGAAGTTAACATATATACTCCTGTATTAGTTAGTATCATATAATTTCTCAACAATTTTTCTGATGTGTTGAGTAACCATACAAATCTCACAGATTGATTATTGTAATTTATATAGTAACAACTATAATGAGGTTTAAAGAAAAAGTCAACAGATTGTTCAGAATTTTAGGAGGAAAAACATGGGACATGTAATTGCAGTATCAGGAAAAGGTGGCGTAGGGAAAACAACCCTTTGTGGATTGTTAATTCAATATTTATGTGAAAATAGAAAACATCCGGTTTTAGCTGTAGATGCAGATGCAAATGCGAATTTGAATGAAGTGCTCGGCGTTGAACCGGAGATTACACTCGGAGAACTGAGAGAAGAGATTGAACGTGCAGGAGTTGATCCACGATATCAGATTCCGGCAGGAATGACAAAACAGGCTTATCTGGAAATGCGTCTTTCCGATGCAATTGCAGAAGAAGACGATTATGATTTGATGGTAATGGGGCGAACCCAGGGACAGGGCTGCTATTGTTTTGTAAATGGTCTTGTGCAGACCCAGGTTCAGAAACTGCAAGGTCATTATCCATATATTGTGGTTGATAACGAAGCAGGTATGGAACATATCAGCAGAGGAATCCTGCCAATGATGGAAGTTGCGATTCTTGTAAGTGACTGTTCCAGAAGAGGTGTTCAGGCAGCCGGACGTATTGCAAAGCTGATGAAGGAGTTAAACTTTAAACCACAGAAAACTGGATTAATCGTGAATCGTGTTCCGGATGGAAAACTGGATGCCGGAACTCTGGAAGAAATTCGAAATCAGGGACTGGAATTGTTAGGGGTTGTGCCACATGATGACCAGGTATATCAGTATGACTGTGATGGAAAGCCGATCATACAGCTTCCGAAAGATTCTCCTGTAAGAAGTGCACTGGGAGAAATTGTAAAGAAGTTGGGATTGTGAGTTGGAGGATTGAAAGTTTGAAGATTGAGTAAACAGAAATATTATCTGATTTGGCATAACTAATTGTAAAGAAAGGAAAATCTTCATGAGAAATCATTGGGCAGAAATAGAAAAATATTTAGAAGACCAGAAGATAGCGCAGGAACTAATTGGAGAACTGAGAGATTTTCACATGCGTTATGAGGTAGAGGATCAGGTAAAGGAACGGGTAGAAAAACCGGATATCCTGTTTTATGGGAAAAAGATTCTGGAAATGTCAATAGCAGCGCTTCTTCAGGGAGATAACCTGTTACTTTCCGGTGCGAAAGCTACAGGGAAAAATGTACTATGTGAGACACTGGCATGGATATTCGGAAGACCGGAATACGACATTTCTTTTCATGTAAATACAGACAGTGCCGATCTGATTGGAACGGATACCTTTATAAATAATGAGGTTCGCCTTCGGAAAGGCCCCATCTACCAATGCGCGGAATTTGGAGGATTTGGAATCCTGGACGAAATCAATATGGCAAAAAATGATGCGGTTTCTGTACTGCATGCCACACTGGATCATCGGCGCAGAATCGATATTCCAGGATATAACAGGATTTTACTTCATCCGGCAACACGATTTATCGGCACGATGAATTATGGCTACGCAGGTACCAGAGAGCTAAATGAAGCATTGGTTTCAAGGTTTATGGTAATTGATATGCCTGAAATGGATGAGGATAGTGTCCTTTTTGTATTAAGACAACATTTTCCAGATGGGGAAAAAAGTGCACTGAAAGCTTTTGCAGGACTGTTTCTGGATTTGCAGATCAAAGCTTATCATGGAGAAATCTCAACAAAATCTCTTGACCTGAGAGGACTGGTTTCTGCTGTAAAAGCAACAAAAAGCGGACTTTCTCCAATTGATGCAATCCAGATGGGGATCATAAATAAAAGTTTTGATGTATTTGAAAAAGAGATCATAGAAGATGTGGTTTCTACCAGAATCCCATCTTCCTGGACCGGAAAAGACATATGGGGGTAAACTTGTATGGAGGATGTCAGATGGCCGGCGAAACAACTGGAAGAACATCGTCTGGAGATCAGCAATCGTATCAGAAATCTTTTTTGGACAGTCAGTGGTGATTATGATATGGAATTTGAACCGGACACAGAAAAATATGTTTATTCAAAACAAACGGTTCTATATGAGGCAGTGAAGCAGGGTGCCTTTGCACGATATTTTGATCAGAAGAAACTTGGCATGTATTTGATGAAAAAATTACATTTTTCTGCTGGAGAAGATATACTTTTGCCTCTTGCTGGATTATGCATGGATGCTGCTGTGGAACGTTTTATCATTCGAGAACGTTTGGGAACAAAGGAAATCAGAGAACAGGCGTTCAGAGAATTGGAAAAGGCCGAGAAAGAGCAGGTATCAGACAAAGCTGGAACAGACCTGATTCACAGGATTAGGCTTCTGTATATAAGGCATGTTCTGGAGAACACAGACGATGAGGGAATGGATCCACAGGCAGAGATTGCATTGTACAAGATTCTTTCTCTGAAGGATGCGGAAAATACGGAAGATGTCATAAACGTGATAGATGAGATTTATAATCATGTTCTGGATCCCTCTTTTGAAAAAAGGAATGGAAATCTGGAGAAGATTCTGAATTTACCGGATATGGCATTAGCCAATGACGCGTGGCAGGAATGCATGACGGATGAACAGATGGAAGACATCATTCAAAAATATCTTTCTAATCTCAAAAAAAAGATGATGAGTCTGGATATCAGAAACAAAAAGAAAAAAAGATTTTATTTCTCTCCGGAAAATGAAGAAGCTCCGGAAAGCTCGGAGAATATAAATCCACAGGCAGTGCGACGGATACGGGAATATGTGGAACTGAATTACGGGAAATCGTATCTGAGTGAATCGGAGCAGGCCAGAATCAACCGGAAATTTTGTACAGGAATCCACAAAAACTGTATCCTGTATCTCACAGATGGAATTTTACAGAACCCTGTCATAAAAAATAATCAATACCGTTTTTCTCAGCTGCAGTTTGAAAAAAATAAAGCCTATTATGGAAATAATCACTGGATCATCAAAAGAAATATTTCTGTGTTGGCAGAGTCACTGAAACGGGCATTTATAATCCGAAAGGATGATTCTGTCAGCAGATCTGATGCAGGGCAGCTTGTTCCTGAAAGGTTATGGAAAATTGGAAGAACAGACGATGACAAGTTATTTAATAGAAAAAAGAGAGCAGAAGATTCTGAGTTTGTAATAGACGTCCTGATTGATTCCAGTGGTTCCCAAGCTGGCAGACAGGCTCAGGTAGCGGCGCAGGGATATATTATCAGTGAAGCATTAAGCCAGGCAGGAATTCCTCATCGGGTGACAGGATACTGTGCTTTCTGGGGATATACAGTACTTCAGAGATTTCGGGATTATGAAGATCCAAGGGAAACAAATGAAAGAATCTTTCAATTTCGGGCGTATGCCAATAACAGAGATGGGCTTGCACTGAAAACAGTCTGTTCCTCTCTCATGGAGCGACCGGAAAAAAATAAGATTTTAATCGTATTAAGTGATGGAAAACCCTGTGATATGAGCATACAACGACCAGGAACCCGCCAGCCCAAGATCTATGACGGAGAAGGAGCTGTGAAAGATACTGCTTATGAGGTGCGTCGGGCCAGAAATCAGGGAATTTTCGTAATTGGTATTTTTGTAGGGAATGAAGGAGAACTCTCCGTGGAAAAGAGAATCTATGGAAAAGACTTTGCCTATATTCGTAATATCAGCGATTTTTCCCGTATGGTAGGAACTTTTTTGCGAAGACAAATTGATATGGAATGAAAATGGAGAAATCACTATGGGAAAAATTGAATTTGCCAATTGCCAGGATGTAAGAAATCAGAAAAAGATACGGGAATTAGATTGTCCACGCTGTCATGAACCGGGAGGCATTGAAGCCTTTGTGAAAGACGGGATACTTGCAGAGGACGGAGTATGTGATAACTGCGGATATATTCTTCCAGAAGGAACAGAACTGGAGGAAGTGGAGTAAGAAGTATTTAAGGAGATAACAGATGAAAATTGCTGTAACTGGAAAAGGCGGAGTAGGGAAAACTACGATATCTGCAGTATTAGCACGGCTGTATGCAGAAGAAGGAAAAAAAGTATTTGCTGTAGATGTGGATCCAGATGCAAATCTTGGACTTGCACTGGGTTTTTCAGAGGAAGAACTGGAGAGTATTACGCCTATCAGTAAAATGAGAAGGTTGATTGAGGAGAGAACAGGTGCAGATAAAAGTAATACTTTTTATAAAGTCAATCCAAAAGTGGATGATATTCCTGAAACTTACGGAAAAGAAAATAATGGTGTTCGACTTCTGGTTTTGGGAACTGTGGAAACTGCGGGAGGCGGATGTGTATGCCCTGAAAATGTAATGTTGAAACGAATTATTAATAATTTGGTTTTACATAGAGATGATATAGTAATCCTGGACATGGAAGCAGGACTTGAGCATTTAGGACGGGGAACAACGGAAGGAATGGATCAATTTATCGTCGTGATAGAGCCGGGGGCCAGAAGTGTTCAGACTTATAAAAATGTAAAACGTTTGGCAGAAGAATTGGGTGTAAAGGAAGTAAAGGTCATAGCAAATAAAATCAGAAATGATGAAGATGAAAAGTTTGTAAGGTCTAGAATCCCGAAGCAGGATTTTTTGGGATGTGTTCATTATAATGCAGAAGTTATAGAAGCAGACAGAGAAGGAAGATCCCCTTATGGATGCAGCAAGACAGCTACGGATGAAATTCGAGAAATTAAGGGGATATTTGATGTAATGGCAAAATAGACATTATATTAATTATTTTTCGAAAACAGTTTGAAGCATGGCCATATGTAATGCTTATTATTAAAAAAAGGAGTAAATATAGAGATGAAAATAGCAGTTTGTGGAAAAGGTGGATGTGGAAAAAGTACAGTAACCAGTCTTTTGGCTAAGGCTTTAGCCAGACGAGGAAAAGAAATTTTGGTAATTGATTCCGATGAATCTAATTATGGTCTACATCGACAGCTAGGTATGAAGCTTCCCAGAGATTTTACAGACTATTTCGGTGGTAAGCAAAATGTTTTAAATGATATGATGTTATCAAAATTTACTCATCAGTTTTTTGAGGAAACCTGGACTATAGATGATATACCGGAAGATTATTATAGTCTGAAGGACGGTGTAAAACTGATGAGCAGTGGAAAAATTCATCAAGCAAATGAAGGGTGTTCTTGTGCTATGGGAACTGTTATGACTCAATTTATCCAAAATCTCAGGCTTACAGAAGACCAATTTGCGCTAATGGATATGGAGGCTGGTATTGAACACTTTGGACGTGGAATTGATAACGGTGTAGATTTGATATTGATAATTATAGATCCATCCTATGAATCCCTACAGCTTTCCAAAAAAATCGGGGAATTATCGGAAAGTATTAGAAAACCATTTTATTACGTTCTCAATAAAGTAACAAAAGAGAATCAGGAAATGATGTATGAAGCTGTATGGAATTCAAGTCGAGTCGCTGTATCTCTTAGTGCGGATACTAGTATTATGAGAGAGGGACTGATGGGGAAAGAACTATCAGAAAAACCAGATGCTATTGAAAACTTAACAGAATTTCTACTTTCTATTTAAAGAATGAGGAGATTTACTGTGGATATATGATAAAAGAAAACCAGATCATATAGCTATAATTTGTAATATTACATCCGCTTGACGCAAGAAAAAAGCAGTGATATACTGGAATAAAAGTTATTTATAAAATAACAATAAAAACCTGGAACTATATTGTGTGATTGAACAGTTACAAAGAATGCAATTCTTGTGGAGGGTATAGGATGATACAGATTGCAATTGTGGAAGATGAAGAAATTTACGTAAAACAATTAACAGAGTATATCCGGAAATATCAAACGGAAAGGGGAAGATCAATAAAGGTTACAGTATTTGGTGATGGAGAAGATATCACTGAGAATTACAGTGGCGGTTTTGATATTATTCTGATGGATATTCAGATGCGGTTCATGGACGGTATGACAGCAGCAGAAAAAATCCGTCAGATGGATCAGAAAGTAATTATCATGTTTATTACAAATATGATTCAATATGCAGTACGTGGATATGAAGTTGATGCAATGGATTATGTAGTAAAACCAGTTGAGTACTTTTCTTTTTCGCAGAAATTGGATAAAGCAGTTGGACGTATGCGCTCTGAGGTTAAAGAATTTCTTACGATTCCCATTGGGGAAGGAGTTGTAAAGATAGATATAGCAGATATCTATTTTATTGAGGGGCAGAGACATAATGTAATTTATTATACTTCGAGAGGAGATTACTGTTCAAGAATTACGATGAAAGAACTCGAAGAAAAACTTACGGTACATAATTTTTTTCGATGTGCAAAGGGATATCTGGTAAATA
Organism: Lachnospiraceae bacterium; assembly: GCA_021771755.1. Taxonomy (GTDB): domain Bacteria; phylum Bacillota; class Clostridia; order Lachnospirales; family Lachnospiraceae; genus Blautia_A. The sequence goes on along the minus strand of JAETOL010000078.1, from coordinate 561 downwards.
TGAATCATGTAGAGGGATTTGTTGGTTCTGATTGTGTGATCCATAATGTGCATATACCTGTCAGCAGAACCAGAAAAAAAGAATTTATGAATCTGCTTCTGCAAAACATCAATATGGAATGATTTCATGTGAAATGGAGGATACTATGTTATATCAGGATATTCCAAGAATTTATACAGCAATAGCAGAGTGGGGAGCATGTCTGGTTTATCTTTATATCTTAAAAAAGGAAAACATGAAATCTGTACATTTTCTTACAGGCAGTCTTTTCATGCTGGCAATGCAGAGTATCTTTCTGATTTTGACGGGCAGCGTAACTGAAATTTTGTGGATCCCCTGTATGATGATCGCTGTAGGTATGATGTATGGATTTCTTATGATCGGAGGAAATATGAAGCCGCTGGGAGCGGCTTATTGCTGCGCCCGTGCATTTGTTCTTGCTGAGTTTGCAGCTTCGCTGCAGTGGCAGATGGTATCTGTTGTACAGACATGGGGGAATCAGAATATCTGGGTTGAAATTCTGATCACGATGGTTGTTTTTGGAGGCTGCTTTACTATTGA
>JAETOL010000077.1 GCA_021771755.1 Lachnospiraceae bacterium | reverse complement strand
TCAGCTGGAAAAGTATCGTTATCTTTTTCAATGCGCAAAAGAAAGTAATGATTTTGATTCATTTATGAAATTCGCAGTGTAGTTTTGTGCAATTTTTCAAATTTGCTCATTTATAGCTTATATTCAACTGTCAAACTCCCGAATACGAACCATCGGTCTTATGATTTTACACAGGATATAGCCTTATGAATTTATACATGTTATAATAGTATAGTTTACATAGAGTTTCTATGAAAAGTTGAATACCTTAGTAGAAAGGAGACCATTATGAAAGATGATTCCAAAGAAACCGGACTGCGTCTTTTAAAAAAGGGCAGACAGGGGATACTCCGGATGATCTTCAGCAGGTCCGGACTGATTCTTGTCCTTCTGGCTGTACAGGTTCTCTTCCTGTTCAGTATCTTTCACTGGTTTGAAGAGTTTCTGCCTCATATTTACGGCGGAGTTGTGATCTTTACTGTTTTTATGGTGCTGTAAAATCTCTCGCGCAGAAGCCGGAAACAGAAAAAGAACTGCAGCAGTCGGATCCCGGAGCCGCAGCACTTTGCCGTTATGTGCGGCGCAGCGGATGCTATCCGGTATATGACCATACGGCGGTTACCTATTTCCCTCTGGGAGAGGACAAGTTCCGGGAAATGCTGATCCAGCTGGAGAAGGCAGAGCATTTTATCTTTCTGGAGTATTTTATTGTAAATGAAGGAGAAATGTGGGGCAAGATCCTGGAGATCCTGGCGCGGAAGGTAAAAGAAGGTGTGGATGTAAGAATGCTCTATGACGGGACCTGCGAGTTGTCTACACTGCCTCATGATTATCCACGGAGACTTCAGAAACTGGGCATCAAATGTAAAATGTTTGCGCCGATCAAGCCTTTTGTATCCACACATTACAATTACCGGGATCACCGAAAGATTCTGGTGATCGACGGAAAGACCGCTTTTAACGGAGGCATCAATCTGGCAGATGAATACATCAATACCTATGAGAAATACGGTCACTGGAAGGATACTGCTGTAATGGTTCAGGGAGAGGCGGTCAGCAGCTTTACCCGGATGTTCCTGCATATGTGGTATCTGGATGAAAAAGAAAAAGATTTTGACAGATTTCTGCATGTGTCTGCTGCACCACAGCCGGCAAATGGTTTTGTCATGCCCTACGGTGATTGCCCTCTGGACAGAGATAAGGTAGGAGAACAGGTTTACATGGGTATGTTAAACCGTGCGCAGAGCTACATATATATTATGACACCGTATCTGATTCTGGACGGTGAGCTGGAAAATGCATTGAAATACGCCGCAGAGCGTGGAGTGGATGTACGGATCATTCTTCCGGGTATTCCGGACAAGTACATTCCGTTTGCGCTTGCGCTGACACATTATAAATCCCTGCTGGAATCCGGTGTAAAAATATATGAATACACCCCCGGCTTTGTCCACGCAAAAGATCTGGTGCAGGAATATATCCGTATATTTAAAAATGATATTCAGAACTGTGACCCGTATCTCTACGACCAGTTTCTGAAGCGGGGCCGTAAGGAAAAAATCGCAGAATGTGTCTTCCTTCCCTTTGCCCCTTTGATGTGATCTACATAATATATGATACTGGAAACGAGGAATTTTTATGAAAAACAAATTTACATCGGTTATAAAAACGATCGCGATTCTGGCGGCAGCAGGAATGCTTCTGTTTTCTGCCAGTCCGGTTCTGGCAGAAAACAGTAAAAAAGCAGGTGAGGGAACAGCGGATCTGTCGGACACTGCGGCAGTGCAGATGAACCTGGAGGATGGAGAATATTCGATTCAGGTAGATCTGGAAGGCGGAAGCGGCAAGGCAGGAGTGGTTTCTCCCACGGTTCTGATCGTCCGGGACGGAAAAGCTTTTACAAAGCTTCAGTGGAGCAGCTCTAACTATGATTACATGATCGTAGACGGAGAAAAATATCTGCCGGTCAATGAAGAAGGGATGAATTCTGTATTTGAGATTCCAATTCTTGCCATGGATGAACCGGTAGAAGTGATCGCGGATACCACAGCCATGGGAACTCCTCATGAGGTAGAATATACCCTGCTGTTTTATGCAGACTCTATTGGCTCTAAGGGACAGCTTCCGCAGGAAGCAGCCAAAAGAGTGGTTGGCGTAGCGCTGGTGATCATTGTAGGCGGCGGGATTTTAAATTATTTTGTAAATAAAAGAAATCGCTGCTGAATAAAGCCTCTGACAGAAAAGGGTTCTGCAAACATTAAATTTTTATAAAGCTATTGCATTTTAAAATAAAAAGGTGCATAATAACAGCAATGAAAAAAAGGATGTAAGGGAGTAGCTGACACCATAATGGCGTAACAGAATCAACATCATGGCCGAAGGTCTGGTTTTGTTTGAAACAGCGAGACTTATCTATGGGAGTAGTCCCAGGGTAAGTCTCTTTTTTGTTCTTACAATTATAGCAGATACCCGGCAGCAGCCGATGAAATCTTCTGAATATGGGCATGATTTATAACAGAAGAGTCAGTGGAAAGGAGTGACAGGGAAATACCCCATTCATAAGGATGTCGGAGAATCCTCCGATGTCTGTTTCAAAATAAAAAACGTGCGGGATCTGAGGTCTGGCTGCACAGAAACGGAGGCAATATGAAAGAATATTTGTCAAGTTTAGAAGAAGTTCTGAAAGAACAGAATTCCTCTCAGGAGGGACTTACTACAGGAGAAGCGCAGGAACGTTTTTCCAGATATGGAAAAAACGAACTGGAAAAAGGCAAAAAAACATCTCTGATCCAGCGTTTCCTGAAAGAACTGGCAGACCCTATGATCATTATCCTGATCGTTGCAGCTGTCATATCCGGAATCACTGCTTTTTATGAAGGAGAATCCTTTGCAGATGTGATCATTATCCTTTCTGTAGTAGTGATCAATGCTGTTCTGGGTGTTGTACAGGAAAGCAAGGCGGAGGCTGCCATTGAAGCGCTGCAGGAAATCGCAGCCGCAACCAGTAAGGTTCTCCGAGACGGAAAAGTTACTGTTCTGAAAAGTGACGAGCTGGTTCCCGGAGATGTGGTACTTCTGGAAGCAGGAGATGCAGTTCCGGCAGATGGACGTATCATAGAATCTGCCAGTCTGAAGATCGAAGAGGCGGCTCTTACAGGAGAATCGGTTCCGGCAAATAAGATCGCAGGTCTTCTGAAGCTGGATGTCGGTGAAAAGGACGTTCCTCTGGGTGATCGTAAAAACATGGCATATATGGGATCCACGGTTGTTTATGGACGTGGAAAGATGGTCATTACCGGAACCGGAATGAAAACGGAGATGGGTAAGATCGCAGAAGCACTTTCTATGGCACAGGATGAGGCAACACCTCTTCAGATCAAACTGAACCAGCTCAGTAAGATCCTTACTGTTCTCGTAATTGGTATCTGCATTGTGATCTTTGCAGTGGGACTTCTTCGTGCAGGAATCAGCAGTGACACCATCCTCAGTACCTTTATGGTTGCAGTTTCTCTTGCAGTTGCTGCGATTCCGGAAGGACTGGCAGCAGTTGTCACCATCGTGCTTTCTATCGGCGTTACAAATATGTCGAAACGAAATGCCATTATCCGTAAGCTGACTGCAGTAGAAACCCTTGGATGTACACAGATCATCTGCTCTGATAAAACAGGAACTCTGACACAGAATAAGATGACGGTAGTGGAGCATGTGGCAGATGATGAAAAAGCGCTGGAAACAGCAATGGCTCTTTGCTCCGATGCTGAGTATGACGCAGATGCAGGAGAAGCGGTAGGAGAGCCGACGGAATGTGCTCTTGTCAATGATGCAGCAAAAAACGGCATGATCAAGACACAGCTGAAAGAGGAATATGTCCGTGTAGGAGAAGCGCCTTTTGATTCTCTCCGAAAGATGATGTCCACACTTCATGAAACAAAGGATCACAAGATTATCCAGTTTACCAAGGGTGCGCCGGATGAAGTGCTGAAATGCTGTACCCATGCAATGGTAAACGGAGAAAAAGTACCTATGACAGAAGAGGTACGCGCCTCCATTCTGAAGAGCAACAAGTCTATGGCTGACAGAGCACTCCGTGTTCTCTGCGGCGCCTGCCGTCAGTGGGACAAGATGCCGGAAAGCACAGAACCGGAATTTCTGGAGCAGGAGCTTACTTATCTTGGCCTTTCCGGTATGATCGACCCGGTACGTCCGGAGGTAAAAGCTGCGATCGTAGAGTGCCGTGAGGCCGGCATCCGTCCGATTATGATCACAGGTGACCATAAGGATACGGCAGTAGCCATTGGTATGGAGCTTGGTATCCTGACCGATCCGTCACAGGCGATTACAGGGGCACAGTTAAATGAGATCAGCGATGAAGATTTTGAAAAGAAAGTAGAAGAGATTTCCGTCTATGCCCGTGTACAGCCGGAGCATAAGGTCCGTATTGTCAATGCATGGAAGAAAAAAGGCATGATCACCGCCATGACCGGTGACGGCGTCAACGATGCCCCGTCCATCAAGAGCGCTGATATCGGTGTAGGTATGGGTATTACCGGAACAGACGTTACCAAAAACGTTGCAGATATGGTTCTTGCAGATGACAACTTTGCCACCATTGTATCTGCGGTAGAAGAAGGCCGTCGTATTTACGCAAATATCCGTAAAGCCATCCAGTTCCTCCTTGCTTCCAACCTGGCAGAGGTTCTTGCAATCTTCTTTTCCACGATGATCGGATTTACCATCCTGAAGCCGGTGCACCTTCTCTGGATCAACCTGATCACAGACTGCTTCCCGGCGCTGGCTCTTGGACTTGAAAAGAGCGAATCCGATATCATGAAAAAGAAACCCCGTGATCCGAAGGAAGGTATTTTTGCCGGCGGAATGGGCTTTGATGTAGCTTTCCAGGGCGTAGTAGTTACAATTCTGGTTATGCTCTCTTACCTGATAGGACACAGAATTGAATCCGGAGTATGGGAATTTGTAAACAGTGCAGATGGAACGACCATGGCATTCCTGACTCTTTCCATGGTGGAGATCTGCCATTCCCTGAATATGAGAAGCCGCCGCGGATCCATTTTCAAGCTAAATAGCCATAACGTATTCCTTTATGGAGCAATGCTGGTATCTCTGATCCTGACAACCGTGGTTATCGAGGTTCCGTTTATTGCGAAAGCATTCCAGTTTACACCGATCGACTTTACCGAATACTTGATCGCTCTTGGGCTTGCAGTCCTGATCATTCCGATCATGGAGATCGTAAAAGCCATCCAGCGTAAGCTCGGGAAATAAATCATAATAATGAAACTGCAGGGCAGCCGGAGATTCCGGCTGTCTTTTTTGTTATAGTCCTGAGGTCAATGCCATTTTTGGCGGACAGGTATGGCTCTGTGCCGATATCTTGAAAAACAGAAAAAAGTATGCTATGATACCACGGTAAAACTTTGGTACAGCAATATAAAAAGAGGAGAAAAAATTATGTGTGGTATTGTAGGATTTACAGGAGAACATCAGGCAGCGCCCATCCTTCTGGACGGGCTTTCCAAGCTGGAATATCGTGGTTATGATTCCGCCGGACTTGCGGTACGGGACGGAGAAAAACAAACGGAGGTCATCCGTGCCAAAGGACGACTGAAGGTTCTTGCAGAAAAAACAGATAATGGAACAGCGGTCTCCGGCACCTGCGGAATTGGACATACACGCTGGGCTACCCACGGAGAACCTTCTGTAGAAAATGCTCATCCCCATATGAGCGATGATGGGAATGTGATCGCCGTTCACAATGGTATTATAGAGAATTATCAGGAATTAAAGGATAAGCTTCTTCGGAAAGGATATGTTTTTCATTCAGAGACAGATACTGAAGTGGCGGTAAAGCTTGTGGATTATTATTACAAGAAATACGAGGGAACACCGGTGGATGCCATCAATCATGCTATGGTACGGATCCGTGGCTCTTATGCACTGGCGATTCTCTTTCAGGAATATCCGGAAGAAATTTATGTAGCCCGCAAAGACAGCCCTATGATTCTGGGAATTGCAGAGGGAGAATCCTATATTGCATCGGATGTTCCTGCGATTTTGAAATATACAAGAAACGTTTATTATATCGGTAACCTGGAAATGGCCCGTGTCAGAAAAGGAGAGATTACTTTTTACAATCTGGATGGCGAGGAGATCCAGAAAGAGCTTAAAACCATTGAGTGGGATGCTGAGGCGGCAGAAAAAGCCGGATTTGAGCATTTTATGATGAAAGAGATTCATGAACAGCCAAAAGCAGTGGCAGATACTTTGAATTCTGTGCTGAAGGACGGAAGGATCGATCTTTCCGAGGTTGGCCTTACAGAGGAAATTATCCGGGAGATTTCTCAGATCTACATTATTGCCTGTGGTTCCGCTTATCATGTGGGAATGGCGGCTCAATATGTACTGGAGGATCTGACAGGGATTCCGGTGAGAGTGGAGTTTGCGTCAGAATTCCGTTACCGGAAGCCGATTATGGATCCCAAAGGTCTGGCAGTGATCATCAGTCAGTCCGGAGAAACTGCAGACAGTCTTGCGGCACTTCGTGAGGCAAAAGAGATGGGAATCCGCACTTTGGGTATTGTAAATGTGGTGGGTTCCTCCATTGCACGAGAAGCGGATAACGTATTTTATACTCTTGCAGGTCCGGAGATTTCTGTAGCCACTACCAAGGCATACAGTACACAGCTGATGGCGGTTTATTCACTTGCCCTGCAGTTTTCCCTTGTCCGGGAAAAAATTACAGAAGAGCAGTACGAAAAATATATAACAGAGCTTCAGACCATACCGGAAAAAATCCAGAAGATCCTTGAAGATAAAGAAAGGCTTCAGTGGTTTGCTGCCAAACAGGCAAATGCCAGGGATGTATTTTTTATCGGAAGAGGCATTGATTATGCCATCAGTATGGAAGGCAGCCTGAAAATGAAGGAAGTCAGCTATATTCATTCAGAGGCGTATGCAGCAGGAGAGCTGAAGCATGGAACAATTTCCCTGATCGAAGACGGCACTCTGGTAATCGGCATCCTTACCCAGCCGGAGCTTTATGAAAAAACAGTCAGCAATATGGTGGAGTGCAAAAGCCGTGGCGCATATCTGATGGGGCTCACCAGCTTCGGAAACTATAATATAGAAGAAACAGCTGATTTTACTGTTTATATTCCAAGAACAGATCCACATTTTGCCACTTCCCTGGCAGTGATCCCTCTGCAGCTGATCGGATATTATGTCAGTGTGGCAAGAGGACTTGATGTCGATAAGCCCCGTAATCTGGCAAAAAGCGTCACCGTAGAATAAGTGGAAAGCATAGTTGTTGATAATACAAATTATGCGAAAGTATAAAAATTACAAATAATATTGGATGATAAAATGAAATCTTCGATATTATGAACCCTAAAATATTATAAATAAAAGGTTATTCATTACTTTTGTATAAAATATGACATTTTTTGAAATATTATTCCTTAACTTAACTCGTTGTGCTACTTGAAAATTGTACTGCCTGTTAGCTCAAAATTGCCCAAAATATCCCTGTGCAACTCAAAAACGGATTTTTTAGAAAATAAGATGTTTTATTTTTCCGAT
>JAETOL010000076.1 GCA_021771755.1 Lachnospiraceae bacterium | reverse complement strand
GGTCCTCTTCTGACTTTCTGTAACCATACGGTTCCCAGGCACTTGTAAATTTTCCCTTTTTCCAAAGTGCTTTTTTGGCGCTGCTGCTCTTTTTGGCAAGGTCTTTCGAATAGAACTCATTGATAATATTCTTCAATGGAACTGTAAGATCCACACCCTCTCTGAAGGAATCGAAATCATCTGTCACAGCCAGGAATCTTACATGGAAAAACGGGAATACTCGTTCTATATAATTACTGGTTTCGACATAATTTCTTCCAAGTCTGGACAAATCTTTTACGATCACACAGTTGATTTTTCCATGCTTGATATCTTCCATCATCTGTACGAATCCAGGACGGTCAAAATTTGTACCGGAATAGTCAGAGTCCTTATAAACTTCCGCAACCGAAATATCTTCCGTATCTGCCACAAAGTTTTTCATCAGTTCCACCTGGGTTTCTATCGTTCCTCTTTCTAAGGTTTCTTCTGTTTCCATTGAAATTCTGGCATACAATCCTGCCCTGAACGGTCTTCTCACCTCTGTCTGGACGGTAGCACTGCTGACTACTTCCGGAATGTTTTTCCTGCTCTTTCGTGCCATTTTATACAACCTCCTTTACCTTGACCTGCAGATTGTTATTATCATCTATTACCATATCAACTCCCATAGCAGGTAATTGATTCAGCAATGTCTGATAACAATCATCAAAAGCCGTAAATGATCATCAGGTTATTCATTTCCCGGTGCATCTTTGGCACATCTAACTGATTGTTATAAATACTCAGATAACTCAACGCATATGCCATATCTTCATTGATTTTCTCCTGGCACTCCATATCCAGTTCTTCTAATACAATCTGATTTTCCAAAATCAATTTCTGATAGCTTGTCATCAGTTCTTTGATATCTGTATAATGTCTCTCCATCGTTACTTCCAGATAATCCTGCGCATGGCTTGCCATCTGGAAGGTAATCTCTTTCATTGATTTAATTGCATAATCTCTGTCTGTCATCAGTTTCAAAATCTCCTTATCATCATCACACTAACTGGCGGTCTTTCAGACCAGTTCGCTTTCCCCATGATTTTGATGGGAAGCAATTACTTACTACAATTTGCAGAAGCGGATATCCTAAAGGCATTGTGGGAGCTGCCTTTGCTGACCGGAATCCATCTTCTTATGTAAAACCTGCAGGAATATAAAGGGAAAGTGACTATCCCTGCCGGTTAATAATCCAAATAATATCGTCTATATTAATCTCTCCTTATGCTGTTTTTCTCTCCATAAACCATTTATCCACTTCATAAAACAAATGGCTTTCCTGTCCCTGTATCATACAGGTGTACATCATTCCTACACCGCCTGCCTTTCTGCTGGCACATCGCTCGATTTTCAAAACTCTGTCGATGTTATATTTTCTTCCATCTTCCCAGGTAAAAAATATGGGAACCAGTTTTCCGTCTTTCCGAAACTCTGCCACTACATCTACATATACTTTATTCATACCGGCACCTCACTATAAGATTTCTATTGCTCTTGGCGATGCCGGAATCCTTCGGATATATCCGTTTTGTTCCAACTGCTTGATTCTTGAAAAAGCAGATGATGTTGATCTTACTCCGATCAGTTTCCCAAATTCCCGAACTGTCGGCGGATATCCATGCTCCTTCGTATAATTCAAAATACACTGATAGCTTTCTTCCTGTTTTCTGGTTAATGTCTGTTTCAAATCTATCCCTCCCATTATCCATGAAAATAACTGTGTGGATGAACCGTATGTGTACCAGCGTCCAAGTGGGATAAGACTTCATCCTGATACATAACTGCTCTCTGTATACTGAAATAACCAAACCGTCGTCTGATCTCATCTACAGTGCGATCCATCTTTTCCAATTTTTCTTGTTTCTCTTGATTACCAAAAAGTTCCAACTGTACGGGAATATCATCCAACACAAGATCTACTGCTCGAATACCAAGGCTTCTGATTGGATTCTCCCATTTATAATGATCCTTAAACAATTGAAATGCTGCTGTCACAATCTCATCTGTTATATTTGTCGGATGATGTAATTGTTTCTGCCTCGAAAAACTAAACAAGCCATTGTCTCGGACCGTAATTTCTATCGTTTTGCATTTAAAACCATGTTTTCTTAATCTTGCTGCAACGCTTTCTGCCAGTGCCATCTGAATGATCCAGACATCCAGATCATCTTCCAAATCTCTTGGAGTTGTGGTACTATTGCCAATTGACTTCACCGGAGCTGTATACCCATCTTTGCAAACTGGATCATCGTCCCATCCATTTGCAAATGACCATAACACAATTCCCATCTTTCCAAAATGGCTTTCTATCATTGCTTCATCACTTTCAGCAAGTTCCCCAATGGTTCGAATCCCCAGCTTCTGAAGTTTCTTCCGAGTCTGTCTTCCAACATAAAGCAGATCCGATGCAGGAAGCTGCCAAATCATACTTTTATAATTTTCCCGGTTAAACTCTGTAATCGCATCTGGCTTTTTGTAATCTGAACCAAGTTTCGCATAAATCTTATTCCAGGAAATTCCAATACTTACCGTTACACCCAGTTCGTATTTAATCCGATGGCTGATTTCTCTTGCAATCGTTATTCCGCTTCCTTTCAGATTTCTGCTGTCTGATACATCCAGCCAGGCTTCATCAATCCCATATGGCTCGATCTTGTCCGTATACTCCGAATAGATTTCTCTTGCCATCTGCGAAAATCGTAAATACAAATCCATCCGTGGTGGTACAAATATGATTTCCGGGCAAATCTGTTTTGCCTGCCATAATGCCATTCCAGTCTTTACACCTTTTCGCTTTGCAATATAATTTGCTGTCAGCACAATTCCATGTCTGGCTTCCGGATCACCGCCAACTGCAAGAGGCATTCCGGCAAATTCCGGGTGATGCAGCATTTCCACACTTACATAAAATGAATTCATGTCGCTATGAAGAATCGTCCTGTCTCCCATTAACTCCACCACCTTCTCTCTGTTTGGTTTATTGTCTTATCAATTTCTGTATGCTTAGTATATATCTCCGTATTGGAGATAGTCAAGCGACATCTTGGTCGTATTATCTCCTTTTCGGAGATTTTTCTTGATTTTTGATTTTATTCGGGTTATAATGCATATAGAAAAATCAAAAAGAAATGAGGCGAACATATGCGTGCTTTCGGAGAAGTATTAGTAGAAAACAGAAAAAAGAAAGGCTACTCCCAGGCAGATCTGGTGGACTTCCTTGCTCAGGAAGGAATTGACGTTACTACGAAAGCAGTCTCCAAATGGGAGAATCAGACAAGAGAACCATCTTTACATACAATCCTGACAGTTTGTCAGATTTTAGATATTGAAGATATATACGAAGCGTTTTTAGGTGAAAATCCATTTGATCATGTCATGGAAAATTTGAATGAAGACGGCAAAGCTAAGATCATTGAATTTGCCAATCTACTGCGGGCATCCAGAAAGTATCTTCCGCATAGAGCTGAGATTATTCCATTTGAAAATTATCAGCCGATCGCAGTAGAGCCAGCTTCTGCCGGTACTGGAAATTATATCGAAGATTCTGTAAAAGAAAGTTACAATGTCGGTCATCTTGCACCTGAGAAGACTGATTTTGGCATCCGTATATCTGGTGACAGTATGGAACCAATGTATCATACCGGAGATGTTGCATGGGTTCATAAACAAGACAGTATCTCCAACGGTGAAATCGGTATCTTCTATCTCAATGGCAATACCTATATCAAAGAGCTGCATGACGGACCAGATGGAGTTTACCTTGTTTCATTGAATGAAAAGTATCATCCAATCCAGATTTATGAATCTGATTCTTTTAAAATCTTTGGGAAAGTAATCGGAAAATGCAAAGGGGCAGAAATCCCTGGTTTTCATTAAAGATCAACTGCAGACTTCTATCCTGCTCTTGCTGAAAATAATAAAGGAAGTGATAAAATGGCAATTAACAACACACTTAAAGATATCCGTGAAGAACGAAATCTCGTTCAGGCAGATCTCGCAAAAGCTGTCGGATCTTGCAGTGATACCATCGGACGCATTGAGCGTGGTGAGCGAAATGCCTCTCTCGAAATTGCAATCCGTCTGGCACATTATCTGAAAATGCCAGTAGAAGAGATTTTTCAAATTGAAGACTGAACCGCAAATGTCAGAAAACCGAGGATTGTTCCCCGGTTTTTCTTTCTCGATAAACTATTTATAGTCCTTTTACAAACTCAACTGCATTTTTTATATCTTTTTCATCTGGATGCCCTTTTGCTATACCACCCACCAGTTTAAATGGACCAAATGTGTCATAGCCCTTGCAGCCGAATTTCCCTATCACTTTAGAATGCTTCTTATTCAAAATCTGCTCTATGGATTTATAATTCGCACTTCCACCATAAGTACAGATCAGAAATACCTTTTTATCGTCCAGTAGATTCTTTTCTGCAAATCCCAATATCGACTGATGAAATTTTGAAAAATAGATTCCTGTTGCAAACCCAATCATATCATAACTGCTCAGATCTGCATCTGGCTGTTTTACAGCATCAATCAAATCAACCTGACACTCTTCTGCAATGCTCTTTACTAATTTTTCTGTGTTTCCATGATGCACAGATGAATATACGATTACCTTTCTCATCATTCTTCCTTTCCTCTATTCCCATCAATCATATCATAGCTCATATCCAAAAAATCTAATGTCTTTGCTTCACTTACTGAACCATCTAGTAAAATTGTGATCCAGTGCTGTTTATTCATATGGTATCCCGGCAAAAATCCAAAGGTCTGAATAATCATACTTGTCATTTCCGGATCACATTTTACATCCATAATATCGACAAATTCATTTCCTTCTAATCCAAGTTTGTATTTTTCAACGCTCATGACCACAGCATACCATTTTCCATTCTTATGTCGCAGCACAGCATTATCTGGTGATTGTGCCCATAAATACTCCGGCACCGTACCATACTGTTTCTTCACATATTCAAAAATTTCTTCTTTCTTCACAGTTTATTCAACTCCTGATCCTTCTGATATCCTGCCCATAATCATACCATATTTTCAGTTCCCGTACTACCTGCCAAATTCTTTTGCATTTTCCCGGTTCTCCTGACTTTAACTAATAGAGGGGTAAAACAGCAAGGACAGGAAGTGAGGATACACTTCCGGGAAATCCTAATTTAGGGAACCCTGCCCTAAATTGAAAAACGCTGAAAGCAACGATACTACTGCCCTCTCAGAAAGGAGAAACGCTAATGGCTGAAAGAAAGAGAAACAAAGAAATCCATTTCTATGTCACAGAAGAAGAACGGAAGCTTATCCGCAGAAAGATGATAGAATCAAAGACAAAAAATATGGGAGCTTATCTTCGTAAAATGGCAATCGACGGTTACATCGTCAACACAGATACCACTCCACTGAAGAAACAGTATGAAGAAATGCACAAGATTGGTGTAAATATCAACCAGATTGCAAAAAAGGTAAATACCACCGGAGATCTATATTCGGAAGAAATGCAAGAATTGAAAGAGATGGTGAAAGAATTATGGCGTATCTTAAAATCTTCCCCATTAAAGTAACAGACAAGAAAGCTCTGGACTATATTACAAATCCAGATAAGACAGATGAAAAACTGTTAGTTTCCAGTTTTGGCTGTTCCCCGGAAACTGCAGATCTTGAATTTTCTATGACAAGAGAAATGGCAAAAAAGAATGGAATGGACAAGGGTGATAACCTGGCATTTCATCTGATCCAGTCATTTAAGCCTGGAGAAGTTGATGCCGAAAATGCCCATCGCTTAGGGCAGCAATTTGCTGACGAAGTACTGAAAGGAAAATATGAATATGTGATCAGTACCCATGTTGACAAAAATCATATCCATAACCACATCATCTTCAACGCTGCAAGCTTTGTTGATCATCACAAGTATGTTTCCAATAAGCGGAGCTACCATAAAATCTGCCGGATCAGTAATCGCATTTGCCATGAAAACGGACTTGCCACCAGTATGCCAACCGGAGAAAAAGGTAAAAGCTATAAAGAGAATATGGAATATCATCGTGGCACCAGTTGGAAAGCCAAGCTACGTGTTGCAGTTGATAAGGCAATCTGGACTTCCATCAACTATGAGGAATTTCTACAGAAAATGCAGTTAGCCGGATATGAAATCCGCCAAGGAAAGCACCTGTCATTCCGTGCACCGGAACAGCAGAACTTCACTTATATGAAATCTCTCGGAAGCTATTATTCCGAAGAAAATGTTCGCATCCGTCTGGCTAAAAATCGTAGCAAAGTAAAAACTCCAAGACATCTGTCCAGAGAAGCTCGCTTGTATATCAATATCTCCACTTATGTCACAACTGGAAATCGAGAGGGATTTGAACGATGGGCAAAGCTCAATAATCTAAAAGAGGCAGCCCGCACCTTCAACTATCTTTCCGAAAATAACCTGCTGAATTATGAAGATTTCCAGCAGCATGTTTCTGACATTGAAGCTTCTGTTAAAGCGGCTGATCAGAGAATAACACAAGTCAACAATAATCTGAGCAGACAGAAAGTCATTCAGAAACACTGTGATTCTTACCGGCTCTGCCGTAAAGTGATTGAAGATTGCAAATCTGCAAAAAATCCAAAAGCATACCGCAGTAAGCATCAGGCAGAATACCAACTCCACGATTCACTAAAAAAAGAGCTTCAGGATCTCGGTGTCACCAAAATCCCAAGCTCTAATAAAATCCAGAAGCGAATTGAAAATCTTGAATGTGAACAGACTGCTACTGTCCGGGAAAAACAGGAATTACAGAAAAAGCAGAATACACTGGAGATCATTCAGCAGAATTTCACTGCACTCCTCGATGCTCCAGAGATCAGTTCTGACTTACTTCCGGCAAAACGGGAACCTGTTTCAGTCACAAGAGATAAATAAAAATTGCACTGACAACTCAATTATTCTCTTCCAAATCTTCCCAAGGTTTCAGACCCATTTCCTCCCAGGTGACACCATACGGTGCACCTCCGGAGGCAATGGTATTTAGATAATAACTTCAATTTAATATCAGTAGGGTCTAACAAAAAATTTATATATAACACTTGACATATAAGCCAAAATATGCGGCCGCTCTCGCTGCAGATCTGTT
>JAETOL010000075.1 GCA_021771755.1 Lachnospiraceae bacterium | reverse complement strand
GAGACACCTTCTTTCGTAAATGTTGCAAATGTTTGTTTAGGCACTTTCATTATACAACACACGGAATCGAGGTGTCTTTCTTTTATGCAAAATCACGAACTTGCTCATTTATAGTTAAATAGAACTTTTTTGGTATCAACCTCCTTGAAACAGAAGTCATAATGTTTCACGTGAAACATTATGACTGAAATGAAATAATTTTATATAGAATAATATATAATAGAATTAATACTTGTCATCGTTTACGTTTTTGAAATTATTATTATATGGTATGGATGCTTTTTGAAGTCATTAGGATTGCTTGCTGGTACAAAAGAAGTTTTTGGTAAAACAACGATTATAGAATATACGAGGGCTTGTTCCTCTTTAGCTATATTTATAAAATTTCACTAATAAATCTAATATTAATTTCCTAAAATTTAATGTTTCACGTGAAACATTATGTGGAACAATATATTTAAAAGTGCTATAATGAATTTAACTCTGATATTAAACCCTCAGAAGGAGGTAAAAAATTGGGAAGAATAATAGCAGTAGCAAACCAGAAAGGTGGAGTTGGTAAATCTACTACAGCCATTAATTTATCAGCCTGCCTTGCAGAAAAGGGGAAAAAGGTACTGGCAATTGACATTGATCCGCAGGGAAATACGACCAGTGGATTAGGTGTTGATAAAAACAATGTAGAAAATACTTTGTATGAGCTTTTGTTGGGGCAGTCCCAGCCAAAAGATACAATCATTAAAGATGTTGTAGAAAATGTTGATCTGATCCCTTCCAATATCAATCTGTCTGGTGCAGAAATCGAATTGATTGGTGTAGATGATAAGGAATATATTTTGAAACGGATCACGGAAAAAATCCGCAGAAAATATGATTATATTATTATGGACTGTCCGCCATCCTTAAATATGCTGACAATCAATGCTCTTACAGCAGCAACTTCTGTGCTGGTACCGATTCAGTGTGAATATTATGCTTTGGAAGGCCTTTCACAGCTGATACATACCATTGATCTGGTGAAAGAACGTCTGAATAAACGTCTGGTTATGGAAGGCGTTGTATTTACTATGTATGATGCCAGAACAAATCTGTCCTTACAGGTTGTAGAAAATGTGAAGGACAATCTTCAGCAGAATATTTATAAAACAATCATTCCCAGAAATGTAAGACTGGCAGAGGCTCCCAGCTATGGACAGCCGATCACAATATATGATTCGCGTTCCGCAGGAGCAGAAAGCTATCGTCTTTTAGCAGAAGAAGTAATCAACAGGGAGGGTGAATAATGGCAGCAAAAAAAACTGGACTTGGCAGAGGCTTGGATGCTCTTTTTCCAGATAAAACTGTCGCAGCAAAGTCCGGGACAAAGGAAGCAAAGGAAAAAACTACAGTTCACCAGAAGAAAAAAGCAGATTCAGAGCAGGACAAGGTATCAGGCGGACCGATGATGGTAAAAATATCAAGTGTAGAGCCTGATCGTCAGCAGCCCCGAAAGAAATTTGATGAGGATGCATTACTGGAATTATCAGAATCCATCAAACAGTACGGCGTTCTTCATCCGCTTCTTGTATCTGATAAAAATGGATATTATGAGATCATAGCAGGAGAGAGGCGCTGGAGAGCAGCCAAGATGGCAGGATTAAAAGAAATACCAGTTGTTATCAAAGAGTTTTCTGCGCAGGAAGTAGTAGAGATATCTCTGATTGAGAATATCCAGCGAGAAGATCTGAATCCAATTGAAGAAGCTCTGGCTTACAAAAGACTGATTGAAGAGTTTCATTTGAAACAGGATGAAATTGCAGAACGTGTTTCAAAGAGCAGAACAGCAGTGACCAATTCCATGCGTCTTTTGAAACTTGCTCCAAAGGTACAGGAGATGGTCATTGATGAAATGATTTCAGCAGGACATGCAAGGGCAATTCTGAGCATTTCTGATGCAGAAACCCAGGAAATGGTAGCTTTGAAAGTTTTCGATAATAAACTGAGTGTTCGAGAGACAGAAGATCTTGTAAGAAAGATTTTGAAACCTTCAAATAAAAAAGAAAAAGTTTCAAACCCTGCAGAAGATGCAATTTATGAAAGCCTGGAAGAAAAAATGAAAGGGATCACAGGAACACGAGTATTTATCCACAGAAAGAAGAATAATAAAGGTAAAATAGAAATTGAATATTATTCCAGAGAAGATCTGGAGCGTATCATTGATCTGTTTGAATCTATTGGATAAAAGGGGTATGCCATGAGTGTTATTTTTGATAATATAGGTATTGATCCCGGAATCATTATTATTTTGTTGCTTTTGATCGTGCTTGTACTCATCGGCTGTATGATCAGCTACAGTATGAGACTGAAACGTCTGGAGCGAAAATATAAGATGTTTATGAAGGGAAGCGATGCCCAGTCGCTGGAAAAAACTTTTGTCAGGAAATTTGCACAGATCGACCGTCTCTATGAGGCGAAGGAGGATCATGAGCAGTCTATCAATTCAATTATCAAGAATTTCCGACTGATCTTCAGCAAATATGGTGTAGAAAAGTATGATGCTTTTGATGATGTTGGTGGAAAACTGAGTTTTGCCCTGGCACTTTTGGACAAAGAAAATACGGGATTGATCCTGAATGCAGTCCACAGCCGTGATAACTGCTTTCTTTATCTGAAAGAGATTGTAAAGGGAGAGTCCTATGTGATGCTTAGTCAGGAAGAGGTAGAAGCGTTAAGGAAAGCTGTGAATTTTGGCTTTGGAGAACTGGACGAAAGTGATGAAGAAAAGTTAAAATAAAAGAATATTTTTGAGGAGGAATTATCATGTTAGACATTAAATTTGTCAGAGAAAATCCAGAGGTAGTAAAACAGAATATCAGAAATAAATTTCAGGACAGCAAACTGGAATTAGTAGATAAAGTTCTGGAACTGGATAAAGAGAACAGAGCAATCAAAGGAGAAGTAGAGGCTCTCAGAGCAGAGAGAAACAAAATTTCCAAACAGATCGGTGCTCTGATGGGACAGGGAAAACGTGAAGAGGCTGAGGAAGTAAAGAAACAGGTAGCGGCTTCCGGAGCACGTATTGATGAGCTTTCTGCAAGAGAAAAGGAAGTAGAGGAAGAACTTCTGAAAGATATGATGGTTATTCCGAATATTATCGATCCGTCTGTTCCGATCGGAAAAGATGACAGCGAAAATGTAGAAGTAGAGAAATTTGGAGAGCCGGTAGTTCCGGATTTTGAGGTTCCTTATCATACAGAAATTATGGAAGCGTTTGACGGAATTGATCTGGACAGTGCAAGAAGAGTTGCAGGAAATGGTTTCTATTATCTGATGGGGGATATTGCAAGACTTCACTCTGCAGTCATTTCCTATGCCCGTGATTTTATGATCAACAGAGGCTTTACTTATTGTGTTCCGCCTTTTATGATCAGAAGCAACGTAGTAACAGGTGTTATGAGCTTTGCTGAAATGGATGCCATGATGTACAAGATCGAAGGAGAAGACCTTTATCTGATCGGTACAAGTGAACATTCCATGATCGGTAAATTTATCGATCAGATCATTCCGGAGCAGGAACTGCCAAAAACACTGACCAGCTATTCTCCATGTTTCCGTAAAGAAAAAGGCGCACATGGTCTGGAGGAAAGAGGCGTTTATCGTATCCATCAGTTTGAAAAACAGGAAATGATCGTTGTCTGCAAACCGGAAGAGAGCAAGATGTGGTTTGATAAATTATGGCAGAATACCGTAGACCTGTTCCGTTCCCTTGATATTCCGGTTCGTACACTGGAATGCTGCTCCGGTGACCTTGCAGATCTCAAAGTGAAATCTGTTGACGTAGAGGCATGGTCCCCAAGACAGAAGAAATATTTTGAGGTAGGAAGCTGCTCCAACCTGGGTGATGCTCAGGCACGCCGCTTGAAAATCCGTGTAAATGGCGAGGACGGTAAGAAATATCTTGCTCATACCTTAAATAATACAGTTGTTGCACCGCCAAGAATGTTGATCGCTTTCCTGGAAAACAACCTGAATGCAGATGGCTCTGTAAATATTCCGGAAGCACTTCAGCCATACATGGGCGGTATGAAGAAGATTGAAAAGAAAACCCGTGCATAAAACGGGTATGGAGGTGTTTTGGTGCACAGTTATCTGAGAGCAGTTGGTTTTTCCGATATAAAAAGCAGGGAAGGGATTAAAGAGATCATCGGAGATACGGTAAGAAACTACGATGAGAAAGTGGTGGTAGAAGATCATAAGGATGGAGTTTTTGTGGAGTTTTCCAAAAACTATGGATGTGACTGCGGCATTACTGTGTGTGGACAGTATGATGAATATAATCGATTCCATGTGGATTATTATTTTCCTTTTTTTCGGGGAACAGGAATTACCACACAGGAGCAGGTAACTGTGGAAAGACATCTGGATAAGGAGTCCTTTGCAGGAGCCTGCGATGATCTGAGGATTGGGATTACTTTGATTTTTTATCTTCAGGACGCGGCAGAATATCTGAGAGAAAAATCAAAAGGGAATTTTGGAGGACAGCCGCTGACTTTGTCCGGTCTGGCAAGGGAAGGAAGGATTCTTCTTCCTGCTCTGAAGGATAAGGAGGCAGTGAAGGTAGAACAGGAGATCACCAGAAACAGGAATCATCTTATGGCTGCAGCACGGGATGGCGATCAGGAGGCAATGGAAAACCTGACCATGGAAGATATGGATACATATTCCATGATCGCACAGAGAATTGGAAAAGAAGATGTATTTTCTATTGTTGATTCCTATTTTATGCCTTATGGAATACAGTGTGATCAGTACAGTATTCTTGGAGAAATTCTGGATTTTCATTCTTTCAAAAATATTTTAACAGGAGAAGAAATTCTGCAGATGACCGTAGAATGTAATAATCTGCAGTTTGACGTCTGCATTAACAGAAAAGATCTTCTTGGGGAACCTGAAGTAGGAAGAAGATTAAGAGCAAATATCTGGCTTCAGGGACAACTTCATTTTTAAAAATCTGTTTGAAAGAAAACAGATGGAAACAGTCTGCAGAAGATACCCAGAATTTATGTCGTCTGCCGGATATTCCGGCAGGCGATTTTTACTAAAGGAGGTACGGGATGAATCGGGCAAATGTCAGTTTTACATTTCTGGATCGTGTTACAGAGGTGGAATTTAATATACAGGATGGAAGATGGCAGTCCGCACTGGCACTGGCATTAACCCTGCCTGATATCTGCGGAGGGATTGCTTTTCCGGATATTGTAAAGAGATATCGAGACGGACGTATTATGCTGGATCGGCAAAAAAATCCGACTCGTGACGTAGGGGCACAGTATATTCGCTGGTTTGATGAATATGCAAGTGATTTCTTTAAGATATCATCAGAAGATGAAACACCTTACATTTGTGGAGAAAGATGCTGGCAGCTTCGCTGCGAATATCTTCATCAGAACAAAGGATTTTTTAATGATGAAAACAGCAATCAGATTCACTTTCATCTGGGAATTAATTGCGGGACATCGGTGTGCCAGCTGGATCGACAGGAAATCCGGAATGGGAGTACAGATGTGCGGATAGACATTGAACAGTTTTGTATCCGAATGAGCAGGGCGGCCAGAAGCTACTACGAAGCTGCTCATAAAGAAAAAGATTTCAGCCTTTATAATACGCCGGTATTGGACTTTATTCAGGCTGGACAGGGAACAAGAACAAATCCTTTGATTACTATTTTGTGTGCGGATCCCACGTATGCAAAAGGGTTATCTATGGCTGTAAAATCTGTTTCTGCTCAGACTCTAATATTTTCATCAATAGAAGAAGCACGGAAGAAATTAGGAAAAAGAAACCCCGTAGTCTGGATTGTAATGGATGAAGTAATAAAAGAAAATGAACAGGAATGGAAAAAGAGCAGGAAACGACCGATTATCCTTCTGACCGGAAAGCCACAAAAATATTTTCAGTCTGAACAGGATAAGCTGACGGTTCTTACATTGCCGATAAAACCGGAAGAACTGCGGACAGCCATCAGACAATATCTGCAGTAAAGGAGGCGGACTGATCATGGAATATTTGATTGCAGGAATATTTGCTTTACTGAGCGTGGTACTTCTCATTTTTTTGAAGAAAAAGGATAACCAGATAAAACTGCTCAGAGAGCAGTTAAAAGAAGCGCAGAACCGGGGGCTGGCAATAGAGTCCAAAACTTCTGAAACAGAGGCTCTTTGCCATATGGTATGGAAGTATGGAAATATGGTTCATTTGTATGCCTCTTTGACAGAAGAGGAGGCAGGAATGGAATCTATAAAAGAAAAACAGAAAGAAATCTTAACAGAAACAGAAAAAGTGCTGGAGCAGGTGGAAAAACTTATATAATTATTTTCAGAAATATAATTATTCCCTTGTAATTTTGATAGGGATATAGTACAATTTAATTTGCGGATTGAGTAGAATCATCATCAGGTGAAATACTCAATCAATAGAGACGTTCTGTTTTTAGTCGAAAATAGAAAGTCAGTCCTGTTAGTTTAACGGATAAAACAAGCGCCTCCTAAGCGGTAGGTGTAACAAACGCCTTTTAATTATGATAACTAGATAAGATTGAATAGATTTTTAAGAATGTCCCAGTACCTCAGCAGGATAGAGGGTTCGCCTCCTAAGGGGGGACCTGTACTGAGAACTTTTGAAAAGTACTCAGGTGTCGATGGCAATTCGGTACTGAGAATTTTGATTAGAAAAGCCAAGTGCTGCAGAGGACGCAAATAGCATTTTCGCCGAAAAAAATATCGGCTGAAAATAGAAAAAAATCGGTTAACGAGTCCGAGGCAAAAAGGCCCGAAAAGCCTTATTTTAAGCCAAAAATCGTATGTCGGCATAGCTCAGCTGGATAGAGCATTCGCCTCCTAAGGAGGAACCAAGGTTATCACTTCCTGAAAAAACTTTTGGGTTCAAATCTAGTTAAGAAGAGTAAAAATTGACACGAAGGTATTACCCTAAAAGGGGAGTGCTTTGATGTCACCAACATGAAAAGTAATAGTAATTAACAGCTTGAAAAAAGCTGATAATTAAATAAAGGTTGCCATTACCAAAAAAAAGTGGCAAAAACCCAGTGTTTAAGCCAAAAATCGGTGATGTCCTCTTAGTTTAACGGATAAAACAAGCGCCTCCTAAGCGCTAGCTGTGGGTTCGATTCCCGCAGGGGACGGTTACTAAAAAAGCGGTAATGATTAGCAGAAAATGCTATATCATGAGCCGCTTTTTTCTTTTCGATGAGATAAGAAAAGGCAGGCAGGGAATGAATTTTCAGCTAATTTGAAGTAATTTTCGTTAGCTGGCAGCTAATCAAAAATATTGTTTTGCAAACGGGAAAAAATGGACTTCCTGCTAACATCGGGGTTCGTTCCTGTTGAAACCTCAGATCGGGGATGTAAAACAGGGTAAAACGGAGAAAAATCCTTTGCTGAAAGGAACTTCTGCAAACATCTATTAGCTGAAACAATAGAATATTTCATTAGCTGTAGCTAATGGCAAACGGGATGCTCGTTTGGATCAGATTCAAATAAAAGAATCTAATCTGAACGGGCATTTTTTGATGCAACAGGGGAGCAATAGATTCTGATGACTGTGCTTGCACATAGGAAGAAGAATCTATTAGCGACCCGCAAGAACATGAGTATGAAGCATGATAATGCGAAATACGAATGTTCTTAGGATTGTGGGAGCGTAAGCGGAACAATCCGTATTGCAGGAAATACTGTTTGGATTACAGAAAAAGGAGGAATTCAATGGAAGAAAAAGAGGCAGCCACTCGGTTTGATGATGAACAGATAATTGAAATTGAGATTGAAAGGCTCAGATCTTTTAAAGATCATCCATTCAAGGTTGAAGATGATAAAGATATGCATCTTCTGAAAGACAGCATAAAGAAATATGGTGTTTTAAATCCGCTGATCGTAAGGCCGGTACCAGATGGTGTATACGAAATCATTTCTGGTCACAGAAGAAAATATGCGGCACAGCAACTTGGTTATCGGAAAGTGCCTGTGATCATTCGGGTTATGAACGATGAGGAAGCCATTATAAAAATGGTGGATTCTAATCTTCAAAGGGAACGGATCAGTTACAGTGAGAAAGCTTTTGCTTACAAAATGAAGAATGATGCTATGAAAAGGACTGCTGGAAGACCGCGTAGCCAAATTGACCACAATTTAAAAGGAAAAAGAACGGTAGAGATTATTGCTGAGGAAACCGGCGAAAGCCCAAAGCAGGTACAGAGATATATTACTCTCACGAATCTGATTCCGGAGCTGTTACAGCAGTTGGATGATGAACTGATCTCATTTAATCCGGCTGTCGAATTGGCAGCTTTAAAAGAAAATGAGCAAAAAGAATTGATCGAGGCAATGGATTATGCCCAGTCTGTCCCTTCTCTCTCTCAGGCACAAAGGATGAAGAAACTGAGTAAAGAAGGAAAACTATCTTTGGAAAAGATGCAGGATATTTTGAGTGAGATAAAAAAAGGGGAAATATCCCGAGTCACATTTACAAATGAACAGCTTCACAGATATTTTCCCAACAACTATACACCGGAAATGATGAAGCGTGAAATCGTAGCAATCTTAAAAATATGGATGGAACAATATTGGGACAAATAAGAAATGGAGGAATGAAGAATGTGTAAAGTAATCGCTGTTACAAATCAGAAAGGCGGAGTCGGAAAGACCACGACAACCGTAAATTTAGGGATTGGTCTCGCAAAAGAAGGAAAAAAAGTGCTGTTGATTGATGCAGATCCACAGGGAAGTCTGACTGCCAGTCTTGGATATGTGGAACCGGATGATATTGGCATTACTCTGGCAACCATCATGCTGGCAGTGATCAATGAGGAAGAAATACAACCGGATGACGGAATCCTTCATCATGAGGAAAAGGTGGATCTGTTACCAGCAAATATTGAACTATCCGCTTTGGAAGTGACACTGGGAAATGTAATGAGCAGAGAAATGATCATGAAGGATTATATCGAAATGATGAGAGAACGATACGATTATATTCTGATCGATTGTATGCCCAGCCTGGGAATGATGACGATCAATGCGCTGGTTGCTTCGGATGCAGTTCTGATTCCAGTACAGGCAGCATATCTGCCAGTAAAAGGTCTCCAGCAGTTGATCAAAACAATTTCCATGGTAAAGAAAAGACTGAACCGGAAATTGCAAATCATGGGAATTCTTCTGACCATGGTAGATTTCAGAACAAATTACGCAAAAGATATTTCAACCATGCTCCACGTTACCTACGGTTCAAAGATCACGATTTTTGAAAATGTAATACCGTTATCGGTAAAGGCGGCAGAAACAAGTGCAGAGGGAATCAGCATTTATACCCACTGTCCTAAGAGCAAAGTGTCCAATGCTTATAAGAATCTGACACAGGAGGTTTTAGAAAATGAAAAATAGAAGCGGCGAGAAAATCAAATTAACAAGCATCGACGAATTACTGGGTGTTGTAAATGAAGAATCAGCTATGGAGATTGAGATTGATAAAATAAAGTCCTTTGCAGGTCATCCATTTAAAGTAATTGATGATGAGAAAATGCAGGATCTAATAGAAAGCATCAGTGAATCGGGAGTTCTGACTCCAGTTCTGATCCGTCCAGATCAAAATGATGGATATGAAATGATCTCCGGCCATCGTCGGATGCATGCGGCACAGAAGGCTGGGATAATAACAATACCGGCAATTGTCAGAGAAATGACGGATGATGAAGCAGTGATCGCGATGGTAGATGCTAATATCCAGAGGGAGGAACTGCTTCCGAGTGAAAAGGCATTTGCATATAAGATGAAGTTAGAAGCAATGAAAAGGCAAGGAAGCAGAACTGATTTAACTTTGTCTCAAAATGAGACGAAGTTACGATCTGATGAGATATTAAGCAAGCAAGTAGGTGAAAGTAGAGCCCAGGTTCAAAGATTTATCCGTTTGACAGAACTTATCCCAGATTTACTGGAATTGGTAGATAAGAAACGTCTGAATTTTACCATAGCAGTTGATATCTCATATATTCCACAGGATGTACAGAAATGGATCTATGAATATATCTGTGACAATGGATTTATCAAACCAAATCAGATTGCAGCTTTAAGAAATTATCTTGGACAAGGACCGGTTACCCAGAGTCTGATGATCAGTATTCTGAATAGCCATATTCCAGTAAAGGCTCCTGCAAGAAAGGTAACCTTGAATGAAAAGAAGCTGACGAAATATTTTCCGAAGAATTATACATCGGAAGACATGGAGAAAGTGATCGAATCATTATTGGAGAAATGGAAACAGGAACAGGAGGTAATGTGATGGATTTTAAATATATGTATGGAAAACAGGCGGATCAGTATTCTTTTATACATATTCCAAAGATGCTGGTTACTGAAAAAATATTTACGGGAATTACCATTCATGCAAAAGTTCTCTACGGTCTTCTTTTAGACCG
>JAETOL010000074.1 GCA_021771755.1 Lachnospiraceae bacterium | reverse complement strand
GCATTGGCATCCATCATTTTAGAACACGAAAAGAAAAATACAATGGCTTTTTCTGTCCGGCTAAAAATGGTTAATTCTATGCGACTCTGGGTGGTCGATTCCACCCGACGCTAACATTGCAAACTTATGAATGGATATAATTTGACTATTGTTCATACTTAAATTCAAAATATGCTCTGATATATTACCCATAGAGTAATAGCAAGTGCGTTTTCAATATAATGCTTCGTAACAGCGTCATTTCAAATAATTTATTCAGAATATATCCACTCTTAAATCTCTCTAGTATTTTGTTTTTATAAAATTTTTCTAAGTGCTTGTACCAACATATCTATATGTTCTTTTTGTACAATCAAAGGCGGCAGCAATCGAATCACATGAGTGCCAGAAGGAATCACTATAATCCCTAATTCCTGCAAAGCTTTTATATACGATGTCGCAGGTGCAAAAAGTTCAATCCCTTTCATTAATCCCAGCCCTCGCACTTCCTTTATAACAGTTTTTTGTAATACCAACTCAGATAATTCTTTATCTAAATAAGCGGTCATTGCATTCACATTGGATAATATCCTGTACTGATTGTAAAGATTGAACACAGAAATAACTGCAGCAGTTGCAAGAGGGTTTGATCCATAAGTAGTACCATGATCTCCCGCGTTCAGAATTCCAGTCGCCAGGCCTCTCGTCCCGATTGCTCCCACTGGAATACCGCAGCCCAACCCCTTCGCAGAAACAACAATATCTGGAACAATATTATATATCTGATACGCAAACATTTGGCCGCATCGTCCCATTCCACACTGTATTTCATCTGAAATCATCAGAATTTTATGTTCATCACATAGCTGGCGAACACCTTTTATAAAAAAATCTGTTGCTGGATAGATACCGCCTTCCCCTTGCACAGTTTCCAAAAAAATTGCACAGGTATTTTCTGTGATCAGCTGCTTAACACTTTCAAGGTCATTGAATTCAGCAAATTTAATATGAGGAAGCATAGGTCCAAAAGGCTCCTGATAAGCCTCTTGTCCCGTTATGGATAACGCTCCCATAGATCTGCCATGAAAAGATTTTTTCATAGCAATAATCTCACCATTCTTATTCTTATATTTCAAAAAATGATACTTCTTGGCGATTTTAATTGCTCCTTCAATCGCTTCTGCTCCGGAATTTGTAAAAAAAACTTGTTCCATATTAGCAGCTTGATTGAACTGCTTAGCAGCTTCAATTGCTGGAACATTATAAAAAAGGTTAGAGGTATGTAGTAGTTTTTCAATCTGCCCCTGCAACATACGTGTATGATTCGGATCATGATAGCCCAATCCACATACACCAATTCCTGAACCAAAATCTAAATACCGTTTTCCGTCTATATCATAAAGATACATCCCTTCTCCATGATCCAATATGATTGGATAACGATTATAGGCAGAAATAAACTGTTGATTTGCTTCCTGAATATAACGATTCATTTCAAATAATTTCCTCCTCGATTTCGATCTTAAATACATTGATTACTTCCACATCCGGACAGCAAAAGGCAATAGAACCTTCCTGTTGACTTGGTAGCTTTCCTCCATATCGAAGAATGTCAATATAGGGAAAAGCTACATGCATGGCCATTGGGCAAAGTTTCCCTCTCTCTGTATCAAAATCAAATGTATCACCAATTCGATGCCCTCGATGGCATCCCATGTGTCCTTTCTGATCTATTAAGGTAATTTTTATTTTAGGCTTCTTCATAATTGTATATCCTCCAAAAATTGTTCTATTGGAATTCCCTTATATTTGTCTGTATTATTTATATTTGAACGAATAATTTTTTCAAGTTGATGCATTGCAGTTTGAACGCTTTCTGATAGTTTACCTGATCTCAGATAGTGACCAACTACAATTGCCATGAAGACATCTCCGGTTCCCGGAAATCGAACTGGGATTTCTTCATAAGGGATCAGCGTCATCTCACTGTGAAGGGAGTTTTTCACCACGGTGAACATCTTCCCATCAATATTTGCACTTGTAATGACAACCGCTTTTGCACCAAATTCATGCAACTGATCTGCAATATCCTTCATTTCAAATTTTGTACAGGATGTTTTTATAACATGACCGGATAAAAAGCATGCCTCAGTAATATTGGGAATAATCACATCTGCAACAGAACACAACTTTTTCATGTAAGTAACTGATTCATTCGTTACTCCGTTATAGCGTTTCCCATCATCCCCCATGATTGGGTCAATGAACACAAGCGTACCTTTTTTTCTTTGTTCTTTACAATATTCATATACAAGTGAGGCTTGTCTTTCAGATACAATAAAACCTGTACAGATGGCATCAAAAGAAAATTGAAGTTCATTCCATACACGGAGCGTATTCTGCATATATTCCGTAGTATCTAAAATATCAAAATTTCCGTAATCTAATGTGTTTGAAATCAACACTGTAGGTAGATTAAAAGTTTCATATTTCATATGAGAAAAAACTGGAATCATTACCGACAAGGCCACTTTGCCATAACCAGCCATATCATTAATCAGTAAAATACGTGGCTGATTTCTTAATCTATCTTCCATCATTGATCCTTCCATTCAGTAAAATAAGAAATTCTGCAAATTGTTTTCCCAGATTCTGTTCGAAAAATCTTGTCAAAAGCAGTCTGAATAGAGTCTTGCCTTAATTCATCTTCGTAAAAATTCACTAGAAAATCAGCTTCTACAAGTATCTGATAATCTATACCATCAATATTGGTATAGGTATGATGATGGCCGACTAAATAACAAATTCTCTCTATATCCGCTTCATCAAATTTCAATTCTTTGAGCATCTTGCGGGCATAAGACGGCCCCTCCTGCTCCTGAAGTTTTCCATTACAAGCACCATATTTTTCTTCTGCTGGTCGGATTCCAATATCATGAACCAATGCAGCACATTCAGTCAAAAATTGTGTGTGTGCATCCAACTTTTCCATATGCCCTATCAACTGTGCAAAGCGATGCACTTTCACAAGGTGCTGTATACGCCTCGAATCACTCTGATTAAACTTCATAATTTCTAATTCAAGCAAGTCAATTTGTTCTGTATATTTCATGAAAATCCCTCCCGTTCTTTTATACCCTCAACGCAAAGATCAAACAATTTCTTCCCGGAAGATGTCTGAAAGAAATCTTTAATACATCTGATTTTCCCACTGCTCTGACAGTTTTCATAACAGTTAATAATTAAGTCCGCTTCCATCAAAATCTGTAACGTTCTATCTTTAGGCGCATCGTAATCATGGTGCTTCACTACTAATTCAAGAATTCTTGGAATATAAGATGGTAAGTAATTGGCTTCCTGCAGAAAACTATTCACAAGATGAGGTGCTACCTTCTTCTGCTTTTCCTGGCCGGCATCTCCATCATAATTGTCTTTACAATACTTAATAGCAATGTCATGCAAAAAGGCTGCTGCTTGCAAAATTTGCTGTTCTTCTGTTGAGATTCTTTCCTGTTCACCAAGCAATTTTGCCAATGCATAGACTTTCAGAATATGTTGTGTACGCCTGCAATGGCCCCTTTCATAGCATAGCGCACTGTATAAGAGATATGCTTCATTGTTAATCACTTTTATAAGCGTCCTTTCCTGAAAAGTTTTTCATTGTTCACCGTATAAAAATAAAAGAAATCGCATGTATTTTATGTTGCAGTTGCAACATAAAGCAAAAAATAGTATACTACCGCTTAAGAGAAAGGAGAATTTGCATGCAACTTGATTTTCATCAATTGACCTTATTCCCGTTGTTTACTGGCATTTGTGAAGAAGACCTCCCTGCCATGTTGACATGTTTAGGAAGTTTTCAAAAAAGGTATAAAAAAGAAGAAATTATTCTTTTAGAAAGCAATGAAGTTCGAAGCGTTGGTATCATTCTGTCAGGTACAGTCCATATGATCAAAAATGATTCCGAAGGCTATCAGACGCTCCTTGTCACTATGAAAGAAGGAGAGCTTTTTGGGGAGTCTTTTTCTTGTGGAAGTCATTTAGACGCTCGCGTCAGCTTTTTGGCTGCAACATCTTGTATCATTCTTTTTTTGCCCTTTTATAAAGTGATTCATTCCTGCAAATTGACTTGTACCTTTCACCATAGGTTGATTGAAAATATGGTTCGCCTGATTGGTGATAAGAATGTCCAATTAATGGATAAAATCGAAGTAATTTCCAAAAAAACACTTCGTGAAAAGATTATGGCATATCTGCACCAGCAGTCAATGGAACAAAACAGCAAACACTTTACAATCCCATTAGGACGATTAGAATTAGCAGAATATCTTTGTGCCGATCGGAGTGCTCTAACAAGGGAGCTGTCTTATATGCAAAGAGACGGTTTGATTTGCTATGAAAAGAATACCTTTAAGCTTTTATTGTGATACTTTTTAGAAACTAACTGTAACTCGAAAGCGAAACACAAAACAACTAAATTTTTAATGACAGGGCGATGGATATGTTGCGTACGCAACATATCCATCGCCCTATCTATATTAAAATAGCTAACGTAAATTCTAATTTATAAATACCGCAGGAGGAACAAATATGGGATTTCATGTTAATAACACTGTGTTAAACACAATATTTAAGACATGGCAAACAGAATATAATATTTATGCCCCTCGCAAATATCCTGGCGGTGGGCGCTTTTCCGATACGGATTGTATCCGCTATGGGAAAATTAACACTGCAGAGGAGATTATATTTGATAAAAAATCCGAATACTCGTTCAAAGAATTTTTAACGCCAGTTTCACAAACCTTATTCTTTTTTACTGAAGGTGAAACAAAAGAGGCAGATACTCTTCAAAAAAAAGCGATTATTTTTCTGAGAAGCTGTGATCTACACGCTCTCAAGCGATTGGATGACATGTATCTGCACAATGGACCAGCAGATTATTATTACCATCGTTTAAGGAAAAGCATCAAGATTGTTTTGATGGGTTGTGATCACTCCTTTGAAAACTGCTTTTGCGTCAGTATGGGAACAAATCAGAGTTCAAACTATGACATGAGCATTGACCGACAAGCAGATGGAACCTATCTTATTGATTGCAAAGATGCTGATTGGGAAGAACAGTTTGCTACGACAGGCTGTGCTCAGCAGAAAGTTACACCGGCTTATGTTACCAAAAACTCCATTACGGTTACTGTTCCTGAAAATTTGACAGCAGAAGTCGCAAACAGCAGTATGTGGGACGATTATGATTCTCGCTGTATCAATTGCGGACGTTGTAACTTTGTCTGCCCTACTTGTACCTGTTTTACCATGCAGGATTTATTCTACAGTGAAAACGGCAAGGCAGGCGAACGTCGTCGCGTCTGGGCCTCTTGTATGGTAGATGGTTTTACCGATGTAGCCGGCGGTGGATGCTACCGACAGAAAAACGGTCAACGTATGCGTTTCAAAGTGCTACATAAGGTTCTGGATTACAAGCAGCGTAACGGATACCATATGTGCGTAGGATGTGGTCGATGCGACGATATTTGTCCGGAATATATTTCTTTTTCTAATTGCGTGAATCGGCTTCAAGATGCTGTTATGGAGGTGAAACAAAATGATTAAAAACGATTACATGCCTTTTTCTTCTAAAATTTTGGAAGTCATTCAGCATACGGATATTGAGTATACCTTCCGCATGGAATATCAGGGAGATGTAAAACCAGGTCAGTTTTTCGAGGTTTCTATTCCTAAGTATGGGGAAGCTCCTATTTCTGTCAGTGGGGTCGGAAAAAATCATATCGATTTAACCATCCGTCGAGTAGGTAAAGTAACAAACGAGATTTTTGAACGTTATGTAGGTAATTCTCTTCTATTACGTGGCCCATATGGAAATGGATTTAATCTTTCTGACTATATGGGAAAAGATTTGATTATCATGGCCGGTGGTACAGGATTATCTCCAGTGCGGGGCGTAATTGATTATTTTTTCCACCACCCAGAGCAGCGGGGACATATGACACTGATTTCTGGATTTAAAACACCTAATGATATTCTTTTTAGGAACGACCTCAAACAATGGAGCGCGAATATGGATGTGATTCTCACGGTTGATTGTGCAGAAGATGATACTGCTTGCCATGTGGGATTGGTGACACAGTATATTCCACAAATTAAAATGGGGAACGTGACCAATACCGTCGCTATTGTAGTTGGACCTCCTGCTATGATGCATTTCTCGGTACAGGGACTTCTTGGTATAGGCCTGCTTGAAGAAAATATCTGGATCTCCCAGGAACGAAAAATGTGCTGCGGTCTCGGCAAATGCGGACACTGTAAGGTAGGCGATACCTATATCTGTTTGGATGGTCCGGTATTTAATTATACTAAGGGAAAATTTCTAGTGGACTAAGGAGGGTGAATATGGATATCAATACTAAAGTACTGAAGAAAAATGCGTTCCGTATAACAAAGGAACGCGGTTTGACTGCTTCTCGCATCCGTGTACCCGGTGGACATTTAGATGCGAAGTATTTAGGAGAAATTCAGCACATTGCAGAAACTTTTGGCAATGGCACTGTACATATCACAAGTAGACAGGGATTTGAAATTCCTGGAATTCCGTTTAAAAAAATACCAGAAGTCAACAAAGCATTACAAAAGCTTATAGACGGACTGGAAATTAACCAAGAAGAAATAAATGGCGGCTATCCTGCTGCAGGCACCAGAAACATTACCGCCTGTATTGGCAATCGTGTATGCCCTTTTGCCTGTTATGATACAACATCTTTTGCAAAAAAAATTGAAAAGGCAGTATTTCCCAATGATTTACATTTCAAAATTGCATTGACTGGTTGCCCCAATGACTGTGTAAAAGTGCGTATGCACGACTTCGGTATTATGGGCATGACACTTCCACAGCTAGAAGCAGATCGTTGTGTCAGCTGTGGAGCCTGTGTGAAGGCATGTAAGAAAAAGTCCGTAGAAGCATTAAAGTCTGTTAATTACCGTCCGCAGAGAGACGAACAAAGATGTATTGGATGTGGAGAATGTGTTTTAAACTGTCCAAATGCTGCATGGACACGCAGTAAAACAAAATATTATCGCTTGACCCTTTTCGGGAGAACAGGGAAAAGGAATCCCCGTCTGGGTGAGGATTTTATTAAGTGGGTGGATGAAGACAGCATTATCAAAATCATTCTCAACACTTACGACTATGTAAAAAAATATATTGATCCTAACGCTCCAGGTGGAAAGGAGCATATCGGTTATATCGTGGATCGCACCGGCTTTGAAGAATTTAAAAGATGGGCGCTGCGAGATGTTACTTTACCTGAAATTGCAGAGGTCATGACGCCTATGTACTGGAAAGGCATAAAATATTGATTTTCAAGAGAAAATTGGGGGAAATAAAGAGAGAATCTAAAAACCATTAAAATATTTGACTGCTTAATTATGATAACATGTGGCGGGAGACAAAGCCTCAAATGAATTAAGCAGTCAATTTTAAAAAGAGCCAACCTTTGGGATGAGGGCGTAAAAAATCTTGTGTCTTTGGAAAGTAAATCTTTCTGATAAGAATTAGATATGTAAAATTTTGCTGTCGACTTTAAGATCTTGGTGTTGTCGAATCTGTCCTTCTATTT
>JAETOL010000073.1 GCA_021771755.1 Lachnospiraceae bacterium | reverse complement strand
TAAATTTTACATCAAAAAGGGAAAGGATTCCTTATATTTTGGGCATTTTTTGAAAGTTGTTTATAACCGAGGCGGTTGGTTTGAAGCTCTGTGGATAAAACTGCGGAAACTCAAGTGTCTTTCTTATGTTGTACTTTGTCAGATAATCTGCTAAAATAAAATCATTATTCCGAAAGGAGAACCATATGAAACACACCGCAACTATGGATGATGCCAATCATTCCTTTAATAATACCGTTTCCACCTTGCGGAAACATTTTACCCAGATAGATTTCCATGAACCGGAACAGATTAAACTGGCAAACGAATACTATAAATGGACAACTCTTAAAACAAACTTAATTCTGGATGAGAAATCATTCCAAATACCGCCCATAGCCTTACCAAACACAATAAAAAAAGATACATATCAATGGCTTCGGCCTGAAAAGCAGGCTGTGGTTTCCAAGTATTACTGCTATGATAAAGAAACTGACAAATATATTATTTCTGTGAAAAAAGACTCTGTACCAAATGAGGATATTGAAATAATTGCCCGTTCCCTTGTCCTGATACGTAAGGCTGTAGTCTGGGTTGATTTTGGCTATAATATCGGTACAGAATTTGGCGGAAGGCATCCTGCGATCATTTTAAAAAATCTAAAAGACTCTTTGATCGTCATTCCACTTTCTTCGCAGGAACCCAAAACCATGGACTACAGTGTAAAAGTAGACAAGGTCTATGGTTATCCACTAATGCCACGATGGGCAAATGTAACCCGCATCACACAGGTAAGCCTGTCACGGGTACACTTTGAAAAGATTGGTGATGTAAAGCCATACACCCTCAAGCAGATCAGTGAAAAAATGAAATCCTGCGGTATAATCTGATAACTCATTACATACCCTATACTGATTACAAAATCGTTTGACAAAGCATACTGTTTATGCTAGTATGATGTTGTAAACGCAGGAGCAATCCTGGTAATTTTGTAACCGAGAAGCTGTCATTTATGGCAGCTTCTTTTTGTTACTTTGCCACTTCCATTCCTGATACTCCCTTTCAGAAATCTCATGGCTATTCAGCCTGTCTTTCTGTTTCATCCATTCCTTCAGAAATTCCTGAATCGCTTCTTCTGTAAAGACCAGAAGGACACTTCCCTTTTCCATTTTCTCCGGATTGCCAACCTGTACCCATTCCCGGTCAGTCTCATCCATCCAGAGCAGCATCTTCATTAGCTCTTTTTCTGAATCCGGGCTTCTCCTGCAGAATATTTCCGGGTTTACCTCCAGAACCTTTGCAATGGCTTCCAGCCGCTCTTTCTTTGGCCTGCGCTGCCCTGTCTCATATTGGGCAATCCTTACATCAGCACTGTTCTCCGGGCATCCCAGCCTCATTCCCAATTCCTTCTGCGTCATGCCACGGTTCCTGCGTACCTGCCTGATCTGTTCTCCTAACGTCATAATCCCATCCCCTTCTTATAACGGCAGGGCTATCCGCAGACAGCCCACCGTAAACTTTTGTATTTTATATTGCAAGCCCCGGTTCCAGACTGGTATTCCCCGGCTCTTTCGTGATCCGTTCTTTTGCCGTATTCAGCTTATCCATGATCGACATCGGACGATCTGTATTCCTCTCTTCTGCCTTTTCAGCACGTTCACTGGCAACCGTAAGTTGATGTGCCTCCTTATCGTAGAAATAAACCTCCCCTGTCAGGACATCCATCGGAGATACTTCTGTCTGGTTGACCTCATTTACCATATTTTTTAATTCCTGAAAATCAATGATCCCGTCATCCGGAACGATCAGGACCTCATGCACCGAAGAAGGCAGGACAAAGTAATCACCTCCCACCTTTTCGGCAATCTGCTCTTTCATTTCCGGATAAAACAAAGCAGCTGCGCCCTCGCTTGTCCGGTCATTGGTCAAAACATACATGGGAAGTTTTTCTCCCAGCATATCATCCGAAAACATTTCTTCAAAAAAAGCCCTTGTTTCTGCATCCATAGAAGCGGGGTCTACACCGGTAAATTCCTTTACCATCATTTCTTTCATAATCTCTGCCATTGGCCGGAATACAGCAGGAAACTCTCTCCGGGTATTCGCCAGTGCCAGGTCATACAGTTCTTTCTCTGTAACTCCCCACTTCTTCTGGAGCATACCGGTAACCAGTGCGGACATTGTACCTTCCTCACCTTTATCCAACAGTACCCGGTAAACCAGTGCCATATCATTCTCCATCCGATGCGGACTCTTCTGCAGCATATCCCGGTTGCTGTCGGCACCGATTACACGGAAAATAATCTTATCCTTCACCTGCTCAAAATTCTGAAATACTTCCACATCTTTCTGATCAGGCATCGTACACTCTGCCCTGATTTTTCCAATCTGTGCCAGAATGTTTTCCATGCTTCGGCCATCCTGGTGCTGCCCGTAAAATTCATTCAGGTATATGGAAGGAGCCATATGTTCTCCCGGAAGCATGACCTGAAGGGCATCCAGCGTTACCCCGTTATTCTTTGTTATCTGTTCCACCCTGACAACTGCATCTGCATACTTTTCAGGAAGATACCCTTTGATCTCTTCTGCTATTTTTGCCTGAAATTCCTGATAATCCATCTATTTTTCCTCCTTTGCTTTCTCGTTATGGCATTTCCTGACTTTTACTGCATAGGCTGCCAGCCTTTTCTTAGCCATTTCTTTGTTTTTCATCTCTACTTCTGCTTTTACCATGCTTTATACCTTCTTTCTTTCATAATAAGGGCCGCATGTTGCCATGCAGCCCAGGATTCTTTACTTTCTATGTTTTTTTATGACAAGCATTGTGATAATCCCACCTGCAGATAATGCCATCAAAAGCACAAACAGCAGAATTGGTGTATGGTCACCTGTTTTTGGACTGTTCGCAATTACAGATGTCGGAGTGTTCTGCGCAGAGGATGGTGAATCCGGTGCAGAAGGTGTTTCCGGCTGTTCCTCCGGAATCTTTTCATTGGTAAGGTCGATCTTATACTCCACAACTGGTGTTTTATCATCCACATAAGAGAATTTCACCTTATGTTCTGTCTTGTCTAATTTATAACCTTCCAGCGTTTTCGTTTCTTTCAGGATATAAACAATTTGCTTTCCATAAGCACCATTCTTGAATGTGGCAATCGGATATTCCTTAGACTCTGCATGGCCTGCGCTGTCCGTAACAAGTGTTTCAAGGACTTTTCCTTTGCTGTCACAAAGGGCAAATTCCACTCCCTTCATCGGCTTTTTGGTATCCTTGTCAGTCTTATTTAAAATGACTCTTCCCCTTGCCTGGTCATCCTCCATCTTCACAGACTGGATTTCTCCGGTATCTTTTACCGTGAATTTCACTTTATTGGAAATGATATATCCCTTTGGAGCAGACTCTTCCAAAAGTGTATAAGTCCCAACCGGAAGTTTCTCCACATAATGCAGCTCTTTCCCGGATGTCCAGCTTTCCATCACCTCATTATTTGCATTCAGGATATACAGCTTTGCCCCCTCGATCTCGGAGCTTCCGTCTGTCATATCTACCTTGCTAATCTGGACTTTTGTAACATCATCCTTCATTTCCACTTTCTGGATTTCTGCGGTATTCTCTACCGTAAAAGTAATGCTTTCCGCTGTTACATATCCATCTGCAGGATTTTTCTCGGTCAGCGTGTATTCCCTGCCGGTTTCCAGTTCCCGGATCACATGCGGTGTTGTACCGGATATCCATTCGTCCACTACATTGCCATCTTTATCTGTCACCTGCAGTTTTGCTCCCGGAAGTTCTTCACCGGTTGTAAGGTCTGACTTTGTGATCTCCACAGTTGTAGGTTCGTTTTCAAAAATGAAGTCGAACACGACCTCTGCCTGATCCTCACCGGCATAAGTGAAGTCAAATTCCTGCACCTCACCTGTAGTCACAAAACCTGCAGGTGCCTGAACCTCTTTTACATAGTATCTTCCGCCCACCGGGAGATCTGCAGAAAAGAGGATTTTTCCCTCTTTATCTGTTGCTTTCTGCTCGATGATGGTATGTGCTTTCAGAAGCACTTCTCCATCCGGATTCTTAATATCCTCTCTTGTACAGAGGGCAAACACACCACCCTCCAGGACACGTTCCAGACCTTTTTCTTTCTTTATAACAGTTACTTTTGCCTTCTGGCGACTGTTCTGCCATTCCTCATCGTAAGTGACCACAGGGGTATCCTGGTCACGGTAGGTAAGGTCGATCTCCCTTGCTTCCCCGTCCAGCACAAACCCTTCTGCAGTTTCTTTTTCCACCACATAGTATTTTCCAAGAGGCAGGTCATCCGCCCTCGCATAGCCCAGCGCATCCGTTGTGATGGTTGCCACAAGGTCATCTTTTTTGTAGTAATCCTCACTCTCACCATCTGCAGCTTTGATGTCCTCCAGCGCATATACCTCAAAAGTAACATCCTTCAGGGAACCTGTCACATAGCCAAAAGCAGATTCCATTGCTCCGGCCATCATATCATTCCATGTAATCTCACCGATAAATTCACCTTTTTTGTTGATGATGATACGGCCTGTCGGAACATCGTCTTTCATTTCCACCTTCTGCACTTCTGCGGTATTTGCAACAGTAAATTCCACTTCTTCCGCTTTCAGGTAACCATAAGGTGCAAACTCTTCCCGGAGAATGTAAGTCTCGCCCACATGCAGCCGTTTGATCACATGCGGCTCTCCTTTTACGGAAGTCCATGTATCCACTGTCTTCTTGTCCTGATCCAGTACTGTCAGTGTTGCCCCATCCAGCTCTACACTGATTGTCAGGTCAGATTTTGTAAATTCTGTAATGGTCGGCTGGTTCTTAAAGGCTTCTTCCAAACGGACAACTTCTACTTCCTGTCCCTGATAAGAAGCAGTTGCTTCAATAGTCTCCCCATCAGAAACAAAACCTGCCGGTGCCTTTATCTCTTTCACATAATATGTTCCAAACGGCAGGTCCTGCTCAAAAACTGCTTTTCCATTCTCCTCCGTAACGGCAGATGCAAGAAGCGTATCTGCCTTAACAATGACTGCATCGCCAGCTTTGATATCCTCTTTTGCATATAGGGCAAATTCCGCTCCTGCCAGTAGTTTTTCATTTTCCGCATCCTTTTTCACAGCAGAAATTTCCACCTCCTGGCGTTCATTGGAAAATTCCATGCTTTGAGAAACCACCGGGGTATCCTGTCCTGCATAAACAAACTGCACATTCTGTGCTTCGCTGTTCTGCACAAAACCTTCCGGGGCTGTCTTTTCCACTACTTTGTACGTCCCAAGGGGAAGATTTTTTAAAGTGGCTGTCCCATCCTCACTGGTAGTCAGTTCTGCCACCAGTTCATCTTTTGCATATTCCAGGATACGGTTTCCATTGGAATCCTTATGGAAATCAGCCGTATAAATATCTTCGGCTGCATAGACCGCAAATACGGCACCGGCAAGATTCTGGACTTTGTATGTAAAATCCTTTTTATATCCGTCCAGCACTTCGCCCTTTTTCACTACTGTCAGTTCGCCTTTTACCGGATGATTCTCATACACAGCTTCAATAATAATATCTTTGCTGACATCATCCTGATAATATGCAGTATTGGAATCCACTGTGACTTCCACGTAATTCTTATTGATGGTATATCCTTCCGGAGCTGTCACTTCCTCGACCCGGTAATGGCCGATGGGCAGGCTCTGTGGCAGGATCAGGTATCCG
Source organism: Lachnospiraceae bacterium (assembly GCA_021771755.1). Classification (GTDB taxonomy): domain Bacteria; phylum Bacillota; class Clostridia; order Lachnospirales; family Lachnospiraceae; genus Blautia_A. Next base: position 1,922 of record JAETOL010000073.1, on the reverse strand, counting down.
TCCGCATTCGTGAAATAAGATTTATGGATAACTGTAGTAGGGTATGTGGTAACCTGTTCCACATATTTTTCATGGTCAAGGTCATAAATCTTAAATTCCGTACCCGGAATCAGGACTGTTTTCTTTGTCTCGTCATCCAGTTTGATGATCTTCAGTTTTGCTTCAAATTCATCATCCAGAAGCACCCTCCAGGTCTGCGGTGTGTTCGGATGGTTTTCCGTAATCCTTACGATAAAATCATCTACCGGCTCATAGTTGTGGGGCGTAGTTGTCTCCCGTACAAGATAAGTTCCAAAAGGAAGTGCAATGGAACAGGCATATCCCTTTTCATCGGTAAATATCTCCGTTGCCCCATTTTCCCCGATCACAACCGGCTTTGCAGAAGAGAAATCATAGTTTCCATCCTCTTTTGTTTTCAGGCTGCTCACCAGATAGGCAGAGAAACCGGCACCTTTTAGCAGGTCTGCATCTGTCTTTCCATTCTGTGCAGCTTTGATGATCTGGAATGGCTGCTTGATCACCTGCTCCGGTGAGGTACAGGCCTGTTCCACTGTTTTTACAAGGTCACCTTCAAAATTGCAGGAAAGGTCATACTCCTTTTCATCCAGCAGATAGCCATTTGACGGGGTGATTTCTTTCACATAATACTTTCCAAGATATAAGCCCGTTACCGATGCTTTGCCTTCCACATCCGTAGTCAGTGTTGCAATCTGTGTCCCTGCAGGATAGATTACCCCTGTCCTGCCGTCCGGATGCACAATATCTTCCCGTGCAAACAAACCATATACGGCATGTTCAAGAGTAGCATCCCCCTGGGGAGTGCCGGTCTCCGCATCTTTCTTTACCAGCCTGATCACGGCATCCACCCGCTCATTGGTAAAGGTATGGGAAAACTTCTGCACTGGTTCTTTGTCATGGGTATAAGCAAAAGTAAACGTATAGACATCCTCACTGTTGCGGAAATAATTATCCGGGGCCTGCAGTTCTTTCAGATAATAACTGTTTCCAAGAGGAAGGTCTGCCTGATACACTGCCGAACCGTCTGCCCCTGTAACTGCCTGCTCGACCAGGGTATCCTTCTTTACAACCACAATCCCGTCTGCGTTCAGGATATCATTTCCTGCAAACAGACCATACCTGCCGCCAGCAAGGGGATTTTCTGTTTCCCTGTCTTTTTTCACAACCGTAACTTCCGCTTTCTGGCGGTCATTGGAAAAGGTTACATTTGCAAATACCACACTTTCATTCTGGCCTGCATAGCTTAATGTGACTGTTTTGCTCTCCCCGTTATTGATATAATTGCCCGGGGCTTTTACCTCTGTTACCACATAAGAGCCAAGAGGCAGGTTGTTAAGCACTGCACTTCCTCCCTCCCCGGTTGTCAGGTTCTCCGTCACTGCCATTCCTTTTTTATAGACCACCGACCCGGCGGCATTGGTAATATCCTCTGCGGCAGTAACTTTATATACAGCATCTTTCAATTTTCGTTTTTCATACTGGAAGGAAGTCCCAGACTCTGTAACGGAAGCCCCGGCCAGGACTTCCCCTTCTTTATATACCGTCAGGCTTCCCGTCTGTTCCTGATTAGGAATGGTTTTGGTCACTGTCTTCCCTACCACCAGATTGATGTTCTCTGCTTTTGCACTTACCACATATCCCGCAGGTGCAGTGATCTCTTTCAGGTATACGGTATCCTGTGTCTTGGTCAGTGTCACGCTGGATGCACCGTTATTATCCGTTGCAGGCATTTTGGCGATCAGGTTTGTGCAGGCCGCATCACTGTAAATGCCAAATACAGCACCTGCCAGCTTTGCCCCGGAAGTGCCATCCTGCTTCACAATGTCAATCTGTGCCTGCTCCGGCCAGTCCACCGTAAGGGAAATATCCGATGAATCCGTATAATATCCAAAGCCAATGTCCTG
>JAETOL010000072.1 GCA_021771755.1 Lachnospiraceae bacterium | reverse complement strand
TAAATTTTACATCAAAAAGGATTAGGATTCCTTATATTTTGAGCATTTTTTGAAAGTTGTTTATAACCGAAGCGGTTGGTTTGAAACTCTGTGGATAAAACTGCGGAAACTCAAGTTCACTGGGCTTTATCAACCCGGACTATGCAAAAGAGGGAACAGAGCTGGGAATGATTTGGGGTATTAGCGGAATAAGGAGGAAAGTGTAGTGGAGAATTATATTGGAGCGAGAGTAGATTATGAGCCAAAGTATAAAGATGTTTTAACCTATTTTCAGAATATTGGGAATCTTTATACTTGGGAGGCTGATCCTTGGTATGAAACTTGTAAATCGTGGGCAGAAACATGTTATATTCATGCAGGGATTAGTGGGGCTGAAATTACATTCCAAGGAAAAGATGCACAGGCGTTTTTATCAAAACTTTGTATGAATAACATCAGCAAATGGAAAAACGGAAAAAATAAACATTTGGTTATGCTTGATGAAGAAGGATTGATAGCAGCTCATTGTCTTAGTATGAAAGACGACGATAATACATATCGGATTACGGCTGCACTTCCATTTGCAGCAATGAAACTGTTGGAGACTGGTGCTTATGATGTGAAAATGACCATGCGTGATATCTTTGTCTTTCAATTTTCAGGACCAAAGTCATTAACAATTATAGAAAAACTTACGAATACGAATCTTCATGATCTAGCATTTTTGCAATTTCGTAAGGTAAGTATTCCGGGACTGAATATTGAAGTGGAAGTGAACAGGATTGGGATGAGTGGAACACTTGCATATGAAATTCGTGGTTTAAAAGAAGATGGTCCCAATGTATATCATGCGGCTTATGAGATCGGAAAACCTATGGGATTAAAGAGGCTTGGATGGCGGAGTTATCCGGTGAATCATGCTTTTGGAGGATATCCGCAAGTTACGGTATCATTTGAGAGCGCTTCCTATAAAGATCCGAAGGTTGTAGAAATGTCACCTGCAAATATTTCATATACTGGAAGTGTTGAACCAGAGAATCTTCGTGCACGTTTCCGTACGCCGGTAGAGGTTGGCTGGCAATGGATGGCAAAATTGGATCATGACTTTATTGGAAGAAAAGCTCTTGAGAAAGAAATGTCAAATCCTCAAAAGATGATTGTATCTTTAATTTGGAATCCGGAAGATATTTTAGATGTACAGGCATCTTTGTATGGAGAGGGGGAGCCTTATAAGCAGATGGAGTATCCTTGTTGCGTTCCGGGCATGTGTGGAGGACATCAGGACTATGTTACCACAAGGGATGGCAAGATTATTGGTTTATCCAGTAGTGCGGTATATAGTTCCCATTATCATAAAATGATTTCTGAATGTACCATAGATATGGAATATGCCAAAGAGCGCGAAGAAGTGATTGTAAAATGGGGCGATTATGGAAAGCGTATAAAGGATATCCGTGCAGTAATTGCAAAATTTCCATTAAATGATCTGGTTGAGAATAAAGATTATGATATTAGTTCTTGTCCGTATGGCTTTGAAGAATGAAGGGAGTTTCCATGAGTAAAAAAAATAGAAAATGGCTGGTATTTACGATTATGTGTCTTGCATATATGCCGGGAAGTTATGCACAATACCAGTTATCCGTGTTTGCCCCGGAACTAATACAATCTTTTGGACTTACAACATCGCAGTTTTCATCTTTATTTACGGCGCCTATGATTGTAGCAATTTTCTTGAGCTTTGTAGGAGGAATGATTTCTGACAAGGTTGGTTCAAAGAAAGTCATTAATATTTCATTTGTTATAGCTGGAATTGGAATGATTGGGAGAGTTTTTGCAAATAGCTATATGCCATTTTTTCTTTGCATGGCATTAACCGGTTTCTCCAATATGTTTGTCAATATTAATGCATCCAAGATTACTGCAAGTTGGTTTGAGCAGGAAAAGCTAGGGATTTTGATGGGCATATTTGCATTTTGCGGACAACTTCCGGGAGCCTTTGCGACAGCAACGACGGCAGTTTTGTTTGATAGTAGGACATCTGCTTTTATTGTATCAGCAATATTCTGTATTAGTGTATTTGTTTTATGGTTGCTTTTTGTGAAAGATAGACCAGAGGATACAATGGAAGAAAGGGAGAAGATAGATCAGGAAAATCAACCTTCCATTGGGGATTCTCTTAAGGTAGTACTTTCTAATAAAGGTATATGGCTGGTTTCTATTTGCATTATGATGGTTCTTGGCAGTACGGTAACTTTATCCACTTTTATGCCGGTAGCATTGCAGACCATGTATGGAATAGATTTGAAAGTATGTGGTACGATTGCATCTATGTTGACATTGGGAAATTGTATTGGTTCTATTACAGGTCCCATTGTATTCTCTAAAATCAAAAATGTTAAAGTGTTTGTATCAGGAGCTGCCGTGTTGAGTTTTGCCGGAATTATTATGTGTTGGAGATTTCCGTCTATATTCGTTTTACACATACTGGTTCTTTATACTGGGATTGTGCTTGGAGCGTCAATGCCTATTTTCCTTTCCGCACCGGTTTTGTTAGAAGGACTTGGAACTAAATATGCAGGAAGTGCGGCGGGTGTCATCTCTACATTACAGCTTCTTGGAGCTGTTTTGATTCCAACTTATATCTTAACACCGATTGCGGGAGAAAATTATAGTTTGTTGTTTATGCTTGCATCCATATGTATGGTAATTATGTTCCTCTGTGGGCTGTTACTCCCTCAGTTTGGAAACAATCAAAAGTAAGAATCACAAAATAAATGAAAATCTTCCTATGTTGCAATGAAATTGCTGTCGCAAGCCAAATTTCAAGCATAGGAGGATGTCCAAATTAGAGTGTTTCGCAGATGAAGCAGGATATTAATAAATAGAGAAGCATATTTTCATCCAGGTAATCCAGTGAAATATGGAGCAGGTCTTCGATTTTTCGTAGCCGGTAGATCAAGGTGTTTCTATGAAGATGAAGCGTCCGGGCAGTCTCCGCTATATTTCTTCCGTTGATAAGATAGCATTTTAAATTATGAATGAGTGTGAGATCCTGCTCCATATGGCTTTGCCACAGGGATAAAACAGCTGGGTGGCAGAAGCCCGGCAAGGAGTTTTTTTCCTTAAGGACACCATATAAAACATGTGGAAAGGCTTCATCAAACCTTTGAATATGTTTTTGAGGCTCCAAAGGGTAAGATTTCATAAGCCTGCATTGTCCATATGCCATGGAAAGCTCCGTGAATCTAAAAAAACGGGTGCTTATATAGACCTTAAGGGAAAGCCGTTTTAGCAAATCCTCCAGTGCGGCGTATGATTTTTCATAATCAGGATCAAAATCCCGCCTGCGGCAAACCGCAACAATAGAATGTTCAAAATAGAGGACAACTCCATGAGGCAGAATGTTTTTTATCTGATGAATATAGGCAGACTGACGGGTATCCGAGACGTCAGATTCCGGAAGGGAAAATTGATAAAGATACCAAATATCCTCGTTCGTATAATTTCTGGCTTGGAGATAATAAGAGGTAGAAAGCTCATCTGCCGGATATCCCTGTAAAAGCCGTATAACATAATAGTTTTCTTCATCCTGCAAAAGAAAAGGCTGAATCTGGTGATTCATAGCAAGCTCTGTAAAATGAACGACTTCTAATAACAAAGCCTTTTGTGCTTCCGTGAAGGGACCGTTCATATCTGTCGTACCGAATGCTCCAAAGTTTTTTCCCTCAAAATAAAGCGGAGCGGTCAGAGAGTGATGGGATGGATCCTGACGAAAGACGCTGGAGATTAAGCGGTTTCCGCTGTGAATTTCCTGCATAACTCTCTGGTGTTCGTCAGGATATATGGATTCTGTCGGTGTAAAGCCGAAATTGATAACCTCGTCCCAGAGAGTTCCCTCGATTTTTTCCTGAAATTTCCCGGTATAATGCAGCAGCTTTCCGGTTGGAGAAAAAAGGGCAATCGGGTTGCAAAGAAAGGTGGCCGCATAATCAAGCAGATCTGAAATGTCTTTGTTTTCGATAATTATATTTAGGCATTGCTCATACCAGGCATAGTACTTATCAAAAATATCCAGAAACTCACGGAATACCTTATGAAAAGGCTCGTCCGTATATAAGATGGCGGCATGCTCCATCCAGGAAGGGTTTATCTGTCCCTCCTTTGATCCGGTTTTGGTACAGAAAATCAGGAACCGGGGCTTACGTATATCCCATTCCCTATCAAGGAAAGAGCTCTCTTGTGTTAAATACAGAAAATCATTATCGATTATTTCCATGGAATCATCAAACATGCGGGCATGCCGGAATAATTGATCTAAGCCCGTAGATTTATAAAAAATCCTGTATTTATCAGGAATCCAGTCAAGGATGACAGAAATGCTCATAGATTTCATTGCAAAATACTCCTTTGGTTATTTTTGACGAAAAAAGACGGTATAAATGAATTATATAACTGATGACGGGAGATGGCAACTGCTTTACTATAAATATATAGGAAATACTGTTCAGGCGCCGACAGTTAGAGAGGATATAATATAATTCAGACAAAAGGAAGGAGGCAATAAAAAGAGCGGAGGGAGCATCCTATAAAGGGGTATCGATTTTTTAATATTATAACTATATAGTTGAAAGGATTATTTTTTATGAAAAAGATATTGTTAAATGGAGTAGACGGAAATTTTGGAAGCAGATCAGCCCGTGTATTGCTGGAAAAATATCCTCATGAAGCTTTGATTTTTACGGCTCCAACAAAAAATGGTCTTGAAAAATACCAGGCAATGGGCATTGAAACCAGAATTGCCGATTTTAACAATGCGGAAAAACTGACGGAAGCATTTAAAGATGCGGATACAGTTATTCTGATCTCCATGCCATTCGTTGGACCGAAAAGAAGAGCGGCACATAAAATTGCAATTGATGCGGCTGTGGCGGCAGGTGTAAACAAACTGGTTTATACATCGATTGTAGGAGCCGGACATGAGGATATCAATGCTTACGAAGTAAACGATCATGTATGGACCGAAGGGTATATCAAAAAACAGCCCATCCATTATTTGATTCTTCGGGATTCCCAATATGCGGAAGCAATGGTCTCCACATTTGTGGAAGCAGTTGAAAATACAAACGGCATCATCCGCAATAACATGGGAGATGGGAAAATGGCATTTGTTTCGAGGGATGACTGTGCGCTTGCGGCGGCCTGTGCGGCAATGTCTGATTGGGAAGATCGAATTGTTGATATAAATGGAGCCGAGCTTCTGACAATTGCACAGTACATGGCAATCGCCTCGGAGGTTACGGGTAAAAAGACGGAATATCAATATATCAACGATGATGAGATGTATGAGTTCTTTGACTCCATCGGCGTTCCAAGGACAACGGAGGAAATGTGGGCGGACACGGCGAAGAACTTCCCATTTTGCTCAGATGGAATGGTGTCCTTTGGCAGGGCAATCCGTCTGAATCAAATGAGTACATTTACAGATGATTTTGAAAAGCTGACAGGGCAAAAGCCCATCACGGTAAGAGAAATGTTTGAAGATATGGAAAATCATTTAATCGGAACAAGAACATCTACAGATAATTAAAAACAGTAGGAGGACGAAAAATGGCAGAAATGATGAATCCGGCGCTGGAAGGCGCCACCTTATTGTTCCCACAGGGATCTTTTATTACGGCATATGCTTATACGGGCGTGGAGGATGAGATCAAGGCATATCAGACCAGCGCATGGATTGGAACGGCACTTATGACATCCCCCATTTATGATGTATACGGACCGGATGCCGTTAAATTAATGGGACAGGTCTGTACAAATGATTTTACCACGCTGGGAATGAACGGCATACGCCATGCCGTAATGTGCAATGAGAAAGGTCAGATTCTGACAGACGGCGTTGTAATCCGTATCGGAGAAGATCGTTACAGAACCTACTGGCTTGATCCGGTGATCTCTTATTATGTCAATACATCAGATCTGGATGTGCATGGCGAAAACATGAGCGGAAAGGAATATTTTATCCAGATTGACGGTGAAAAGTCCTTAGAGATTCTGGAAAACGCATTCCAGGCCAATCTTCACGACATCAAATTCGGCAGACATAGAATCCAGGAGGTAAACGGAAAACAGGTACGCATCATCCGGCTTGGCATGTCCGGCAACCTTGCTTATGAAATTCACGGAGATATGGCGGATTATGCGGAGATCTATAATCTGGTATGGGCGGCAGGTGAAAAGCTGGGAGCAAGAAAGCTTGGGCTCCAGGCTTATAACATGTTTAACCATACGGAGGCCGGATTCCCGAATATCAATCTTCACTATCCGCTTCCGTGGCTGGAAACCAGCGAGAAAATGACAGAATATATGCGCACAGTGCCTCAGTTATCCATGTTCAATCTCAATCGAAGGCTTCTCGGAAGTGTGGGGGATGATCTTCAGGCTCGCTTTGTTACTCCCTATGATGTGGGATGGGATTTCCTGATTAAATATAATCATGACTTCATTGGAAAAGAAGCCCTCCTTGAAATGTCGAAAAAGCCACAAAAAAAATGCGTAACCCTGGAATGGAACGCCGAGGATGTGGCAGAAGTCTTTGCAACCATGCTCAGCCCTGGGGAGGAACCCTGCGAGGATATTACCAAACCCTGCGCTCTTGAATACTATTTCTGTGTCAGAGAGTTTGGTTTTGAGTACCGGGCGGATAAGGTGCTGGCTGCAGATAAGGAGATCGGGATCACAAGCGGAAAAATCATCTCTTATACCTATAACAGCATGATTTCTCTGGCCTTCATTTCCGCAGAATATGCCAAAGAAGGGACGGAGCTTGAAATACTCTGGGGAACGCCGGGAACCCGCCAGATGAAGGTTCGCGCAAAGGTTGCCAGATTCCCGTATAATCAGGATTATATCCGTAATGAAAAGCGGGATGTTTCGGATATACCTGTTTTTGAAAGATGAAACCGGAGATGATTACATAGGGAAAATAAAATTTATGTGTTCCCCTGCAGAGTTTTCAAGCTTTGCAGGGGATCTGCTGTTTACGGGTTTATTCTTTTAACTTAATACATATACCTGTATTAATTATTGAACATAATATAGAATTTATTTCTCATGTAGCAGATTATCTTGTAGATGTAGGAAGAAATGCAGGAAATAAATCAGGCTATGCAGGATTCTCTTGGGGTTGTTAGAAATGGAAATTCCCTGTTAAAAGGGATTCGGAAAGTGCAGGAACTAAAAGGAAATTCTTCTGCTCCGGTGCACGGAAGGACAGGTGTTTTCCTTGGCGGACTTCATATCCGGCTAACTGCATTTTTTGTAGAAATTCCTCATAGTTGATGGAAGTCCAGATTGCCTTATCAACTGCAACACGTAGTTTGGCTTTCCAACTGGTGCCACGATGATATTCCATGTTCTCTTTATAGCTTTTACCTTTTTCTCCGGTTGGCATACTGGTGGCAAGTCCATTTTCATAGCAAATGCGAGGCATCAACTTCTCCAGGTTTAAATGACTGGATCAGATGAAATGCCAGGTTATCACCTTTGTCCATTCCATTCTTTTTTGCCATTTCTCTTGTCATAGAAAATTCAAGATCTGCAGTTTCCGGAGAACAGCCAAAACTGGAAACCAGAAGTTTTTCATTTGTTTTATCTGGATTCGTGATGTAGTCCAGAGCTTTCTTGTCTGTTGCGTAATGCAAAATATAATGATAGCATATTGCTGAAAACGATCAAGAAATTAGTAAAAGATGCCTTCTGGAATGATAAACTTTCTCGATTGAAAAGTGTTCGAATGGAAGATATTGAGTTTATATCAGAGTTGTTTTTTGTTGTTTTAGAGAATAAAGTCCTTGATTCTTCTCCAAAGGTATTAGATGATTTATATGGAAAATATTAAGATGATGAGGAAAGCATAAAGAGGGCTGAGAATGAGTATAAAAAAGTAATTGAAGTATTACAAAAATTGAATTTAGATTTCAATACTAATAAGCGTTTGTGTTGGACGACACACTTATATACTGTATTTTCTTTCGCCTGGACACTTGTGAGAAAAAATATCTCAGCAGAAAGTAAAGCAAATTTGGTTAAAGAGTTTTATGCTGAATATTTTTCAAAAAGTAGCAATTATGAAGGAATGCTTAAAGAATATAAAGATGCATCATCAAGTAGAACACGTTCAGAGACACAAAGAAAGAAGAGACTGTTCGCATTGCTATCATATTGTGGGATAGATAATGATAACGGAAAGTAAACAAAAATGTTTATTAGTATATGGTGGCTTTTATAGGGATATTATTTGAATAAAAAGCTGTAAAAATTCACGTTGAATTTTACAGCTTTTTATGTATAATATAAGTAGCAGAAACAATATAAAATCAAGGAAGGAGCTGAAAGAATATGGCAAGTATTTTACCAGTATCTGATTTGAGAAATTATAATGAAGTCCTGAAAAACTGTCACAAAGGAGAACCGGTATATCTGACCAAGAATGGCAGAGGACGTTTCGTTGTCATGGATATTGAAGATTATGAGCGTGACCGGGCAGAGAAAAAGCTTCTGATGAAGTTGCAAGAAGCTGAAGAAGCAGTGAAAGACGGAGAAGGCTGGCTGGATCTGGATGAATTAAAAGCACTTGTGGGGAAATAAGATGTTAAAACTGCGGATCAATCCGATTGTTGCAAAGGATTTGAAGAACATCCGGGATTATATTGCCGAAGACAACGAGGAATATGCTGCGAAGACGCTAAAAGAGATTTATGGTAAATTTGAAAATCTTCAAATGTTTCCGGGAATGGGGTCGGATCTCTCCAAACGGGTCAGCTTTCGGACAGATTATAAATATGCGATATGGGAAGATTATGTAATTATCTATAAGGTCGGTAACGAATATGTAGAGATTTATCGTGTAGTTAACCGATATCAGGATATCACGAGAATCTTTGATTGATAACAGAGATGTGATAACAAATTGATAACACCGTTCAGTACAGCCTATGGATTTAGGACAGTAGAACACATATAAAACCAAATAGAACCATAATACCAATACTAAAAAGTATAGTGGTGAGATTTTATTTGCGAGTTCGAATAAAAAAATGGAGCTCGGAAATCCAGCATTTATGCGGGTTTCCGGGCTCTTGCTATGTGGTTTGAGTACAGATTGAGTACATTTTTTAAAATATCCAACCATGATGTTTCTGAAGAAGGTCATTATGGTCGTAACCATATTTGGTAAGTTGAAAGACCTCTCCTTTAGTTCCGAGAGCAGTAATCATATGATAATGTAATAATTCTTCAAGAGCTGCTTCCCAAATGGCAACAGTGCGTCCATTATTGTCAGGAAGCATTTCTTTTTGATTAGTTGTAATTGATACACCTGATAAAGTACGAATTTTTAGTATTTGTCCACTGGGATCAGAACAAGCTTCGCCAAGAAGTTGTTTAGCTTCTTTACTTAAATCAGGTGTTGAAGATGAAGGCATGGGAGAGGTCTCTTCAAATAATTGTTGAATATCTTCCTTGGAAATGGGTTCCCAAGTAGGAGCTGTTTTATCAATCTTATCACTTAATATGGATTGCATTTGTGAAAGGCTGTTTTGTAATTCTTTAATAGATGAAACATATTCGCTGCCTTGAATTAGTTTTTCTACTTGGTCTGCCCTAACCCATCCTATTGCGGGACAGTCTGCAATAGTTTTAGTTATCGATGTTCCTATTTTATATTTTAATTCGTTTTCATCATTGTAGTAATTCACATGGATTCCACTATTTTGCACTTTTTGTCTGAAGACATTTAATTTTTCACGACCGAAATCATTTTGCTCAGATTTTGCCAAAGGTATGTTTTCTGGATGCTGATGTAAAAAGGCTAAAATTGGTATACCTTTTTCTTGGGCATAATGGAATTCTTTTTCTGTATAACTCATATTAACATCAGGGTCTATGGAACCATATCGTCCAGCAATTATGAGTAGGTAATAATCGCTTATATCTATCATTTTGGTGATATAGGCCCATTGACTCAAAGGACTTGCAGGAAACTGTTCCATACCAACAGGAATACAGTTATTGTCTAATAAGCAGCTAAATACAGCGGCTCTTTCAACTTTTAAATCTTCATATGTTGAACTAACGAAAACTTGATATTTCTTATCCATATATAAATCTCCTATGCAGTGTAAAGAGTTATTTGTGATTTCTGCAATTCCAATTCCACTTTTTCTTTTGTTTCTGCTATTTCACCTATAGCTGCCTGCGTAGCTTCATTTGGATTATCACCAGCGGATTTCAAAGCACTCTGGTAGATAAAATTCATTTTTTCCCATTTCAATAAGTCATTAAATACCTTATAACTTCTGATATTCAACAAAGCATCCTGCAAAGACAGCGTATGTGCTTTCCCTCTGCTGGTATATCCGATTTCGAGATAAGAAGAAAGAACCGGATTCAGATGGATAGATACGGTATCATTCTTTAACAGATTGTCTTCTCCACGCTCTCCGCTGATCTGGAGGATGCCAGAATTACAAAGCACCATAAGTACACCCATCAAATCACCGACTGTTTCCAGACGAAGTCCGGCAGTATCACTGCCATTCAAAGCATTATAACTGACACCAAGTGCAGCTGCAATTTTCTCTAACTGAGGAGGTTGTGGCTGCATTTTATTGGTTTCGTATTTTCGGATAGAAACCGGATGGATACCGGTCAGCTCAGCCAGTTTATCTTGCGTGATTCCGATTTGCTTTCTGCAGTATTTGATTTTTTCTCCTATGGTCATTCTTATCGTCCTCCATGTATCGAGATGGCTACATTATACCATGTTTGAAAAAATTTTTCTACTAGCATTTCAAAATACTTGACAATAGCGGAGTCGCTACATATAATGGGAATATAAAATGTAGCGATATCGCTATAAAAAGAAAAGGAGGATGCATATATGGCAGAAAACAACAAGATTTATATTACTGCAAATGAACTTGCAGAAATGCTGGGTGTTTCTGTAGGTCATGCTTACAAGTTGATTCGTAAGCTGAATCAGGAACTGGAAAAAGAGGGATTTCTGGTGATTGCGGGCAAAGTTCCCAGACGCTATTTTGAAAAACGCTGGTATGGTTTCAGCGTGTAGGACAATATGAAGTGACCCCACATTTGTAGCAACGTGGATTTACCTGTATACTGGAGTTTGATAAAAACAATGGTAACAGGGATTGGAGTGCTATCATTAAAGTAGAGTCGCAAAACTCACCAAATCTATGATATTATCAATGCATAGGAAGGTGAGAAAAATGCAATACGACAAATCATTCAAAGATGAAGCAGTAAA
>JAETOL010000071.1 GCA_021771755.1 Lachnospiraceae bacterium | reverse complement strand
GTAGAATCTTCAAAAGACGTAGAAGTTTTGGAAGCATATGAGCGTTCCACATATATACTCGGCCATCGTTATACCCTCCCTGCTGGAACATATACTTGGTGCCAAGACAGCGATTATATGAGTAAAAAGCCTCCCGTCATTCAGAATTAATAGGTTTTGTCCATGAAAAAAAATCCGTATTTAGGCCCTTCCCTAATTATCGCATCTGCTATTATTTTTATTGGAAATCGCCTGTACCAAGGAATAATTCTTCTTGCATTTTCCAACTTATCTGTTATCCCAAGCGAAACTACTGACCCAACTTCCATTTCAATTTTCATTTTCAGTCTCTTATTATTTTTCATTGGTATTTTTTTCTCATTAGAACGTCGAAATAAACAGTGAACAAAGAAACTCTGACCTTTCGTAAAAAAAAGGTCAGGGTTTCTTTTTCATATTGGTCAATCTAATTATTGTTTCTATCTTCTCCCTTTTAATTTGTTAATTTTAATAAAATTCAATGTTTTTTTCTTTATATTTTGTCTGTTGTGTGTTATGATCTTTTCAGGAGAATTAAGATAGACCTTCCCCTTATGCATCACACAGATTGGTAACAGGATTCCGAAATTAAGTATGCCACTATGCGACAATGCAAAAGAAAGGAGCTATCCAATATGAAACAGAGAATTATTTCTTTTCTCCTGCTTCTCTCCATCCTTACCTCTCTTACAACCCCTGCTTTTGCCGCGGCTCCTACAACGATTCAATCTGATACTCAAATTGTAAACCTCGTTACAAGAAGTGCTGGGCTCTATTGGGGGCCTATGTCAGTCGGAAATATTGAGTTTTCACTTACTAACCCTCACACACATAGAGTAGGTCCCTATGGAGTGGTTAACCACGTTAATCTACATATCAGAAATACTGAAACAGGAAAAGACATTGCAAATTATCATATCTTCAAAGCCGTCTACCAAAATGGGAAAGAATGTATGATCGTTTGGGACAGTGTAAAGAAAGTAGAAGTCTTTAGGCATTGTAACGACAATAATTGGACTAATGCCGTTACAGAATTCGTAGATGTCGTTGCAAAATCTATTAGCAATGTACTAAGTGAGGCGAACTTCTTTGCGACTGTAGTTATTGGCGGACTTCTCATCGTTACCCTCGTCGACCTAGTTATCCCATTAGATCCCCTTCCCCTTGTACCGGCTAAATAAAAAGGGCCTTTTATGTATACATATATAGAAATCATCAACAAGCAAACGACTTATACTTCATGGTGGAAATCTTTAGCCCAAATATTTTTGATCGACAATCTCGGAGGAGATTTTTCAATTCATTGCTGGTCTGATGAACAAGATACTATACAGCAAGTACTCCAATACGGAAATATCTGTCCGTCAGATTGGAAGTATGGTTCAATTATATCAGGAAAAATAACCCAGAATTTTATTGATTTTATTCTTAATTCTCCTCAACTTGATAGTACTTTACCACAAGGTGATCGTAAAATCAGTCCATTTTTTAACCTATTCTTAGGAGAATCTTTTTACAGTTCACATTATGGCTCAGAAATTACCTTTATCTCACAACCACATAACTCAGAAATCAGCGATATTATTGATAGTCTATTAGCTAAAGACTTAGCCGTAAGTTATTCTCTCGATTCATAAAATCTATTACAGGCAATAAGAGCCGGCCAATAAAGGTCGGCTTTTATTGCCTGTATCTTTGTCTACCATGTAAATATAACTTCACCCTCGAAACAACTTATTAAACCAGCCTCTCCTTTTCTCCCACTCCTGGTTCGGCTGGTCCTCTTTAGCCTCCCCGGTAAGAAGCTGCTGCTGGATCGTACCCGCATGGAGGGCCTGGGCCGCTGCCGCTGTCTGCTGGGCGGCAACCAGAGCCTCCGTCAGCTTTTCAATCTGCTGGTCTTTCACTTCAAGCTGCCCCTGCAGCGTGTCGATGGTGGCCTGTAAAACTGCCACCACACTGGCCTCTTGCGGCTGCTCCGGCACCGCTCCAATGGAGTGCTCCGTATGCATATCCGTATGCGCTCCATTGGAGCGGTCATCTTTCAAAAAGTCTTGTTTTATCAGTGTTTCAGCCTGCTCCGATAGATACAAGACCCCCTGCTCCGTATGCGCATACGGAGCGCAAACCGTATGCAGCTTTCCCTTGTACCGCTTATAAACAGCCTGCTTTGATACCCCTATCTCGTCGGCTATCTGCCGGATCGTTTTCATACCTTCACAAACAGGCCAATAGGACACACACCCTCAAATCCAGGCGTTGATATGTACCAGCATCCGGGACCTGTCGGCTCCCATGCCACTTCCAGGGTAATCTCATGCCACCCGTCAGGGAACAGGGCCGTAAACCCCTGCCCGGCGTGTACGCCGTACCCATCCAGGAGCAGACGAGGGTGCGGATCTTCGTCTGCCGGATCGGGGAGCTGCAGCTGCGCGATCCTCTCTTTATCCCAGCTCATGCGCCTCTCCTTTCTCCACGAAAACAGGGCAAAACCCATATCGGATTTTCGCTCCAGTTTTGGCGGCAATTATTCAATACTCCCAAAAGGCCGCTGCCCATAGAAACCACTAAGTTTCTGTGGACCATGCGGCCTCATTTTTTACCGAAGTCCTCAGTCATTACGGTAAAAATGTTCATCAGCCCTGCTTCAAATCTCCAATATACAAAGTCTTTCCGAGGGGGGCAAGGACTTTCAAAACCGTACTCAAGTTTGGTGTCGTGATGCCATTCTCCATCCTGGCGATCACTGGCTGTTTTACGCCGCTTA
This sequence comes from Lachnospiraceae bacterium, assembly GCA_021771755.1. Classification (GTDB taxonomy): domain Bacteria; phylum Bacillota; class Clostridia; order Lachnospirales; family Lachnospiraceae; genus Blautia_A. The sequence continues at coordinate 4,968 of JAETOL010000071.1, read as the reverse complement.
GTTCCTCCAGTTCTCGCTGGGAGATCCCTTTTTCCTTCCTGGCCTTAGTCAGCTCTCCAATAAGAGCCACCCGCAGATCACTCTCTGCAATTTCCTCCGGGGTGAAAACTTCCTTGCGTACATCATCCCAAGTAGCCCACTTAAAACCATTCAGTTCAACACTCATTATAAACCGCTCCTTTCTCTGAAATCAGCTAATTCCCGTTTGGCCTTTTCAATCTCTCTGGCAGGCGTTTTCTGTGTCTGTTTCATAAACTGATGAAGCAGCACATACCGGCCGCCGATCACTCCGGCAAATAATATCCGGTCACGAATCGGACGTAGCTCCCATATCTCGCCGTCCAAATGCTTCACATAGTTCTCGCTTAACTCCGCTACTCCATACACGCTCAAAGCCTGTATGTAATCATTGATCTTGTTCAGCTTTATCCGGCTGTCCTTGCTCTTGCTTTTCTCCAGCTCCCGCATATATTCACGGACAGGATTTTTTCCGCTACTATCTTCATAAAAAATAATCTCGTGCAATTTATTCTTCCCCCTATCCTCTTACATTATACGAAAAAGTTATCATTTTGTCAATGCTTAAAAGTTATCTGAACACAACACCGTCACACCTGGTATGTAGACATTTAGGGGGTGAAAAAGCCTTGATTTATGCGTGTTTCCGGGCACAGTAAAGAGGGGGGCAGTATAGTTCCCCTCGGAGAGCCGGAAAAGCCATCCTGGGGCCGGAAAACACCATTAATCCTCGCTCTGACCCAAAACCTCTACCAGCAGATCACTCACCACCTGGGAGGGGCTAACACGCACCGTAATATGCCCATCCTAGACACGCACAGCCAGAGGCGGGCAGTCCCACCACTTGCGGATCGTTTTCGGATCAAGACCCGTGTCCCGGTGACAGTCGGCTTTACGGCCTTCCGGGTGCTGCCGCCGCCATTCATACACACAATCCTGGGCTGACGGGCGACCATTACCTTCACGCCAATTATCATGGATTATGTCCCTCGTTGCCCTTGCTATCCTCAAATGCTGCTCCTGCTTGCGCCAATTCCGTTTATTAACAGGCATAGTCAGGCCGGAGAGCTTCGCTATATCGTCCCTGGGGAATGTCACATAGTCCTCGTTGAACATCTCCAGGGCGCACACCACATCATCTTTTGTAAAGCGGTTGATGTCCTCCACGCTCATATCGTCATAAGGTTTCAACAGCGAGAAAGCGTCCCGGCGCAACTCGTCCTCACTGATCCCGCACTTCTTCGCATAGATCGCCAGCGTCATAATGCCATAAAACCGATGGCCCACCCTGATCTCATCCCTGATCCGGTGCAGCCACCAGTCGTAAAGGTCGCGCTTGACCGTCCAGCGGCCCCGCCGCTCCTTCTTGACGATCCGCCGCTCGTACCAGTCCGGGTACTTCTCCTTCGCCTCGGCCAGCGAGAGTCGTCCTTTCCGCATAAGGCCCACAAGGTATTGTTGCTCCCCGTTGCTGTCTGGGATAAAGTCCAGCAGCCTTTCCAGCGTCACCCTCCCACCGAGCCGATACGCCGTCACAGGGTACTCCCGGCCCAGTTTGGAGCCGGAACCGACCACCCGGAACCCCTGCAAAATACCCTGCATCTGCGGTTCCTTGATGGTAGAAGTGTACCTGTTCCATATCTGCCGGGTAAGGGCATACTTCAATTCCTTCAAGCATTTCTGGTTATGAGGGTACATAGGAATCGGTTCTTCCAGGACATAATACAAGTGAAGTCCCGTCCCACTGTTTACAACAAAGGTTGCCTGGGGAAGAATATCCTTGTTCATCTGGTGCAGCGTGTCCCGGAGCTGGGGCATACCAACCCCATCCAAGTCAAAAACCAGGGCATAGAGATACCAGGCATTCTTTCCGCACCGTCGGCGCCCAAAGTAAGACAGAGGGGACATGATAGTAAAGTCCGTATCAAAAACCTCCGACAGCTCCGACAGCTCGTCCGTGATGGTATAGCGTTTGGCCTTGCCGTCACCTTCAATCTCCAAGGCAATCCCCGCAGCCTTCGGCACCGTCACCGCGATCCCGTTACCCTTCGCGTCCTCAAAATGGCCTTTCCTCTCAAAGCTACCCACGGGGAAAATCTCACGATAAAACGCATACGGCTCCACCGGCTCTAAAAACTTCACCAAATGCTCATTCTTTTCCCGGTACAATTCCCGCAACCGTTCCAATGCTGCTTGCTGATCCTCCATTCCTTACACCTCTTTTCATACATTCTACAAACCCACAGGGGGGAAAGGGGGAGCCAAAGAGCGGCCCCTCCGGGGCCTTAAAGAGAAAGTCACCTCCCCCTTTCCCCCCTCACTCTGGGGCATGGAAATGATGGAAAACCCTGCGGGTTTACCACATTCCCACACCCCGCCGCTCACCCCCCTTTTCCCTTCCGACTTTCTCACTGTCCGAGAGAAAAATTCAAGAGATTTTTTTAAGGCCTAAAGACCCTTAGGGGGGCATATATTATCAATAAATTTTTTCCCTATTTTTTGACAAACCAGATTTCGGCATATTCTCACCCTACCACTGCCCCCTACAGGCAGGCATATATTATCAATAAATTTTTTCCCTATTTTTAGTTGTTATTATAGCCTGTCCGGGCTGGTCTTTCAAGTCCGCTGGATAGGCTTATTTTTTACAAGTTCATATCGCCCCAGGTATGGCCGCGCTCCGGCTCCTGTTCCGGCTCCGGCTGATCCATACCGCGCATTACCACCTCCGGCGCGTTCACCAGCTTCTGCAGCTTCTCAAGGAGAGGGTGCAGCGGCTCCGGCAAATGCTTTTCCAGGAAGTCCAGGGCATCGCTCAGACCCGCCACCAGCTTCTCAATGAAATTCCGTTCTTTGACCAGTTCATCCTCCAACACCGCCACATAGCTTTTTAGCTTCTTGTTCTCCTGCTCGATCTTCTTCCGTTCTTCGGCCTCCTTCAGCCGTTCTCTGATAGACGGCATTTGGCTGTGAAGCTGTCGGTTTTCCTTCTTCAGCTCCCGCACATCATGCTCCGCAGCGGCCCCACGGATCGCCGCCGCCTTAATATCCTCCACCTGTTCCACCGTAACGCCCCTGACGGCCCCTGTAAGCGTTTTCTCCGGCTGTATCGCCTCCAGGTCAACCCGCACCTTCTCCGCCGCCTGGAGCCGCCGTACAGTCCCCTGTAGGGCCTTCTTCTGCTTCTCCAGCTCGGCTATATCCTGTTCCGCTGCCGTCACCTGCTCCTGGACGGCCTCCAGCCGCTGCGCCGCCTCCCGGTACTGCGGAAGATCCATGTGCGGACGGCCACCGCCCAGGCTGATGATCTCAAACTCATACGCCTGGGCGATCTCCTTCAAGACCACTTTCTCCCGCTCCATCCAGGCGTTCCATTCCGTCTGCTTTCGCCCCTGGCCCACAAAGCCCTGCTGCTTTAACGCCTGTTTCATGGAAACCCTGGTGGGGAGGCCCCGGCTCTGCTCCGTGGCTACCGGTATATAGTCCACATGGAGATGGGGCGTGGCCTCGTCCATGTGCAGCACCATATTGAATACCCGAAGATGGGGATTGCGCTCCTGGAAGGACTCCGCAAATTCCTTGAGAGCTGCCGCCGCCCGTTCCCCTCCAGGGGAGCCGCACCCGCAGTCCGCCAGGTTGCCGATCTGGAAGATTGCCTCGTGAAATAATTTCTCTTGCTTTCCCCGCCGGATATGCTCATAATAGTCTGTGATCTTATCCCTGGTCTTTTTCTTTTTGGTGTTGTAGGCGGCCAGGGCCTCGTCAAAGAGTTCATGGTAGACCTGCCTCTGATCCTCGTTGCAAAAGACCACATTCTGCTCCGTCCGGCTCCGGTCTACATTCTCCGCAAAAAACTTCCGGTTATTGTGGCTGATACTGCCTGGCCCTATCATGCCGGATATGGTTGTACCGATAAAATCACCTGTCCTTTCTATCGTCCTTAGCCCTTATAAATCCCATCTTACCATAGCCCCCGCAAGGGGGCAACCCCTCTTTGTTACTTTCTCAGGGGAGAAAGTAACGCAAAAGCACTTTCACACCGCCGCCCCGTTGGGGCGTCAGTATGAAAGTGCTTTTGCGCGCTCCCGCGAGGGAACGCCGGAGCTTCCGACTGCTACGGTTTCCCGCTGCTCCCGGTCGGCTCCACAAGAGCGCAAAGACTCTTGCCTCGCAAGTGTATCCACACTTTCCATTTTTAAATTTCGTCATTTTATCTAATTTTTTCTTATTCGTTCCGATTTTATTGACATTATAACATTTTTATGATAATTTTTAGTTAGCTAATGCTAACCACCCGTTCTTTAGAAAGGAGCTATCATGGAGATGAAAAAGAGAATTATCAGCTCATTGTTGGTTATGGCAACAGCGTTTTCTTTATCCTGCCAATCTAATTGCGTCTGTTCCTGTTCCCAGCAGCTCTTCTTCTGAGAAAACATCTACACCGAATCTTTCTGATGACCCAAATCTCAGTGGAGCTTTTTCGTACAAATATCGTTTTGTTCCTGATTCCGGTAGCGGAAAAAAGGTCTATGGTGATTACTCTATCATCTCTGATCCCTGGGGAAATGCCACTGATACAACTCAATCTTCTACTGTAACTTTTACTGCATCTGCTTCCGGATCTATCAGTGCCAAACTAACTGGAAAGTACCTTGATGCTCTTGAGAGTGAAATCGGAACGCAGTACACAGAAACTTTTTCTTCTACTGTATCCGTAAATTATTCTGTTCCCTCTCATAAGCGTATCTGGTTACAATACAAACCAGAATACACTCGCTATGTAGGTGAGGTACAGAAATACTTTATCCCCCGATATAATAGAGATCGAATCGTTGTAGAATCTTCAAAAGACGTAGAAGTTTTGGAAGCATATGAGCGTTCCACATATATACTCGGCCATCGTTATACCCTCCCTGCTGGAACATATACTTGGTGCCAAGACAGCGATTA
>JAETOL010000008.1 GCA_021771755.1 Lachnospiraceae bacterium | reverse complement strand
CGCCTTCGCCGATATATACATCGCCTACGCTGCAAAGCTCATAGCCTGCCGGTACTGCTGTAAGAACGCTTGTGTTGAACATTGTTGCATCTGCTGCTACTTTGATCTCTTCGATTGCATTCTCAAGAGGAATCTTTGTTTCTTCGTCAATGTAGCTTACATATACTGTTTTTTCTTCTGCTGCTTTCTTTCTTACTTCTACGTTTACTGTGTCACCTTCGCCGATATAAACATCTCCATCACCATATGCAAATTCATAGTCTTCTGGTAATGTAAGTTTGCTTGTGTGGAATACTGTATCTTCTGCACCAATTTTGATTGCCTGTGGTGCTCCTACTGCTGTCTTATCGTCTGTATCAATAAGGCTCACATACACTTCTCTTTCTTCTACTACCGGAGCCTTCTTTCTTACTTCAATATTAACAGTATCATACTCACCAATATAAACATCTCCATCACCATATGCAAATACATAACCTTCTGGTAATGTAATTTTACTTGTATGGAATACTGTATCTTCTGCACCAATCCAGGCTTACATATACTTTTCTTGTTTCTGCTGTTGGGGCTTTCTTTCTTACCTCTACGTTTACAGAATCCCCTTCTCCAACATAAACATCTCCCTTACCAATTACAAACTCATAGTTCTCTGGTAATGTAAGTTTATCTGTATGGAATGTTGTATCTTTTGCGCCAATCTCGATTGTCTGTGGTGCTCCCACTGCTGTCTTATCATCTGCATCGATCAGGCTTACATATACTTTTCTTGTCTCCGCAACTGGAGCTTTCTCTCTTATCTCTATGTCGATATCTGCCCCAGGCTCACTACCAATAGAAATATCACCTGTTCCCTGAGCCCACTCCCAACCTTCTGGGAATGGAATGTCACTTGTATGAATAGATTTAGCATTGATATCAACTACTAATCTTACAACATTTCCAAAAGGAGTTTTATCATCTTCCTTGATAAAATGCAGATATACTAATTTTGTTGTCTCTTCACCTGCACCTGCATCTTCAGTAGTCTCTTCAGTTACTTCTTCTGTTTCAGTTTCTGTTGTTTCTTCTGTCACGTCTTCTTCGCTGTCAGTTTCTTCTGCTTCTGTCTCATCCTCAGCTACTGCTTCAAGTGCGGTATCCATAGATGCTGCTGTAACACCTACAGTACTTGTTAAAGCAACAGAAGAGCTGAGACCGATCATAAGAAGTTTTCTTACTACTTTGTTTTTCATAGCCTCTTTTCCTCCATCTCTACATGAGGGCAAACCGCCCCTACTTATATATCGTTCTCATTATACCCCCCCCCCGTATACTTTTGTCAATGGTACTTAAAGAACTTTTATTTGCACTATCGTCCATAAAATTTATCCACATTGTTTTAGTGTCTTATAATGATTATCCACATGTTTTTCTATTTCTTTATTATTTCCCATCCTTTTTCCCACAAAAAACTCCCTCTCAGAAAGATTTTATTTTCTGAGAAGAAGTTTCCTTAATACTTATCCACATCTACCTATTTTTCAATATTACATCAAATACTTCCAGGCTTCTTTCTCTGTAAGCCTGCATTTGTCCATCAGCTGTTTCAGGATCTTTTCATCAGATAATCCGCTTTCTCGAGATATTTCTATCAGCATCCTTATACGCCCTTCCTCTATTCCTTCTTTGCGTCCTTCTTTGCGTCCTTCTTCTATTCCTTCCTTACGTCCTTCCTTACGTCCTTCTTCTATTCCTTCTTTACGTCCTTCCTCTATTCCTTCTTCATGAGACTTTTCTTTTTCCCATGCGATTACATCTTCAAATCTCATAAACTCCTCCCTGACCTCCGGCAGAACTTTCACTCGTTCCACACACCTGTGCAGATTCCGGATATCTTCATTTACCACATTTTTCTCCGTGCTTTCCATCATGTATTTCAGCATGGCCCGGATTTCCGGTGTCCCACCCTTTTTTCCTTTGGTATTAAAATAATAAAATACCAGTCCGTCATCGTACTTCAGCCCTGGTTCTTCCCGGCAGCTGTTGCTTACGGTATAGATCATCTGGTCTTTTCCAAAAGGATCATATTCCGTGATCGTCAGTACAAAAAGATTGGGAAGATTTTTAAAATCCTTTTCGCCGCTTCTTATGTAACGGCTGTCTATCTTTGCCTGATAAAAACGGTTATGCCTTGGAAAATACTTTTCTTTCCTCAGATGGGGTTCTACATCATAAACATTTAGCGACGGAAGTGTTTCTTTATCCTCCAGGGGTTCTTTTACCTCTACGTCCATGCGGATTCCCCGCATTTCCGGTGTACAGGGCAGTATCGTCTTCTGCGCTGTTATCTGAATTTCTCCCAGTTCTTTCTGAAGCAGTACTGAAAGCATAGTTCTGCAAAATTCCTTTCCCACTTCCTCGTCAGAAGCGGCGGCACTGAACATAAAATCATCCAGTACGTTTAAGTCTTCAAGTTTCCGTTTTTTATAAGCCATAATTTCTCCTTTTCCGGCTGCCCGGAAAAGGACATACTCCTTCGGTGCGTCTTCCCGGCTCAGCCAACATAAAAATTTACAATCATGTGAAAATGTCGGCGATATGCCAGAATTACGTCCTCTAGAATCTGCAGAAATGCAGAGGACTTATGATCATGATCACAAAAGTACAGATAGTACAAACTGTTCTTATATAATAAGAATAGCGCAGAGATTTTCAGATGTCAATGGATTCCAAAGAAAAGATATAAGAATATTTCGACAAAATCCGACAAATTATTCCGACCAAAGCTTTAATGTTTGCAGTAGTTCTTCTTTTGAATTTTTCAAAAAAGCTCTTTCTCAGAGCAATTTTATTTCTGAGAAAGAGCCACAAGAATACTGTTTGATTTTTCACGAGATATCTCTATTAACATTATTAACATAGGAAAAAATGTCAGATCAGTTCTCCCATCAATGAAGAATAAATATCCTGGCACTTCTGAGGCCAGTTTCTGCGGATTGCCCGTGCAGCTTCTTTATTCGGCGCTGCAAGGGTAAGATCCATAATTGTCATATCTTTCTCGATCAGCTGACATCGGACTGCATAATTTCCCTGAGGAGTAGTATAGTAATCAGCAGGCATCAGGATACGGTCCGGAATCCTGCACCCATAATCTTTCAGAAATTCGTCGATCTCTTTTTTAATATCCGGAGACAGATCTTTCTCAAAATATGAAAGCGTATCGCTTCCCTCCTCTGTCAGTTCGTAAAGAGAACTGTTTGATACGGTCCGCCGTTTCAAAAGCCCTGTTTCCACCAGTTCGGAAAGTACCTGCTGAAGATGGAGATAATCCGTATATTCACGATCAAGTATAAATTCCGAAATCTGTGAATTTCTAAGTTCCTGTTTCGAATTTTTGGCCATATAAAGTACGATAAGTTTATAAATTGTAAATGGTTCAGCCATTTCATCACCTCTTTCTCAATTACAGAGAAGTACCAAGCTGCTTTCCCTGCCAGGTGTCCATTTCCTTCATTCTGTGATGAAGCAGATTCAGGACTTCTCTCTTCCCTCCTGTCCACAAAGGAGCCAAAAGAAGATCCTTCGGTCCATCCCCTGTGATTCTGTGTATCACGATCTCCGGATCCAGATTTTCCAGACAACTGATCACCAGATCCAGATACTCTTCTCTTTCATATATGGGAACCTTTCCTGCAAGATAATCATATGCAAGATCTGTTCCTTTCAGAACATGAAGCAGCTGAAGTTTAATTCCCTGGATATCTTTTTTATTAAGATAATGCATCGTCTCAAGGATATCCTCTCTGCTTTCTCCCGGCAGCCCCAGGATCGTATGAACGATCACTTCCAGTTCCCGGCTCCGCAGTTCTCTTACTGCCTGCTCAAAGCAATCCAGTCTGTAGCCTCTTCGGATATACTGAGCTGATCTTTCATGGATTGTCTGCAGCCCCAGTTCTACCCACACAGGTTTCTCCTGATTCAGCTCCTTCAAAAGTTCCAGTACATCTGTCCCCAGGCAGTCTGGCCTGGTACCTATGGACAATGCAGCGATCTTCGGATGCGCTATGGCCTCTGTAAAAATTTTTTTTAAATATTCTACGGGGGCATACGTATTGGTGTACGCCTGAAAATATGCAATATATTTCTGTATAGGACGTTTGCCTGATAAAATTGCTATCTGACTCTCAATCTGATCTGTAACAGACAGGGAAGCGTCTGCGGCAAAGTCTCCGCTCCCTCCCTCACTGCAGAAAATACATCCTCTCTTTCCAAGAGTACCGTCTCGGTTAGGGCAGGACATTCCTCCATTCAGGGTTACCTTATATACTTTTTCTCCAAAACGCTCCCTGAGCATATAGTCCAGGGAGCGATAAGGTTTCCCGTTCCAGCTTTTACGCTGTTCCCGGTTTTCTCTGTTTTGTTCTGTCATCAGGATATTACCTCAGTTTCCTCTGAAGCCTCTGCTTCCTCTGGAATATATTTATCAAAAATCCTAACAAAAAAGTGTGAATTACAGTATGCCGCAAGTGCAGGCCCGAACAGAATGACCAAAAGAATCAGGAACATCTGTATCTGAAAAGATGGGATAAAAAGAATCAGCAGCGGGCTGGCACAAATAACAAGCATTAAAAAAGTATACGGAAGATGGCGGATTCCCATCAAAAGTGCATTCTTAAATGTATTTTTAATAGAATTATAAAACTTCGCCAGCACCGGATACAAATACAGCAGAATGATCAAATAGATCATAGTAAACAGCGCAAAGATCATTGTAAGAATCTTTCCCATTGGATCTGCCATTGCTTTTGTAATACGGGTATCCAAATAAAGAAGCGCCGCTGCCGCCAGCATGATCAGATTGATCACGGTTGCCTGTTTAAAGTTCTGTTTAAAGGATTTAAAAAAACTGCGGAAAATATAAGATTCTTCGTTTCTCACCATCTTCATGGTCACATAGTACAGGGCAGTCAGAGATGCTCCTGCCGTGATCACCGGAATACAGCAGACAATGCAAAGGATATTCAGCATACAAAGATCTGCGATTCTTCCCATAAAAACAAAGAATTTATTATCCATATTAAAAAAACGACCCATAACAATTCTCCTTTGTATATAGCTTTCTGTTATTCAGTAACAGTATATCTAAAAAAAACAGAAAAAGCAAGCATCATGGCAGAATAAGACGGTCAACTGTCACGAACCTGCATCCCTCTTCTTTGAGTTCATCTACAATTTTCAGCGCTGCCTCCACCGTAGATTCATATTCATCATGCATCAAAAGAATGGATCCGTTTTTCACGTTTTTCCTCACGATCTGAAGAATAGAAGACACGTTTTTTGTCTTCCAGTCAAGCGTATCAATATTCCACAGAACCGGAATCATTTCTACCTGAAGTTCCATTTCTTTGTTCCACGCACCATACGGGGGTCTCAGATAAACAGGATATTCTCCTGTAATCTCGTAAATCCGGTTGTTCGTCTGCAGAATTTCCATTTTTGCCTCTGCATCAGACACTTTATCAAGCTGTACATGATGAAATGTATGATTACCTATTAAATGTCCTTCTCTGTACATTCTTTTTACAATCTCTTCATTTCCTTCCATACTTTTTCCAAGAAGAAAAAAGGATGCCTTTACATTTCTTTCTTTTAAACCATCCAGGATCTTTTCTGTGTACTTTTCACTCGGTCCGTCATCAAACGTCAATGCCACAAGAGGAGGATCAAACGTATCCTGCACCAGCTTCTGCATCCCCTCTCCTGCGATCATGCGGGCTGCTGTATCCACAACTTTCCACGTTCCATTTTTATTTATCCACCCTGAAGCTGCATATAGCAGAAGAAAAACCCCTGCCACGATACGTTTCCAATACCATTTGCAAGTTTTTTTCATAATCCGCTCCTGCAGTCTTCTCTTCTGCACAATATATGCGCAAAAAAAGAAAAAATACCGAAGCCTTCCTCTTTTGGAAAACTCCGGTACCTTTTTTTCTTACTTATCAAACATGATCTTAAGCTGTGCTTCAATGGCTTCCACACATTTTTCAAATCCAAGCTTTCCGCTGTTCAGGCAGAGATCATAATTTGTCGCGTCATTCCATATGCCGCCGGTAAATCTACGGTAATAATCCTGTTTTCTTTTATCATCTTTCAAAAGAAATTTTTCTATATCTTCTCTGGATCCGGAAATCTTTTCGGATGCCTGCTCTACTCGAAATTCCCAGGGTGCATGAATAAATACACGAAGCGTATTCGGGCGGTCTTTCATAACATAATTGACACAGCGTCCTACGATCACATAAGATTCCTTTTCTGCAAGATCATTTACAATCTTTGCCTGATAGCTGAAAATATTCTCATCTGAGATAAACTCTTTACTGTCCGGCTGATGAAGTTTTCCTTTGTAAATCGTATTTTTATTGAACAAGGACGGCTTTACACTGTCTCCGCCTTCCACCTTTCCAAAAAGCTTCAGGTCAATTCCGCTCTCATCGGAAGCCATACGGATGATCTCTTTGTCATAAAAAGAAATCCCCAGCTTCTCTGCAAGCATTTTTCCTACGGTACGACCGCCGCTTCCATACTGTCTTGCGATGGAAATCACAATATTTTCATCCATTTTCTTTCCTCCTTGCATGATCCCCGGCAGATTCCGCTCTGCCATGCTGTCTTTTATTCACCCAGATAAGCCTTCTGGACAGCTTCATTATGAAGAAGATCCTCTGCCTTTCCTTCCAGGGTGATATTTCCCGTTTCCAGCACATATGCCCTGTCAGCAATAGAAAGAGCCTTCTTGGCATTCTGCTCTACCAGAAGAACGGTAGTACCGCCTTCGCTTACATCCTTGATGATATTAAAAATCTCATTTACAAAAATAGGGGAAAGCCCCATAGACGGCTCATCCATCAGGATGATCCTGGGTCTGCTCATCAGTGCACGTCCCATGGCCAGCATCTGCTGTTCTCCGCCGGACAGTGTTCCTGCACGCTGTCCCTGGCGCTCTTTCAGACGCGGGAATCGTTTATAGACCATTTCAAGGCTTTCCGCGATCTCATTTTTATCTTTGCGTGTATAAGCGCCCATGAGAAGATTTTCATAAACTGACATATCTGCAAACACACGTCTTCCTTCCGGGACATGTGCCATTCCCATTTCCACAATCTTATGGGCAGGTACCTTCGTCAGATCCTTTCCCTCAAACATAATGCTTCCGGATTTTGCCTGCAGGATTCCGGTAAGTGTCTGCAGGGTGGTCGTTTTTCCGGCACCATTGGCACCGATCAGCGCAATTACCTCCCCCTGATTCACCTCAAAGGAAATCCCTTTCAGCGCCTGGATCACACCATAATATACCTGCAGATCCTTTACTTCCAACATTGCCATAACCGATTTCCTCCTATTCTCCCAGATATGCAGTGATAACCTGAGGATTGTTCAGAACTTCAGAGGTTTCCCCTTCAGTCAGAACCTGTCCAAAGTTCAGCACTGTCAGTTTTTCACAGATACCGCCTACCAGTTTCATATCATGTTCGATCAGAAGAGTGGTCATATGGAAATGTTCCTGTACAAAACGGATGGTGTCCATCAGTTCCTGTGTTTCATTTGGGTTCATTCCCGCTGCCGGCTCATCCAGAAGAAGAAGCTTCGGATCTGTGGCCAGCGCACGGGCAATCTCCAGTTTACGCTGCTTTCCATAAGGAAGGTTTCCTGCAAGAAGATGCGCTTCCTTATCCAGATCAAAGACCTTCAGGATTTCCATGGCCTTTTCGTTCATTTCTTTTTCTATTTTAAAGTATTTTGGCAGTCTTAAGATACCTGTCAATGTAGAATACTGATAATGATTGTGCAGTCCCACCTTTACATTATCCAACACCGGAATATCCTTAAACAGACGGATATTCTGGAAGGTACGAGCTATTCCCGCCTTATTGATCTCAATAGTACTTTTTCCGGTGATATCCTGGCCGTCCAGCCGGATAATTCCCTCTGTCGGCTTATAAACGCCAGTCAGAAGATTGAACACAGTAGTCTTTCCGGCACCATTCGGACCGATCAGACCATAAAGCTCACCCTTTTCAATATTTAAATGAAAACCGTCAACCGCCCGAAGACCGCCGAACTGAATTGACAGATGATTTACTTCCAGCATTGCCATAGTCAAGCTGCCTCCTTTTTCATTTTTCCGCCTTTAAATTTTTCTACCATACGGCTTCTCCAGTTTCTGGCTGCCGGCGCCCAGTTAAAGAGCATCATCACGATCAGTACGATCGCATAGATCAGCATACGATAGTTTGCAAATCCGCGAAGCAGTTCCGGAAGCGCATAGAGGATGATTGCCGCGATCATAGATCCTCTCAGATTTCCGATACCGCCCAGAACCACATACACAAGGATCAGAATAGACATATTATAGTCAAATACCGATACCTTCAGCATGGAAAGGTTGTGCGCGTAAAGCACGCCTGCCACACCTGCCAGGGCTGCGGAAACAGTAAAAGCAAGGAGCTTGTATTTCGTTACATTGATACCTACGGATTCTGCTGCGATCCGGTTGTCTCTTGTAGACATGATCGCGCGTCCGCTTCGGGAATTCACCAGATTCTGTACAATAAACAGAGTCAGCAGCACAAGGATCACACCGATCAGGAAAAACTGACCTTTGATGTCTTTATAAAGAGCAGAAGTACCGGAAATACCAAGCGCACCTTTCATGATCTTCTTTCCGCCTGCCGCAAGTTTAAAACCGGCAGAGGTAGTAGCCACATGAATCCCGTTTGCATCTACTCCCACATAAAGGATATTGATCAGGTTTTTGATGATCTCTCCAAAAGCAAGGGTAACAATGGCAAGGTAATCTCCACGCAGTCTCAGTACCGGAATACCGATCAGGATGCCAAAAATTCCTGCCACAACTGCACCCACAAGAATTGCAAGAATAAATCTCGGTACAGAAGGAAGGGCATCTGCTGTCATATGTGAAAACAAAGCGCTGGAATAAGCACCCACACACATAAATCCGGCATGACCAAGGCTCAGTTCTCCGGAAAATCCAACTACCAGGTTCAAAGATACCGCTGCAATAGTATAAACACAAAGAGGAACCAGAAGTCCGGTAAGAAGTCTGGAAAGATTTCCTGTGGCAGAAAGAGTCTGAACGATCACAAACAAAAGGATCACAATGCCATAGGTCACAAAATTGTTTTTTGTTGTTTTATTCATTTTAGTCTTCATACGATCCACCTTACACTTTCTCCTGAATGTTTTTGCCAAACAAGCCTGTAGGCTTCACCAGAAGCACGATGATCAGAACTGCAAACACAATAGCGTCTGCCACCTGAGAAGAAATATAGGCTTTTCCGAAAATCTCGATTACTCCAAGGAGGATTCCGCCTACCATAGCTCCGGGAATCGATCCGATACCGCCGAATACCGCTGCAACAAAGGCCTTGATACCCGGCATGGCTCCTGTATAAGGGGTAAGAGTCGGATAAGCAGAACAAAGCAGAAGACCGGCAATTGCTGCCAGACCGGAACCAATGGCAAAGGTCAGTGAAATGGTTGCATTTACATTTACACCCATCAGCTGAGCGGCATCCCGGTCCTCAGAAACTGCCTGCATGGCACGTCCCGGTTTTGTTTTTTGTACAAAGAAAGTCAGAGCCACCATAATGATCACGCTGACAACAATGGTCACAATGGTGATTCCCTTGATCACAAGCTGACCTCCAAAAAGAGAAACGGAAGGAACATCGATCACGGTTACAAAGCTTTTGGCATCTGCGCCAAAAATAAGCAGTGCCAGATTCTGAAGAAGGTAGCTGACACCAATGGCAGTGATCAGAACTGCCAGATTAGACGATGCTTTTCTCAGAGGGCGGTATGCGATTTTTTCGATCACAATGCCCAGCACCGTACAAAATACAACGGATATCAGAATTGCCGCAGCCGGAGGTAAACCGGCTTTTGTGATTGCAGTAAGGATCACAAAAGCGCCGACCATAATTACATCACCATGGGCAAAGTTCAGCATTTTCGCAATACCATACACCATTGTATAACCCAGGGCAATGATCGCATAGATACTGCCCAGGCTGATTCCATCTTTTAAATAAGATATAAAACTCATAGTGCACCTCTTATCGTAAAGTTAATAAAAAGGAACGGCGGACAGTTACACTGCAAGGCAACTGTCCCCGTCCTCCTGAATATCAATGAGCAAACCAGCGGTTCACTGATTATTCCATTTCTTTATAAGCACCGTCTTCGATCACAAATGCTTTTGGCTCTTTATCGCACTCGCCGTCCTCAGTCCATTTTGCTTTTCCGGTAAGTCCGTCAAGCTCTGTGCTGAGCATTGCTTCGCTCATTGCTGCGCTGATATCTTCATTTGCCATATCCGGTGTGATCTCTGCTGCGTCTGCTGCTGCTTTCATTGCATAAATAACATCATAAGCGTCTGCTGCAAACTGGTTTGGTGTTTCTCCGCCTGTAAGTTCATTGTAGGATTTTACAAATGCCTGGCTTGCCTCATCCTCTGCTGTAGCGGAGAAAGGAGTCAGAAGCATAGCGCCCTCTGCAAGAGAAGTATCAAAGTTTTCTACATTAAGGATACCATCCATACCGTCAACACCAAAGAACTTAATATCCATGCCTGCTTCTGATGCCTGCTGAAGGATCAGTGCATTGTCAGAATAGTAGTTCGGCAGGAAAAGAAGTTCTGCGCCACTGTCGGCAATCTTCTTAAGCTGTACGGAATAGTCTGTATTGTTGTCTGTTGTGTAAGCCTCATCTGCAACTACTTCCAGTCCGTTCTCCTCTGCTGCTTCTACAAAAGAATCATGAACACCGGAGTTGTAGTCTGCCATAGAGTCGTAAAGAACTGCCACCTTGGTAGCAAGTCCATGTTCACCGATATACTGTGCAGATTTCGCTCCCTGAGCCGGGTCTGTAAAGCACATACGGAATTCATTGGATCCGGATGTGATAGAATCAACTGCTGTAGCAGACGGAGTGAAAAGGAAAGTACTCTCTGCCGCCTCTGCACCTACTGCAATACAGGAACCGGAGGTAACTGTTCCGCAGAGCATCTGCATACCTTTGTCAAGAAGGTCATTGTATGCGTTTACCGCTTTTTCCGGATCACCCATATCATCGCCGGCTGCCAGAAGTTCTACCTGATAGCCATTGAAGCCGCCGTTTTCGTTGACTTCATTGATAGCAATCTGTGCTGCATTGTAAACGTTTGTACCATACTGTGCATAGTCACCGGTCATCGGTCCGATCACACCAATTTTAAATGTTTCATCGCCTTCTGCAAAAACGGATACCGGCATAGCCATTGTTGCCGCCATAGCAACTGCTGCTGTTACGCTCAGGGCTTTTTTCCAGTTTCTCATAATAAATCTCCTCCTTACTTTCATTCACTAATACTTTAATGTTTTGATTATAGCATCAGAGTTTTATGATTGCAAGTGTAAATTTATAAATTATTTATATTTATAACATAATTTATTCATGACATATTCATACGAAAACAGAAACAGGCCATACATCCGGTTATGGATATATGACCTGTTTTTACAGGGAATCTTCCCTGAATCTCTCTTTGATAATTATGCGATAGCTTTTTTAGCGATCTCAGCAAGTGCTGCAAATCCTGCTGCATCGTTTACAGCCAGCTCTGCAAGCATCTTTCTGTTGATGTCAATGTTTGCAACTTTAAGACCGTGCATCATCTTGCTGTAGGAAAGTCCGTTCATTCTTGCTGCAGCGTTGATACGTGCGATCCAGAGCTGTCTGAACTGACGTTTTTTCTGCTTTCTTCCTGCGTAGGAGCTTGCAAGTGCTCTCATTACAGACTGTTTAGCGATTCTATACTGTTTAGAACGAGCTCCTCTGTAGCCCTTTGCCAGTTTTAATGTACGGTTATGTCTTTTCTTTGCGTTTAATCCGCCTTTAATTCTTGCCATTTCTTAATTTCCTCCTGTTCGTCTTCTTACTTCTTATAAATAAGGCAGTGCTTTCCTGATGTTCTTCAGGTTTGTAGAATCAACAACAGTGGCCTTTCTCAGATTTCTCTTTCTCTTCTGAGATTTCTTTGTTAAGATATGGCTCTTATAAGCTTTGTTTCTCATGATTTTTCCGGTACCTGTTTTTTTGAAGCGTTTTGCTGCTGCTCTACATGTTTTAATCTTAGGCATTTTTATTTCCTCCTTGATTCGTTGGTTCTGTTTTATTTCACATTACTGTTCTCTGCGCCTGAGCGGGCATTCTCAGTAACTGCTTAACGTTTTTCGCTGAGAAACATGGTCATGCTTCTCCCTTCGATCTTCGGGGCTTTTTCTACCACTGCAATATCAGTCAGAAGCTCCGCAAAATCATCCAGCACATGTCTGCTGCTTGCCATATGGGCCATTTCTCTTCCACGGAAACGCAGAGTGACTTTTACACGGTCACCTTTGCTGAGGAATTTCCTGGCAGCGTTTACCTTTGTCTTTAAGTCATTCGTATCAATATTAGGAGAGAGACGTACCTCTTTAATGTCGATCGTTTTCTGTTTCTTTTTTGCTTCCTTTTCTTTACGGGAAAGCTCGTAACGGTATTTACCGTAATCGATGATCTTGCACACCGGCGGTTTTGCCTGTGGTGCGATCTTTACCAGATCAAGTCCTGCTTCCTGTGCCTTGAACATGGCTTCTTTGGCAGACATGATTCCAAGCTGAGCTCCGTCTGCTCCGATCAGACGTACTTCTTTGTCTCTGATTTGTTCGTTAATCATTAAATTGCTAATTGTCGTACACCTCCATACCTGTAATGATATACCCTGACTTTATTATTTTATACGAAAAAAAGTGCGGACAAAATCCACACTCAACTATATTCTCTTTCATATTCTCTGTTTCTGAACATGATACATTCGCAGTCCTGTCCTCTTAGCGACTGACAGCCAATGCCGAGACATATAAACCCGAGACACATCCAATGTGCTGAGGTGAGAGTGAACTCTGCTTTGTTTTCTTTACGTACTGTAACAGGATATCATTGTTTTTTTCAAAAGTCAAGCATTTTTTCAGGTATATTTTTTTTAATCCGGGAAATATTATATATCGCAATTATTTATCTAAGGAGGACATGACTATGACAATTCTTAACTGCAGCGCAGTCACCTGTGTTTACAACAAAGACCAGCTCTGTTCCAGAGGAGAGATCGAAGTAACCGGCCCGGAGGCCCGTATTGCAGATGAAACCTGCTGCGGCAGCTTCCGTGACCGCAATGAAGCATCTGTAACAAACAGTACCATGGAATCCTGCGGATGCGAAAAGATCAACATTGACTGCAAAGCACAGGAATGCACCTACAATGAACACTGCCGCTGTACTGCCTCTGCCATTGACATCAATGGAGAAAATGCCAGCACGCAAAAAGATACCTGCTGCGGAACATTTGCCTGCAAATGCTGAGAAAAAGGACACTGCACTGCGCAGTGTCCTTTGTTATTTATCTGTTTTTCAGGAAATCCGGAATCTGAATATCCTTTTTCTGTACTGTACTTGTAGGTACCTTAGATGCGAAAGAAGAATTCATATTCGGAAGGTTGAAGCTCGGCATATTCAGGCCTGCAACAGATGATGAGGTTCCTGCAGCTGCCGGTTTTCTTACAGAAAACGGAGAAGAGGCTGTATTTCTTCCGCCAAAGGAATTTGTTTTTGGCGCTGCATCAGATAAACCTGTTGCAATAACAGTAATTCTTGCATAATCTGCCACAGAATCATCATACATTGCACCAAAGATGATATTTGCTTCCTCACCAGTCAGCTCCTGTACATAGCTTGCTGCATCATTTGCATCCATAAGAGAAATATCTCCGGAAATATTAATGATCACATGAGTTGCACCCTTGATGGTTGTCTCAAGAAGCGGAGAAGAAACAGCCTGCTGAACAGCTTCCATAGCCTTGTCGTCTCCTCTTGCCTCACCGATACCGATATGGGCAATACCCTTATCTGTCATAACTGTCTGAACGTCTGCAAAGTCAAGGTTGATCAGTGCCGGCAGATTGATCAGATCAGTGATGCCCTGAACAGCCTGCTGAAGAACTTCGTCAGCCTTACGAAGCGCCTCTGGCATAGTTGTACGGCGGTCAACGATCTCGAGAAGTTTATCATTAGGGATAACGATCAGAGTATCCACAGACTTCTTCAGGTTCTCGATTCCTGCAAGAGCATTGTTCATACGTGTCTTTGCCTCAAAACGGAAAGGCTTGGTCACAACGCCAACTGTCAGGATTCCCATTTCCTTGGCTGCTGCTGCGATCACAGGTGCTGCACCTGTTCCGGTACCGCCGCCCATTCCGCAGGTAACGAATACCATGTCTGCGCCTTCCATTAACTGTTTTACTTCTTCTATACTTTCCTCAGCGGCCTTCTGACCAACTTCCGGCTGTGCACCTGCACCAAGGCCTTTCGTTATCTTTTCACCAATCTGAAGTACTGTTGGAGCTTTACAGAGAGTTAAGGCCTGCTTGTCAGTATTTACACCTACAAACTCTACCCCTCCGATGGTCTCTTCCACCATTCTGTTTACTGCATTATTTCCAGCTCCGCCCACACCAATAACAATAATCTTGGCAGAGGACTCAGCTTCATTTGACATGATCTCTAACAATGTACTTCCTCCTTTTATTTCACCGATATTTATCGTAATCTACCTGCATATAGTATATCATATAGTTTTTTATAAAATTAATCAACTACTATTTTTGTTTTTTTATACTTTTTTCATGGATTTTCGTCACTGAAAGCATCTCATTCCCACTGACAAGAGCCGTCGGAACCGGCAGTTTAATAACTCTCTTCGGAATATTCTTCCCACTGCTCATAAGATTCTTCTTCATATCCATCCTCTGAATAATCCTCTTCCGTCCCTCCGTCTTCTTCTCCGGAGATATCATCTGCCGCAGCAGGAGCAGGGCCTACATAATTGCCTTCTCTGTCATATTCTCCTGTTCCATTAAATCCGCCTTCTTCATTATAACCGCCTGTCCAGTCACCCATGGCATCTATGCTTTCCTGTGTCGGAGCAGGCCCCACATAATTCCAGTTTGCATCGTACTCTCCAGCTCCTGTGTAGTCGCCTTCTTCATCATATCCGCCCACCCAGTTCTCCAGAGCATAATCAAGAGCCGTCATTGGCTTCGGTCCTACATAACGTCCATTTTCATCGTATTCACCGTCACCGGTATAATCTCCATTTTCGTCATAACCGCCTGTCCAGTTTTCTGCAGTTACCTCCTCGATTTCCGCCTCAAAAGTGATCGTCTTTACTGTGCTGCTGATATTTTCGGCATGAAGCACTCCTTTTTGTCCGGAAAGCTGAGGCAGAATGGCGATCACACGGGTCATTTTATCCTCCAGATTTACATCTTTTCCGAGATTTACTGTAACATCTCCATACAGAAGGCTGATCTCGTAATTCTCATCAAATTCAATATGATCCGGAACACTGTCATTTTTAGAAAAAATAGTGGAAAGCGCTACCGCTGTATTCAGAACCGTATCTTTAATGGGAAGCTTTTCATTTTTGACCACACGATTTACTGCAATCCCGTCAAAAAACGGAACCTTCTCATCTCTGGTCTTCTCTCCCTCAATAAAAATCCCGTTTCTGTCAAAATAAATATAACTGTCCAGATACGGAATACAACCCACAGCCTTCTTTTCTTTCAGACCGATCACAATTGTATTCCGGTTTGATCTGGAAACTGTAAAAGCATCTACAAAAGGGATATCTCCTGTATCTTCTGTGGAATAGAGGAGCGGCGCCAGAATCGAGTTTCCAGACATCGGCCCTCTGAGAATCATGGTCCTGATCTCTTTTTCTGTGTAATGATCACTTGCCATAACTTCCACATTCTTTACCTGATAGTAAGAAAAGAAAAAGATGATCCCGGCAAGAAGGACTGCGCCCAATCCTCCCAGTATCATTTTTTTATGTTTGTGTGTAATGTTTAATTTTTTTCGGTATTTCGATGTTCTCATAAAATGCAGTTCCTGTATCCTCTGTTATCTGACCGCCCAGGGCTGTCAGATCCTTACAAATATGCTGGTATCCCCGACAGATAAAGGAACATCCTTCCACAATGGTTTCTCCTTGTGCAGCCAAAGCCGCTATGAGCAGAGCCGCTCCTCCCCGCAATTCTCTGGCAGTTACTTTGCAGCCTCGAAGAGGAAAACCTCCCTGGATCTTCGCTTCTCTTTCGAAAACAGTGATCCGGGCGCCCATTTTATTTAACTCCTCTGCTGCCCTGAACCGGTCTTCGAAGATATTCTCCCGTATACAGCTTTCACCGGAAACTGTAGCAAGGACTGCCATCAGCGGAGACTGAAGATCTGTTGGAAAACCAGGATAAACTTCCGTTTCCAGATAAGGAACCGGATAAGCCGTTCCCCTTCCGTCAGCTATTAGTTTACCACTCTTTCGGATATATTGTCCACCCATTTTCCTGTACACTTTCAGAAATGCATCCAGTTCCCCTTCCGGAGGATTTTCTATAACGATCCTTCCCCTGGTTGCAGCAGCCGCACAAATATAGGTTCCTGCGACGATCCGATCCGGCGGTACTTCCATATCACCGGCCTTCATTTCCTTTACGCCGGTAATCTCAATACAGCTTTTTCCTTCTCCTCTTATCTCTGCGCCCATCTTCCTGAGATACCGGCACAGCCAGATGATCTCCGGCTCTCTGGCACAATTCAGCAGCCTGGTTTTTCCTTCTGCTGTCACAGCTGCAAGAATCCCCTGCTCTGTTGCACCTACACTTCTTTTTGCAAAGGATACCCGGTTCCCCTTCATCCGTTCACAGGAAGCTTCCAGAAGATGTGCTTCCTCCACAATACAGACTCCAAGCTCCTTCAGCACATGAAGATGTTGATCCACAGGACGCTTACCAATGACACAGCCTCCCGGATATCCTACGGTTCCCTTCCCGTTTCTTGCAAGAAGGACTCCCAAAAGGATCAGGGAAGAGCGCATTTTTCCTGTATTTTCCCCGGAAATCTCTGTTCCGTCTGCATAGCTGCAGTCCAGATACAGATCCTTTCCCTCCCACCAGGTGACTGCGCCCAAAGATCTCAGGATCTCCTCCATACAGAAAACATCTGTAATTGCCGGACAGCCTCTGAGTACGCTGACACCTCTATAAAGAAGCGCAGCAGCCATCATAGGAAGCGCAGCATTTTTGGAGCCCTGTATGGATATGGTACCTCTAAGAGGTCTTCCTCCTGTAATGCGAATTTCCCCCAATCCCTTCACTCCCCAAAAGCCTCTTTATTTATCATATGCCGGTTTTATTTTTCTGTGACAGCTGACGCTGAGCGCCAGCCCCATTTCAGCCAGAAGAAACATAACTGAAGTTCCTCCATAACTGACAAAAGGAAGCGTGATCCCTGTATTCGGAATCGTATTTGTCACAACTGAAATATTCAAAATCACCTGAATTGCCATATGTCCCATAATACCGGCACAGATCAGGGTCCCCTGCAGATCTCTGCTGTGCATGGAAATCACAGAAAGCCTCCACAAAAGCAGCGCAAACACAAAGATAAGGACTGTCGCTCCTGCAAGCCCCAGTTCTTCACAGATAATTGAATAAATCATATCATTTTGTGCTTCAGGTACAAATCCCAGTTTTTGAAGGCTGCTTCCCAACCCTCTCCCAAACAGCCCGCCGCTTCCAATGGCATAAAGGCCCTGAATCGTCTGAAATCCCTTTTCATATTTTTCCGGGTTTCTCCATATGGCAAGCCGCTCCAGCCGGTAGCTTTCTGCCGCCAGAAACACAGCCACAAAACCGATTCCGGCAGCTCCCATTCCAATAAACTGCACATATCCCGGACTGGAAACAAAAATCAATATCACGCCGATCCCCAAAATAATGATAGCGGTACTTAAATTATTGGAACCAACAAGTCCTACGATAGGAAGAAGCGTAGCCATCGTTCTGCACATAAACCAGAAACCCGAAGTCTTTTTCCTGCTTCTGTCAATCTGCCATGCAAGAAAAAGAATAACCGCCAGCTTGGAAAACTCTGATGGCTGAAAAGAAAAAGGCCCCAGAGCCAGCCATCTTTTGGAACCGTTGATTTCTTTTCCGACCAGAAGGACTGCCACACTCATCAAAATAGAAAGAAGATAAACCGCCGGCGCCCATGATACCAGAACATGATAGTCTATCCTGGAAGCTGCATACATAACGCCAAGCCCCAGCGCAGTGGCAAAAAGCTGTTTTTTAAAATAATAGGCAGGATCGTGAAAGCGGACTCTTCCATTATACGAACTGGCGCTGTACAGGATCACCAGTCCAAAAACTGTCAGAAACAGCACCAGCACCAAAAGGAGTACATCCATCTTGCCTGTTCTTTCCTGGATTTCCTTTTGCATAAGCTTACTCCCACAGCCTCATTAATAATGAATATGTTTTTTCTTTTGTCAAAAGAACTGAAAAATGACCGGCAGAATACCGGTCATTTTTTCTGTGATATATAATATAGGGTTTTAACTGACATCTTTGGTTCAAAGATCATTCACGAATTTCTTGAACATATCTCCACGCTGTTCATAATTCTCAAACTGTCCCCAGCTTGCACAGGCCGGAGAAAGAAGAACTGCATCTCCCGGCCGGGCCTTCTCGGCACATACCTTCACAGCTTCTTCCAAATCCTCGCAAAGGATACAGGAGCAAACGTTCAGGCGTTCTGCATCATCTCGTATCTTCTCTTTTGTCTGTCCGATCAGGATCAGGGAGCGGACTTTCCCGTCAAAGCATTTCAGCCATTCATCATAACAGGAACCTTTGTCGTAGCCTCCTGCAATCAGCCAGGTAGGACGATCCATAGCTTGAATTCCTTTAATAGCTGCATCCGGATTCGTTCCCTTGGAATCGTTATAATAAACCACTCCATTTTTTTCTGTTACATATTCGATCCTGTGCTCTACGGCTGTAAACTGACAGATGCTCCTGCGAATACTCTCCACCGGAACTCCTGCATAATAAGCCATTGCAGCAGCTGCCATTACATTTTCATAATTATGTTTTCCAAGAAGCTTCAGTTCTCCTGTCTTTGCCAGAAGAATCTCTTCTTTTTCTGTTTTCAGGATGATCTGGTCTTCATCCAGATAGATTCCCTGATCCAGGATTCGATCACTGGAAAAGTAAACCGTCTTTGGAACAATGTTTTTTCCAAATTCCCTCAGCACCGGATCCTCATAATTCAAAACACATACGTTTTCCGGATTCTGATTTTTTACAATCAGTTCTTTTACCCGGATATATTCCTCCATGGTATGATGACGATTCAGATGATCTTCTGTGATATTCAGGATGGCACTTACCTCCGGAGCAAACCGCTCCACTGTTTCCAGCTGAAAACTGGAAATCTCTGCCACTGTCACAGAATCCTCTTTCATATCCAGTGCCTTGGAGGTATATGGAGTTCCGATATTTCCTACAACAAATACTGATTTTTCTGCATCGCTCATGATCTTTCCAAGAAGAGCCGTTGTAGTTGTTTTTCCATTTGTTCCTGTAATTGCAAGAACACGTCCTTTTCCTGTGCGATAGGCCAGTTCCACCTCACCCCACACAGATAATCCCTGCTGATAAAAACTTTTTACCAAAGGAAGATCCGTAGGCACGCCCGGACTCAGGACAACAAGATCCAGATTTTTCTGTACATCCTGCGGAAGCTCTCCTGCATAGACCTCCAGATTTTTGATATTCGGAAGCTTATGTATGACTGCCTCTTTATCCAGATCAGCATTGCCATCATAAATAATCGGATCGGCACCGACCTGTCCAAGCAGTTCTGCAGCTCCAATTCCACTTTTTCCAGAACCGAATACCAGAACTTTTTTTCCTTTTAAATCCATTTGTGTATCCTCCCCGATCATAATGCCATAAACGCGATCAGGCACATAATAGCAGTCACTATGGAAAATACAGCTACCACCCTTGTTTCTGACCATCCGCAAAGCTCAAAATGATGATGGATCGGCGCCATCTTAAAGATTCTCTTTCCATGTGTCGCCTTAAAATATGTTACCTGGATCATAACGGAAAGCACCTCAATAAGATAGATGATTCCCACAAGAAGAATAAACAGCGGCATCTGCAGCACATATGCAGTTCCTGCCACAAATCCTCCAAGAGCCAGAGAACCGGTATCTCCCATAAAGATCTTTGCCGGATACACATTAAACAGCAGAAATCCCATCAATCCGCCTACCACTGCGCAGGTAACAGATTCTATACCGCTTTTCATACCAATAGATACTACAGTAAAGAATACTGCAACGATCAAAGTAACACTGGACGCCAGTCCATCCAGTCCGTCTGTAAAGTTCACACCGTTAACTGTACCGATCACAGCAATAAACAGAACTGGAACTGCCAGAATGCCAAGGTTAAGATAATGACCTGGCCAGAACGGGATCAGCATATTCAGCGAGATATCTGTATAATTAAGAAGGTAGAATACAAAAATCCCGGTTACGATCACCTGGAGCAAAAATTTCTGCCATGGAAGAAGACCATCGGAACGTCTCAGCACTACCTTCAGATAATCGTCAAGAAATCCGATGATTCCGAATCCCAGTGTCAAAAACAGAATCGGTATAATAGAAGGATAATCTTTTACATAAAACAAAGATGTAACCACTGCTGCAATCAGGAAGATAATTCCTCCCATGGTAGGAGTCCCTGCTTTTTTTAAATGAGACTGTACGCCCTCAACTCGTTCTGTCTGTCCCATCTTGAGTTTCCTCAGAAACGGGATGATCACTGGTCCCAGAACCAGACTGATGGCAAAAGAAACCAGAACCGGGATTATAACTTGATAATTCATCCTTACACCTCTTATCATTCTTTCGTTTTTTATGTTTTATTTCATAAACACATATCATAAACAGTATAAAGCTTTTTGAAGAATTTATCAACCGTTACTGTTCACTCCGTTTACATTAACTGTCACCCTCCTGTATCGGCACCGCTGTTTTTTTGATTCCCAGGTAGGGCAGCACATTTTCAAAGATGCTTCTGACTACCGGAGCTGCAATCGTCCCTCCATAATAAATCCCTTTCGGATCATGGATCACGCACAATGCCAGTACCTTAGGATCTTCGGCAGGTGCAAATCCAAGGAAAGAGGAAATATAGCGGTTGGCGCTTCTTGGAAGTGTCTGAGAAGTGGCAGTTTTTCCTCCAATGGAATAACCAGGAACAGACGCATTCCGTCCAGATCCCTGAGAAACCACCGTTTCCAGAATACCTCGGACCTTTTCCGAAACATCCTGAGATATAATTCCGGATCTGGAAGGATATTTCAGTTCCTTTATATATTTTCCATCTTCACTCTGGACAGCCACACCAAAATGAGGGGTGATCCTTTTCCCTCCATTGATCAAAGAACTGACCGTTGCGGCAAGCTGGACAGGTGTGATCTGAAAAGACTGCCCAAAAGACACCGTCGCCAGTTCTACATTTCCCATATTCTCCATCTTGTGCATGATCGTACCTGCTTCTCCAGGAAGGTCGATCCCTGTTTTTTCCATCAGCCCGAACCTGCGGAAATACTCATAATATTTTTCCACTCCCAGCCGGAGACCCACCTCAATAAAAACAGGGTTGCAGGAATTCTGAGCGCCTTCTACAAAATTCTGAGAACCATGACCTCTTCGGTTTGCACAATGGATCCTTCTGTCATCCACCAGCTTATAACCCGGACAATAAAATCGGTCTTCAAGAGAAACAACTCCTTCCTGAAGTCCCGCTGCCATTGTAATAATCTTAAAGGTAGAACCCGGCTCATAAGTATCATTTAAACAGGGATTTCTCCACATACGGTTTAAAAGCTCCTGGACTTTTTGTGTATTCATGGAGGAAACATCTTCTCCTGTATTCAGTTCAAAGGGGTGGTTCAGATCAAATTCCGGCACATTGACACATGCATAGATTTCTCCATTCTGAGGATTCATCAAAAGAATAGAAACTCTTTCTGCCTGTTTTTCTTCCATTACTTTCAGAGCAGCCTGCTGAACAAATTCCTGAATACTGATGTCCAGACTTAATCTGAGATCCCCTCCGTTTACCGGTTCCACCCGGCTTTCCCCTATCTCATCGATTTCTACTCCCCTTGCGTCTGTAGTCGTCAGTATTTTGCCCGGTGTCCCTCTTAAAACCTCCTCATATTCTACTTCCAGTCCTATGATCCCCTGATTGTCTCCTCCGGTAAATCCCAAAACTGTGGATGCCAAAGTATCGTATGGATAATATCTTTTGTGATCTTCATCCACCTTCACTCCTTCCAGCCCTGCTTTTCGTATGGCATCTCCTGTTTCTTTTTCTACATTTGTCCGGATTCTTTCAATAGAAGATACTTTTTCCACTTTTTTTCGGATTTCCCCCTCAGATATCCCCAATTCCGACGAAAGCAGACGGATTACTTTCTCCGGTTCTTTTACCTGACTGTGAATCACAGATACCGTACATACGGTTTTATTATCTGCCAGCACCTTTCCATTGGCGTCCAGGATTCTTCCTCTGGCAGCTTTGATATCCCGTTCTCTTTCATGAAGATCTTCTGCTTTTTCATAATAGTGATCAGAGCGAAATCCCATCAGCCACACAAGTCTTCCCACCAGCCCAAAAAGCATCAGGATACACAAAAGAAAAACTACCCACACCTTCTTTTTATGATATGTCATATTTTTTTTCATAAAAAATCCCCACAGAGATTCTCATAAAAATATATGAGCTGTCTCTGTGGGGTATGTTTCGTTACCTGAAACCATAAGAATAAAAAAATTTATTCCAGTCCGGCTTCCTCATTCGTGATTCCTTCACTTTCCATATTGTTTCCATCAACAGGATCTTCTTCGCCTTCCGGCGGAGCCGGAGCCGCCGGGTTGGACACTGCATCTCCTACCGACTCACCGCTTTCCGAAGACGGAAGCGTTTCTCCAGAAAAGGTTTCCATATTCTGAGATTTGATATACTCACCATTTTCATCTATTTTTCTCTGGCCCTCATCGTTAAGGAGGTATCCTTCCTCGTCTACCCGGTTTCCTTCCATATCGATCAGATTGCCTTCTGCATCTACAAGATTTCCGGCTGCATCTACGCTTCCTCCGGAAATATCCTCCAGAACACCATCAAATCCTTCCCATAATTCTGTTTCCGGAACATTTCCATCTTCTGCCTCATCTGGCTCAATATTCATATAAGGAAGAAGTTCCGACAGGATTCCCTGTGCAATATACTGAGGATATTTACTGTCTGCCTGATTTTCCGCATTCGGTTCGTCTACTACCACATACAAAACAAGCTGGGGTTCTTCCACCGGAGCAAAAGTAATAAAGGATACCAGATACTTACCATTTCCTCGCGGCAGTTTCTCCGCTGTACCTGTCTTACCGCCGGAGCTGTAGCCCTGGACTTTTGACGTACGGCTGGTACCTTCCACAACACTTGCCTCCATATAAGACCGGATATCAGCAGAAATCTCCGAAGAAATGGTCTGTTTCAGAAGAACCGGATCAATATTTTTCACAGTGCTTCCGCTGTTGTCCTGTACTTCTTTTACCAGATGGGGCTGATAATAATAGCCTCCATTGATAACTGAACACATGGCATTGATCTCCTGGATCATGGTACAGGTGATTCCCTGTCCAAATGCAGAACATGCAAGCTCTGTCACACCCATTGTCTCTGAAGTATGGATGATTCCATACCCTTCATTAGGAAGGTCGATTCCTGTACGGCTTCCAAAATTAAAAAGACTCTGTGCCTTGATAAATTCATCTGCCCCCATCGCCGCAGCAATGGCCATCATACCGTCATTACAGGAATTTGCGATCACATGTGTCAGATCCTCCTGCCCATGGGCGTCCGGCCACACCGCACATTTAATATATGGGTCTCCATTTGCTCCAAAAGCTTCTCCGCCGTCACACAAGAAGGTATCGGTTTCAGAAATCCCGCCTTTTTCCAAAGCACCCGCTACAACGATCGGTTTGATTACGGAACCCGGTTCATATGCATCTGTGATACAGAAATTGTTCCACATATCATTCAGTGCCTGCACCGTTTCCGCATCATTCATTGCCTTGATCTCTTCCTCGGAATAAACACTGGAAAGATCCCGCGGGTCATTCAGATCGTAACGGTCTCCTGCATCCATAGCAAGAATTTCACCGGTATTGGGATCTTCTATGATAACACCGATATCTTTGGCTCCCATTTTTTTCTTAAATCCATTTACGTATTTTTCTACGATCTGCTGTATTCCTACATCGATAGTGGTTACAATATTTTTTCCATCCACTGGTTCAATGATCGTTTGTTCAACATCTGAATCGCTGTTAAAATATCCATACTGACGCCCATCCGCTCCCATAAGTGTACTGTTGTAGTAACTCTCAAGACCGACATCCGCAACATCTCTGGAAAGAGTAAAGCCAATCGTGTCACAGGCAAGACTGTTAAACGGATAGCTTCTGAGATAGTCTTCTTCGAACCAGACACCTTTTACATTGGTCCTTTCTTTTATTTCTGTCTCAGAAAGCCCACTGTCCTCTTCCACAGTACAGTAATTTTCAAATTCCTTTTTCTTATCCATGGAAAGTTTTTTGATCAGAATCTGATACTGACTGTTGCTGGTACTTTGATCTGTAAGAAGCGAACGTACTTTTTCTTCTTCCACACCCAGGATTTTATCCAGGGCACGAATCGTCGGCTCCGCATAATCCTCGTCAGAATTTACTGTCTTACAGTCCAGAATCACATTGTATACCTTATTACTTGTAGCAAGGATATTTCCATTTCTGTCATAAATATTGCCTCGCTTTGCCGGAAGAACATTGCTGGCATATTTCTGCTGAGCCTGGGTCAGTACCTGTTTTTTGTATTTATTTCCGCTGGTCGCATTAATATAGGTAATTCTTCCCAGCAAACAAACTAAAGCCAGCAGCACTGCTCCAAACAGTCCTGCCAGCTTTCCTCTCATCTGATGATTGATTTTTCTCTGTGGTTTTTTTCTCCTCCTGCTGTTTTCCAAATTCTCACCTCTTATTTTTTATCCGGAATGTCCTGATACTGTCTCACATAACTATTGTTTGACATACTGTATGTTTTTTTCTGATCATCTCGTGGATAATTCATTCCCAGGCGGCCGATGGCGATCTTTTTGATCCTGTTCAGATCCACATCTGAATTCACCTGGCTTTCATACGCATCATTTTCTTCCCGAAGCTCACTTAACTCTGATTCAAGAGCTGCGACTGTTTTGATCCTCCCTGTAACATCTGATCTGAGCTGAAGGTAATGTACACAGAAAAACAGGACTGCTACTGAGACCACGGTAAGAAATACAACGTATCCCCGCCCCATGCTCATTGCCTTTCTGCGGTTTCTCAGCGTTGTTCTGCTGACCTCTCTTGCGCGGCCTGACGCTTTTGCAGAAGCTGCACTCCGAGAACTTTTTCTTTTTCTGTTCTGTGCAGGTCTCCCGGAAGAATATCTTCTGTCAGGGACTTCCTGCAGTCTTCTTGCAGCATTTCCATCTACATACACATTCTGAATGTTTCTGGCATTCTCTCTGCTTCTTCTGTCTGTCACTGCTCTGTTTGTCCTGTCCATCATCTATCACTAACTTTCTTTCACTTTCAAAAACAATTGCCTACTGCTCCAGCCTGCGCTCAAAAATACGCAGCTTCGCACTTTTAGATCTGGAATTTTCTTCCAGTTCCTGTTCTCCGGGCAGGATCGGTTTTCGTGTGATCACCTTTCCTTTCGGCTTTTTGCCGCAGACACATACAGGAAAATCCGGAGGGCAGGTACAGGGATTTTCATTTTTGCGGAAAATCGTCTTGACGATCCTGTCTTCCAGAGAATGGAACGTGATCACGCAGATGCGCCCTCCATCTCCCAGAATATCGATCATCCCGTCCAAAGATTCCCTGAGTACATCCAGTTCTCTGTTCAGTTCAATACGAACAGCCTGAAATGTTCTTTTTGCCGGATGACCGCCTGCTGCCTGAATCTTCATAGGTATGGCACGGCGTATGATCTCTGTCAGCTCTCCTGTTGTGTTTATAGGTTTCTCCTGTCTTGCTGCAACAATGTGTTTCGCAATGTTCTTTGCAAATTTATCTTCACCGTAATCACGAATGATACGGTACAGTTCTTTTTCTTCGTAACCATTGATGATGTCTGCTGCTGTCCGGCTCTGTCTCTGATCCATACGCATGTCAAGAGGCGCGTCTACTCTATAAGTGAAGCCGCGCTCTTCATTATCAAGCTGATAGGAGGAAACTCCCAGATCCAGCACTATTCCGTCTACCTGATGGATACCAAGGTTCTTCAATTCATTTACCATGTAACAATAGTTGCTGCGAATGATCGTCACTCTGTCTTTATAGGCAGCCAACCTTTCACTCGCAGCAACTATTGCATCCTGGTCCTGATCTATGCCAATAAATCTCCCCTTGGCAGAAAGTCTTCGGCACACTTCTGAGGCATGCCCTGCACCTCCCAGAGTTCCATCCACGTAGATCCCGTCGGGTTTTACCCTTAAACCCTCAATGGTTTCTTCCAGTAATACAGATTTGTGTTTAAATTCCATATCCGTCTCCTGTGTTGGATTTCTTTCCAGCGTAACGCTTAAATGATGATACCCATTTTCCGCATGCCTTCTGCAACGCTTTCCATATCATCATAACAGCAGTTCTCGCTCCACTTTTCTTTGCTCCATATTTCCGCCTTATTCAGGTTTCCGGTAATGACCACTTCTTTTTCCAGATCAGCAAATTCCCGCAGTGCCTGAGGCACAAGAATTCTCCCCTGCTTGTCCAGTTCACACATGATCGCACCTGCAACAAAGAAACGTGCGAAGGTTCTTGCTTCTTTACTTGTAAGTGGTAAGGCTCTTAGCTTTTCTTCAAAGGCTTTCCATTCATCCATAGGATAAACTGAAAGGCAACCATCCAGTCCCTTCGTCAGTACAAACTCCTCTCCCAGAAGTTCTCTGAACTTAGCAGGGATGATCAGACGCCCCTTCGCGTCGATTGTATGGTTGTATTCTCCCATGAACATGTAACTCACCTACTCTCGGAAAGTACGATTCTCCCCTTCGTACTTTTCAGCAGAAATGGACAGGTCTGCCATGTTCCTTCCATTCGCTACCACTTTTCACCACTTTCTACCACTTATGCAACCATTCTACCCTATTTATGTGGAAAATACAAGTGGGAATCTCAGGTTTTTTTAGTTCCATCCCAAAAACAAAGAAGAGGAACCTACTCTCTAACACGGTAAGTTCCCCATCTCTTCTTATAAAATTTCTATTTTTTCTATTAATTTATCAAGCTTTCTGCTCATCTTCAGACACCGGGAAAGATCCTCCCTGTTCTGTATCATTCCGTTGAGTTTCCTGCGGCAATGATGTATCTTCCGCTTCAGCTTCTTCTGAATGATCCGTTTTCTCTCCACAGGCTGATTCTGTTTCTGTTTCCGATTTTTCATCTGTTTCTGCATATTCAGAAACCTCGTTTTCTTCGGTTTTTTCTTTCTGGTCTGCCAAATCAGTTTCCAGAAATTCATGAGAAACATCTTCATAAGTCTGGATCTCATCATAGTTCAGACCAGACTTTTTATCACAGGAATCGTAGGCATCTCTTCTGCGCCGTCTGTATTTTTCTCTTTTTTTCGAAAGGATTCTGCGTACTGCTGCCGTGATCCATAAGATCACTGCTGCCACAGCATACAAAGGCGGCAGCACCGGAATCTCTGTGCCCGGAATCAGCCATTTGTCCGGACTCAGCCATTCCATCACAGCCATTCCCAGAGAATACCCGGATAGATATCTGAGAAAAATCTCTCCTGCGTATTTTTTTCTGTAGGCATAGGAAAGCAGAATGATAAACAGGAACAGAAACCAGAAGCTTTTATAAAGAAACAGTGGATGAACCTGAATATAAGAAATCCCTTCTGCCTCCGCCAGATGCGACTGCATCAAAGAAGTGATCAGACTTTTATCTACCGCATCCACCGGAATCTGCATCGCAAACAAAGTATCTGTATATTCTCCAAAAGCTTCCCGGCTAAAGAAGTTTCCCCATACTCCTATTATCTGCGCAATCAAAGTTCCCATACTGGCAGTATCTGCCAAACGCATAAAAGACACCTTGCGTATCCGGCAGTATACAGCGCCAAAGAGTATTCCTCCAAGAAGTCCGCCCAAAAAATCCATTCCGCCTCTGGAGATATCCAGAAACTCCGAAACTGTTTTTCCGGAAAACATCTCCCAATGAGTTCCTATATACAGAAGCCGCGCTCCGATCACACCTCCGATCAGAGAGGAAATCATCATCTCCAGACACAGATTAGGATCTTCTTTTTTTCTTTTTGCATGAAGGATCATGTAGATCAGAGCAGCTAACATTCCTGCTGTGATCAGTATTCCATAAAAAGTGATCTCAACTCCAAAAGCAGATACGGAGCGGCCCACATATCTGAAATTTATATCCAGATTTGGAAATCGAATTGATGTATTCATAAAAACACCTTTATCATACATTGAAACGGAACAGGATCACATCGCCATCCTGAACCACATATTCCTTACCTTCCATTCGTACAAGACCTTTTTCTCTGGCTCCTGCATAGGAACCACAGTCCAGAAGATCTTTATAATTTACAACTTCAGCCTTGATAAATCCACGTTCAAAATCTGTATGGATCTTTCCTGCAGCCTGAGGAGCTTTTGTCCCAATTTTAATGGTCCATGCTCTTGTCTCATCTTCTCCAGATGTAAGGAAGCTCATGAGCCCAAGAAGACGATAGCTTGCACGTACCAGCTTCTCAAGACCGGATTCATTCAGTCCCAGATCCTCCAGGAACATTTTTTTCTCATCTTCATCCAGCTGTGAGATTTCTTCTTCAATCTCTGCGCAGATCACAAAGACCTCGCTTTTCTGCTGGCTGGCATACTCTTTCACTGCCTGTACATGAGGATTCGATGCAGCATCATCTGCCAGTTCGTCTTCTGCCACATTCGCAGCATAGATCACCGGTTTCCAGGTAAGGAGATTATAGCTTCCCATCCAGGCTTCCTCATCCTCATTTTCCATCTCCATAGTGATAGCCATTTTTCCATCTTCTAGGTGCGCTTTTACTTTCTGAAGGAAATCCAGCTCTTTTGCAGCCTCTTTATCCATTCTGGCAGTCTTTGTCACCTTGGCGATCCTTCTCTCCAGAATCTCCAGATCGGAAAATGCAAGTTCCAGGTTGATGGTTTCAATATCGCGAAGAGGATCGATGCTTCCATCTACATGGATCACATTCGGGTCCTCAAAGCAACGAACCACATGAACGATTGCATCCACCTCACGGATATTGGCAAGGAACTGGTTTCCCAGACCCTCTCCCTTAGAGGCTCCCTTTACAAGACCTGCAATATCTACAAACTCAATCACTGCCGGAGTCACTTTTTTTGAATGATAAAAATCTCCCAGAAGCTTCAGTCTCTCATCTGGTACTGTAACGATTCCCACGTTAGGGTCAATCGTACAGAAAGGATAGTTTGCAGACTCTGCTCCTGCCTTTGTCAAAGAATTAAAAAGTGTACTCTTACCCACATTCGGCAGACCTACGATACCTAATTTCATTTTTTCTATTTCCTCCTATAAATCCTGTGCTTTCATCTTTTCTTAATCCGGCTTGTGCTGCAAATCGATACTGATTTCCATATTTTTCACCGGCTGCACATCAGTATTTCTTTCAAAAAAGCTCTGATACAGTATCTTATATTGTACCATAGCATTTTCTCTTTGTGAATATTCAGTTTTTAATTTATAACCTGTCTGTCAGTCTTTTGTCATAAGCATTAAAAGGATTCCTTTATCAAATTCTATGCTGGCTTCTTCTTCCACGATTTCATTGCTGACCGTAAGACCACTGTCCGATGCAGTCAGATAATGACGATTGAGAGGATACTTGAATCCTTTCAGTGTCAGTCCAGGCACATCTCCATCCAGAGAAAAGAACGATACATATTTGCCAAACTGCTCTGATTTTTTCAGAATTGTTCCGCTTCTGATCAGTTTCATATAATTCCAGGGGTCTACAAGAATGATCTCTGCTCCTTTTTCTGCTCCCAATACCAGAAGACCAAAATTTGCAAGCAGATGATCAATGCGTTTCCCTGTTGCCCCCAGGATAAAAATACTTTCTGCCCCTCTGTCCATGGCAAAACAGGCAGCAGACTGTGTATCCGAATCATCTTTCTCCGGTTTCAGTCTTAGGATTTCTGTATTTTTCAGTGTATCCAAAAACTTCTGTCCTTCTATGGAAAGGCTGTCAAAATCTCCCACCGCTGCATCCGGAACAAGACCTGTCTTTTCAAAAAACTCCAGTCCTCTGTCCGCTGCGATCATAAAAGGCTCTTTTCTTTTTATTTTTTTCAAAAAATCGAGGGCAAAATCTACATCGATATTGCCCCCGCTTACAATGACTGCATTTTTTATATGCTTCATTCGATATCCTCTTTAATATGCTCCATTCTCTTTTTAATGCTGCGCACATTAGATTTGAGATCTCCGTTGAACACATAGGAACCTGCAACCAGAAGATTTGCCCCGGCCTTCATAACCGTCTCCATTGTCTCATCATTGATTCCGCCGTCCACCTGAACATCTACATCCAGATTTTCTTTTTCGATCAGTTCACGGATCTCACAGATTTTTTCTGTACAGTCGTCAATATACTTCTGTCCTCCAAATCCAGGCTGGACTGTCATGATCAATACCATATCAACGTCACTGAGAAGATGGCTGATGTCATTAACCGGGGTAGCCGGTTTAATAGAAACTCCAACCTTAACGCCTGCATCACGAATCAGTTCAATAGCACGTTCCAGATCTTCACAGGCTTCTGCATGCACTGTGATAGAATCTGCACCGCAATCCACAAAATCCTGAATATAACGTTCCGGCGCTGACACCATAAGATGTACATCAAAAAACATATTGGATTCTTTTCTTATTGAACGGATCACCGGCATTCCAAATGAAATGCTGGGAACAAAATCTCCATCCATTACATCAATATGGAGCCATTTTACTCCTTCTTTCTCCAAAATCTGTATCTGCTGACCCAGCCGATTAAAATCTGCTGACAAAATCGAGGGACACAAATGATAGTCCATGTGATCAATATCTCCTTTTCTCTTTCAATTCTTCATATAAACTTAAGTAATCTTCATATCTTAATCTGCTGATCTCACCGGCTTCAAGAGCTTCCTTTACACAGCATTCCGGTTCATGAATGTGTCTGCATCCCTGAAACCTGCACTGGTCTTCATAGTTCCGAAATTCCGGAAAATAGTCTTTCAGCTCCTGTTCCTCCATATCAGTAAGATACAGAGAAGAAAATCCCGGAGTATCCATAAGATATGTTTGTTCCCCTACAGGAATCACCTGCGAATGTCGGGTTGTGTGTTTTCCACGCTTTAATTTTCTGCTGATCTCTCCCGTTTCCATCTGAACCTCCTGCTGGAGAAGGTTTGTAAGAGATGATTTTCCTACACCGGAAGGACCGGCAACCACTGTCGTCTTTCCCTTCAGGATATTTCGGATTTCTTCTATCCCCTCTTCGTAGAGAGCGCTGGAAAGGATCACCTGATATCCACATCCTCTGTAGGTGTCATAGAGTTCCCTGACTTCTTCTTCCTCTGCGAGATCTTTTTTGTTAAAACAGATCACCGCAGGGACTCCTGCCTGCTCCATCATGATCAGGAAACGGTCAAGCAGCATAAAATTGGGTTTTGGATCATCCATGGCAAAGATCACAAATGCCTGATCCACATTGGCTACTGCCGGACGGATCAGGGAATTTTTTCTGGGAAGTATCTTCACCAGATTCCCCTCTTTTTTTTCCGGATCCAGCACCGTGATCTCTACATTATCTCCTACCAGCGGTTTTTGATTATCCTTTCGAAAAATCCCCTTGGCTCTGCATTCATAAATTTCTCCGTCTTCTCCATATACATAGTAAAAGCCGGCAATTCCTTTTATGATCTTTCCTTCCATAAATTACTGTGCCTTTTCGAAGGTAAGAGGATAAGAACCAAGCTGCTGATATTCGCCATTGATCATTTCATATACACAAAGAGTTCCTTCTCCTACTCCCGGAACACCTGTGATATCCACTTTGTATGGGAAGGTAAGCGCCTTTCCATCTGACACGGTGGTTGCCTGTGATACACCGGCATTATCCTGTATCAGTTCCAGACGGAGAACTCCTCCGTTATATCCCTGAGGTGTATTCAGACTCTGTGTACATTTCCATATTTCACCATTTGCAGCCGCCTGCTGCTGGGCTGCACTTGAAGTTCCTTCTGTCTGTGAAGATTCAGGTGTCTCTGCTTCCGGCTCCTGATTTCCACTGCTTATCACAAGACTTACCGGCTCATCCGGATCTGCCGCTTCGTCCGCTGTCAGACTCTGGGAAATTACCTGACCTTCCGGAACATCTGTACTCTGCTCTCTTGTGATCTGGATATCCATCCATTTTCCAAACTTAGTTACAGCCTCTTCTTCTGTCTTTCCTACAACATTCGGAACAAGTGCACTGTCTCCACGGTCAAGTCCGCGGCTGACTGTCATGGTGATTGTATCTCCCGCCTTCACAACTGTGCCTTCTTCCGGGAAGATAGCGATCACATATCCCGGATCCACTACCGGATTGTCTTCACCGTCATCTTCACTGTATTCTTTCTGTACATTTATACTCAGTCCCTTTTCTTCCAGAGACTTCTGTACCGCGTATGCGGTCTGTCCTTCTGTGGACGGGATCGTAACCTCTTCCTGTCCCTTACTGATATAATATCTTAATGTAGTATAAGCTTCTACTTGAGTTCCTGCCGGAATATCCTGAGAAGAGATTCTGCCTTTTTCCTGTGAGGATGCTTCTTCACCTACCATCTGAGTACCGATCTGAAGCCCGTCCATAAGTGCTTTTGCCTCTTCCTCTGTCTTTCCTACAAGATCCGGAACTGTGACCATAGCATCCTTATTGTCCTCAACCTGCTGTACTTGTCCGTTTTCTTCTTTTTTGTCAAAAAGGCCTGTCTTTTTCACAACAAAGAATATCACAGCTGCAAGCACGACAGCTCCTACAAGGAAACCAAGGATCGTCAGAATCCTGCTCTGGGATCTGCGCTTTTTGTTCTTTCTTGCCCTGGAGGCTGCACGCCGGCGCTGATACTCTTCGTCATCGTCGCCGTCATCATAATCTGTCTCGTACTCTTCCTCTTCAAGCTGAGCCACCTCAGGTTTTCTCTGAGAAGAACGATTCTTCTGTGTGTGCTTGATTTCTCCCAGTTCTTCATCAGAGATCACAACTGTCTTTGCATCCGTATCCACATCGCTGTGTTTTACAAAGTCTCCCTGCGGATCGATAAGAGAATGTTTCAGATCAGCGATCACATCCTCCATTCTTTCATACCTGCGTCCGACACTCTTCTGCGTACATTTAAAAATAATCTGTTCCAGGCTATATGGCAGGTTCTCTGTATAAACACTTGGCGGAACCATTTCCTCCTGAAGATGTTTGATCGCAATGGCAACAGTTGTATCACCGTCAAAAGGAACTTTTCCTGTCACCATCTCATACAAGGTGATACCAAGGGAATAGATATCGGACTTTTCGTCACTGTATCCGCCTCGCACCTGTTCCGGAGAACTGTAATGAACAGATCCCATTACATTTGAACTGATCGTATTGGATGAAGCAGCTCTGGCAATGCCAAAATCTGTCACTTTTACTTTTCCGTCTGTTGAAATAATGATATTCTGCGGTTTTACATCGCGATGAACGATCCCGTGATTATGTGCTGCTTCCAGTCCCATAGAAACCTGAATCGCAATGCTGGTTGCTTCTTTTATGGAAAGCTTTCCTTTTTTGGCAATATACTCTTTCAGAGTTATGCCTTCGATCAGCTCCATAACAATGTAATAAACACCCTCATCGTCTCCTACATCAAAAACATTAACGATATTTGGATGTGTCAGTCCGGCCGCCGCCTGTGCCTCACTTCGGAACTTACGGATAAAGGTTTTATCTTCTCTAAATTCCGGTTTCAGAACTTTCACCGCTACAAAACGGTTTAGTTTATGATCTTTTGCTTTGTACACATCGGCCATGCCGCCTGTGCCTATTTTCCCTAAAACCTCATAGCGCTCTGCTATGATCATTCCTGCTTTCAACATTTGTCCACCTCATTTGTGAATGGTTCTACTAATACTACTGCAATATTATCCTTGCCGCCGTTTCGGTTTGCCTCTCCAAGAAGCATTTCCCCCTTTTGCGGCAGCTCTTTTGTTCCATCCAGTATGATTTCCTGGATCTTACTGTCTTCCACCATATTACTAAGACCGTCTGAACACATCAGGATCGTGCTCCCCGGTTCCAGCTTCAGGTCAAAGAAATCAATGTCCACTGTTCTCTCTGCCCCAAGCGCTCTGGTAATGATGTTTTTGTCCGGATGATTTCTGGCCTCTTCTGGTTTGATTTCACCCATCTGAACCATTTCCTGTACCAGAGAATGGTCTTTTGTGATCTGATGGATCTGTCCCTGGATAAGATACAGGCGACTGTCCCCTACATTTGCCACATATGCATAATGTCCTACAATGGTCGCTACTACAATGGTAGTTCCCATTCCTCTGAGGTCTTCCTCCTCCTGCGCACGGGTCAGAATCTCCGTGTTGGCAGTTTCTATGGCATGACGGATCACCTTGACAGGGTTGAAATCTGCATCTTTCCGAATCTCGTTCACTAATATCTGAACTGCATGGGAAGATGCAAAATCTCCCGCGTTATGACCGCCCATTCCATCAGCAACGACAAACAGATTGGGAAGATTTCCTACCGGGTCTTTGGACACGAACACATAATCCTGGTTCATTTTCCGCTTCTGCCCCACATCCGTAGCTGAATATACCCTCATGTCACTTCTCGCTTTCTGTTTTTTCCATATATCTTTTTCTTAGCTGCCCACAGGCACCGTCTATGTCGCTGCCCATTTCTCTTCTTATAGTACCATTAATTCCACATTTTTCAAGATTTATTTTGAAGTTCTCCACCGCCTGACGTGTAGAACGTATAAAAGAACGCTCTTTTACCGGATTTACCGGAATCAGATTCACATGACAGTTCAGGCCTCTCAGCCGCGCCGCAAGTTCCCGGGCATTTTCCGGACTGTCGTTTACACCGGCTACCAGACTATATTCAAACGTGATCCTGCGTCCTGTTTTTTCAAAATAATTCCTGCATGCTTCCAGCAGTTCATCCATACTGTATTTATTTGCAATGGGCATCAGTTCCCGGCGTTTTTCATCATTGGGCGCATGAAGGGATACTGCCAGTGTCATCTGAAATTTTTCCTCTGCAAGCTCATACAGTTTTGGAACCAGTCCACAGGTAGAAACCGTCAGGTTTCTCTGACTGATGTGGATTCCTCCCTCTTCCGTAAGGATATGAATAAATCTCAAAAGATTGTCATAATTATCCAAAGGTTCTCCGGAACCCATAACAACTACATTAGAAACCCTCTCCCCTGTGGAGGCCTGGATCCGATATATCTGGTCCAGCATCTCAGAGGGCAGAAGATTTCTGGCAAGTCCGCCTATGGTAGAAGCACAAAACCTGCAGCCCATACGGCATCCTGCCTGAGAAGAAATACACACAGAATTTCCATGTTTGTATTTCATAAGTACACTTTCTATCATATTGCCATCGCTGAGCTGAAACAGGTACTTTCTGGTGCCGTCTATTTTAGAGATCTGAACATCCACTGTTTCCAGGGCGGTGATGGGATAATCAGCCAGCTTCTCTTTCAGTCCCTTGGGAAGATTTGACATCTCATCCCAGGAAACGGCCAGATGTTCATGGAGCCAGCTGTAAATCTGCTTTGCTCGAAAAGGCTTTTCTCCCAGCTCTGTCATAAGTTCTTTCAGCTCATCTATGGTCATTGATTTGATATCTGTCATCTGTTTACTTCCTTCTGAATCTTGCAATAAAAAATCCATCTGTTCCATGTACACCCGGCAAGAGCTGCAGGTATCCCAGAGCGGTCGTTTCTGATCTCAGTTCCTCCGGAATATATGGATCAATGCTTTCCAGTTTAAAGGGATGATTATTCATAAACCACATCATATTTTCTTCGTTTTCTTCCCTCGCGATCGTACAGGTACTGAAGATCAGCACACCCCTTGGTTTCACATATTCTGCTGCCTTATCCAAAATATTTCTCTGAAGGATCACCAGCTCTTCCTGTTTCTGAGATGTGGATCTGTATTTGATCTCTGGCTTCTTTCCTATCACGCCATAACCGGAACAGGGCACATCTGCCAGAACAATATCCGCCTGACATTCGGAATCCACATCAAAAATCGTCGCGTCCTTCACCCGGGCCTGCACATTAATGGAACCAGTCCTGTGGATGTTTTCTTCAATAAGTCCCACCTTATACTGACTGACATCACGAGCATCCACTGTTCCAAAGCCCTCCATTTTATCACCGATATGAAGGCTTTTTCCTCCTGGTGCCGCACAGAGATCGATCACATAATCGCCTCTGGAAGGAGCTGCAACTTCAGCCACCAGCATGGAGCTTACATCCTGAACAGTAATCTTTCCCTGGATAAAAGCATCCAACGCCAGAATGTGATTAAATCCTGATATTTTTTTTGCATAAGGAAGATAAGGAGCATCTTCTACTTTCACACCCTGAGAACGAAGGCTCTCACAAATATCTTCTACCGAATTCAAATATGTACGGCAGCGAACGGTCAATGGTTTTTCCTCCAGAAAATCCTGGAGGATTTTTTCTGTAACTTCTTCTCCATATACCTCCATCCATCGCAAAATCAAAGGTTCCGGCATAGAATATCTCACAGAAAGATGTCTCACCAGATTTGTTTCCCGGGATGGAAGTTCCAGCTGATCCTTATTTCTGGCAATTGCTCTCAGTACGCCGTTCACAAAAGGTTTCAGATTATAAAAGCCCTTCTTTTGGGCCAGTTTCACTGCCTCATTGCATACTGCGCTGTCCGGCACACGATCCATAAATTTCATCTGGTATACCGCGCTTCTGAGGATTTCACGGATAGGTGGTTTCATCTTATCCACAGAAATCTTCGAAAAAGAATCGATCATATAATCAATATAAATCCGGTATTCCAAAGTGCCTTCACATACTCTTGTGACAAAAGCGCGTTCCTGCTTTGGCAGAAACTGATATTTTGACAAGGCATTCCGAACAGCAATATGGCTGTGCTCTCCTTCTTCGTTGATCTGGAGAAGTATCTCCAGAATCATTTCTCTTGTGTTGATACCGCTAGTCATCGTTTCTTCTTCCTCCTGCAAGTATCAAAAGTCTCAGAAGCTGCAGAATAGATCCGGCAAGCGCTGCTACATACGTCATCGCTGCCGCTGTCAAAACCTTTCTCGCTCCTTTGTTTTCATTCTCTCCCAGAATTCCTGTGGCTTCCAGCATATGAAGAGCTCTGGATGAAGCATTGATCTCCACAGGGAGCGTTACCAGCTGGAACAGCACCGCCAAAGAAAAAAGAACAATTCCAGCTGTGATCAAAGGTCTTGCGCTCATAACCAGTCCCAGAAAAAAGATCGGCCATGCAAGAGTGCTTCCCAGATTTGCTGCCGGCACAATAGCGCTTCTGATCTCCAGAGGCGCATAATGGATGGCATGCTGAATGGCATGTCCACATTCATGAGCCGCGACTCCAACTGCTGCCAGCGAAGTCTGTCCATAAATATCCTGTGAAAGATTTACTGTTTTTGTCCTTGGGTCATAATGATCTGTAAGACTTCCGCGAACTGCCCGGATCTGGACATCCGTAATCCCGGCCGCCTGAAGTATCCTCCTGGCAGCCTGTTCTCCGGTAAGACCGGAGGCACTTCTGATCGTTCTGTATTTTGCAAATGTACTCTTAAGCTTTGCAGAAGCTGCCAGAGAAAGAATCATGCCCAAAATCAGCAATATATATGTTCTGTCAAAACCATAAAATCCATAACCGTATCTGTACATTCTGTCACTCCTTATGATCTTTCAGCATTGTTCCTGTTTCTATCGGATATCCACGAAGAAAAGCTGCTGCATCCATACGTTTTTTTCCTTCCAGCTGGATTTCTTTCAGCACAAGTCTGTCCTGTCCGCATGCAACATGGATGCCTTCCTTATCTGTGTTCACAATTGTTCCCGGCTCTTCTGATCCGGAAACCTTCTGCTCTACGGCTGCTTTCCACACCTTTAAAGATTTCCCATTAAGGAAAGTATATGCACTTGGCCATGGATCCATACCTCTTATAAGACGTTCCAGTTCTTCTGCATCTTTATGAAAATCAAGAAGTCCCATCTGTTTCGTAATCATTCCGACATATGGTGTAGGGCTTTCCTCT
Source organism: Lachnospiraceae bacterium (assembly GCA_021771755.1). Classification (GTDB taxonomy): domain Bacteria; phylum Bacillota; class Clostridia; order Lachnospirales; family Lachnospiraceae; genus Blautia_A. The sequence goes on along the minus strand of JAETOL010000008.1, from coordinate 39,444 downwards.
GGCTGCGGTTCATAGACTGCTGTCCGGTCAAAAATAGACGGAAGTGTTTTTACAAGGAGATCTGCTCCCAGATCTGCAAGTCTGTCAAAGAGGCTTCCTCCTGTCTCATCTTCTGCCAGCGGAACAGATGCCTGAGAAATCATATCTCCTGTATCCAGTCCGATTCCCATTTTCATAATGGTAACTCCCGCTTCCTTGTCTCCATTGATCACAGCCTGCTGAATCGGTGCTGCACCTCTGTATTTCGGAAGGAGGGACGCATGAATATTGATACAGCCAAATTCCGGCATATCCAGAATTTCCTTTGGAATGATCTGGCCGAAAGCTGCCACAATAATAATATCCGGTCCAATTTCCTTTAGTGTCTCCACAAATTCCGGTTCTCGTACTTTTTTTGGCTGATAGACCGGAATCCCATGTTTCAGTGCCTCTTCTTTTACCGGTGTAGGAACAAGAGTTTTGCTTCTTCCTTTCGGTTTATCCGGCTGCGTTACTACACCAGCCACCTCATATCCTGATTCTGCCAGCGCTGCAAGAGCCGGAACTGCAAAGTCCGGCGTTCCCATATAAACAATCTTCATTCTTCTCACACCTCGTCATCATCATATACAGTTCTATGAAGTTCTCCCTCCACCAAATCTGTATACATTTTTCCATCCAGATGGTCGATTTCATGGCAGAAAGCTCTTGCAAGCAGTTCTGTCCCTTCATAGATCACTTCTTCCATGTTTTCATCCAGAGCTTTTACTTTTACATAATTCGGTCGAGTTACCTGTCCGGCCATTCCCGGGACACTGAGACATCCTTCATCCCCTGTCTGCTCTCCGGAAGTTTCCAGGATTTCAGGATTGATCAGTACGATCGGACCGTCACCTACATCGATGGTCACAACTCTTTTTAAAATCCCCACCTGCGGAGCAGCAAGGCCTACTCCCATAGATTCATACATGGTGTCCAGCATGTCAAAAATCAGCGTCCGGATCTTCTGATTCATCTCCGTAACCGGTCTGCTGACTTTTCTTAATACAGGATCTCCCTCAGTTCTTATTGTTCTCAGTGCCATAATCATTTCTCCTTTTCTATATAATCATCATTGGTAATCAAACATTATATATAATTTCCGAAAACCGGAATTAATCTCTATATATTTTTGAATTTTATTTTTTATGTTCATCAGTATGTTTTCTTCTGTATGTTTCATATAAAGGACTTTACGGTATACATCATTTACCTTTCCTACTGCCGCCCACGCCGGCCCAATGATATGAAGGCTGTCTCCGGGGCTTATTCTTTCCACAAATTTCCTGAGAAATTCCATTCCTTTTTCCAGAAGTTCTTCATCCTGCCCACTTGCAAGAATTGAAAGCATATGAGCTGCCGGAGGATAATCCAAAAGCATCCGGTAACTCATCTCTTCCTGATAAAACCGCTGATAATCCTGATCTGCTGCGGCCTGTATACTGTAATGTTCCGGATGATAAGTCTGAATAAACGCCTCACCCGGCTTACGGCCTCTTCCAGATCGTCCCACGGCCTGGGTAAGAAGCTGAAATGTTCTTTCGCCGCAGCGATAATCTGCCATGTTCAGCGAAAGATCTGCCGCCACAGCTCCCACCAGAGTTACCTCCGGAAAATCATGGCCTTTTACGATCATCTGTGTTCCTATCAGAATGTCTGCTTCATGAGCTGCAAAAGATGCCAGTATTTCCTCATAGCTTCCTTTTGCTCTGGTTGTATCGTAGTCCATTCTCAGAATCCTGGCTTTTGGAAACTTCTTGCTCAGAACCTGCTCTATCTGCTGCGTCCCTGCCTTGAAGCCTCCAATGTACGGAGATCCGCAGGAAGGACAGATTTCTGCCTTTGGCTGCTGATATCCGCAATAATGACAGATCATCTTTCCATTGTTATGTTCAGAAAGAGCCACATCACAATGGGGACATTTTAGTACCTGTCCGCAGGAACGACAGGATACAAATCCGGCATAACCTCTGCGGTTCAGGAACAGCATGGCCTGTTCTCCGGCTTTCAGCCTTTCCTCTATTGCTTCCTTAAGCGCTCTGCTGAGAATAGAACGATTTCCTGCTTTTAATTCTTCTCTTAGGTCTACGACAGATACATGAGGAAGAGGACGATCTCCAAACCTTGCATTCATTTCCACCAGGGCAAACTCTCCGGATACTGTTTTTGTATAGGCTTCCAGAGACGGGGTTGCAGAGCCAAGCACTACTTTTGCCCCTTCCATAAATGCACGCTGTACCGCTGTTTCACGCGCATGGTATCTGGGACTGCTTTCGCTTTTATAGGTCTGTTCGTGTTCTTCATCAATAATAATAAGCCCCAATCTGGAAAAAGGTGTAAAAAGTGCGGAGCGCGGGCCCACCATGATCTGAATCTCACCTCGCCGCGCTCTTTTGAACTGGTCGTATCGCTCTCCCTGAGAAAGTCTGGAATTTAATACAGAAACCTTATCCCCGAACCATCCGTAAAATCGTCTTACTGTCTGGTAGGTCAGGGCAATTTCCGGAATCAGCATAATCACCTGTCTGCCCTCTGCAATAACCTGTTCGATCAATTTCATATAGACCTGTGTTTTCCCGCTTCCGGTAACGCCATGAAGGACCACTGGACGCGGCACAGGTTTTTCCCATTCCTTCTGGATCTGTTCCAGTGCATTCTGCTGTACAGGAGTAAGCAGGGATCTTTGTTCCCGGGGAATATTGTCTCCATTCACAGACATCCGGTAGATCTCATCCTGTTCTATACGGACAGCTCCCTGTGCGATCAGCGGTTTCAATACTGCAGCTGTGATCTTCAGTTCTGCACAGGCCTGTGTGTAATCCAGCACTTCATTCTCCAGCAGCGCACGGATTACTCGTGCTCTAGCCTTGCATCTTCCAGATTCCAAAGCTTCTGCCAGTTCTTCTGCTTTCTTTTTGTCTATGTTCAGGTACAAAAGCCTCTTTTCCTTTGCCCGTACCTTTTCTCTCAGCGGAATGACGGTCTTTAAAGACTGAGCCATAGTGGCTCCGTATCTCTCACTCATCCATGCTGCCAGAGAAACAAGCCGGGTCTCCGTAGTTTCTTCACTGCTTACCAGTCTCAAAAGAGACTTCATCTTGTCCGGAGAGATCTTTGGCTTTTCCGAAAGACCGATCACATACCCCTTTCGTTCACAGTTTCCATTTCCAAAAGGAATGGCCGCAACCATTCCAATGCGGATTTCTCCCTCCAGTTCTTCCGGAACCAGATACTGAAAGCTGCGGTCCAGCTTTTCATGGGAGATATCCACGATGATATCCGCATAAATCATGCAAACTCTCTTTCTTCCGTCAATTCTGTCTGTTATCCTCTTCAAGTATTTCTGCGATCAGAACACGCTCATCCATTGGATATTTCTTTCCCTGGATCTCCTGGTAATCTTCATGCCCCTTACCGGCAAGTATAATAATATCTCCCGGTTCGCCATGATGGATCGCATAGGCAATCGCCTCTTTTCTGTCAATGATCTCCACGTATTTCCCTTCTGTGCGGGAAATACCGGTTTTAATATCATCAATGATCGCCTGGGGTTCTTCAAACCTTGGATTGTCTGAAGTGATAATTGTCAGATCTGCAAGTCGTCCGGACACTTCTCCCATTTCATACCGGCGTGATCTGGCTCGATTTCCTCCGCATCCAAAAAGGCATACCAGTCTGTGAGGATGATATTCTCTCAGTGTTGTCAGAAGGCTTTCCAATGCCATTGCATTGTGTGCGTAATCGATCATCAACGTAAACTCATCAGATACTTTGATCGTCTCGATTCTGCCTTTTACTCTGGCAACCTTCAGGGCGCGGATGATATTTTCTTTGGAAACCTGGAAGTGACGGCAGATTGCAATCGCAGTCAGGGAATTATAAATACTGAATTTTCCCGGAATATCTATCTCTACCGGAAACTCCATCAGCCCTTTCAGCTGATAAGAAATACCCAGATATCCTTTTCCGCCTACCATATGGGCATCCTCTGCGCGCAGATCTGCATTTGGAGAAAAACCATAGGTTTCCAGTTGACATGTATGACCTTCAATGATCCTGTCAAAGTGCTCATCATCTCTGTTCACGATTCCCACTCTGCACTGACGCAGGAGCATCGATTTACAGGAAAGATAATGATCAAAATCTCTATGTTCATTAGGTCCGATATGATCCGGCTCAATGTTTGTAAAAATACCATAATCAAAAACAAATCCCTGTGTTCTGTGGAGCATCAGTCCCTGAGAAGAAACCTCCATAACCACACAGTCACAGCCTGCATCTGCCATTCTGCGGAAATATTCCTGTACTACATAGGATTCCGGAGTCGTATTTGCAGCCGGGATCACCTCATCTCCGATAATGGCTTCAATGGTACCGATCAGTCCCACTTTATATCCGGCATTCTCCAGAATAGATTTCACCATATAGGTGGTCGTGGTTTTTCCTTTGGTTCCTGTAATCCCAATGGTTTTCAGCTGCTCCGCCGGATAGCCAAAATATGCGGCAGAAATAAATGCCATTGCGTAGCGGGTATCTTTTACCAGGATCACGGTAACGTCCTCAGGAACCTGGACTTCTTCTTCCACCACAAGTGTCCTGGCACCTCTGGCGATCACATCCGGAATAAATTTATGTCCGTCCACAACAGCTCCGCGGATACAGATGAAAAGAGAATTCTCCTGTACCTTGCGGGAATCATAGACAACGGTACTTACTTCCTGCTCGATACTTCCCTGACAGCAGGTGTATTCTATACGTTCTAACAGTGCTGATACTTTCATTTTTAATCTTCCCTCCAAGAAGCATACGGCTGATTTTCTGCCGATAATTCAAGACTCGCCTGTGAGTCCCGGCATGGGATCCTGCTCCGCTTTCACAGACATACTTCTTCGAATCCCAATGCATTTGATATACTCTTTTATAGAATATCACACACAGGTAGCGTTTTCAATCTTTCGTTTTTATTCCTCTGTGCCGCACCGTTTCCTTTTTATACGTACTGCAGACAAAACACCCATCATTAACAGCGCCAGCCCTGCGTTTTCTTTCATACTCTGACAATCAGATACATCTCCTGTTTTAGGATTTGCAGATATCGGGCGGCTCTGTCCTGTATTACAGATATCTGTTTCCCGCAGACAATTGTCAGGCTCTAATCTCTCTTCTTGCTGTTCTTCTGCCTGTATCTGTAATTCCGCCTGAGATGTAATCACCCTTTCTCCTGTTTCTTTAGAAACAACCTCCACCTCATTGATCAGTTTCTTTTCTGTCAGCTTTTCCGGCAGAACAACGACTGCCTGAAGGCTTATGGATCTTCCCGGATCCAGCCTTCGTATCAGTGCCTTCGTCTTTGTATTGTTTAAGATCACCCCATCCTGCTCCAGAAATACAGCCGTCACCTTTTCCAACTGAAATTTTTCTGTTGTTACAACAGAATGCAGAGTCCGTTCACCTGTATTTCGAATACAGATCCTGAATAAAACACGGTCGCCTGGTACTGCCACTGTACGATCCGCAGTTTTTGTCACCTGGAAATCCACTTTCAAAGGCGTGATCTCTGTTAAAATCTCCGTTTGTCTTATAACAGACAGAGTTTCCTCTGAGACTTCCTCCACCACAGCTTCCCCTTCTGCAGACAATTCTAGCTTCACAGATTTTGTCCAGTCTTCCGGCACAGGTACACCCAGGTAGCAGATTCTTTTTTCTTCGGGCTCCAGCCATCCCAACACTGGTTCCGTCATCTCTTCTCCACTTTCCTTCTCCCAGATTACAGACCAGTCCTCTTCCAGAATTTCAGTAAATCGTATGGATTTAAATGGAAGGTTTCCTGTATTTTCCACCTGAACCTCATACAGAAGCTTTCTTCCTGCTGCCGCAGTATCCGGAACTGCCTCCACTGTCAGCATAAACGAAGCTGTCTCTGTGGGTTCCGATAATTCAGGAAGTTTCCCCGGTTCCTCATCCTCAGTTTCTCCCTGGTCTTCGACATCTCCTTCTGTAGATTCCTCCTGATCTTCGTCATCTCCTTCCATAATCTCTCCCCGGTCTTCGGCATCTCCTTCTGTAGGTTCCTCCTGCTCTCCGGTGTCTCCTTCTGCGATTTCTTCCTGTATCTCTACAGAATCGCCCAAAACTCCTTCATTCTCCAAAAAATCTCCCGTTCCTTCCTGTAATGGTATATCCATGCATTCTTCCTCCACGGACTCTGCTTCCTGTCCTTGGACGTTTTCTTCATATCCCAAATCTACAGAAATAGGATTTTCTTCATTTACCGTCTGTGCCTGAACACTTCCGGATATCAGAACACTTCCGGCAATCATTGCCGCCAGACCGATCCTTTGTATCCTGTGCCATATTCTTTTTTTCATAATATCCGCTCTCTTTCTGCTGCAGTGCTTATCGTTTCCGGAGCACAGATCTTCTGCAGCATATGATCCGCCCCGTTTTTCTCCTGTTTTTCTCCAAGGACAATGGCATCTCCCCTTTCTTTTCTTTTTTGCCGCAGGAAAAAACTCCTGCCAAAGCAGTCATTTAACAGTCATTTATAATAAGGAACTGATTGGAATGTGTGCCGACACGGCACTAAGAAATATACTGCAGACAGCTGTCAAACACCCCCGAAACAGGCATCTGCCGTTACGCACCCGCAGACTGCGGGCTGAATGTTTTTACTGTAACATGGTTTGAAAAAATAAACAATAGACGAGGATAAAAATCCTTTTAATTTAATTTTTCTTTATATTTTTTCTATTTCTTTTAGAAACAGTACACACTTTGCACACAATTCTCCGATATAATATGTTTTGGATAGATGAATAACCACTCTCTATCTCCCCCCTCAAAAAAGTTAAGGAAAACGGCCGTCTGTGAAAACAGGCGGCTTTTCCTTTGCCTCGCCGTTCCAATCAGCAAGTATATATTCCGTTCTGCTTTCGTCCATCGTTTTTTTAATGTGTAAATGCCTTCATCTTTAATCCTCTATTGCAATTCCATCTTCATTCTTTTATAATTAGGGTTATCCAAAACGAAAAAGAAATGAGGAATTCCTATGAGCGAAAAAACTGTAGTAGTTGCATTAGGACACAAGGCACTGGGAACCACCCTGCCGGAACAGAAAATTGCCACCAAGGCAGCGGCAAAAGCGATTGCCGATCTGGTTGAAGACGGCACAAATGTAGTGATCTCCCACAGCAACGGACCTCAGGTAGGTATGATCCACACTGCAATGAATGAATTCGGTAAGGCACATCCGAAATATACGTTTGCCCCTATGTCTGTATGTTCCGCAATGAGCCAGGGATATATCGGCTATGACCTGCAGAATGCGATCCGCGCAGAGCTTCTCTCCCGCGGTATTTATAAACCGGTGGCAACCGTACTTACCCAGGTAGTCATCGATCCCTATGATGACGCTTTTGCAGAACCGGAAAAGATCATCGGCCGTGTACTGACTGCCGAAGAAGCAGAAACAGAAGAAGAAAAAGGAAATTATGTAACGGAAATCTCCGAAGGACAGTTCCGGAGAATCCTGGCTTCTCCGAAGCCCCAGCGTATTGTGGAGCTTGAAACTGTACGCGCACTGACTGCAGCCGAACAGATCGTGATCGCAGCAGGCGGCGGCGGAATCCCGGTTCTGGAGCAGGGCATTGAGCTTCATGGAGCCAGCGCCATTATCGAAAAAGATCTTGCCAGCGGACTTCTCGCTGAAGAATTAAATGCAGACACTCTTCTCATTCTCACAAGTGTAGAAAAAGTCAGCCTGAACATGGGCACTGAAAAAGAAGAGCTTCTTGGCACCCTGTCAGCAGAAGATGCACATAAATATGTAGAAGCCGGTCAGTTTGCAAAGGGTTCCATGCTCCCCAAAATCGAAGCCGGACTTTCCTTCATTGAAAAAGGCGAAGGCAGACGTGCTATTATCACCGATATTGCTCATGCCGAAGAAGGATATAAAGAAAAAACCGGAACCATCATAAAATAAAAAACAGCTGCTGTAAGAATAAGCAGCCGTAAAACGGAGTACCAAAATGGATTTAAAAAGCAGAACACTGTCAAATTTTGCAGAACTTGTCCGCACAGGCGAATGCAAAAAATACAGAGGACGATTAAAAGTAGGAGTGGATCTTGGAACAGCCAACACAGTCCTTGCTGTAGTGGACACTTCCAACCGCCCCATCGCCGGAATCTCTGCTCCTTCTCATGCAATCCAGGACGGAGTGATCGTCAATTATTATGAGTCTGTACAGCTTGTTTCCAGACTGAAAGAAACTCTGGAAGAAAGACTTGGAACCGAGCTTCCCTATGCTGCAGCAGCCATTCCTCCCGGTGTAAACCAGGGCAGTGTCAAAAGTATCGGCTATGTGCTGGAAGGCGCCGGCTTCGAGGTTACAAATATCGTAGACGAGCCTACCGCAGCATCGGCCGTTCTGAAGATCACCGATGGAGCGGTTGTAGATGTAGGCGGCGGCACTACCGGAATCAGTATTCTGAAAGACGGAAAGGTTATTTATACAGACGATGAGGCCACCGGCGGCACACATATGACCATGACGGTAGCCGGACATTACCGCATTCCCTATGAAGAAGCAGAAGTCCTGAAGACCCAGCCGGATAAGCAGGATGAAATTTTCCCGGTGATCAAAGCCACGGTAGAAAAAATGGCACTGATCACAGAGAAATTCCTGAAGGGCTATGAAGTTCCTGCCGTATATGTAGTCGGCGGTTCCTCCATGTTCCGGGAATTCACTTCTGTATTTGAGAAAAAGCTGAAGCTGCCAGTTTATCAGCCGGTCCATCCGCTTCTGGTAACCCCTCTGGGCATCGCATACTGCTGTCAGCTTCCGGAATTAAAAACAAAATAAACCATCTGAAAAATCCCGGCGGTTTCGCGAAACCTGCCGGGATTTTTGTATTTACATAGATTTTCTTTCTGCGATCTCTGCCATCTTGGCCTCGTTAAGACGTGTATCTCCATGGACACGGCTGTAGGAAAGGTATCCGTTCATACGGTCAATCTTTGTCAGATTGGTAGAACCGCATACCGGACATACATCCATCTCCAGTTCCTCATGGCCACAGTCATCACAGTAAGCCAGAGAAAGGTTTACTCCTTCGTAATATCCCAGATCCATAGCTCTGCGGATCAGTGTGCGGATAGCTTCTTTATTATATCCGATCGGATAGCGGACATACTGGATCTTTCCGCCATTGCAGAGTTCCCAGAAGCGGCCTTCCAGATCCTGTTTCTCGATCGGAGTCACATCCTCTGTTACATGACAGTGGAAGCTGTTGCTTACATAAGGACGATCGGAAACGCCTTCGATAATACCATACATCTTACGGAACTGTTCTACCTGAAGACCGCAGAGACTTTCTGCCGGTGTTCCGTAGATTGCATAGAGGTTTCCATCCTCTTCTTTGAACTGATTTACCTTATTGTTGATATATTTCAGTACTTCAAGAGCAAACTGTCCGTCCTCGCGGATAGATTTGCCATTGTAAAGCTCCTGCAGCTCATTCAGCGCTGTAATTCCAAAAGAAGCAGTCATCGGTTTCAGGATCTTGCCGATCTTTTCATGCGGCTGCAGATGTCCGCCGTAAAATCCTCCCTCACAGTATGCAAGAGGATTGGTAGATGCTCTCATCTGGCCCAGATACTCATAGGTACGAATGTGAAGGTTGCGGATCATTTCCAGATAAAAATCAAGCACTTCATAGAAGTCTCTGCTCTCTGCCCGTGCTTTTGCAAGGATCATCGGAAGATGAAGACTTACAGCGCCCACATTAAAGCGGCCTACAAATACCGGGCTGTCCTTCTCGTCTGCCGGATACATGCCGCCTCTTTCATACCAGGGGCTCAAAAATGCACGGCATCCCATCGGACTGATCACCTTTCCATACTGCTTATACATACTGGCAATATAGCCTTTTCCTGACATAGACAGCCAGTCCGGATACATCGTCTTGGCAGAGCAGTCCACACCTGCCTCAAATACATCCTCACAGCATTGTCCCGGTCCATGGATATTTTCATCATAAAGGAATACAATTTTCGGGAAAAGAACCGGTTTTTTATGGCCGTCCTTGCCCTGTCCGCCTTTGTGTACTTCCAGAAGGGACATATTGCACATTTTTTCAAAACGTCCTGTTCCCAATCCCAGCGTTACCGTCACGAACGGATAATCTCCTCTGGAAGATCCGACTGTATTCAGCTTATACTCAATTCCCTGCCATCCCTGATCAAAATCTCTGCGAACCTTATCCAGCGCATATTCAATTGCTTTCTCTTCCCTTCCGGTCCAGCTCTGATCAGAATATTTCAGGAATTCCTGTACATATTTATCATAACTTTTCTGTGCATAAGGAGCCAGGATCTTATCTACCTCCGGCACTGTAAAACCACCATACTGCTGAGCAGCAGTACTGAGGACAATATCTCCCATAACATCAAAAGCGGTATCCAGGGTTTTGGGTTCATTATACCACACATTTCCCATCTCAAATCCGCCTTTGAGTACAGACGCCACATCAAAAAGGCAGCAATTCATGGTATCCAGACGGGCAGACTGGTCATGGATATAGATGTAACCATCTTTACATGCCTGAAGCTCGTTGCGGTTCATAAAAAATTTACGGTACAGTTCCTTATTCAGTTCGTTAAAGATCAGACTTCTCTTTGTTGCTACAAGAGCACTGTCTGTATTCGCATTACTCTTGTCACCAATATAGCGGATTGCCTGGCTCTTGGTATACACATCATCCATCATGTGGATAAAATCCAGCTTATAATTACGGTAGTCGCGATAGCTTTTTGCCACTGCCGGATTCACTCTTTCCAGAGCTCCTTCCACGATATTATGCATCTCCTGAATCTGGATCTCGTTTTTACCAAGGGAATCTGCATGTTCCTGCGCAAAACGGCAGATAAAGTCTTTCTCCTCCTGAGAAAATGTATACAGAATCCTTGCGGCAGACTTATTTACCGCAGCTACGATCTTCTGTGGATTAAATTCTTCCTTTGTCCCATCTTTTTTGATCACATAAATCATACCATTTTTCTCCTATTTCATCTCGTAAAAAAATGCACGTCTCTTCCATGTGCATCCCTACGATATTTTCCCCATATCTAGTGTTGCAAAATTGAGTATAACACAATATCCTGTAAAAAGAAAGGGGGAATTTTTACTTTTTTATTCCCCCTCGAAATCCTCAGTCAAGTTCCTGAAAATACATGCTTTTATAAGAATCACCGTTTCCATCCAGTTTCAGGATGTCTCCCTGCGCCAAAAACATCTCCAGCGTATCGCCTTCCTTTAATTCAAAGACTTCCGCTTTCTTCTCATCAGATTTTTTATAAATCATTTTGACCTCGTCATTGTCTGTATAGATCCTGTAGTCTCCGGAAGGCAGTTTCATGCCCACCTCTACAGAGCCAAAGCCTGCAACAAGCTCATACACTGTCCTGCCATCCGGACCGGACCAGGAAGAAAAAGAATAGGTATCGTTCTCGTCGTTCCCTCCCGGCTCCCCGATTGTATACACAACGTCCTTTTTCGGAAAATCCTCCAAAGAAGTGGTGTCTGTATAGGTCTCCTCTTCTTTCCATTCAGTCACAAGCTCGCCGGCAGAAGATCCTAAGATGGCCAGAACAACAAGGATCCAAAACAGGACACTTCCCAAAGATTTCTTTTTTTTGCCCTTTGTTTCAACATTCCAGGAACTGTTATTGCTCCTGCCAAATTCTTTCTTATTTTTCGCAGCCGCTTTTTGCTTCTGCTTTGCCTGCTGCAGCGTCTGACCGGATGGCTGTACGATGGTCTTACCTGTCATTTTTCCTGCTTTCTTCTGCACATTTTTTTGAACAGCCTGATCCACCGATTGTTTTACCGTATCCCCCAGAGGAACCATCCGCTTCAAAAGCTCCTCCCTCGCTTTGTTTGTAGCATGTTTCTCATGCGTTCTGCGATCCTCGTTCAGATGATACAACAGTTCGTCTTTTCTATAAGGCATTCCACAGTCCCGGCATCTTCCATTCACGATCGGACCGTCACATAACTGACATCTCATACACTCCACCCTCCCTTATATGATTTCTGATTTTATTGTATCGAATATGACAAAATCCCGCAAGTTAAAAATTGCATTAGAAAGTTTTTCCTGATATAATATGGCTTATCGAAAACATTGAGGAGGATTATTATGGAACAATTCAAAATTCCTGCAGGGTATCAGTCAGATCTGAACCTTCATGATACCCAGGTAGCCATCAAGACCGTCAAAGACTTTTTTCAGCAGACTCTTGCTCAGAAACTGAATCTTCTCCGTGTGTCTGCTCCTGTATTTGTATCTCCTTCTTCCGGACTGAACGATAATCTGAATGGTGTAGAGCGTCCGGTAAGCTTTGAGATCAAAGGGATGGATGAAAATGCTGAAATCGTCCACTCTCTTGCCAAATGGAAACGCTATGCGCTTAAAAAATACGGTTTTTCTCACGGTGAAGGACTTTATACCGATATGATCGCCATCCGAAGAGACGAAGATATTGACAATATCCATTCTGTATACGTAGATCAGTGGGACTGGGAAAAGATCATCTCCAAAGAAGAACGTACCATGGAGACTCTGATCAACACCGTCCGCTCTATTTACAGTGTCCTCCGCAAAACAGAAAAATACATGGCTGTCCAGTATGATTATATAGAAGAAATCCTTCCTAAGGAAATTGCTTTTGTATCTACTCAGGAACTGGTAGACATGTATCCGGACTGCACACCTAAGGAAAGAGAATATAAAATCGTTAAGGAAAAAGGCGCTGTTTTCCTTATGCAGGTAGGCAAAGCTCTCACCAATGGAGAACGCCATGACGGACGCGCTCCTGACTATGATGACTGGGAGCTGAACGGAGATATTCTTGTTTACTATCCGGTGCTGGACATTGCTCTGGAGCTTTCTTCCATGGGAATCCGTGTTGACGAAGAAGCCCTGGATGCTCAGCTTACAGAATCCGGATGCGATGACCGCAGAGAACTGGAGTTCCAGAAAGCGATCCTGAACAAAGAACTTCCTTACACCATTGGCGGCGGTATCGGCCAGTCCCGTATCTGTATGTTTTTCCTTCGCAAGGCTCACATCGGAGAGGTTCACGCTTCTCTCTGGCCAAAAGAGATTCTTGCAGAAGCAGAAGCTAACGGCATCAGCCTGCTGTAAATAATTTTTCTGTCCATTCTGTGAACAGTAGCCAAAAACCGCCTGACTCAGGTGGTTTTTTACTGTATATTTCACCAAATTTTAATAATTAACTTATTGACAGCCATGTACCTTCATACTATCATATCAATAGAAAAGCAACACAAAAAAGAGAGAATGTTTGATAGCAGACGTTCTCTTCACTGACAGGAAAGACAGAGGTACACAAAGTGAATATTTTATTTTTTCTGACACCCAAAAGTGAAGTAGCTTATATATTTGAGGATGATACGCTGCGGCAGACCATCGAAAAAATGGAACACAGGAAGTTTTCCTGTATCCCGCTCCTCAGTATAGACGGCCGCTATACAGGTACCATTTCTGAAGGGGATCTTCTCTGGGGACTGAAGCGTCTGAACACCATGGATGTTAAGGAAATGGAAGATATCTCCATTATGGCGATTCCCAGACGGGCCACCTATAAACCGGTGCATGCAGATGCCGATATGGAGGATCTCCTGGATCGTGCCATTAACCAGAATTATGTTCCGGTTGTAGATGACCAGGGATTTTTCATCGGGATCATCACCCGTAAGGAGATTATCAAATACTGTTACAAGGAACTGAAAAAAGCCTATGCTGACCGGGTTCCCCCGGAAGAAAGCCATACAGAAGCCCGTTCCGGCCACTGATGGATTTCTTAGATTTTTATGAACCGGAAAAATTCATACAAAATGTATTCCTTTCCCGGTAAGCAAAAGACCACTGCAACTGATCCGTAAATGCTCTGCGGTTCAGACACAGTGGTCTTTTTTATGGGTTCTTCATATTTTATAAAACTTTGGACAAAAATTCTCTCAGTCTTGGATTTTTCGGATTTGCAAAAAACTCCTGCGGAGTATTTTCTTCCTGAATCTTTCCCTCATCAATGAACATCACACGAGTCGCCACCTCTCTGGCAAATCCCATCTCATGTGTGACCACTATCATGGTCATTCCCGACTGGGCAAGTTCCTTCATGATCTCCAGGACCTCTCCTACCATTTCCGGATCCAGCGCAGAAGTAGGCTCGTCAAACAGCATCACATCCGGATTCATAGCCAAAGCTCTGGCAATAGCGATCCTCTGCTTCTGTCCGCCGGAAAGCTGACTTGGATATGCATCTGCTTTATCCGGAAGGCCAACTCGCTCCAACAGCTCGTCTGCACGTTTGGAAGCTTCTTCTTTTGTCATCAGCCCCAGTTTTTCCGGTGCAAGCATAATATTTTTCTTAATGGTCAGATGTGGGAACAGATTAAACTGCTGAAATACCATACCGATCTTCTGGCGCATTTTATCTACGTTTACAGACTTGTCTGTAATGTCCGTTCCTTCAAACAGGATCTGTCCGCCAGTTGGAGTTTCCAGAAGATTCAGCGAACGAAGAAATGTTGATTTTCCACAGCCGGAAGGTCCGATGATGGCAACCACCTCTCCTTTGCAGATCTGCGTGGAGATTCCATTAAGAACCTGCATTCCATCAAAAGATTTTTTCAGTCCTTTCACATCAAGCAATACTTCACCTTTAGCGTTCACTGTTTCTCAGCCTCCTTTCCAGCTTTCCTACCAGATAAGACAGGAACATAACAAGTACCAGATAAATTGCTGCAACTGCAAGAAGAGGCAGAAGAGCTTCATAAGTCTGGCTTCGGATGATATCTCCGCCTCGAGTCAGGTCAGTGATACCAATATAACCACTGATGGAAGTTTCTTTCATAAGAACGATAAATTCATTGGCAAGAGCCGGAAGCACGTTCTTAAAGGCCTGAGGAAGGATGATCAGAAGCATGGTCTGACGATAATTGAAACCAAGACTTCTTCCTGCCTCAAACTGTCCCTGATCGATGGACATGATACCCGAACGTACAATTTCAGCCACATACGCGGCAGAGTTCAGACCAAAGGCAATTACAGCTGTCACCATTTTCCCCGGATCATGAACCGCAAACACAACATAATACATAATCAGAAGCTGTACCATTGCCGGTGTTCCTCTGATCACAGTCAGATACACCTTACAAATCGCATTGAGGATTTTCATTTTTCCGGTTCTGTCATGAGTGGAACGGATCATGGCAATGATAAATCCAAGAATAATACCGATCAAAACTGCAAATGCCGTAATGATCAACGTAGTCTTCAGACCACTGAAAATAAATTCATAGCGCTTTTCTTCTATGAAATTCAATTGAAATTTTGCAATAAAATCTGCCAAAGCATTCACCACTTTCTCTTTTTTAACCTGTTTTCAGCAGTTCATAACAAATTCCGGGTTCCCATACCGATTGTTTCGATGCCGGGTACCCGGAATAATTTTCCTGTTTTCAGACTATTCTCAGACAGTCATAAACTTTGTTTTATTATTTGCGGACAATGATTACCTGTTTTGCAGTTGTGTAAGAATCTGTAAAGTTTGCACTTGCTTTACGATCTTCTGTTACCGTCATACCAGCTACACCGATATCTGCTTTACCGGAATCTACTGCGTTTATGATTGCATTAAATTCCATATCCTCAATCTTCAGCTCATATCCCAGCTTATCGCAGACAGCCTGTGCCATATCCACATCAACACCTACGATCTTATCGCCTTCATAGTACTCATATGGAGGGAAGGTCGCATTGGTAGCCATTGTGAGAGTTCCTTTGGAACGATCTACATCTTTTGGAGATTCATAAGGGCAGGTTCCCTTAACGTCATCATCTCCGATATAGTTTTCGTTGATCTGATCCAGAGTTCCGTCCTCTTTCAGTTCTTTAAGAGCTCCGTTGATCGCTTCAGTCAGCTCATCATTGCCTTTCTTTATTGCAATGGCATATTCCTCTGTGGCAAAATCCTCTTCCAGAATTTCCAGATCATCATTGTTCTCAACAAATTTCTCTGCCGGAAGACTGTCGATGATGATGCAGTCGATCTTGCCCTGCTTCAAAGCCATAACGGTATCGTTTGCCTTATTGAAACGCTCAATTGTAGTTCCTTCTTCGTCGCCCTCGTAGTCAGACGCATAGATATCACCGGTAGTTCCCAGCTGAACACCGATTTTTTTGCCCGGAAGGTCATCTACGCCTTCAATTCCACTGTCATTGGCAAAAACGCTTACTCCACCAAGCATAGTTGTTGTCATTGCTGCACAAAGAGCAAGTGCTGCAAATTTTTTCATGTTTTTCATTCTTTTTTCCTCCTTAAACATTATACCACCGTTGGTATATTTATACATTTTCGTTGCATAAAATCTTCAAAATCATGATTCTAATTTTACCATGTTTTTTGGAAAATGCAATAGTTTACTTGCATAATAAAAAAATATTTTCTATAATAAAAATACTTTCATATGCACAAAAAACGATAATTATATGCAAAAATCATTTTTTCAGATCAAAGGAGGACAAATCTATGGGAATGAATCAGACGCCCGCTTCCGAGCGGATTCATATCAGCTTTTTCGGAAAGCGCAATGCCGGAAAATCCAGTGTCATCAATGCGGTTACCGGTCAGGATCTTGCCATTGTTTCCAATGTAAAGGGAACCACCACGGACCCGGTATACAAAACCATGGAGCTGCTGCCGCTTGGGCCGGTAATGGTCATTGATACCCCGGGAATCGACGACGAAGGGGAACTGGGAGCGCTCCGGATCAAAAAAAGCTACCAGGTTCTGAACAAAACGGATATCGCTGTACTTGTGGTGGACAGCACCCTTGGCAAAACGGAGTATGAAGAGGCTCTGATCCGCCGCTTTCAGGAAAAAAACATTCCCTGGCTGCTGGTCTATAATAAGATTGATCTTCTTCCCGAAGAAGCTTCCGCTGCATCCTCCGCTCTTCAGACCGACACTGCTTCCAATGAAATCTTCGTCAGTGCAGCCACCGGATCAGGGATACATGAATTAAAGGAAAAAATCGCCTCCCTGAAACCGGAGGATACGCATAAATATCCACTGGTCGGTGATCTTATCAAACCTCTGGATCTGGTGATCCTGGTAGTTCCCATTGACAAGGCCGCTCCAAAAGGCCGGCTGATCCTGCCCCAGCAGCAGACCATCCGTGCCATTCTGGAACGCGGCGCGCTTTCCCTTGTGGTAAGGGACACCGAGTTAAAAGACACACTGGAACATTTTCTATCAAAAGGTGTAAGACCCGGACTTGTCATCACAGACAGTCAGGCTTTTGCCCGGGTTTCCAGGGATACTCCTGCGGATATTGCCCTTACCTCTTTCTCCATCCTGTTTGCAAGATACAAGGGAGATCTTGGTACATCTGTGGAAGGCGCCGCCGCTCTGAAAAACATCCGGAACGGCGATAAAATCCTGATCGCAGAAGGCTGTACCCATCACCGGCAGTGCGACGATATCGGAACCGTAAAGATTCCCGGAATGATCCGGAAATTCACAGGTGCGGATCCGGAGTTCGTCTTTACCTCCGGAACCGAATTTCCAGATGATGTTTCTGATTATAAACTGGTGGTTCACTGCGGAGGGTGTATGCTCAACGAAAGAGAAATGAAATACCGGATTGCATGCTGCCGTGACCAGAATGTCCCCATTACCAATTACGGGATCCTGATTGCTCAGATCACCGGCATTCTGGAAAGAAGCCTTATTCCTTTCCCGGAATTTCGGAATCTGTTATAAAATTTCCGGTTTTTTTATTCTGATTTCACAAAACCATAACATTTTTTCTATATACTGGTAGCGTTATAAAACAAGGGGTGCAGGGCATGGAAATCCCTTTTCCGGCTTTGCAGTGTATAAATAACGAGGAGGAGCTTTATGAAATTTACAAAAATGCAGGGAATCGGAAACGACTATGTCTATGTAGACTGTTTCCAGGAAACCGTAAACAACCCTTCCGCAGTGGCAAAATTTGTCAGCGACCGGCATTTTGGAATCGGTTCAGACGGACTGATCCTGGTAAAGCCGTCTGACGTGGCAGACTGCGAAATGGATATGTATAATCTGGACGGCTCACAGGGTGCCATGTGTGGAAACGGAATCCGCTGTGTAGCAAAATTCGCCTATGATAAAGGCATTGTAAACAAGAAAAACATCAGTGTAGCAACTAAGAGCGGCATCAAATATCTGGATCTTACCGTCAAAAACGGCAAGGTTTCCTCTGTAAAGGTTAATATGGGGTCTCCCATTCTGAATGCAAAAACCATTCCTGTAGTATCCCCCAGGGAGCAGGTGATCAATGAGCCTCTGGATGTAAACGGAGAAACCTACCATATCACCGCTGTTTCCATGGGAAATCCCCACGCCATTGTCTATATGGATGATGTGGATGGTCTGGATATTGCCAGGATCGGTCCTTTGTTTGAAAATCATATTAATTTTCCGGACCGGATCAACACTGAGTTTGTAAAAGTCATTGACCGGCATACCCTTCAGATGCGCGTATGGGAAAGAGGCTCCGGAGAAACTCTTGCCTGCGGAACCGGCGCCTGTGCCGTTGCAGTAGCTTCCACCTTAAACGGTCTGGTAGATGAAGATGTTCCCATCACTGTCAAACTGCTGGGAGGCGATCTGGAGATCCTGTGGAACCGTCAGGAAAATCTGGTCTACATGACCGGTCCGGCCACTACGGTTTTTGAAGGTGAGATTGATCTTTCTTTCCTTGAAAAATAATCAGATTTTTTGTAAAACAAAAAAGCCGAATGGCAGAGAACTTTTCTTCTGTTCCCTGTCCACTCGGCTTTTTTACTGAAGCAATTCTTTTTCCGTTTTATTTTTCCTGGTTTTCTTCCTGAAATCTCCGATATTCCTCTACCGGCATTTCCATTCCTGTATAAAGCTTATAGGCTGCAGCTCCCTGCCAGAGAAGCATTCCTTTGCCGCCTACAGTTCTGCATCCGGCTTCCTTTGCCTCCCGGAGAAGTCTGGTCTCTTCCGGATTATAAACCACATCAGCCACCACCAGATCCGGACGGAACATGGTTTTATCTGTGATCAGTGTGGTGTCCTCATGAGGTTTCATTCCCGCAAGAGTTCCGTTTACAAGAATATCTGCCTTTTCCACTTCTTCCTTCAGTTTCTCCTGATCCTCCAGGCAGAATACCTGTACCTGACAGTCCGGCGCTTCTTTTTTCAGCTTTTCCGCAGTATTTCTTGCCCGCTCAAGAAACGGATCGTCCGGGTTAAAGATCGTAATGGAAGCGGCTCCGTCAAGAGCACACTGTACCTGAATGGCTGTAGCTGCTCCTCCCGCGCCGAGAACCACCATTTTTTTGCCCTTTACGTCAACTCCATGTTCTCTTAAATTCTGTACAAATCCGGTTCCGTCTGTGATATGGCCGATCAGCTTTCCGTCCTCGTTAACAATGGTATTGACCGCCCCGATGATCCTTGCTGCCGGAGAAAGCTCATCTACAAGTCTTGCCGCTTCATTTTTGCAGGGCATGGTCACATTGGCTCCTCTCATTTTAAAAAGCCGCATGGCGTCCAGAGCCGCCCCTACCTGATCTTCCTTAATATCAAAAGCCATGTATGCATAGTCCTGGTTGTTATGCTGAAAGCTGAAATTATACATGGCCGGAGAGCCGGAATGCCCTACCGGACTGCCAATCAGCATCAAAAGCCCTGTTGTTCCCTTAATCCTGTTTTCCATATTTTTCTCCTCCTGTGACGTCCGTCTCAAAACTTCGCACTTTACAACGTCAAAATTTGTATTCTAATTTTAGCTCAGTTTTCTCTGTTTTACAACAAAAAACTGCCAAACAATTCATCTGACATATTTCAAATCAGTTTTTCAAAATCCCCTGTATCAGCTCTTCACAGATCTGCAGTTCATTCTTGCCATCTGTTTCAATGATAATATCTGCGGCAGCTTCGTATTTCTGGCGACGCTTTTCCATAAGCCCTGCAATAAAATTCACATTTTTGTTTCCTTCCAGAAGCGGCCGGTCATGATTATCCCGCACTCGTTCCAGAATAGTCTCCGGTTTTGCCGTAAGAAGAACGACCTTTCCATTTTTCTTCATTTCTGTCACATTGCGTTCTCTCATGGGCACGCCTCCTCCGCAGGAGATCACCACATTTGTTCTGGACTGCATCTCAATCAGCAGATTGGTTTCCAGATCACGGAAATATTCTTCTCCATATGTCTCAAAAATATCAGAAATACTCATTCCCTGTCTTTCTGAAATAATCTGATCCATTTCTACAACCTCCATGGCAAAAGCCGTTCTTAAATAATCAGAGATTGTACTTTTTCCCGCACCCATAAATCCAATCAGCACAATATTATAATTGAACAGCTTACGGGCCTGGATCTGCTTACTGTTTTGTCTGATCCGGAAGAATACATCCTCCACCTCTTTTTTATGTCGTCTGCCTTCCAGTTTCTTCTCAAGCCAGACTTCCCGCTTCAGCTCCTGTTCCGGCTGAAGAATCGGAATATTTTCAGCCTCTTTACAGGCCATAATATCCTCCACGATACGATTGCGCATAAGGAGCGCATCCAGAATGATCTCATCACATTGTTCCAGATTTTCACGAAGTATCTCTAACTGATCTGACATGTTCTACTTCCTTCCGCATAATAAATTATCCATGTACGTTCTCAGGTTTCACATATAGGACTTTTACAGTATAACATTTTTTCATTACTTTAACAATATAAAGTGCAAAACTCCTTAATTCTACTCTTCTTACCCAATTATTTCCATCACTCTCTCTACTACAAATACCGCTCCGCAGGCAAAAAGCGCCACAGTCAGAAGGCTTTTTTCCCGGTATGCCGCGATCAGTGCAGCCGCCAGCCCGGCCGCGCCGGCGATCATTCCCGAGGACGGCGCTGTCAGGATGGCAGGAAAGGTCATCGCTGCCAGACAGGCATAGGGGACATAATACAAAAAAGATTTCAAAAACGGGCTGGTGATCTCCTTTTTAAAAAGCACCAGCGGAAGCATACGGATCAGATAAGTCACTCCCGCCATTACCAGAATATACATATAAACGTTCCAGTTCATGCGTCTTCCTCCTCTCCGTCCTCTATCGGGCAGAAATATGCAGCCATTCCCGCCACTGCCAGGGTTGTGATAATGATCACAAAGCCTGAAGAGACTTTATTCAAAACCGGTGTGCAGGCGAACAAGGTGCTGACTGCCATCGCTCCCACTACCACCTTCTGGACTGCCCGATGCTTCTTTGCCGGCGGGATGATCACTGCCAGAAACATGCCGTAAATCGCCACGCTCAGCGCACTTGCCAGAAATCCCGGCATGATATTTCCTGCAATGGCTCCTGCCAGAGTACCAAAGGTCCATCCCGGAACAGCCACGCTCATAGCTCCGTAATTATAAAAAGGATTCAGGCGTCCCGGCTGACTGGCGCTGACCCCGAAAATCTCATCCGTCATGCCAAAGGCCACTGCAAATCTGTGCCAGGGAGCCAGATTTCTTTCCAGCTTCTGGGACAGAGAAAACGACATCAGGCTGTAGCGCAGATTAATGATCAGCTGGGTCAGAGCCATTTCCCACAGAGAGCCGCAGGCGATCATAATATCCAGACCTGCAAACTGTCCCGCTGAGGTAAGATTCGTCAGCGATATCAGCGTTGCCTGCCATACAGACAATCCTCCCGAGACCGCCATCATGCCAAAGGTAAAGGACACGGCAAAATATCCCAAAGCAATAGGGACTCCATCATGGAGCCCCCGCATAAACTGCTGTTTATTTATCTTTTGTTCCATAATTCCTGTTCACACTCCTTACTCCGTACCCCATTATACGTTCTTATCCGGGAAATGTAAACAGAAATTTCCCGGCCACTTTTTCATTGCCCGCAGAGGCAAAAACGTGTACAATCATAAAAGGACACTTGTAATTATCTATTTGATCAGGAGGCACATGAGAACGAACAGCCCTGAGTGCAGATCAGGGGCTGTTTGCTCATTCAGTCTTTCAGGCTGCTGATAAGAAATTCAAGAAAATCATTTGCCGCCTCTGAAAGCTTCTCACCCTTTCTTTTTACATATCCAAACAGGATCCTTGTTTCTGATGCAGAGCAGGCTTTTCCTTTCGATATCTCCTGCTCCGGCTTTCCTGACAGATACCCGCCGCTGATATTTGCCAGATCTCCTGACTGCAGAAGTCTTTCCATAATGTAATCGCTGTTTGTAGTAATCACGATCTCCGCTTCTGAAGCAGCTCTCCCGTTTGAATCCACAATATTCCAGTAATTATCAGGAGAAAACTCATCCGGAAATCTCTGGACCAGCTTCATTCCGGAAAAATCAAGGGATCCTTCGGTTTCCGGTTCCCGGCTGCTTCCCCCGCCATAATATATGGTAGCTTCTGTTTCTTTTAAGGGTGTAAATTCCAGATAATTTCTGGAAACATAATACTGAAACGCAGCTGTCTGATTTTTCATAATGTACACAAATCCAATGTCATCCACTCTTTTTCTCACACGCTCTACGATCTCCCTGCAGTCTGCGGAATGGATCTGATAGTGAAGTTCCTCTTCCTGCTTCAGCCTGTAAAATTTAACAAAATAATCCGCAAACCACGAACTGGGATTGCAGGATACGGAAAGAGTCCCGGCCGTCTTCTTTTTATCAGACATCTGGATCTGTTTGAGGTTTTCAAGAACTGAAATTGCATATGGATATATTTTTTCTGCCTCAGGCGTCATCCGGATTCCTTTCGACAGCCGTTCAAAAAGAACCATTCCTGTCTTTTCTTCCATTGCCTTCACGATCTTGCTGACACTGGACTGCGTAGTAAACAGTTTCTCAGCCGCTTTACTGAAGGATCCTGTCTGAGCACAGGCTGCAAAGCACTGTATTTCTTTTGTATCAAGCACCTGTTTCCACCCCCTTTCTCATTCCCTTTCCGATTACAGATTGCTTTCCTTCCGGTTTACATGTTTCCTCATATAATTTCCTATATTCGTCAGGCACAGCAGTGTTCCCACAAGAAAAATCCCGGGAATAAGAATGATCCACCAGGAATTTGTCATCAGCGCTTTTTCAGACAGAGACAGCATGCTTCCCCAGGAAACAATTTCAAGGGGCAGTCCGATTCCCATAAAACTAAGCGTGGACTCTGATATGATCGCACTCCTCACATTCATGATCACCATAAACATAATGGAAGAGACAAAGTTCGGAGCCAGATGTTTCCACAAAATATGAAAAAATCTTCCTCCCATGCATCTTGACGCAATCACATATTCACTGTTTCGTATCTGCCTCACTTCTGTTCGTACCACCTTGGCGATGCTTGTCCAGCCCGTAAGGCCAATAACAATGGAAAGACTGAGTACATTGGCCTTTCCCAGGATTGCCTGAAAAAGAATCACAAGCAAAAGTGAAGGAACACCTAGAAAAATTTCCGTAAAACGCATAAGCAGATTGTCCAGCCACTGAGGCGCCGCGCCGCTGAAGGCTCCGATCACAACTGCCACAACCGTAGAGATCAGGGTAGACAAAGCCCCAATCGTCAGGGATATCCGTCCTCCATACCAGATCATGGAAAAAACATCTCTTCCCATGGTATCTGTTCCGAACAGAAATTCCCCGTCCGGCGCCTTATTATAATTAAGAATATCCATATAGGAAGGATCTTTTGTCATAACTGCCTCTGCAAAAAAGCATCCGATCAGAATCACCGCCAGGATTCCTGCTGACAGCACTGGTTTCCCCTGATACCATTTTTTCTTTGGAGAAGGCTGCTCTTCCTGTATGTCACGCTGCCCTACAATTTCAAAAGCTGTATCTGTCATAAACCGGTCACCTCCGATGTCTCCACTACTTCATTTGCTTTTACACGGGGATCGATATGTTCGTTGATGGTCTGTGCCAGAATATTACAGAAAATCACAAGGATCCCTGACATCATGCAAAGAAGCATCAGAAGATTGTAATCATGGTATCTGGCGCTCTCATAAGACAATGCTCCGATCCCCGGATAGGAAAACACACTTTCCACAACAAAGGTCCCGCCAAGAACATGAGGTACTGCTATTGCCATAATACTGAGATAGGCAGGCATAACATTTCTCAGACAGTGGCGAAACAGAATTTTTCTCCTGTTCAGCCCCTTGGATTTTGCCAGAAGGACATAATCTGCCCGCACTTCCTCCAGGATCTTATTTCGTATCATATATGCATAATACCAGAGATGCTCCAGAGTCACGATTGTCAGCGGCATAATCAGGTGAATGGCTCGATCCGCAATATCATCTGCCTTTCCGATCGTGTAGGCTCCGCTGCTCGGAAGGATTTTCAGAGTAACGGAAAAGATCAGTATCAGAACAAGCGACAGCCAGAATTCCGGAATACAGCTTGATATGGTTCCAAGCTTACACAGGATCCGATCCGCCCATTTGTCCTCATGCCATGCACAGAGCACGCCAAGAAGAAGAGAGCCTGCAAAGATCAGAAGGAATCCAATGCCTCCCAGCAAAAGCGTGTTTACGATTCGTCCGCTGATCACTTCCACAACGTCCTGCTTATATTTAAAGGAAATGCCAAAGTCTCCGTGAAAAGCATTTTTCACCCATTTTTCATACTGGATATAAACGGGCTGATCCAGTCCCAGCTTTTCCATTGCCCACTGCCGTTCCTGAGGGCTCATTTTTTCCGCCCGCTCTCCATAATAGGAGACCAGAGGATCTCCGGGCGCAAGGCGTGCAACATAAAATACTGCCACTGAGAGAACAAACACGCTGAGCAGAAATGCCATGATTTTTTTCCCGCAGTATATCAGCCAGTTACGCTTCTTCATGCATATCCCCTCCTTTTTGCGCTCTCCATACAAAATGACCGGGACAGACCTCCGTAAACCTGCCGTCTCCCAGATCCGCCCCGTCATATACCTGAAGCTTTCTCTGTCGTTCTCTGACCGGATCCGGGATTGGGATTGCAGACAAAAGCGATCTTGTATATCCATGAAGAGGATTTGAAAACAATTCTCCGGCCGGCGCAAGCTCCACCAGTTTTCCATGATACATAACGCCCACCCGGTCGCAGAGATATTCCACCATTGCCAGATCATGCGCAATAAACAGGAAGGTAAATCCATGCTCCTTTTGCAGATGTTTAAAAAGATTGATCACCTGTGCCTGTATCGACACATCCAGAGCTGCAACCGGTTCGTCCGCAACCAGAAATTCCGGTTCCATACTGAGTGCTCTTGCTATGGCGATCCTCTGCCGCTGTCCTCCTGACAATTCGGAAGGATACCGGTCAAGAAAGCTTTGGTCCAGCCCTACATACTTCATCTGAAACTGTGCTTCTGCCCTGTAGCTTCCTCTGGGCGGAGTCATATGGCTGATCTTCATCGGCTCTGCTATGATCTCGGAAGCCTTCATCCTCTGATTCAGGCTGGAGCCGGAATCCTGAAAAATAATCTGTCTTCTTGTCTGAAGCATTTTTTTGTTGGCCCGAAATTGTTTTTTATCACAGATATCAATCCCATGATACCTGACCGATCCTGACGATGGCTCATAAATGTTCATCAGACATCTGGCTGCAGTTGATTTTCCGGAACCGGATTCTCCTACCAGCCCCAGGATCTCCCCTTTATAAATCTGAAAAGAAATGTTGTCCACTGCACGTATTGCTGTCCTTTTTGTCAATTGAAACTGATGCGTCAGATTCTGCACATCTACAAGTACTTCTTTATCCAAGTTTTGTCCCTCCTGTCGGCGGAATAATCTGAGGTGCCCGTTTATCTAAAAGCCAGGTTGCCGCATAATGCGTGTCTGTGATCCGAAACATCGGGGGCATTTTTTCATAATCAATTCCAAGCGCATACTCATTCCTGCAGGCATATGCATCACCTTTGGGCGGATTGATCAGCGTAGGGGGCATTCCCGAGATCGTATAGAGGCTGTCCTTACCTTTTGAAAAAGCAGGAAGGGAACGCATAAGTCCCCATGTATAAGGATGTCTCGGATCATAATAGACTTCCTCTGCCGTTCCTGTTTCCACGATCTTTCCTGCATACATCACCGCAACCCGGTCTGCCACCCTTGCCACAACTCCCAGATCATGCGACACCAGGATCGTAGCTGTCCCCAGCTTTTCCTGCACTTCCCGCAAAAGATCCAGGATCTGCGCCTGGATCGTCACATCAAGAGCTGTCGTTGGCTCATCTGCAAATAAAATATCCGGATTTGATGCCAGAGCAATGGCCATTACGCTCCTCTGCCGCATACCTCCGGAAAAATTATATGGATAGAGGTGAAAACGTTCCCGGGGATGATCTATGCCTACCAGTTCCATAAGTTCGATGACTCTCTGATAAACCTGCTCCTTTGTCATCTTTTTTTCATGTACCAGAATTGCCTCTGCGATCTGCTGACCGATCTTTATGGTTGGATTCAGGGATGTCATGGGATCCTGAAAGATCATGGAAAATATGCTTCCTCTGATCTTCTGCATGTCCTGTTCCCTGTAATTCGTAATATCGCATCCCCGGATCAGGATTTTTCCTTCTTTTATCCTGGCGCTTGCCGGCAAAAGTTTCATAATACTTTTGCAAAGCACACTTTTACCACATCCCGACTCCCCCACAATTGCCAGCACCTCTCCCTTTTTCAACGAAAAAGAAACATCCCGGACTGCCTGTACCTCTCCTGCCGGACTGTCAAAGCTGACCGACAGATTTTTTACTTCCAAAAGGTTTTCCATTGTCACTCCTTCTATACCCAAAACAAATAAGGGGCATAAATGCCCCTTATCTGTTCCTGTAAAATCTTATTCTTCGATTGTCCAGTCTGCCACATTCCAGAAGATACCCACTCCGTGATGTCCCATAACGGTATCCGGATCAATCCCCTGAAGGGAAGACTCTGCAACGTAATTCGCATCAATATAGCAAATAAAAGCGTAAGCAGGATCCTTGGCCAGTTCCACCTGGAACTTATCATATGCCTCTGCGCGTACCTCCGGATCATCTGACTGACGGGCTTCTGTCAGATACTGATCCACCAGTTCATTGGAATAGCTGGAATAATTGGCACCTTTATCCGTACCAAATACTTTATAGGTGTGGTCGTCTGCATCAAAAGGACTTCCCCATCCGATCAGAAATGCCATCTGTCCGCTCCAGTCAGTCTCAGCCGGGATATCAACCGTAACATCCATTCCGATCTGCTGAAGCTGCTGAGCTGCGATCTGAGCCATGTCGATCCGAACCTGGTCGCCAGAGCTGACACTGATCACAAATCCCACTTTTTCTCCGTCGCGGTAGTAGAATCCGTCATCACCCATCTCACATCCTGCCTCTTCCAGAACGGCTTTTGCCTTTTCAGGATCATAATCATAATGCTCTACCTCTTCATTATTATAGGTATTTCTCTGAAGCGGCCCATATGCAGTCATTCCCTGTCCGAGGATCACGGCATCAATGATCGCCTGGCGGTCAAGTCCATAGCACACTGCAGGGATCAGATCTCTGTTCTTCTGCCAGTATTCGTTTCCAAAATTAAACATGATTCCTCTGTAATCTGCTGTTTTCATATCGTAGCAGGCAAATGCCTCATCCTCTGCAAAAGAAGCCGCATCCTTCGGTGTCAGAAGGGCAAGATCCAGTTCTCCGGATTTTAACTGAAGCGCTTTCGCGTTGTCGTCAGGAACGATCTTAAATACAATCGTGTCAATGTTCGGCTCCCCTTTGAAGTAATCTTCATTCTTTGTCAGGGTGATCGCCTGTCCTTCATCCCAGCTTTCCACCTTGTACGGACCTGTACCTACCGGATTGCGGAAGAAGTCAGAGGTCTGCATATCCTCTCCTTCCAGAAGATGTTTTGGAAGAACAGCCATTGTCATGTAGTCGAGAAATGCCACATTCGGAGCCGTCAGCTGAAAGGCTACCGTATCCTCGTCAACCACTGTGATTTCCTCTACGTCATCAAAGTTCGGCGCGTTCTCAGAACCGTTCTCCGGATCCATGATCGCCTCGATGGTAAATTTTACGTCATCTGCCGTAACGTCTTCCCCGTCCTGCCATTTGGCATCCTTTGACAGATGAAAGGTGTAAGTACATGCTGCTTCATCAAACTCCCAGCTTTCCGCAAGACCGGGAACCACCTGATTTTCTCCGTCATGGGCAGTAAGTCCATTAAAAATCAGAATATTGATCTCTCCATGTTCATCCATTGCCGGATTGATTCTTGTATAATCCCCGCTGCCGTATACAAGCGTTTCCCCTTTTTCATCTGCAGATACGTAAGACGCAGGAGCGATCGCCAGGGTGCACGCCAGAAAAAGCCCGATCATTTTTAAACCTTTGTTTTTCATGGTTTCCTTCTCCTTTTGTTTTGATGTCTTACCTACCTTATCAGAATTCCCTGTACCCAACAAGCTACCGGGGGGGATATTCCGTCATTCCTATTTCGCATGGATATTCATTCCATGCAGGGATGTTTTATTTTTTATGAAAGCTCCTCATCCACATACTTCTGTATATTGGAGGCATTCACGTATTTTTTCAGGTGTTCTCCGTCGGTGATCACCAGGGTCGGCGCCTGCATAATGCCGAACTGTCTTGCCATTTCCGGATTCTTTTCCGCATCAATCACTTCCAGTTCTTCCCCTTCCAGCATCTTCTTTGCCATACGGCAGTTCGGGCAGGTACTGGTCGTAAATAAATACTTGTGCATTTCCAGTGGCTCTACCTTTACATCATCTTTCGTCATGGTCACCATGCTGGTATGGACTTTTTTCAATGTAGAATGGGTGATATCGTATAAAGTCCTGTTTTTATACTCCTGTGCTTTACCGTCATTCCAGTTCTGTACCGGACGATAGTAACCTGTGATCCGGCTGTAAACCTCAGCCTTTTTGCCGCATTTCGGACAGGTAAAATGCTCGCCGCTTAAATATCCATGCTCACTGCACACGGAATAAGTAGGAGAAATGGTATAATACGGAAGCTTATAATTCTCTGCGATCTTACGGACCAGAGAGGCGGCTGCTTTCCAGTCAGGCAGCTTCTCGCCAAGGAAGCCATGGAATACTGTTCCCGAGGTATAAAGGGTCTGCAGCTCATCCTGAATATCCAGAGCGTCAAAAATATCAGAGCTAAACTCCACCGGAAGATGGGAGCTGTTTGTATAATACGGAGTATCCCCCTTGCTACCTGCTGTCCTGATGTCCGGCCAATGCTTTCTGTCATGCTTGGCAAGACGATAAGCTGTGGATTCTGCCGGAGTTGCCTCCAGGTTAAAAAGCTCACCCTCATACTGCTCCTGATAATCAGAAAGGCGGTTTCTCATATGCTCCAGAACTTCTTTGGTAAACTTCTGGGTACGCTCGTCTGTCATATCACAGCCCAGCCATCTGGCATTGAGACCAGCTTCATTCATTCCCACCAGACCAATGGTGGAAAAATGATTGTTAAAGCTTCCCAGATAACGTTTGGTATAAGGATACAGGCCTTCATCCAGAAGTTTGGAGATCACCTGTCTCTTAATGTGCAGGGATCTGGCTGAAATATCCATCATATGATCCAGTCTCCGGTAAAATTCCTCCGGAGTCTTGGAAAGATAAGCGATACGCGGCATATTGATGGTAACAACGCCTACTGATCCGGTGCTTTCGCCGGAGCCAAAGAAACCGCCGCTCTTTTTGCGCAGTTCCCGGAGATCCAGGCGGAGACGGCAGCACATGCTGCGGATATCACTGGGCTTCATATCGCTGTTGATATAATTGGAAAAATACGGCGTTCCGTATTTCGCTGTCATTTCAAACAAAAGGCGGTTGTTTAATGTATCAGACCAGTCAAAATCTTTTGTGATAGAGTAGGTCGGAATCGGATACTGGAAACCTCTTCCATTGGCATCGCCCTCGATCATAGTCTCAATAAAGGCACGATTGACCATATCCATTTCTTTTTTGCAGTCTTTATATTTAAAGTCCATATTTTTGCCGCCTACAATAGCCGGAAGCTCTGCCAGATCGTCCGGTACGGTCCAGTCCAGAGTGATATTGGAAAACGGTGCCTGAGTTCCCCAGCGGCTTGGTGTGTTTACACCGTAAATAAAGGATTCAATGCATTTTTTTACCTCACGGTAACTTAAATTATCCACTTTGACAAAAGGCGCCAGATACGTATCAAAAGAAGAAAATGCCTGTGCTCCCGCCCATTCATTCTGCATAATGCCCAGGAAATTCACCATCTGGTTGCAGAGTACGCTTAAATGCTTCGCCGGAGCAGAAGTGATCTTGCCCTCAATACCTCCAAGGCCTTCCTGGATCAGCTGCTTTAAAGACCAGCCCGCACAGTAACCGGTAAGCATGGAAAGGTCGTGGATATGAATATCTGCATTTCTGTGTGCCTCTGCGATCTCATTGTCGTAGATTTCGGACAGCCAGTAATTTGCCGTCACCGCACCGGAATTGCTGAGGATCAGTCCGCCAACGGAATAGGTAACTGTGGAATTTTCCTTTACTCTCCAGTCTTCTACCTTGACATAGCTGTTTACGATCTCCTTGTAGTCAAGGATCGTTGATTTCATATTGCGGATCTTTTCTCTCTGCTTCCGGTAAAGAATATAAGCCTTGGCAACATCACTGTAGCCAGCCTGGATCAGAACGTTTTCCACACTGTCCTGAATGTCCTCCACTGTTATCTGATCGTCCAGGATCTTATCCTGAAAGTCCGCAGTCACCCGAAGAGCCAGAAGATCGATCATATCCTGACTGTAATTTTTCTCTTTTGCCTCAAAAGCCTTATTGATCGCTGATGATATTTTTGCCATCTGGAAATCGGCAATCTCTCCGTCTCGTTTAACTACCTGAAACATACTGCTATTTCCTCCCTTACTACACCTCATATGATAAATTGTAAAAAACCGGATCATTATTTTATCCTGTCAGTTGCAAAATGAGCCCTGGCTGTGCCGGTGCTCATCTTTTCGCTGGTAAGTTACATTCTATCAGACTATCTGCTTTCCGTCAACAACTCAGAAAGCATAAAACCACCATATATTGTGTTTCGCTCACAGAAAACACAATATATGATGGTTCATTTTTCTTGTATTTACAGGCGTTTCCGGCATTTCAGCCAACTCGAAAACTGCTGAAAAAAAATTTTTTCCGCCTTTTCATCGCCCGAACATATTTTCTTTTATACTGTTTTTTATTTCCCGGATATACCTGTTTTATCCTTCCGGCATTACTTTTGCAAAAAATTCTACCGGAACTTTTGCCCGGACAAAAATCCCGTTCTCTCTGTACTCCTCAGAAAGAAGCTGTCCATATTCCCGGATGATCTGAATCTTTCCCGCTTCCCGATAAGCATAAAGTTCTTCCAGATATACCTGCTCTTCTGCCAGAAATCCTGACAGAGCCTCTTTCAGTTCACCCAGTCCCCTTCCGGTCTTTGCTGAACATTTTACGATCTGGTCCGCATGGGGATCTCGAAGTTCAGATTCCAGTACAAGATCCTGTTTATTAAACAGAGTGATCACTTTTTTGCCGGCAGCGCCCAGTTCCTGAAGCGTCTTATAGACCACTTCCATCTGCATTTCCGCCTGAGGATTCGACGCATCTACCACATGAATGATATAGTCTGCATATTTTGCCTCTTCCAGCGTACTCTTAAAAGCTTCTACCAGGTGGTGCGGAAGTTTGCGGATAAATCCTACGGTATCTGTCAAAAGAATCTGTTGTCCGTCATCAAGCTCCAAAACTCTTGTCGTTGGATCCAGCGTGGCAAAAAGCTTATCCTCTGCCAGGATCTCCGCACCGGTAAGTGTATTTAAAAGCGTTGACTTTCCGGCATTGGTATAGCCTACGATTGCCGCTGTTTTAAGCGTTCCTCTGGAACGATTGCCACGGATCAGCTCTCTGTGTTTTTCCACCTGAACAAGTTCTGCCTTCAGCGCGGATATCCTGGTCCGGATCAGTCGTCGGTCTGTCTCCAGTTTCTTTTCTCCCGGGCCTCTTGTTCCAATTCCTCCGCCCAGTCTGGACAAGGAATCACGAAGTCCCACCAAACGTGCAGAGCGATAGCGCAGCTGTGCAAGCTCTACCTGGATCTTACCTTCACTCGTCACTGCTCTTCCCGCAAAAATATCCAGGATCAGAAGTGTCCGGTCCATGACCTTGCACTCCAGTTCCCGCTCCAGATTATTCATCTGCGAAGGCGAAAGCTCATCGTCACAAATGATCCCGTTGGCATCAAGTACAGCCAGAAGATTTTTTACCTCCTGGATCTTTCCCCGACCGATATAGGTTCCCGGATGGACAGACTCCCGGTTTTGGATCACCTTGGCTGCTGTCTCCGCCCCTGCGGTCTGCGCAAGTTCTTCCAGTTCATCCAGAGAAGCTTCCACATCTTCTTCTGCGTCTGTCTGAACACCAATCAGGATCACTCTCTCCTGAATCTCCTTAAAATCATAAAACTGCATATTTATTCTCCGGTTCTGGACTTAAGGAATGCCAGTTCTTTCTGAGCTTCCATATCGTCCGGATACATTTTGATATACTCCTGGGCTTTTGCATATGCGGTAGAAAAATCAAGTTTTTTCTCATAAGCCGCAATCTCATTAAAAAGAAGTTCCTGCATTTCCTCTGTTCCGGCAGCCTCGAGGCCGCTGGAAATATTGGCAAGCGCGCTGTCCGGATCTCCATCTGCCAGATCACAGAGCGCCATGCCGTTATAGCCGGGCGCTTTGCTGCTTTCTTCAAGATTCAGATAATCCTGATACATAGATCTTGCCGCAGCTGTATCTCCCTGAGCAAGACACACCATTCCCAGAAGAAGCTCTGCCGGGGCGCTGCCTTTTTCGGAAGCCTTTGTCAGTTCTTTTTTTGCATTGTCATAATCTTCCATGTAATAATAAATGTGTCCCCGCTCATAATAATCCTGAGCATTCTTAGGCGCATTTTCCAGAACTGCTTCCAGATATCTGGTACCGTCAGCCTCCATATCCCTGGCTTCATATGCCTCGTAAATCTGAAGTGCCATCTCATAATCCGGCTGTTCTCCATATGCCTGCTGAAAATTGGAGGCCGCCTCATCATATCCATCCATGGCAAGAGCCACACTTCCTGTAAGGAAATAGGCGTCTGCATTCATGGAATAATCCGATGCCAGAGTCTGACAGTCTGCCATGGCATCATCCTCAAGTCCTGCCTGCAGTTCTGCTGTGGCACGATAGGAAAGGATATCCTGTCTCAGCGCTTTGCCTGCCTTATCTGTCTCCAGGGCCTGCGTAAAAGCCTCCACGGCTCCTTCCGGGTCTTCCAATCGCAGTCTGGCAATTCCGGCGCCCCGAAGGGCTTCTGTCTTTTTGTAGTCATTAGCTGCCGACATCTCATAGCCTTCCAGTGCTTCCTGATAATTTCCCTGTTCCAGATTTTCCTCTGCCTGTCTGTAAATATTCTTTTTTTCCCCTCCGCAGCCTGCCAGAAGAGTTACTCCCATACATACTGCCAGTATCCGTCCGGTTTTTTTTGTACCCATGTATCTTCCTTATTCTATAATAAGTCCTTCTGCTTCTATTACTTTTACTACATTATCCACATGTTCTGCACAGATGTCCTCGGTTCCTGCCTCTACCATAACACGGATCAAAGGTTCTGTACCACTTTCTCTTACAAGAATACGTCCGTCCGTTCCCAAAGCTCTGGCTGCCGCCTCTACCGCTTCTTTTACACGCGGATTTTCTCTTGCCGCCACTTTATCTGCCACACGGACATTTCTCAGGATCTGAGGATATACCTTCATCTCTTTTGCCAGATCACAAAGTGTTGATTTTTTCTCCACACATGCCTCCATGAGCATCAGAGAAGTCAGGATTCCATCTCCTGTTGCAGCATATTTGCTGAAAATAATATGACCGGACTGTTCTCCTCCGATACTGTAATTATTTTCCAGCATGTTCTCTGCCACATATTTATCGCCGACTGCAGTCTGCTCATAGTCAATTCCTTCTTTTTCCAGAGCTTTATACAGTCCCATATTGGACATAACGGTTGTAACCACTGTATTTCCGTTCAGTCTGCCCTTTTCTTTCATATATTTTCCACAAACATACATGATCTTATCGCCATCGATGATATTTCCTCTGTGATCTACTGCGATACAGCGGTCAGCATCTCCGTCATAGGCAAATCCGATGTCCAGTCCTTTTTCCACAACATATCTCTGAAGCACTTCAATATGAGTCGATCCGCAGTTTGTATTAATGTTGGTTCCATCCGGATCGTTGTTGATCACATAGGTCTTTGCCCGAAGAGCGTCAAAAACACTTTTGGCAATCGCGGAAGAACTTCCGTTAGAACAGTCCAGACCTACACGGATATTTTTAAAATCACGGCATGGAATGGAAATCAGATATCCGATATAACGGTTTCTTCCAGATGCAAAGTCCACAGTTCTTCCAATATCTTCTCCGGTTGCCAGAGGAAGCTCTTCCAGCTTTCCATCCAGATATGCCTCAATCCTTGCCTCAACCTCAGCTTCGATCTTCTGTCCGCTTCCGTTCAGGAGTTTGATTCCGTTGTCTGAAAATGGATTATGGCTTGCAGAGATCATGATTCCACAATCAAAATCTTCTGTACGTACCACATAAGAAACACTTGGTGTCGTTGTAACATGAAGGAGATATGCATCTGCACCAGATGCTGTCAGGCCTGCAACCAGCGCATATTCAAACATATAGCTGCTCCTTCTGGTATCCTTACCGATCACGATCTTTGCCTTATGGTCACGTCCATAGTACCAGCCTACATAACGCCCTACCTTAAAAGCATGATCAACTGTCAGCTGTACATTTGCCTCTCCTCGAAATCCGTCAGTTCCAAAATATTTTCCCATAATAATTCCTCCTTTGCCTGCTCCTGCAGGTGAATACAAACAGCTGTTACATTTATTTATAAAGGTTTTCCGGGTATACCCCGTCCTTTACAAGCTTTTCAAAAGCCGCTGTCACAGAAGCCTTGTCCTCCTGATAAGTAACACCAAACCAGGTATCTTTTGTGTCCAGAACATCTACCTTTGCCTTTCCTGCCTTGATCAGCATGTCGATCATTTCAGGAAGAAGGTATTCCTTTTTTATATCTCCTGGTTTTATCTCACTTAAAAACTTCACAAAGCCTTCTTCCAACACATCCATAAACTGTGGTGTCAGTCCCCACATGTTCATAGATACAAGGCTATTCACATCCAGAGGTACTGCCTGACCTTCTTCGCTTCTGGATTCTGCTCCATTTTCTGTTTTATAAATATCATGAGTTTCTGTGACACCTGTCAGAGCACCATTTTCAATATGGCATACGCCTCTGGTAACACTGCCATTATCACTTAAAGTATTTCCAAGACGGAAACCAGCCATACAGATGTGCATGATACCGTCATCCGGCTGATCCTGTACCAGATAGTCATGCACCTTTACATATGCTTCTTTTCCATAGTAATCGTCTGCATTGATGACCATAAATGGCTCGGAAAGTACCTTCTTTGCTGCAAGAACAGCCTGTCCGGTTCCCCACGGTTTTGTTCTGTCGTCCGGTTTCTCAAATCCCTCCGGAAGATCTTCCAACGCCTGGAATGCATATTCTACTTCTGTGATCTTCTCGATCTTATTCCCGATCACAGAACGGAATTCTTCTTCAATATCTTTTCTGATAATGAAAACGACCTTATTAAATCCTGCCTCCAGCGCATCATGGATAGAATAATCCATAATGATCTCACCGTTTGGTCCTACCGGTGCAAGCTGTTTGATTCCTTTGCCAAAACGACTTCCAATTCCTGCTGCCATGATCACAAGTGCTGTTTTTTTCATTTTTCTCCTCCATATTTCATTGTCAGACTTTCTGACAGTTATTCTTCATTTAAGTTTGCAAGTTTTGCAGCCTGGTCTGCCGCGATCAGACTGTCAATGATCTCGCTGAGATCTCCGCCCAGAATGCTGTCCAGGCGATGCAGGGTAAGCTTGATCCGGTGATCTGTCACACGTCCCTGCGGGAAATTATAGGTACGGATCTTTTCAGAACGATCTCCTGTTCCGATCTGACTTCTTCTTGCCTCCGCCTCTGCATCATGCTGCTTGGCAATCTCCATCTCGTAAAGACGGGAACGAAGAACCTTCAAAGCCTTATCTTTATTTTTCAGCTGTGATTTCTCATCCTGACAAGAAATCACGATGCCTGTTGGAATATGAGTCAGACGAACTGCAGAGTCTGTAGTATTGACACACTGGCCTCCGTTTCCGGATGCACGGAATACGTCGAATTTACAGTCATTCATATCCAGGTGGAAATCAATTTCTTCTGCCTCCGGCATAATGGCTACCGTACAGGTAGAGGTATGAATCCTTCCTCCGGATTCTGTCTCCGGCACACGCTGTACACGGTGAACTCCGCTTTCGTATTTCAGGCGGGAGTATGCACCCTGCCCCTGTATCATAAAAGTAACTTCCTTGAAACCGCCGATACCATTTTCATTCAGGCTCATCATCTCCGTTTTCCAGCGAAGGCTTTCTGCATATTTTACATACATACGATAAATCTCCGCCGCAAAAAGAGCAGCTTCATCGCCGCCGGCGCCTGCACGGATCTCCACGATTACGTTTTTGCTGTCATTCGGATCCTTTGGAAGAAGGAGGATTTTGATCTCATGCTCCAGTTCCTCTACTCTTTTCTTTGCATCAGAAAGCTCTTCCTTGAGCATTTCCCGCATTTCTTCATCCTTCTCCTCTTCCAGCATGGAGAGGCTGTCCTGAATCGTCTCTTTATTTTCTTTATATTCTTTATAAGCGTCTACAATAGGCAGCAGATCACTCTGTTCCTTCATAAGCTTCTGGAACCGTTCCTGATTATCCGTAACTCCCGGTTCTCCCAGCTCATTCAGAACCTCATCAAAACGGATCAGAAGATCCTCTAATTTATCAAACATCCTGTTCCTCCTGTTTGTTTTTCTGTCCCAGTACTACCCGATCAAGCCCTGCCAGATCTTTTTTGACTTCAATATGATCAAATCCTGCTTTTTCCATAATTTCAGCCACAGCGCCGCCCTGATCATAACCGATCTCATAAAGAAGCCAGCCGCCGGTTTTCAGATATCTGCCGCATTGGGCTGTGATCCTGCGGTAAAAATACAGTCCATCCTCTTTTCCGTCCAAAGCCATATATGGATCATGAAGACGTACCTCGTCCATCAGTTTCTGTATCTCTTTGGTTGCAATGTACGGCGGATTCGAGATAAGCATATCATACTCTGTCTGTTTTTTGCTACCGTTTTGTATAAAATATTTTCCGGAAAACAGATCGCTTTGCACGAAATGCGCCCGTTCCTTTACCTGAAGGCTGTCTGCATTCCTCTGTGCCACCTTAAGCGCCGGCTCTGAAAGATCTGCGCCAACTCCAGCCGCTTCCGGAATTTCCTTCAGGATACTGAGTAAAATACATCCGGAACCTGTACACATATCAAGAATATATGGGGATTTCTGCTCTTTCAGAAGCAGAAGCGCCTGCTCTACCAGAATCTCTGTATCCTGTCTTGGCACAAGAACGTTCTCATCCACGTAAAAATCATATCCCATAAAACAGGCATTTTTTGTCAAATGCTGAAGAGGAATGTGGACTGCCCGCTTCCGGCACAGCTCCTGATACCGTTTTTCCTGTTCTTCCTCTGCCTGCTCGCTGCTGTGGGCAAAATACCAGGCTCTGTTTCTTCCCGTCACATATTCCAGAAGGAGCCAGGCATCCAGCCTGGCTTCTCCTATCCCTGCCTTTTCCAGCATCAGACTTCCTTCTCTCAGAAGTGCTTCAAGCGTTTTCATTCGTTTCTTCTCCCGGCTCCCAGCCGAATTCCTCTTTTAAATAGCTTTTCCAGTCAAAGACTGCTTCTACTGCAGCAATGGCAACTTCCGCCATATCCTCCGTAGGTTCTATTGTAGTCAGTTTCTGCATGGCAAGCCCGGGTTTACTCAGAAAAGAGGCAATTTTGTTATCACTTCTTCCCGCCCACTGGATGATCTCAAAAGAAATTCCGGCTACGATCGGAACCATGAGCAGCCGTCCCAGCAGACGCACCCAGTAAACCGGTACCAGTACAAAGATAAAGTGAAGAAAAATACTGACCAGCATAACCAGAAACAGAAAACTTGTTCCACAGCGTTTATGCTGTCTGGAGCTTTTCATTACATTCTCTACCGTAAGAGGAAGTCCGTTTTCCACACAGTTGATACATTTATGTTCTGCACCATGATACATGAAAGTTCTCTGAATATCTTTCATCCGTGACACCAGAAGCATATAGCCCATAAAAAGGGCAAGCTTTACAAAAGCTTCTGCAATCGTCACAATTACTTCGGATGCTCCAACCTTATTCAGAAGACTTGCAATGGCATAAGGCAGCAGCATGAACGCTGCAATAGACACTACAATGGAAACGGCTACGGTTCCATAAAGAAGCCATTTAAACTGTCTGTCCTCTTTTTCTTTCTTTGCCTGCCGCTGTTCTTCCGTAAGATGCGCATTCTTCGCAGCTTCCTTCTCATCTTCCTCATCCCCTGCCACTTCGGCAGAATACATCAGACACTTCGTTCCGATCACAAGACTGTCCACGAAGCTGACAATGCCCCGGATGATAGGCTTCCGCAGAAAAGCCGCTTTTCCAAATGTACATTTATAATCTTCTACTTTTAATTCTATCTCTCCGTCAGGACGGCGGACACCAATGGAATATTTATCCTTGTGCCGCATCATGATTCCTTCCATGACTGCCTGACCGCCAATATTCGATGATCTGTTCTGCATATAAAATCTCCGTTGTAAAGCAAAGACAGGTTGAGATTTCCCAACCTCAACCTGTACTCACATTTCTCATATTGTTCAATTATTTGTTTAAGCCGTATTTCTTGTTGAACTTGTCGATACGTCCGCGAGCCTGAGCAGCCTTCTGCTGTCCGGTGTAGAACGGATGGCATTTGGAGCAGATCTCCACATGGATATCTTCTTTTGTAGAACCTGTTACAAATGTGTTTCCACAGTTGCAGGTTACAGTTGCCTGATGATAGTTCGGATGGATTCCTTCGCGCATGATTTTCACCTCTCTGTATTTCTTTCTATTATTTTCTATTCGTATTTGATTAGACGAATTTATTATTTTACAGCTCTCTGATTATAACATACCCCTAAAGCAAATGCAAGTCGTTTATAAAAATTTCTGTTTTTTTGCAGTCTGAACAAACTCTCCATTTGTACGGGTGCGTGAAAACATATTCAGGATCTGCTC
>JAETOL010000007.1 GCA_021771755.1 Lachnospiraceae bacterium | reverse complement strand
ACTGATGGTACAGGTCATCAATAATAGTATAAACGAGCAAAATAAAATCTTCAAAAGTTGTTATGATAGTGGTATAATCATCTTGGAACTTCAACATAATGTGCCTCCTTTCATAGTGTGTAGTGGTTTACAACTATAGGATAGCATATTTTGTTGAAGTTTTTTATATTAACTAGCACAACAGGTTAATTTACTTCTTGACAACGGTCATTACATATCAGCTTATGATGGATGGAGAAAAACCGGTCCGGATCGATATGCCCTGGAAAATAAAGTGGTAGTTGCAGGATTTTCAAAGGCAAAAGAATTCCAGGAATACCGAGAGGCAGTGATTGCAAAGGAGTTTAATCTGGATGAAGTAAGGCAAAGGATCTTAAACGCGGATGGGGCGTCATGGATCAAGAAAGTAAAAGATAAAAGTACATGCTTCCAGTTAGACCCATTCCATCGGAATAAAGCAGTAAAAGAAAAAATCCATGAAGAAGCTGCACGGGATGCCATTTTGGAGCTTCTGAAAGAAGAAGATATTGAAGAATTATTCCGGTATCTGGAGACCTACCGAAACAGTCTGAGCGATGAGGATGAGATTGAAGATGCAGAAGAACTGATTCGGTATTATGAGAACAACCGGGAGGGGCTCCTGCCCTATCAGTCCCAGAAGCTTAAGTTGCCGAAACCGCCGGAAGAGCTGGAATACCGGAATATGGGAACAATGGAAAACCATGTGTGGAGTGTGATCGCGAAACGGATGAAGCATGGGCACAGGAGCTGGAGCCGCCGTGGAGGGAATCATCTGGCGAAGATTCTGACAAAAAAATGCAGCGGGAAACTGTATGCAGTGACAGAACGTCTGCGGAGACCGGTATTTGAAGAAGAAAGGGTAGAAGAGTTATATGGTGAAATCCTGATGTCGGCAAAGGCACCAAAGAAAGACGGAAAAGGCTATCAATATCCAGCAATAGGGCATGTAGTTGGATTGGACGGAAAGATACAGGGGGAGAGAAAACGATTGCTGCACATGGCTGGATATTAGAAAGCAGAAAAAGAACTGCTTGAACAGAAAAGATAAATCAAAAAGAAAGTTGCCAACGATTACTTGACAGTAACCAGGCAAACGAAATCACAGTAGAATATTGACTTTTATGGAAACAGCCTTTATAATTAATTTAGAAGTAAAGAAACCAAGAAAATGAGAATGCAAAGAAGTGCGTTTGCATAAGATAAGAAGGAGGTAGTAAGTATGTCTACAGTTGCAATGGAAAGAGGGAACACGAAAATGAACAGAAAAGTTCTTAGTATTTCTTCAAAGAGACAGATTACAATCCCGCAGAAGTTCTACCAGTTGCTAGGCTTTGGTGATGAAGCAGAATGTATTGTGCGTGGTGATGAACTTATTATTCGTCCGATTAAGACTGTTGCAGATGGCGAGTTTGCTGAACAGATTCTGACCGATTTGATTAAGGAAGGCTTATCTGGAGAAGAATTGCTTACAGAGTTCAAAAAACGTCAGGCACAAATTAGACCGGCTGCAGAAGCAATGCTTGCTAAGGCTGAGGATATTGCAGCTGGTAAAGCTGAATACGCAACTTATGAAGATGTTTTTGGAACGGAGGATTGATTCATGCTGCCAGTACGATTTGATCCTCCGGCAGCAAAGTATATTAAAAAGCTGAAGGATAAGAAGCTAAAAAAACTATATCAAGAGGCTATTGACAAGATAAGGGAAGATTATACAATAGGAGAAACGAAAACAGGTGATTTGACAGGTTTTTATGGCTATGACATTTACTATAACAAGACTAACTATGAACTCGCGTATACGATTGAGCGTATAGACGGTGAATTGGTAGTAGTTGTTATGGCAGGTACCCGAGAGAACTTTTATGATGAGCTGAAGAGATACATAAAAAGATAATAACGAAAATGAAAGAAAGCATCTATACCTACTATACCAAGGCACCTCGGTATGCGCATGACATCGGAAACACACCATCGACCGGGATGACAACTTGCTGGTGGAAGTAGAAAATGCAGATCTGGAATTGCTGACTACGCTGATGAACAAAGGTCTGATCCGCGGCGAGGATGTAGATGCAGAGACTTTGCAGGAAACTGCAGATGAACAGCCTGCGGTAGAAATTGCAAAATACTACTACGTTGCTCGCAAATTATGCTTGCATCAAAATGGTAGATGGAAGTTCTATACGATTAAAGAAAAATCGACCCTGCCGGTGAAAGCTGACAGGGTCGGTTTCTTTAATCTCTTCTGAAAAGATCTCTTGTATATACTTTTTCCTGTACGTCATCCAGAGAAGAGTCGTATCTGTTTGCTACAATGGCGTGAGATACGGCTTTAAACTCTTCCAGATCTCCGATCACGCGGCTTCCGAAGAAGGTGGAGCCGGACGGAAGGGTTGGCTCGTAAATCACCACAGTAGCGCCTTTTGCTTTGATACGTTTCATAACGCCCTGAATAGAGGACTGACGGAAGTTGTCGGAGTTGGATTTCATGGTAAGTCGGTAAATTCCAATCACAACTTCTTTTTCTTTTGTGGAATCATAGGCACCGTCAGAATAGGAGTAGGCGCCTGCAATTTCCAGTACCCGGTCCGCGATAAAGTCTTTTCTGGTCCGATTGGATTCCACGATTGCGGACATCATATTCTGAGGTACATCCTGGAAGTTGGCAAGCAGCTGCTTGGTATCTTTTGGCAGGCAGTATCCGCCATAGCCAAAGGACGGGTTGTTATAATGTGTGCCGATACGGGGATCGAGGCATACGCCGTTGATGATTTCCTGGGTGTTCAGACCTTTGGATTCTGCGTAGGTATCCAGCTCGTTAAAGTAGGAAACACGAAGAGCCAGATAAGTATTGGCAAACAGCTTCACAGCCTCCGCCTCTGTAAATCCCATAAACAGAGTATCGATATTTTCCTTAATTGCTCCCTGCTGAAGAAGAGCGGCAAAAACGTGAGCCTTATCTGCAGATTTTTCATCACAGGAAACAATGATACGGGACGGATAAAGATTGTCGTACAGGGCTTTGGACTCGCGAAGGAATTCCGGACTGAAGATAATGTTTTCAGTATTGTATTTTTTTCTTACGGAAGCAGTGTACCCAACCGGAATGGTGGATTTAATGATCATCATGGCGTCCGGATTCACCTTCTGGACAAGCTCGATCACAGCTTCTACAGCAGAAGTATCGAAATAGTTTTTCTTGCTGTCATAGTTGGTCGGAGCGGCAATAACAACAAAATCTGCGTTTTTATAAGCGGATTCACCATCAAGAGTAGCCGTAAGATCCAGTTCTTTTTCTGCCAGGTATTTTTCGATATATTCGTCCTGGATAGGGGATTTTCTGTTGTTGATGAGATCCACTTTCTCAGGGACGATATCTACGGCTGTTATATGATTGTGCTGTGCCAGAAGAGTGGCAATGGATAATCCCACATAACCGGTACCTGCCACAGCAATATTATATGTTCTGTCAAGAGCAGCTGTGAATGGAGCTTCTTTTTCTTCTGTAAAAAGATCTAC
Organism: Lachnospiraceae bacterium; assembly: GCA_021771755.1. Taxonomy (GTDB): domain Bacteria; phylum Bacillota; class Clostridia; order Lachnospirales; family Lachnospiraceae; genus Blautia_A. Next base: position 179,254 of record JAETOL010000007.1, on the reverse strand, counting down.
CACCTCAAATCCCAGAACTTCTCCAAGCTTCTGGAGCTGATCTATGGAAGGAGTATAATCAGATTTTTCTAATCTTCCGATCATGGCACGGTTGATGCCGGTTGCTTCTGCCAGCTGTATCTGGGTAAGCCCTTTGGTTTTTCTTTCGCGAATAACAGTATCCACGAGTTTACTTATAGATAGTTTTTTCATTTGTCCTCCTGATATGGTCCTAAATATTATTTTAATAAGTTAAAATCGTTGTCATGTGACTGATAGTAGCATAATAATATTAAAGTGTCAATAAACAGTCAGTGAAAAACATGTAAATAGTATTTTTATGCGAAAAATCCAGTTTTAAATAACATTTTTGTGATTTGGAATAGAAACGAATGATTGAGAATCAAGGCATTCTATGATAAACTAAAAAAAGGTCTTTCGTGGCAGCAGGAGGAACATTTTATGTTATTTTACAGTCTGAGAAAATTTGCCTGAGAACTTGGTCTGGAAGTACAGAGCGGCGTGGCCTGTGGTATCTATAAGGGATATGCGGTCAGTATGTGGGATAATGTCAGATACAAAACTTTTAGTATTTTCGCAAAATTTGATGATGATTTTGACGAAAAAATGCAAATGGAACTCATTGAGTTAGGATCTAAGTACCGGAGATCGATTTATATCAGATTTTGGGAGGGTGCCCTGATAGCGAAGTTCTTTGCTTATCCGGAAACTATGAAGCAGTTTCGAGCCTGTTTTTTTATGTTCTTTCTCTTTTAAACCAGATGGAAAAACAAAGAAATTGTGAATCACTTACAGATGATTCCGGAAGGTATATCAGGGATAGAAGTGTGCCGATCATATATTCAATCCGGCATACAAACCATCCTAGAAGAAAAAGGACGTGCTATATGGAGCATGTGTATTTTTATTCCGGTTTCCATGATTCCAATCCTGGATATTGCGTTTGATCCATATTATGGTGAGGAAGAACGGCAAGTGTATTGTAAACGTCTTTACAAAAGAAAATAAGGTCAGGAGGAAAAGTAAATGGTATTCTACGGTCTGAGAAAATTTGCTCGGGAACTGGGGCTGGAAATACAAAGTGGTGTGGCCTATGGTATTTATGAGAGATATGCGGTCAGTATGTGGGAGGGGAATGGCTACAAAGCCTTCAACATTTCAGCGAAGTTTGAGGATGATCTCTGTAAAAAAATGGAAATGGAGCTTATGGAGCTGGAAGCGAATTACAGAAGAGTTGCTTATATCAGATTTATAGAGGGTGTTCTGGAAGCGAGATTTGTTGATAATCCAGGAACCATGAAGCAGTTCCGTAATTGTTTTTTTAATGTGCTTTCTGTTTTGGATGAATATGAGATTCCGGATGCAGATATTTGTCCAAAATGCGGACTTCCCATGTATGGTCAGGGTGTCTGGTCTTTATTTAAGTTATATGGCCGGAAATCCTGTCTTTATACTCATGAACATTGTGCGGCTGCCATGGAACGGGAAGTAAACCGGCAGATTGAATGGGACCGCCAGCATCCTATGTCAAAAGAGGAATTTATTGAGTCGATGATGGAGATCCATGGAGACGAATCTCTGGAAGAACTTGAATTGGCGCTTTTATTTTGGCTGCCGCATATGAATTTCTAGGTACTTCTGCAATTTATGTTTCCTTGTTGTGTGCAGAGATGGTCAGGGCGGGATATAAATTAACAAAAGACGTCCGGGGAAAGAAAAGCGACATAATTATGATTATTATGTCACTGCTCTCAGTTTTCCTGGCAGCTATGCTGGATGCTGTTTCCTATGGTGCAGACATAACGAATTGGTATCGTTCGATCAGCGGTATGTCTGTTATAGAAAAATATATGGAATATATTGCTGCCGGTTTTCGAGTACTGGAATTGCACAGGGAAAATTATCTGATTTTTTCAGCGGGGGGATGTCTTCTTTCCTTAATAGGTCTTCTGGATATTATTCTGGATCTTTTTTGGGATCATAAGAGGAGCGAAAAAATACAGTGTAAACGCCTCCAGAAAAGGAAATAAACCTGCTGCTTAAAAAAATAAAAAATTTTCATTTCATCCCTTGACGAATGGAAATAAGCGTGTTATCATGCAATAGTATGCCGCACAAAGAGGTTGAAGCGATGAACCTTTTGGATCGTCCACCATATTTGGCGAGTAAATTTTACAGGAGGTGCCACAGATGTACGCAATTATTGCAACAGGTGGTAAACAGTACAAAGTTGCCGAGGGCGACGTGATCAGAGTTGAGAAACTCGGTGTTGAAGCTGGTGAAACCGTAACTTTCGATAACGTGATCGCAGTCAGCAATGACGGATTAAAAGTTGGAGAAGATGTGAAAAATGCCAGTGTTACCGCTTCTGTAGTTGAAAACGGTAAAGCTAAAAAAGTTATCGTTTACAAATACAAAAGAAAAACTGGATATCACAAGAAAAACGGTCACAGACAGCAGTTTACAAAAGTTAAAATCGAAAAGATCAACGCTTAATCTGGTGTTTGTATGATTACAGTGACAGTCACGAAGAAGAACAATTCCTATACAGAGTTTACTTCAAGAGGACATGCCGGTTATGCAGAAGAAGGGCAGGACATTATATGCGCTGCGGTTTCTGTTCTGGTGATCAATACAGTCAATTCTCTTGAGACACTCACTCATGACAGGATTTCTGTAGAAGAAAATGACGGTTATGTTTCCTTTTCTTTTATCGAACCTGTGTCAGAGGGTGGGACACTCCTTATGGATTCCCTTGTTCTCGGACTGACAGAAATTGAGAATAGTTATTCGAAAAAGTATCTGAAAGTAAAAGTCAGGGAGGTGTAACGACATGATGAAAATGAACCTTCAGTTATTCGCACATAAAAAAGGTGTTGGTTCCACAAAGAACGGCCGTGACTCTGAGTCCAAGAGACTTGGTGCCAAAAGAGCAGACGGACAGTTTGTTAAGGCAGGAAACATCCTTTACAGACAGCGCGGAACCAAGATTCACCCAGGCGTGAACGTAGGCTGCGGTAAAGATTATACATTATTCGCACTGACAGATGGTGTTGTAAGATTCACCAGAAAAGGACGCGATAAGAAACAGGTTTCTATCGTACCGGTAGAGGCAGAATAATCAGTTCAGCGTAAGGCTTCAAATCGTTCAGGTTTGGAGCCTTTTGTTTACAGTATAAGGAGCGACTTATGTTTGCAGACAGAGCAAAAATCATGATCCGTTCAGGTAAGGGCGGAGACGGCCATGTAAGCTTCCGCAGAGAGCTGTACGTACCAAACGGCGGTCCGGATGGCGGGGACGGCGGAAGAGGCGGCGACGTTATCTTTGAGATTGACGAAGGACAGAATACTCTGGGAGATTACAGGCATAAAAGAAAATATAAAGCACAGGACGGTGAAGAAGGCGGTAAGAGACGCTGCCATGGAGCAGACGGTAAGGATATCGTCCTGAAGGTTCCGGAGGGAACCGTTATTATGGATGCAGAATCACGGAAAGTCATTGCGGATATGTCCGGTGACAACCGCAGACAGGTGGTTTTAAAAGGCGGAAGAGGCGGAAAGGGCAACCAGCATTATGCAACTGCCACCATGCAGGTACCGAAATACGCCCAGCCAGGTCAGCCGGCTCAGGAGCTGGAAGTACTTCTGGAGCTGAAAGTGATCGCCGATGTAGGGCTGGTAGGATTCCCGAATGTAGGAAAATCCACATTCCTTTCCAGAGTCACCAATGCACAGCCAAAGATCGCCAACTATCATTTTACCACACTGAGTCCGAATCTTGGTGTTGTAGATACAGAGAACGGTGGTTTTGTCATTGCAGATATCCCGGGGCTTATTGAGGGAGCTTCCGAAGGAGTCGGTCTGGGACATGAATTCCTTCGCCATATCGAGCGTACCAGAGTCCTGGTACACATTGTGGATGCAGCGTCTACCGAAGGCCGCGATCCTATTGATGACATCTATAAGATCAATAAGGAGCTTGAAGCGTACAATCCGGAGATTGCAGCCAGACCTCAGCTGATCGCAGCAAATAAGATTGATTGTATTTACGGCGAAGAGGATCCGGTGGCTCTTCTGAAAGCAGAATTTGAGCCAAAAGGGATTCAGGTATATCCGATATCTGCTGCAACAGGACAGGGGATCCGAGAACTTCTTTTTGGTATAAAAGAACTTCTGGACAAGTGTCCGGCAGAGCGTGTAGTATTTGAACAGGAATTCTTCCCGGAGGATGTACTGATCACAGAAAACCTTCCTTATACAATTACAAAAGCGGAGAACGATGCGCATGTATTTGTTGTGGAGGGACCAAAGATCGAGAAGATGCTTGGATACACCAATCTGGATTCGGAGAAGGGATTTGCCTTTTTCCAGCGCTTCCTGAAAGACGGAGGTATTCTGGATGAACTGGAAAATGCAGGTATCCAGGAAGGCGATACTGTTCGTATGTATGGCTTTGATTTTGACTATTATAAATAAGTGTGATTTTAGAAAGGCTGGTCATAACGATGACAAGTAAACAGAGAGCTTATCTGAAAAGCTTAGCGATGAAAATGGAACCGATCCTTCAGCTTGGAAAAGGCGGGGTCACTCCGGAAAATACTGCCTCTGTAGACGAGGCCCTTGCTGCAAGAGAACTGATTAAGATCAATGTTCTTCAGAACTGTCTGGACGACACACGTCAGATGGCGGAACTTCTGGCTGAAAGAACACATTCCCAGGTGGTACAGGTGATCGGAAGAAAAATTGTTCTTTACAGAGAAGGTAAAAAAGACAAAAAGAAAATCATCCTTCCTTAACGAATATCAGAGAGGTACTGATATGGGAACAGACCGTAAAAAAATAGGGATCATGGGAGGAACCTTTGATCCCATTCATGTAGGACATCTGATTCTTGGAGAAAAAGCTTATGAGCAGCTTGGTCTTGACCGTGTATGGTTTATGCCCAGCGGGAATCCGCCTCACAAAAGAAACCGACAGGGTCAGGCAAGCAATGAGCAGAGAATTTCCATGGTAAAAAAAGCCATTGCAGGAAATCCTCATTTTGAGCTTTCTCTGATAGAAATGAATGAGGACGGGTATACTTACACTTATCGGACGCTGGAACGGCTGAAAGAGCAGAATCCGGATACGGACTATTATTTTATCATCGGGGCAGATTCTCTTTATGATTTTGCCACATGGAAGAAACCGGAAAGAATCTGCGGAGCATGTACCATTGTGGTAGCAGCCAGGGATCATGTTCCTGCAAAGAGTCTGGATCAGCAGATGACGTTTCTTTCACAGCAGTATCATGGCTGTTTTATCCGGCTGGATACTTTGAATATTGATATTTCCAGCCGGCTGATCCGTCAGTGGCTTCATGAGGGAAAAAGTCTTCGGTATTATGTTCCAGATCCGGTTGTTTCCTATATCCGGGAAAATAATATTTATCTTACATCAGAAGGAGATGTCATATAAAATGGCGGCGTATGATTTTGAAAAAATGCAGAAGAAGCTGCAGAAATATCTGGATGAGGATCGATTTCAGCATACACTGGGTGTTATGTATACCTGTGCCGCTCTGGCCATGGCTCATGGTTATGATATGAAGGATGCGCAGGCAGCAGGTCTTCTCCATGACTGTGCCAAATGTATCCCCAGCAAAAAAAAGCTGAAGCTGTGTGAAAGCAATCGGATTCCGGTTACGGAGTTTGAGAAAGAGCATCCGTTTCTTCTCCATGCAAAGCTGGGAGCGTTTATTGCCAGAGAAAAGTATGGAATCAAAGATCAGGAGATTCTTTCGGCTATCCGGTTCCATACGACCGGAAAACCGGAAATGAGTCTTTTGGAAAAAATTGTCTATATTGCAGATTATATTGAGCCGGGAAGATATAAAGCACAGCATCTGGACACCATCCGGGCGTTGGCATTCCAGGACCTGGATGAATGTATGTATGAGATCCTGAAGGATACCCTGGCATACCTGGAAGAAGACCCCAAGGATATTGACCTTACCACAAAGGATGCGTTTATTTACTATAAGGATTTACATATGGAAAGGGGCGTTCATTCATGAATATGGAAAAAGAAATGGCAGTCCTTGCTTTAAAGGCGCTGGATGAAAAAAAAGCCATGGATGTGAAAGTAATAGATATACATGAGGTTTCTGTTCTGGCAGATTATTTTATCATTGCAAGCGGAAGTAATTCCAATCAGGTACAGGCGATGGTAGATAATGTAGAGGAACAGCTTTCAAAGGCCGGATATGAGCCAAAACAGATCGAAGGAACCAAAAGTTCAAATTGGATCCTTATGGACTACGGCGATCTGATCATCCATGTATTTGATGAAGAAAACCGTCTGTTCTATGATCTGGAGAGAATCTGGCGTGACGGAAAGATCCTGGAAATGGATGAGTTCCTGTCAGAATCAGAAGATAATAAATAAATCGAGCATATTGGTTTCTGATAAATATATTATGTAAACTAAATGGCGTTTTAGAAACCCCCGCAGTCTGCAGTCACATGCAGGAAGCGGGGGTTTTTTGTACATTAGTTGTAAAAACGAAATACGCCAAATACTTTGCCGAGGATCTGAAGGTTTCCGTGTACCAGAATGGGATCCATATCGTCATTTTCCGGCTGGAGACGATAATATCCATCTTCTTTATAAAATGTTTTGACTGTAGCGGCATCCTCTACAAGTGCAACCACCATATCGCCGTTTTCCGCTGAAGACTGCTGCTTGACAAGTACCTGATCGCCATCAAATATTCCGGCATTGATCATACTGTCGCCTTTTACCTTCAGCATAAAGCTCTGGGCGTTGGGCATGAACTCTGAGGGAATGGGAAAATAACCTTCGATATTTTCTACTGCAAGGATGGGCTGTCCGGCCGCAACCGTTCCTACCAAAGGAACATTGACCACTTCCCGGCGCACAAGGTTAAACTGATCGTCAAGGATCTCAATGGCTCTGGGTTTGGTGGCATCTCTGCGGATATATCCGTTTTTTTCCAGGGCTTCCAAATGGGAGTGGACAGAGGATGTGGATTTCAGATGAACCGCCTCACAGATCTCACGAACTGCAGGAGGGAAGCCTCTGTTCAGTATCTCATTTTTTATATAATCAAGTATTTCCTGCTGTTTCTTACTGATCCTGCCGTATGCCATATTATATACCTCCAAAAAATTCCGTATCATCCAGTTTTATCAATTATATCATAGTTTCTGAAGATTGGCAAACAGATATTCGGAAAATATGTTCGCAGGTCACAAAAAAATCCTTGTTTTTCTTGTCATAGCTGATGGAAAATGTTACAATAACCTGGTATATCTGAAAAAGTTTTTTAAAAGGAGGCATTTTTTTGCCCGATAAAAACAGATCCCCGAAGAGCCCAGGGCTTCTTTCGCGGATAAAAAATATTTTTGGACTGAATATTGGAACGATGCTTTTTGGCGTATTACTGCTGTACATGATCTTTAGTGCGATTCTGTATCTGACTTCTGATAAGGTAGAATCTTATCAGGTCATCTCAGGTCCTCTTTCCCGCAACGAAACCTATACGGGACTGGCGATACGGGAGGAATCGGTTTATAAGGCAGATTCAGACGGATACATCACCTATTATGCAAAAGATGGAAACAAGATCAATGCGAATGGTGTGGTATACGGAATAGGGGGCTCGAAGGCCTCGGATAACAAGACAGAGCTGACACCTGAGGAAATGGCTGATATCCGGAATGATATGATGAGTTTTTCCAGAAGCTTTAATTCCAGTAAATTTAATAATACATACAGTTTTAAATATAATCTGGAGGGAAATATCCTGCAGTATGCAGGCTCTTCAGAATCAGGCGTTACCACCCTCGGCGGACAAAAGATCACGAAAACAGACAGAGACGGGATCGTCCTTTATTCGATGGACGGATATGAGGACAAAAGTGCATCAACTCTGACTGCTGCGGATTTTGACCAGAATGCCTATCATGAAACGGATCTGAAAAGTGACGGTACGATCCAGTCCGGAGATCCGGTTTATACACTGATCACAGATGAAAGATGGAGTCTGCTGATCCCTCTGAGCAGTAAACAGGAAGCCAAACTGGAAGACCGTACTGCAGTAAGAGTGAAATTTTTAAAAGATGATATGACACAAAGCGGAGATTTTTCGATCATGGAAATTGACGGACAGAAATATGGTAAGATTGACTTCAACAAAGGTCTGATCCGCTATGCGTCGGATCGTTTTCTGGAGATCGAGCTGGTGACGAATACAGTGACAGGACTTAAAATTCCTTTATCAGCGATTGTTACAAAGGAAGCTTATAAAATACCTGAGAAATACCTGACCACAGATCCGAAGACACAGAAAACAGGCCTTATGATCGAAGGCTCTGACAAAAACGGCAATACGACCTCTTCTTTTGTACCGGTAGATATTTACGCAAAAGCCGAAGACGAAGAGGCGATGAAGGCCGCACAGAAACGTGCCGAAGAAAAAAAACCTGCCGAAGGCACAGAGTCGGATGCAGAAAGCGCAGAAGCGGCAGTGATTCCCACACAGTATCTGTATTTTATTGATAAAAAAGGTTTTCACGAGGGGGATGTGGCAGTCTGTCCGGATGATCAGAGCAGACTGACCATTAAAGATATCGGTGTACTGGAAGGTGTGTACTGTACCAATCAGGGATATGCAGTTTTTCGTCATATAGAACTGCTTGACCAGAATGAAGAGTATGCCATAGTTTCCAAAAACACCGTTTACGGCCTTTCCCGCTACGATCACATTGTCCGTAATGCAGACAAGGTCAGCGAACAGGAAATCTTATATTAGTCTGGAGGCAGAAAGTAATGATAACAGAAAATCTGGAACAGGTAAGAAAAAATATCCAGGATGCATGCAGGTCTGTAGGCCGTGATCCTGAGGAAGTCACGCTGATCGCAGTAAGTAAGACCAAGCCGGTAGAGCTTCTGCAGGAGGCTTATCAGGCAGGCGCCAGAGATTTTGGAGAAAACAAGGTACAGGAGATTATGGATAAATATCCGCAGCTTCCTTCTGATATCCGCTGGCATATGATCGGACATCTGCAGAGAAATAAAGTAAAATATATTGTGGATAAAGCTGCAATGATCCATTCTGTGGATTCTCTCCGCCTGGCACAGACCATTGAACAGGAAGCGGCCAAGCATGATGTGCAGGTTCCGATCCTTCTGGAGGTAAATGTAGCGGAAGAAGACAGTAAATTTGGTCTGAAAATGGATGAGGTCCTTCCTCTTATAGAAGCCATTGCAGAATTTCCGCATATTAGGGTCTGCGGATTGATGACCATTGCTCCTTATGTTGAAAATGCAGAAGAAAACCGTATGTTTTTCCGACAATTAAAAAAATTAAGTGTTGACATTGCGGCAAAAAACATTAATAATGTTAGTATGAGCGTTTTGAGCATGGGCATGACTGGAGATTACCAGGTAGCTGTCCAGGAAGGCGCAACTATGGTTCGTGTCGGTACAGGTATCTTTGGTGAAAGAAACTATGTACGATAACGAGAGAATGAATAAGATTGGAGAATAAAATGAGTGTTTTAGATAAGCTGTTGGATGCTGTGAAACTGAACGATGACTATGATGAGGAAGAATTTCTGGACGATGACATCATGGACGAGTCTGATGAGGACTTTCTGGATGACGACCAGGATGACAAACCTGTAAAGAAATTTTTCCAGAAATTCGGAAAGAAGAAAGAGTCAGCAGATTATGATGACTATGATGATATGGAAGAAGAACTGGCTGAGGAAGTAAAAAAATATACACCGAAGCCGGAGCCAGCAGTCAGAACTGCTTCTGTGAAACAGGAAAGACCGGTAAAAAGCTCTTCTAAGATCACTCCTATGAGAAGCAGCAGAAGAAGCTCAAATTCTGTAAACATGGAAGTATGTGTGATCAAACCTTCTTCTATGGAAGATACCCGCGAGATCGCAGACACACTGGTAGACAATTCTACTGTGATCCTGAACCTTGAGGGTATTGATGTTGAGCTTGCACAGAGAATCATTGATTTCACTTCTGGTGCATGCTATTCTCTTGGCGGAAGCCTTCAGAAGGTATCCAGCTACATCTTTGTTCTGGGACCGGCAAATGTGGATATTACAGGGGATCTGCAGAACATCCTTGGAGGATCTGCTCCTTCTGTAAGAGCAGGATATTGATATACTATGGAAAAAAATGATTTTTTCATTAAGAGAATCCGGGAACTGGCAAATCTCTCTTATCAGAGAGATATTGTCACCTTTTCGGATTTTCTTAATTTAAACGAACAGAATCTGGTAAAAAGTCAGGCTGCACACTTACCAGGGATAGTCATGGAAAGCTTCGGAGGCTATGACCAGGCAGAGCGTCAGATGATTGCATTTCATCCTGATGCTCTTGCTTTTTCCTGGGAATATCCTGTCTGCTGCCTGAAGATCGAACCTAAGTCAGTGAAATTTTCAGAGACTCTTACCCACAGAGATTACCTGGGGACCATTCTGGGACTTGGTGTGGAGAGGTCTGTGATCGGAGATATTCTTGTACAGGACTATGCAGCATGGGTATTCTGTCAGGAAAAGATTGCCGGTTTTATGGAAGAAAATCTATGCCGTGTGAAGCATACTTCGGTTCTTGTTTCCAGAGTATGGAATCCGGAAGAATTTCCACGTCCAAAGCTTGCACCGGTTTCCGGAACCTGTTCTTCTGTACGGCTGGACGCGTTGATCTCCATTGCGTTTCAGTCTTCCAGAAGCAGTATGGTATCGTTTATAGAAGGTGGTCAGGTTTTTGTCAATGGAAAGCTTATTACCTCCAACGGATACGAGCCAAAGGAAGGGGATATTATCTCTGTGCGGGGAAAAGGCCGCTTTCTCTTTGAGAAAGTCACCGGCAAGACAAAAAAGGGCAGAACAGGCGTAAATCTGCTGAAATATGTCTGATTTTTCAGAATGAGAAAAGTCGGGACAAGGAGGATGCTTATTATGGAAAAAAATATTTTAAGGGTGAAAAGAGAAGGAGAATTTTCCTATCCGATCTATTATGAAAACAGCTTCGACGGACTGGCAGATGCAATGCATGCAGACGGACTGGATGGACGGACCGTATGTATTGTAACAGACAGCAATGTTTCTCCGCTGTATGCAGAGCAGGTGGCGCACATCCTGGAAAAAGTATCTGTAAAAGTTCTTATTTTTGAATTTGAGGCAGGGGAGCCGAACAAGAATCTGGATACTGTCCAGTCTCTCTATCGTTTTCTTATCGAAAACAAAATTGACAGAAAAGGGATCCTGGCTGCTTTGGGAGGCGGTGTGACCGGCGATCTTACCGGTTTTGCAGCAGCTACGTATCTTAGAGGAATTGATTTTATACAGATCCCTACCACACTGCTGGCGCAGGTAGACAGCAGCGTAGGTGGCAAGACAGGAGTCGACTTCCAGCAGTACAAAAACATGGTAGGCGCTTTTCATCAGCCCAAACTGGTGTTTATGAATATGGAAACACTAAAAACTCTTCCGGATCGTGAATTTGCCTGTGGTATGGGAGAGATCCTGAAAACAGGTCTGATCTGTGACGGAGATTTTTTCCGCTCCGTATTCCTTAACCTTGGGCATACCATTGGTCATGCCATAGAAAAACAGATGGATTTCCAGCTCCTTCATGGACAGTGTGTCGCAATAGGAACTGCAGCTGCTGCACAGATATCCAAAAACCGTAAACTTCTTACCGAAGAGGAATACCACGAGATTTTAAATGGCTGCCGGCTTTTTGATCTTCCGGCTACAGTAAAAGGACTGGATCCGCAGCAGGTATTGTCAGCTACAAAAAATGACAAAAAAATGGAACAGGGAAAGATTAAATTTATCCTGATGAAAGGCATCGGACACAGCTTTATTGATAAGAGTGTATCGGATGGGGAGCTTCTTGACGGCATCCGGGCAGTCCTTTTATGAGAAGAGGCCAGGAGACAAGAAAGATCAGTACCTTTTCTGAGCCCCTCTGTGCCTTTTTATGGGCAGGAGGGATCCTTTTGCTTACAGTTCTTGATCAGTGGACAAAGCATCTGGCTGAGGCTGCTTTAAAAGGCTCTGAAGGTATTTCTCTGATACCGGGGGTACTGGAGCTTACCTATCTGGAAAATCGCGGGATGGCTTTTGGGATGTTTCAGGGCAGACAGGTACTTTTTTTACTCCTCTGTATGATATTTTTTATTTTTCTTATTTACGCATACAGAAAGATTCCAAAAAACAGATATTATCTTCCTCTGATCATCACCGGAGCGGTATTATGGGCAGGTGCATTGGGCAATTTTATTGACCGTCTGCTTTATGGGTATGTGATTGACTTTATCTACATTTCTCTGATTGATTTTCCGGTGTTTAATGCTGCTGATATTTTTGTAGTATGTGGAGGAATCGTCTTTGTGATCCTGACAGGTTTCTGTTATCAGGATGAAGACTTTGATTTTATGAGTATCAAAAAAAGGAAAAACCAATGAATCTACTTACATTTACCATAAAACAGGAAGAACCTTCTGTCCGTATTGACCGGTATCTTGCGGAACAGTGTCCGGAGTTTTCCAGGTCTTATCTTCAGAAGCTTCTGAAAGAGCAAAAAGTAACTGCCGACGGCAGACCGGTAAAGGCAAACTATAAGATCCCGCCCGGTGCAGAAATCCAGGTGGAGATTCCGGATATGGAAGTACCGGATATCCGGCCGGAAGATATTCCGCTGGATATTCTTTATGAAGACGAGCACCTTCTGGTAGTCAATAAACCAAAAGGAATGGTAGTCCATCCGGCGGCGGGACATACAGAGGGGACTCTTGTAAATGCAGTTATGGCTCACTGTGGAGATAATCTTTCCGGGATTAACGGTGTTCTCCGGCCGGGAATTGTTCACAGGATTGATAAAGACACCACCGGCGCCCTTGTGATCTGCAAAGAGGATGCGGTTCACAGAGATCTGGCAGAGCAGTTAAAAGAACATTCGATCAAGCGCAGATATCGCGCTATTGTGCAGGGAAATCTGAAAGAAGACGAAGGAACGATCGAAGGACCGATCGGGCGCCATCCTACGGACCGTAAAAAAATGGCCATTAATTACAAAAATGGAAAAGATGCGGTGACCCATTACAAAGTCCTGGAACGTTTCGGACAGTATACGTATATTGAGTGCAGACTGGAGACCGGACGTACCCATCAGATCCGTGTGCATATGACCAGCATCGGGCATCCTCTTCTGGGAGATACGGTTTACGGATCCTCCAAAAATCCGTTCCATCTGCAGGGACAGACGCTTCATGCCATGATTCTTGGCTTTCGTCATCCGGTTACCGGAGAATATATAGAATTCGAAGCACCTTTGCCAGACTATTTTTTGAAGCTGTTAGAAAAATTAAGAAAATAGTTTGCATTTTCTTCGAAATAATGTATAATATATGAATAAATTATTATTTTCGCAGAAGGGAGTGTGCAGCTTATGAGCAATACTACAAGTTCAATCATTACGATCGGAAGAGAATACGGCAGTGGCGGAAGGCAGATCGGACAGGAGGTTGCCAAGTATTTTGGCATTAAATGCTATGACAAGGAGCTGCTGGAGCATGCGGCAAATGACAGCGGAATCTGCAAGGAGCTGTTTGAGCACCACGATGAAAAACCTACGAACAGCTTTTTATATTCACTTGTTATGGATACTTATTCCTTTGGGTATTCTTCTGCGGGATTTAACGATATGCCTATGAACCATAAGATTTTTCTGGCACAGTTTGATGCAATCAAAAAACTGGCCGGTGAAGGCCCCTGCGTCATGGTAGGACGCTGTGCAGACTATGCATTGTCTGACTGGCCGGACTGCTTCAGTATTTTTGTTCATGCTGATCTGGATGTAAGGATCCGCAGGATTGCTTCCAAATATGGAAAAAGTGACAGAGAAGCAAAAGATTTGATCAATAAAACAGACAAAAGCAGAGCCAGCTATTATAATTATTATACCAATAAAAAATGGGGTTCTGCCAAAGACTATAACCTTTGCATTGACAGCGGAAAACTTGGTCTGGATAATGCAGCAAAAGTAATTATTGATGCCGTACAGATCTTTGATGCTTCAAAGAAGAAGTAATGGTGATGATATGCTCCAATACCGGGAGGCAGTATGCACTGTTTTCCCGGTACTTTTTTGTCTATTTTTAACATTTTTATTTAATTTGTTAAAAATAAAGACACAAATATGTAAAACTATGCTATACTGAATTTTAGGATGACTGGAGGCAGAAAATATATGAAATTATTTATCCAAAGAGTACTGCAGGCAGAAGTGAAAGTAGATGGAGAAACAGTTGGCAGCATCGGAAAGGGACTTTTGGTTTTTGTAGGGGCCGGGAAAGACGATACCAAAGAAATTGCAGATAAATATCTAAAAAAACTTCTTGGGCTCCGGATTTTTGAAGATGAAGCCGGAAAAACAAACCTTTCTTTAAAAGATGTAGCAGGAGAACTTCTTTTCGTTTCTCAGTTTACCTTGTATGCCAACTGCAAAAAAGGCAACCGCCCAAGTTTTATTGAGGCTGGAGAACCAAAAATGGCAGAGGAACTTTATGAGTATATGATCCAGGAAGCCCAAAAGAGCGTACCGGTAGTGGAACATGGTATTTTTGGTGCAGACATGAAGGTGTCTCTTATCAATGACGGACCGTTTACGATTCTTCTTGATGAGCATATTCTGTAGTTTCCCTTTTTTTACTCAAAAACTCAAATGATGAAGGAGAATGAATAAAGATGAAAAAGAAGATGACTGTCTTTTCAGCGATTCTCTGGCTGTTTACAGCAGCTTTCTTTGCAGGATGCTTTGTAACAGCTTCGCCAGAGCCTGTTCAGGCAGCAGTCCAAAAACAGTTTGTTTATCAAAACGGCAATTACTATTATTATAATTCCGCAGGGAAAAAGGTAAAGGGCTGGTATACCTCCCCTTCCGGAGTCCGATATTATTTTGACTCCAGAACCGGCGCTGCCAAGCCCGGAATCCAGAAGCTGAATGGAAAGACGTATTGCTTCAGCAGCAAAGGAAAAATGCTTACCGGATGGCAGACAGTCAAAGGGAAACGTTATTTCTTTAATAAGAAGACCGGATGCATGCACAGGGGATGGCTTCGTACTTCTTCGGGAAGCGTTTATTATTTTTTCAATGACGGAGTGATCCGGCCGGGATTCCAGACGGTACAGGGGAAGGTACGCTATTTTAATTCCTATGGAATGATGATGTGCAATAAAATCGTCACTCATAAAGGAAAGCGTTATTATATGGACAAGAACGGATATCGAAAAACCGGTCTGGTGAAGATCGGCAGGAACTGGTATGCGTTTGACCGAAAAACCGGTGTCCAGCTTCGAAACGCTTTTTATACCGCTTCCGATGGTTCCCGCTATTATGCAGGAAATAAATATGCACTGGTAAAGGGCTTTTACAAAGTAGGTTCTTACTATCGATATTTCCGTCCTTCGAATTACAAAATGGTCACCGGATGGCAGACGATTGACGGATATCGATATTTGTTTAACACTCATACAGGTGCACGTTATGATAACTGCAAAGTAACCCTGGTTAAAAACATGTACTGCTTTAATGCAAACGGAAGAATGTACCGGAATTCCTGGGCTGCAATAAAAGGCAAGATTTATTATGCGCAGAGCAACGGGCTTCTGGCAACCGGATGGCTGAACCTGAAAGGAAACCATTATTTCCTGAACAGCGCAGGAGAGAGGCAGACAGGCTGGATTACTGTTAATAAGAAAAAATACTATCTGTCACCATCGACCGGTATTATGAAAAGAAACTGCTGGATAGACCAGACGCATTATGTGGGAAATGACGGAGCATGGATCCCTGATTATAAGGAAAAGACATTCCGTTGGCCTCTTAGCTCCAAAAACAACATCATCACAAGCTATTTTGGACCGAGGAAACCACCGGGACCGGGAGCTTCTTCTTATCACAAGGGAGTTGATATCGCAGCAAAAGAAGGGGAACCGATCTATGCAGTTGCAGATGGAACCATTTCTTTGATCAAACATAATAATGGTGGTGCGGGAAATCATATTCAGATCACACATGCAGATGGAATTGTTTCAGAATATATGCATCAGTCAAAATTTGCTTCTGGACTGAGATATGGGGCAAAAGTCAAAAAAGGACAAGTGATCGGTTATGTAGGAAATACCGGAACTTCCTTTGGCGCGCATTTGCATCTGGGTATTATTGTAAACGGTACACATAAAGATCCTTTGGATTACGTAAACCGACCAACGAAATAACACAATAAAATGAAGGCTGTCTGGATTAATTCCGGGCAGCCTTTTGCAAATATGCAGACAGGAATATCAGACACAGAAGGAGTACAAAAAGATAAAAATCCTGCCATCTATATAGAAATCTATCTATACGACAAACCCGAGTTTTTCATATAGATGTGGACAGAAGAACCACTTCTGTGGTATAATGACTAAGAAATCTGAATTTTTGCGTGTTTTAAGGAGTTATGATTATGGAAAAAAAACAGACCTATCATGAACATACCGATATAGAAAATACCTTACGGCTTCGTCAGGTACTGGCAACCCTGCCGCCTTTTTGCAGAGATTATTTTCGTGCCATTGATGCGACAACCACAACAAAAACAAGAATTTCCTATGCTTATGATATCCGGATCTTTTTTCAGTTTCTTCTGGAAACCAATCCGTCTTTAAAGGAAAAAACCATGACGGATCTTACGGTTCAGATCCTGGATCAGGTCAAGGCGGTTGATATTGAGGAATATCAGGAATATCTGAAGGTATATCAGAACCGAAATGCCGATAAGCTGGAAACAAACGGCGAGCTTGGGCTGAAACGAAAAATATCTGCCTTAAGAAGTTTTTATGCATATTATTACAAAAGGGAAATGATTGAAACAAATCCTGCCGTACTTGTTGATGTGCCTAAAATTCATGAAAAAAGTATTATACGGCTGGATGCTGACGAGGTAGCCCTTCTTCTGGATCATATTGAGCATTGCGGAGATACTCTTACCGGTCAGAAACGTGTGTTCTGGGAAAAGAACAAAGAAAGGGATCTGGCTATCGTGACCCTGCTTCTTGGTACGGGAATCCGTGTTTCTGAATGTGTAGGTCTTGATATTGAGGATGTGGATTTTAAAAATAATGGAATCAAGGTCACCCGAAAAGGCGGAAATGAAATGGTTGTTTATTTCGGCCCTGAGGTAGAAAAGGCTCTGCGGAACTATCTGGAAGTCAGGGAAAACATCACTCCCCTCTCCGGCCATGAACACGCACTCTTCTACTCTGCACAGAGAAAACGTATCGGGGTGCAGGCCATCGAAAACCTGGTAAAAAAATATGCCAGAGAGATCACTACCACAAAAAAGATCACTCCTCATAAGCTGCGCAGTACCTATGGTACGGCTCTTTACCAGGAAACCGGTGATATTTACCTTGTAGCGGACGTTCTCGGGCACAGGGATGTAAATACGACCAAAAAGCATTATGCGGCTCTGGACGATGCCAGACGGCGTCAGGCGGCAACTGCAGTAAGATTAAGGGAGGACTGATGTCCTCCCTCTTTAATGATTCCCGGTTCCAAGGATCTGGGCTGAAATTGCCCCGTTTTCATAAAATGTTTTGATTTTTACAGGATAATCGGTGTTGTTCCGGAACTGATAATCCAAGGTTCCCCAGGATACGGCAGCATCCATGCCATGAGGTACATAGGCAACAGGTTTGGAATGAGGATGCCGCTCCACAATTTCAAGCCCTGCATTCAGGCAGGCTGCATAAAGTGTGGTAGAAACCTGGCAGATACCGCCGCCTATGCCCGGTACCAGTTGGCCGTTTGCGATGACCGGAGCCGACTGGAATCCTCTTTCGGAAGTACGTTCCCCCACAGCTTCATTATAAGAAAAGGTTTCCCCCGGATTCAGGATCACGTCATTGCAGCTGTCACATGCAAGCCGGATATTTGTGACACGCCCCTGGGAGCCTCCTCCATAGGTCGTATACTCTCCCAATATATCCCGGTAAAGCATGGATTTCAGCTCCTCCGTGGAAAGCTCCGGTTCTGTGAACGTAAAGCTGATTTTAAGATCAGAGTCCTCTTCCGCTTCTTCTAACTGTTTTTCTGCTTTTTCGACATCAAAGGAAACTCCCTGCACAGATGGGACAATTGCAAAATCATTTGTCTCATCCAGAAATGCATTGCTCATTTTTACATATACATTATGATAAAACGGCTGCAGGCGTATTGTTTTCGGGGAAACGGTGATCTCCGGACAAGGGAGCTCTGCCTCGTATATATGTTGGGAAAGAACTTTCAAAAGCTCCTTTTCCAGAGCATCCATATCCGGCTTTACCCCTGTTTTTCCCTTGTGGATCGTCAAAGAAGAGGCATCCCGTTTCCAGGTGGTTTCAACCATGGTGTTGATCCTGGCAATCCCGGTTTCTTCCAGAATATTTCTGAGCCTTTCCGGATATGTGATCTCCGGAAGGATTTCTTTTGAAACAGGTTCCTGTCTCCGGGCCTGGATCCATTCTATACCTCTGGAATACCAGTTCCCATGTCCGGGCTGATAGGCATGTTCAATTTCTTCGGAAGCATTTATGGAAAGTACCGGAAAAATATCTGCTTCGTAAGTCTGATCTGCAAGCGTTATGGTGATTGCTGCATGTTTGTATTCTTTTTCAAACTGTTTTTGTATTTCCTTTTCTGCTTCTTTTTTTGATTTTCCCTGGAGGGCTATGCCGTTGATGGTAACATCTGTCCAGATTGTCTGCCCCTTCAGGGAATGACACCAGTACAGATAACCGGCTGTAAAAACACAGACTGCTGTAAGGATCACAGCTGTTGTAACCTGCCTTTTCTTTTTCATATCGCTTTCCTTCTGTTGTTTTTTTATTTATCTGGTTATTTGTCCTTGTTTTTCAGATCCCGAAGCATTTCCTCCACAGTCTTTCCGATCAGTGGGTGACGCTTCCATGGAGCCAGCTGATTCATGGGAATCAGCACAAAATCTCTCAGCTGCATTTCAATATGAGGGATATGAAGCTCCGGCGTATCCAGAATAAGATCATCATAAAGCAGAATATCCAGATCCAGCGTCCGGGGACCCCAGTGGATCTTTCGGACACGGTTGGCCTCCTGTTCAATCTGGTGGAGAGCCAGAAGAAGCTCTTCCGGATCCAGCATTGTTTGAAGCTCCAGCGCCCCGTTAAGAAAATCATCCTGATCCGTCACTCCGTAAGGCGCTGTCACCAGAAAATCGGAAACAGCCTTTACCTGACAGTCTTTTCTTTCATCCAGCCGCTTTACTGCCATATCCAGATAAGCCTTTTTATCACCCATATTAGATCCCAGGGCAATATATGCCGTATGCCAGCCTCTGGTGATCTTTACCGAAACTGTATTCAAAGGGAGGCCAACGGGAGCCCACGGCTTCTGGATCTCCAGGTCGAGCCTGGCTACCAGCGGATATTCCAGAAGGATTGCCTGGGCAAGCTGTTCAGCTGCACATTCCAGTAATTTCCAGGTATGTCCGGTCATATACTTCTGGATGAAATGACTGACTTCTCCATAATTGACGGAACAGGAAAGCTCATCTGTGATACCTGCTTTTCTGGTGCTGGTATAAAGGACAACAGAAATAACAAATTTCTGTCCCAGTACATTTTCTTCCGGATAAACGCCGTGATTGGCAAATACCTCCAGTTTATCGATCGTAATCTTATCCATTTTTATCTCCCTAAAATCGCTTCTGTCATCTGGATCGCACGTTTGTTTTCTTTGATGTCATGAACACGGACAAAGGCGCAGCCTTTCATCACACCGATGACAGTGGTAGCCACAGTTCCCTCTACACGCTGATCTGCCGGAAGATCCAGCGTAAGTCCGATCACTGATTTTCGTGACGTACCAAGAAGAATCGGGAATCCCAGACGATGCAGCACATCCACATGATGAATCGTTTCCAGATTCATTTCGTAGGTTTTTCCAAAGCCTACGCCTGGATCCAGAATGATCCTGTCATCAGCAACACCTGCTTCTCTTGCGATCCTTACACATTCTTCCATGTCTGTTACCAGGTCACTGAGAAAATCCTCATATACTGCCTCATGACGGTTATGCATCAGACAGCAGGCTGCATTGTACTTTGCAGTCAGCTCTGCTGCTTTTTTATCATGCTTAAAGCCCCAGATATCGTTGACAAGGTCTGCCCCGGCTTTTAAGGCTGCTTCTGTCACGGCACCTTTATAGGTATCAATAGAAACCGGTACGTCAAAACGGCTTTTTACAGCCTCGATCACAGGAACCACGCGGGAAATCTCTTCCTGATCTGTGATCACTGTATGTCCCGGACGAGTGGATTCTCCTCCGATATCAATGATATCCGCACCGTCGCGAAGCATTTCTTCTGCATGAAAAAGCGCTGCATCCAGGTGGTTGTACTTCCCTCCATCTGAAAAGGAATCTGGTGTTACGTTCAGGATTCCCATAATATAGGTTTTGTTTTTTACGTCAAATTCTCTGTTACCGATCTTCATGCGATTTCTCCTTTATATTCAGTATTCTATCCACAGGTTTTTCTTTTCCTCCGGCCAGTTACACTCCGGTTCTGACGGACAGGCAAAGCAGTTTCGTGATTTTTTGTCTGCCCGGTACAGATATGCAGTCAGAGGAAGATCACTGGAAAGACTTGCAGCATCCCGGTGACCGAGGATTGCTTTTTTTACAGCCTCAATCTCTTCTGTCTGAAATTCACAGTCCTTCATGATAAGCTCTGCAGTTTCGGAACCGGCAATATCATGGGGGGTACCCCTGGTAAGCTGCTCATATCTTCCAAGATCATGGAGCAGCGCCGCTGCATAGATGACCTCTTTCGGAATGGAGGCCCCATCTTCCAGATCATAGATATACATCAGTCTGGCTACATCCAGAAAATGCTCCATGGTATGGCGGCAAAAGGGTCTGTCCTTTTCTAACTGCTGCAGCTTTTCAAAAAGCTCCTGAAACAGAGGATGCCTCTGTATTTTTTGTATCCGTTCCATAACTTATTTTACCATCTGCAGAAATGTCTGCTGCAAAGAAAGATCCTCAGCAAAAACGCCCCTTACAATCGTGGTCACTGTTTTGCTTCCGGGCTTCTGTACTCCGCGCATAGTCATACACATATGCTCCGCCTCGATCATAACCATAACACCCTTTGGTTTCAGATGTTTTTCCAGCGCATCTGCGATCTGAGCTGTCATATTTTCCTGAATCTGCGGTCTTCTGGCAAAAACCTCTACCGTTCGGGCAAGCTTGCTGAGACCGGCTACTTTGCTGTCCGGAATATAGGCTACATGTGCCTTTCCATAAAAGGGGAGCAGATGATGTTCACAGACAGAATAAAAGGTGATGTCTTTTTCAATGACAATATTATTGTTGACAGCCTGGAATTGTTTGTTCAGATGGACAGCGGGATCCTCATAAAGCCCTCCGTAAATCTGTTCGCACATACGTGCAATACGGTCAGGCGTTTCCAGAAGACCCTCCCGGCTGATGTCTTCCCCAATGCCTTCCAGCATCAGCCGTACGCCCTGTTTGATTTTTTCATGATCCATCATACTCAGTTACCTCCTTAAAATTATTTCGGGATGTGAGTATTCTGGTATGGATTTATGATGCAGAGAAATGCATGAAAATAAATTCAGGTACACAAAAAACATCCCGATGTGAATGAGCATCTGGAATAAATAATAATTCTTATATCCCTTCACAATCGAGATGTATGGCATCTGTGTGTTGCAACGGGTGCGAATCCCATATCGTAAGACGGACTTTTCGTTTCTGTGGCAACTCCCCATCCACGGAACACTTAACGCATGGAATTCTATTTTGCATATTATTTATCTGGCATAATTATACTACCATTATGCAGGTATTTCAATAAAATATTTCTCTATTCTATCATATCTACTCCGTAATGGCCCACACTCTGGCAGGAAGACCTGTAGCTCCCTCGATCCGCGGATAGGCAACGATCACAACAGCGCCTGCCGGGGAAACCTGATCCAGATTTTTCAGAAGCTCTACCTGCAGCTTTCCCTGATCCAGCACATATCTTTCGCAGATCAGATCTCCTGCTTTTTCGGCAACAGCCGAAGAATCAGTATCCAGAGTTTCGTGTCCGTTCGCTGCTGCATTTCTTATTTCATATATGTACTTTAAAGCTTCCATGGACCAGCCGGGGAAGTTTTCGCTTCCATCCTCTCCCGTTCCGGATAAGGCATCCATATCCGGCCAGTTTTTGTACCAGTCTGTTCTGAGTGCAACCAGAGCACCGTCCGGAATATCCCCATAGGTCTGCTCATAGCTTTGGATATCTTCCACAGTAACTGCATATCTGGGATTTTCTTTTACCTTTTCTGTTACATCAATGACACATAAAGGAAAGATCAGATCATGTACATCATATTTTTCTGAAAGCTCTCTTCCCTTTATAAAGTGTCCCGGAAAATCAATGTGGGTTCCAAACTGTCCCGGAAACTTAAATGTCTGGATCTGACACTCCAGCATGGGATTTCCCCAGTCAAAGCATGTTTGTGCCAGCTCTATGTTTCCCTCCGGGATTCCGGCCCAGTAAGGGCTGTCGTTATTCATGGAATGAGATAACTCTACCCATCTGTATTTTTTTGCGTTGTTTAATGCCTCCCATAATGGATACATGTGCATTTCCTCCTGTTCTTGCTCTGCTTATAAATGTTTGTAAAAAGATACTATAATTTTTGAAAATATTTAATTATTTTGGTTCTAAAAACTGAAAAATATCATTTGGTATATATTTTCTCAAATCTGTTTTATCTAGGCTACACTCTTCAAGTGTAGTATAAATTTTTCTGAAATCTGGTTTTACATATTTTTGAACCATTTTTATTAGCGTTATTCCATCAATTAAAGAAACATTACACTGTTCTGCATAAAGAATTGCTCCTTTAGAAAAAGAACTGGTAGTAATAAAAATCATGTTATCTGCATGAACAACCTGATTTGCTCCGACGAGTTTTTGAATTAGAGGTCTGCCAACAGAATGATTTCGATTAAAACATTTACATTCAACAATAGCAGTAGTTTTATTTGGATATTTTAAAATAATATCATACCCTCCATCATTTGATGCAGAAGTACTTGTTGCCTGTATCCCCATTTTACGATAGAGGGAAGCGCAATACTTTTCAAAAGCATAAGGATTACTTGAAAATACTTCTATAAGATCCTCTATTTTATATAGTGTATTTTGATATTTCTTTTGTAAAATAATATGCTTCTGTTTTTCTTTTTCGTATTTATTTAAAGAGATGTTCAAACCAAAAGTTCGCAAATAATAGACATAGTCTATTAAAATGAGAGGATTTTCGGTAATGAGTATATATTTTCCAATATATAGATTACATTTACCATAAATAATACGATTTTTAGTGACTCTTAAATCACGAGTTCCATCTTTTTTAGATTTTTTCCATTTGGGAAATTCTATTGTATAATATGCAACATTGGTATTTTTAGATTGTTTTGTTACTCTAATTTTGTCTGGTAAAAAATCAAGTTGATATTTTTTTAGAAATGATTTTTTCCAGTAAAGGGGGATAATTATAAAAACAATCAGGTTTAAGAGCATAAAAAAGAGTATAAGTAATCCTATATAAAATAAATTTTTAGTATTTGTAAAAAAATCCCTTAACGAATAAATAAAATATTTCATAAACTTATGATTCTTTCTTTTTATAAACATTTGCAACTTTATAATGTCATATATATCACAGATTCTGTATAGTATCAATATATTTTTCGGCAAAACAGACTCTTTTCAGACCAAGAAGAGCCGCGGCTCCGGCTGCGCTTGTACCGAAAAACAGAACATCCTGTTTCAGATCCAGATAATCTACAATAGAGCCGTTACAGATAGTACTTCCTGTACAGAGGATCAGCTGGGCATAGTGATTCTTTATTTCGTCTTTTGCCAGCTCACCATCTTCTACACAGATCCCGTAGCGTATCTGCCCGATATTATCCGGATCCAGATCCAGCACACGTACTTCATAGATGCTTGTAGACAGCATTTCCAAAAGAGCCGGCTGATACCCGATCAGAGCGATTCTTCTGATATTCGGATAATGGCATTCCAGATAGTTCTGCATATCCTGTGCACAGGCTTCTGGCCCATATTTACGGCAATGGACAGTTCCAGTACATTGCCCGAGAAAAGCCATTACGGCATTTATGCAAGCAACAAAAATACTCCGTTCATGGGCGTTATGCAGGATATCCATGTTAAGGATATCTTTTAAAGTTCCGTTATATACAGCAGGCGCTGAGGTAAATGCCTGTCCTTTTGCGCCTTTGTATTCCGCCTGGAGCATGATATCCTTTCCTGTCAGAATAGGAAAATCCTGTCGTACTGTTGTGCTGCCGATTGCTTCCTCCGGTGTCAGGGCACGGCAGGAAACAGAAAGGAGATCATTTTCTATTTTATTTGCATATAACAGACCTTGAAATCTGGCTTTCAGCTGTGTATAAAATTGTTCTCTGGTCATATTCTGATCTGCTCCTTTTTCCAGAATAAAACGGACTGATCCGCATTGGTTTTAAGACTGTGCATAAATAAGGGACTCTGTATATTCACAAAGTCCCCTGCTTTTTCTTTATGTAGTTGTCTGCTTTATACCCGGATTATAATGCAGTTCCGATTTTATCCTGGAACTCTGCCGAAACTTCTTCTTTGTCAAGAGACATACTGATGATAAAGGAAATGCCGAATTTTTCTCCGATCTCATCCAACTGTTCCAGTGTAGCAGTTGCATCCAGCCCTTCCAGTTTCGCTGTAGTCAGGAAGCTGTCCAGATAAATCTGCTCAAGGTCGTGATCCTGAGAAATGATACCACAAACAAATCCAACAAACTCATCCGCATTTTTAATAGGATATACAGAAACATCGATCAGACGAACTTTATTATTCAGTTCATACATGTGTTTCGTGCTTTTGTCTAAGTAAACAATGCTGCCATTTGCGTCTTTAATTGCGCCGTTCACTTTGTCTAACAGTACTTTTGTTTTACCCTTGCCTTTCTTTCCTACGATCAGTTCAACCATCCTGTTTTCCTCCTTAGACACAATATAATATTAATTTCTAACAAAATGCTTAATTAATATGTTTCAATTATAGTGCATTTGTAGAAAAAATACAACCCTATTTTTGCAAAATTTGTTGATTATTAATAAAAAGATTCTCTCTACTTCATCCTTATAGAATTGTATATGTTTATACATATTCTTAGAATTTTCATACTCTTTACTGCCCGGCCTTTTGGATATGATAAATCGCGCCCGGTTCGGAGGCAAAAGAAATCCTGTCATTGTCACAGATCTCAACAGAGACGGGTCTGCCAAGAGAGTCGGTTACTTTGTAGGCAGCCAGATTTTTGTATTCCCCGGTAAATGTTCCGCCGTTCCGTGAAGCTATGGTAAAGGAGTCTGCTGTCCCGTTGGTCCATTCCATATCAATGACAAAATTACCGCGGGCAACGATTCCTCTGACATATCCGGTTTCCCACTGTTTCGGCAGCGCCGGAAGGAACTGAACATATCCAAGCTGGCTTTGCAGCAGCATTTCATTTACTCCGGCCGTATATCCGTAGTTTCCATCGATCTGGAAGATCGGGTATTCTTTGTAGTTTGCTCCGCCTCCATGGGAAGAGAACAGATTTGTCAGGAAGCCGGAATTTCCGCCGCCAACAGCAGACTGTACAAGCTGAAAAGCTTCCTGTGCATGACCGGTGCGCGCCCACAGATTTAGCTTGTGAGCCTTGGACCAGCCGGTGGCGTCCAGACCACGTTCTCTCAGAGAAACCATGGCCGCATCCATAAACTCCGGAGCATCTTTGCTGATCATACTGCAGGGATACAATGCCATTAAATGAGACAGATGACGGTGAGGCGGCTGTTCTCCCTCAGATTCTGCGCCAAGGCTCTGTCTCCACTGAGGGATATCTGTTTCCGGAAGATCTCCCGCCTGGGCTTTCCCGATATGGGTTTCCTCAAACCATTCTTTTACCTGACCGTCTTTTCCTACCAATACAGGATCCAGCCCGGACTGTTTTTCTCTCCACTGGGGGATAAGCTCCGAATCTACACCCAGGATCTCTGCCGCATGAATGGTATTTTCAAAATGCTGCCAGATAAACTGCTGGTCGTAGGCCGTACCGTTTGCAATCGGTCCATTTTCCGGTGAATACGACGGAGCTGAAACATAGCGGTTCTGATATTCGCTCCAGTATAGAGCTTTATTCCAGAAAATTGCAACCTTTTTATACCGCCAAAGATCAGACCGCCCATGTAGCCGTTTCCAACAGCAAGAGCTTCCGTCTGCCAGTCAGCGGCAGGTCTGGTATACCAGATTCTGAGAAGGTTCTCGTTCACGGTGTTTTTCATGTTTTTTCCTCCGTAGCTTATTGGGTCAAATTTTTTCATGTCTGTAAAATATAATACAGGTTTACGGCCATAAAATCAATGTCTTTTATCTTTCAAATCCAACCATAAGTCCGCCTTTTTCCGCGTAAAAGCTGCAAAGCCCGCGAGTTTTGTCAATAAAAATCTCTGCCTGAGGGTATTCTTTCCGAATCAGATCTTTGAGCTGTACGGCTCCGTTTTCGTTATAACAGTGATCGATCAGAACTTTCTTTCCGTGATAGCCAAGACGTTTCATATTGCGTAAAAGTTCTACAATGGCTTTTTTCTCACCTCTGCATTTATCAGTAGGATGAAGCCCTTCTTCGTTTACATCTCCTACTACGCGGATTCCTACAATACCACATATTTTTGCTGCAGCAGGACTGACTCTTCCGTTATTAGCCAGATTACGAAGTGACTGGAGAGAAAATATAAGGGAGGTATGCTGATTCTTGTATTCCTGGATTTCTTTACAGATTGTGTCGAAATCCTTTCCATCCTGCACCAGTTCTCTGAGCTTATTCAGAAGAAGCTTCATTTCTGGACCGGCAGAATAGGAATCCAGGACAAACACCTTCTTACCGGGATTTTCTTCTTCATATTCCATTTTGGCAGCCATTGCTGCATTATAACTTCCGGAAAGCCTGCTTATGATCGTTACACAAAAGATTCTATCATAATCTTCAAATGCCTGAAGCCAGTCTCCCATTCCAGGACATGCAGTCTGTGAGCGGCCAGAGTAGGAATGAAGTTCCTGTACCATTTCATGAACATTCAGATTGGCATGATCAATGTATTCTTTTTCTTCAGTTACGATCCTTAAAGGAACAGATGCAAATGGTACGCCGTCTAAAGCCATCATATTAGAAGCTGAGTCTGTCACAATTTTTATTTTCATTTCTTTTCTTTCTCCATTTAGTATTATGTATTCTATTACGTAGTTTTGAAAACTACGTCAGTGATTCCATCATAATATAAATGTATATATTTGTCAATTCAAATATTTTGATTATAAAAATAAAAACCATTCTACCTTAATGGTAAAACGGTTTTTATTATAAAACATTATTTATGATAGCAAAACATTTTAATTGTCCATATTTGCATTTTCCAAAAGAGCGCTCATCTGCTGATACAGAAGCTCTTTTGTAGAAGCTCCCATGACAACAGAAACATACGGCTCTCCATATGCATTTTGGGAAAGAAGTGCCAGACAGTTTCCTGCATCACTGGTAGTACCTGTTTTACCACCAAGAATCGTGATGCCTTTTGGTGCTGCCGCTTCTCCGGTCAGGTAGTGATCTGTTGCCAGAAGCGCTGTACTGACCTCTTCTCCCCAGCTTCTTTCATAAGTGATCGTATAAGAGCCAAGCTGTGTGATTTCTGTAAACTCCGGATATTTCAGCGCTTCTTTTAACATCAGGTATATATCATAAGGCGTAGTGTAGTGATTTTCATCCTGCAGTCCATGCGGATTGGTAAAATGTGTGCCAGTACAGCCCAGTTCTGCAGCATACTGGTTCATCATTTCTACAAATTTTTCTGTTGTAAGACCAATATGAGTGGCAATTGCTGATGCCGCGTCGTTTCCGGAATAGACAAGAAGCCCATGAACCAGCTCATTCATAGTAACTTTGTCACCTGCCAGGAAACCGATTACCTGAGAGCCTTCCTCGAGAGTCACATTTTCTTCCGTAATAGTGACTACATCCTCCATATTTCCATACTTAAATGCAAGAAGCGCTGTCATGATCTTTGTTATACTGGCCGGATATACTTTTGTATAAGCTCCCTTTGAATAAATGACTTCTTTATCTGTGATATCAAAAAGAATCCCTTCCTGGTCTTCTTCCAGATTTACCTGATCCAACAGTTTCTCTTCTGTAACGACACAAAGATCGGAAGCAAAAAGATCTGCTTTTCCTTCAGAGCCTGCGTTCTGTCCGCCTGGAAATTCTTTGGAAACACTGTATGCCTGTACCGGATCCTTAAAGATCAGGTCCTTGACAATAAAACCCAAAACACCCAGACCGGCTGCAGCGGCGATTACGAGAAGAATCATAAGGAACATACGGATCATCTTCCGTCTGCGCTTTTGTTTTAATCTTTTTATGCGGGCTGCATTACGTCTCCGTTCTGCAGCTGTCTGCTGTTTATTCATAAATATTCCTCTTTCTTATCTGCGATATTTTTCTGAAGTTCTTTATTGTAAGCACTGCTCTGAAGTCCTACATTCAGAACAAGCCCCATTCCAATGTAAAGGCTGACAAGAGAGGTCAGACCATAGCTTACAAAAGGAAGCGGCGTTCCTGTATTAGGTCCCATCCCGGTTGCAACACAAATGTTCAAAAAACTCTGCAGAGATACAATACTTCCCATCCCGCAGCAGATGATCCTTCCGGAAAGGTCTTTTGCTCTTAATCCCATTCGGATACATTCCAATGAGATAAAAAGCAGCAGGAGTATAATCGTAGTACAGCCGAGAAATCCATACTCTTCTCCTGCCACTGCAAAAATAAAGTCTGTCTGGTTTTCTGCAACAAAGTTTCCGTCATTGACAGAAGTGACCTGATCGCCTGACAGTCGTTTTCCGGTCAGTTCTCCGGAAGCAATGGCCATTTTAGAGTTGTCCTGCTGTTCGGTATCATCAGAATATTCTTCATTTTCCGGATAAAGAAATGCCATGATACGGTCTCTCTGGTAATTTTTGATCAGCTTTTGTTCCGGCTGGACAACGATCATCAGAAAAATGATCATCAACGGGATCGCGATCAAAAGTACGGCTCCGATCACCCGGTAGCTGAGACCTGCGATATAGATCAGGATGCAGAAAACTGCTGTGATCATAATGGTGTTTTTCAGGTCTGGCTGTTCCAGGATAAGGAAAAGCGGTACGGCAAGAAGGATCGCGGATTTTGCCAGTGTTTTTGGGGAATTCAGATCCTCCTCATGATCCATAAAGAATCTGGCAAAGAACAGAATAATGATGATCTTTGCCAGCTCTGTCGGCTGAAAACGGATAAAACCAAAATCGATCCACCTGGCAGCTCCGTTTGCAGAATCACCAAAAAGACGTACGATCAGAAGCAGCGCAATGTTTCCCCCGTACATGATCCACTGGAAGTTGCTGATCCAGGAATAATCGATCAAAGAGACAATTACCATGATGATCAGTCCCATGATAACACCCATGATCTGTTTTGCCATAAGGTCTTTTCTGGCTGTTCCTACCAGAAGAACACCAATAGAGCTGATAGAAAGCAGCAGAAAAAGCAGTCTGAAGTTATAAAAACGCAGTTTGTACTGTTTAATCATTTTATCCTTTGTTCCTTTTTAGACCTGACAGGGATATCCGCATGGAGAATCGCAGGATTCTGCGTAATGTGGATATTCACCTGTGCTTCATCAATGGTTATATATTTTTTTACCGTATGTATCAGATCGTTTTTTAACATTGTCATCATCTGTGGAGAACAGTCGATTCGTTCTGATACCAGAAGAAGCTTCATCCGGTTTTTGGCATAGCCTGCAGAACGATCTTTTCCCTGCAAAATAATTCTCAAAGAAAGTTCCTCCTTTATCCATGCCTGTATGCGGTTATTTTTTGAAAATTTCGCTTAACCTGCGGAACATGCCTTTTTTACGGGTAATTTCCATAAACGGAACCTCCTGTCCCAAAAGCCGGCTGCAAATGTTCCGATACTCTTCTTCTGCCTGGGATTTTCGCCCGGAAAGAGGCTCTCCCTGGTTGGTAGATATGACAATCTGTTCGTCATCCGGAATCGTTCCGATCAGATCTACAGCAAGTATCTCGATCACATCATCTACAGACATCATGTCTCCTCTCGCAATCATGTCCGGTCTTAACCGGTTGATGATCAGATGGATATCACGAAGTTCGTTTGCTTCCAGAAGGCCAATGATCCGGTCTGCATCACGGATAGCGGATACTTCCGGAGTTGTTACGACCAGGGCTTTGTCTGCTCCTGCAATGGCATTTTTAAAGCCTTGTTCGATTCCTGCCGGGCAGTCCAGGAGCACATAGTCAAATTCTTCCCGTAATTCTTCGGTCAGTTTGATCATTTGTTCCGGTGATACTGCTGATTTATCTTTTGTCTGAGCAGATGGAAGGAGAAAAAGCTCCTGATGGCGCCGGTCCTTTATCAGCGCCTGTCTGAGACGACAGCTTCCATTTATGACATCCACAAGATTGTAGACAATTCTGTTTTCCAGTCCAAGTACTACATCCAGATTACGAAGGCCGATATCTGTATCCACCACAACTGTTTTTTTGCCCATCATAGCAAGTCCTGTCCCGATATTGGCAACAGTCGTAGTCTTTCCTACACCGCCCTTTCCGGACGTAATCACAATGACTTCACCCATGTTTCTGATTCCTCCTAAAAAATATGTTCCATGATTCTGGTCTTCTCGTTGGTATCTTAAAAATTGTACACCAGAACGATATATCAGTCGTTGGAGGTGTTGCTGACATCTGTAGAAGCATATCCGGTAAGGATTTCTTCATCTTCTGCCAGGTCAAAAATGTATTTTATGATATCGTTTGCTGTGGTACAGGCATTACCGGATGAATATCCATTGGCAATACGCACAGCAACTGCGTATTCCGGAGCATCGGAAGGGGCATATCCGATAAAAAGACCATGGTTCGGCTGATGATAGTCAATTTCTGCAGTTCCTGTTTTGCCAGAAAGAGCAACGCCAAGTCCGTTAAACTGCTCATGTGTCTGAACCACCCGGCGCATACCTTCCTGGATATCTGACCAGACACTGGAAGGTACATCTGTCATTTCTCCGGAAACCACAGGATCATATGTCTGCAGTGTCTGTCCCTGAGAGTCTGTTACCTTGTCCAGAAGAGACAGATCATAGACGGTTCCGGATGTGGCCAGTGCCGTCACATAACGGGCAAGCTGGCTAGTCGTGTAAAGATGATTTCCCTGTCCAATGTAGGAAGGAACTGCTTTACTGTCCGAAACATGAGGAGTTGCCTCTGAAATCTCAATTCCAGTCTTTTGATCCAGTCCGAACTCAGAAGCATATTTCTGAAGTTTGGAAAGGCTCTGATTTTCTGAAAACTTATCGTTCGCAGCTTTTCCGGCTTCATAGCCGATCATGTTGAAATAGTAGTTGCAGGACTGTTCGATTGCACTGGTGATCTCCAGCGCACCATGTCCGCTTTTGTTCCAGCAATTGATAGGTGGTGTTACCAGATCAAACTTACCGGTACATTCGATATACGTATCTGCATCCACCAGGTCTTCCATCATACCGGTTACCGCAGAAAGCAGTTTCAGGGTAGAACCGGGAGCAGTTGTCTGCTGTGTGGCCTTGTTAAAGAACGGGCTGGAAAGATCCAGGGACAGTTTTGTATAATAATCCGTATCCATGTTATTGCTGAGCCGATTATTGTCATATCCCGGATAGGACACACAGGCGACTACCTTGCCGGTTTTTACATCTGTGACAACCGCTGAAGCGGAACACGGTTTCAAAGCCAGCTGAGCTGGCTCTATTTCCAGATTGGCGATTTTGTTCACCATAAAATCATAGGCGGTAGTAGAACCGTCAGCCAGACCTGCATAGGCCGCATCATCTTTTGACAGCACACCCTGCTCGTAAAGGACCAGACACAGCTCCTGTCCGGAAATCTCATCATTCATGAGCAGGTATTTATACAGAAGCTTGGAAAAACCAAGGTCTGTCTTCAGATAGTCCACTACATAATCGGTCAGAGACTGATAAATTTCTGCAGAATCCAGATATTCTCCTTCCGGTGAAATCACAGAAATATCGATCCAGTTCTGGCTTGCTGCATAATTCAGATATTCTCTGAGACTGATGCTCTCTTCTCCTGCCCATGCCTGGTAGGTTGCGTCTGAGGTATCTACTTCGTCCTTATCGATCACACCCAGAGTATCTCTCAGTATGGTATCACAGATATAGGACAGATATTCCTGCACCTCCTCGGATTCATCTTTATAGGCAGGCGGATTATCGCTTGTCAGCCTGTTAGATATTGTATCAAAAATTTTCTGCTGTTTCTGTTGAAATCTGGCATATAAATTTTTTTCTATCTCAGATGCTTCTTCGTCATCAAAGCGGCGGATGTCGATCACGCTGTTGGCAACCAGGGCGTTGTATACATCATAGATCGGCACAGAAATCTGACTGGCATCTTTTACAGCTTCAAAATCAAATTTTTTTGTGTTTTCGATACGAGTGAGAAGGACACCTGCCACTCGCTGTTTCAGAATCTGATAAATAGCGCTCTGCCAGTCCGGATCAATGGTCAGGTGAACATCATTGCCCGCAACAGGTTCTACCGTTGTACTTTCATCAATGCTCAGTACTTTTCCAAGGTTATCTACAATAACGGTTTCTTCTCCGTCTTTTCCCTGCAGATCCAGTTCCATATACTGTTCTATCCCTGCTTTTCCAATGATGGCATCGTTGGAATATTCAGGATTTTTTTCCTTCAGCTGTTCCAGTTCTTCTGCAGAAGCCCGGCCGGTATAGCCAAGGAGCGGTCCCATACTTTCATCACCGACATACTGGCGTACGGAGTCCTCCAGCACATCGATACCCTGAAGCTGACTCTGGTTTTCCATAA
Organism: Lachnospiraceae bacterium; assembly: GCA_021771755.1. Taxonomy (GTDB): domain Bacteria; phylum Bacillota; class Clostridia; order Lachnospirales; family Lachnospiraceae; genus Blautia_A. The sequence continues at coordinate 146,088 of JAETOL010000007.1, read as the reverse complement.
CTGCCGCGACCGTACTTTCGCTGACATTGGTAGCGATCGTAACCGCCATATAACGCTGGAAACTGTTGGTGTTCAGTTTATACCGCATGGTGGCGATATCCAGCACTTCCTGTTTGGTCAGCTCTGCAGGAAGCCCGTATTTGGCCAGTTCTTCCGGAGTATAAGCATTTTCTCCATAAAGGACAATGGAAAATCCATTGACCCCGCCTCCGCTGAGATATTCGATCATTTCGGCTGCTGTTGCAGAAGCCTCCTCCGGAGTCAGGTCATCGATCAGAGGATGTCCGTAAATGTCCGCCTTAAAACGGCTTAATGTAAATCCTTCTCCCACATCGAAGGCATATTCTCCGTTTTCATCTATGATGATATGGAAATCTCTTAAAAGAGAATCGCCATTTTCTTCAAGGATCTTCAGGACACGGTAAGCAACTCCGTTCAAAGTCAGGTTTCTTTCCCTTGTTGTTTCATAGCTTCCATTATCTTCAAAGGTAAGAGAATAGGAAAGCACATTGGAAGCGATCAGTTCACCGTTTCTGCCATAGATATTTCCTCTGGTACTTTTCAGGATCCTTTTTTTGGTGGTTCTGCTTTCAAATTCACTGATATAATTTTCCCCCTGGATGATCTGCAGATCAAAAAGCTGGCGGATCAGAATAAACGACAGCAGAACAAATACAATAATAAGAACGGTTGTTCTTTTTAGTTGGATTTTTTTAATCAGTTTTTTTATTTTAGTACCCAAATAGACTCACTTTCTTTCCTTACTGGATTCATAAACCGATGATTGATCTGGTAAAAGATTCTGTAAACGATCACGGTAAGAAATACAGTATAAACAATTTCAGGGATGATGATCCGGTATAGATAGGTAAAAAGCCCAAGACGGCCTCTCAGAAGAAACTGCAGGCCATAAACAGCCAGATTATAAAAAAGATCCATGACTGCTGTCAGAAGCATAGGAACCTTCAGATCATCGTCATAGTAGATACGGTAGGTATAACCACTTAAAAAACCAGCGAACATATAGACCATCGCATAAAAGCCAAGTACAGATCCAAAAAACAGATCTGTCAGAACTCCGCAGAAAAAGCCTGTCCACATCCCGCTTTTCCTCCCCCGCATCAGTCCCATGGAAACGCAAAGGATCAGAAGCAGGTTTGGAGTGATCGAACCGATCGCAATAGTATGGATCAGAGTAGACTGCAAAAGAAAACATGCGATAATCGTGAAAAACAAAACAATCTTACTTTTCATGATTCTGCTCCTCCCTGGATCGCATCTTCTTTATTGACGGTAATGACAAAAACATCTTTCAGATGCTGAAAATCCACAGGAGTAACGATTGTGCCTGTTTTTGTCAGATTATTGGTGTCCAGTTCAATTGCGCTGACATAGCCGATAAACAGCCCCTCTACATATTTTTCACTGATGTTGGAAGTGACAATACGTTCACCGACTGAAACTTTGTCTTCTCTGTCATAAAGCTGACTGAAGCGAAGCTTTCCCTCATCGATCAGCTCCAGATCGCCTTCGATCACACAGGTGTCGTCTGTGCTCACTGTCATGGCGCTGACGTTGCTGCTGTCATCAATGATAGAACGGACGGTTGCCCAGGTAGAACCGACTTCTGTCACAATTCCCACCAGACCTTTTCCGGCAATTACATTGTTGTTTACACGGATGCCGTCATTGCTGCCGCGGTTGATCATAAAGGTATCGTACCAGTTACCCGGATCTTTGGCGATGATCCTTGCTGCAACTTTAGGATAATCCGAATATTCTTCGTTCAGTTCATAGAGCTCTTCCAGACGGGCGAGTTCTGCCTGATCCTGGATCAGGATATTATTTTGTTCTGTAAGAGAATCCACGGCGGACTGCAGTTCCTTGTTCTGAGCGATCAACTCTTCTTTTTCACGAAATGTCTGGTTCATATCTGTAAGCCAGGAACCAATTGCTGCAATCGATTTTTCAAAAGGAACCACGATCATTCCGGCTATTTCTTTTACCGGGGTAGAGGATACTCCCGACGCAAGTGTGGCTATTATGGCACTGACACAGAAAAAGGTCATGATCACCAGAAGATGTTTACTTTTTAAATGAATACGAAATCGAAATTTCTTTTTCAGATTTTTCATATATCATACCCCTGAAAATTATAATTTACGTTGTTTGACAGGCTGGGCCCATTTCTCAAGCTCTTTGTTTTTGATGATCTTTTCCAGCCCGGAGACCGCAGATGTTTCATAAAGATCCGAAAGCTTAAAAGAAAATCCGGTATAGCTTGCCAGATAGTTATCTATGTAGGGAAGCCTTGTGCTTCCGCCGGTAAGGTAAATACCTTCCCTGGAAATATGATAGGCGATCTGCGGCGGTGTTCTTTCAAGAAAAGTTTTCATCTCTGCCGCAATCTCATTTACACAGTTCATAATGCCTGCATTGACCACATATCCGGAGATGATCTCTTCACGGGGAAGCCCGGAAATGCTGTCGATCCCTACTACTTTACGCGCATCTTTCCGCTGATCGCTGAGACGTCCCATGGCAAGCTTCAGACGCTTCCCGGTTCTGGTTCCGATCTGCAGATTATAGCGTTTTCGAATCTCGCTGCAGATGGATTCATTCATCTGACGTCCGCCGATAGGGATTTTTCTTGAGATGATGATCTTCCCATCGGTGATAATGGAAAACTGTGTACTTTGGGCTCCGATATCTACGATCATGCTTCCCGGGTTTTCTTCCAGAGTCACCCCCATTGCAAGCGCATCGGCAACAGGCGCCTCGACCATGTACACATGATTATTGCGCAGCCAGTGTCCGTTTGCCACATAATAATAGGCACGTTTTTCTACAGCAGTCATGTCAAGAGGTACAGAAAAATAGATTTCTGAACCGATTCCCAGAAACCGGTCGATTTTTTTCATCATACTGTAAAGCGTGATTTCCTGAAGCTCCAGGTTCGCGATCATACCAAAAGCCATCGGCGAATTTACCACGATATTGGCAGGTGCCTTTTCAAACATATCGTACGCTTCATTGCCCACGGCGATGATTCTGCGTCCTTTTGACGCGATCATATTTTTTTCAAGATAGCTTTTATTTCGCAAATAGGAATAAACCTTGATGGTACTGCTTCCAAGATCGATCCCATATGTTTTTTTTAACAGCATATATTTGTTCCTTTATTTCATCATTCCCTGTTCCTTAAAACTGATATACTGATGGTCACCAATAATAATATGGTCTAAAAGACAGATGCCAAGAAGTTCTCCTGCCTGACGGATCTGCCGGGTGATCTCAATGTCAGAAGTACTCGGGGTAGGATCTCCGCCCGGATGGTTATGGACAAGAATCAGGTTTACCGCATGACACCGCAGCGCCTCCACATAGATTTCACGCGGAGTGACCAGCGTGGCATTTACCGTGCCTTTCGAGATCATCCGTTCTGTCAGGAGATGATTCTGATTATCCAGCATCATGCAGATCATCTGTTCCTGCTCCTGATGACGGAGTCTCTCCATATAGTAAGATGCAATGGAATCCGGATGGCGAAAGCTCATGGACGGTTTGGCTGCTGTCATGGCAATGCGGCGAGACAGTTCTCCGATACATTTCAGCTGAACTGCCTTGACTTTTCCGATTCCATGAATCTTTTCCAATTCTGCAAGAGAACTGTGAAGAAGCCCAAGCAGACCGGGATAAGAAGATTCCTGTAAGCTTTTCAGTATGTCATTTGCCAGGGTCAAAGAATTACGTCCCCTGGTTCCGCATCTCAGGATCACAGCAAGGAGCTCACTGTCACTTAATGCTTCCTCTCCTTCCCGGATACATTTTTCATAAGGCCGTTCCGACTCCGGCAGATCTTTTATGGTATATTTCATGCAATTTACCTGCTGTACTCTATTTGCAGACGGGTAAAGAATCAAACTTTATTTTAACATAAAAAGAGAGAGATGTATACTCTCTCCTTTGTTTTTTTACAAATTCATCACATATGCGGATGCAATGCATTCTGCTGTTTTAATGCCGTCCATGGCTGCAGAGGTGATTCCTCCGGCATATCCGGCGCCCTCTCCGCAGGGATAGACCCCGGAAATATTCGACAGACCCTCTCTGTCCCTGACCAGTCTTACTGGGGAAGAAGTCCTGCTTTCGATCCCGCTGAGAAGTGCATCCTCTCTGTCAAATCCAGGCAGTTTTTTTCCGAAGGCATGGATTCCCTCTTCTATAGAATCTCCGATTTCTTTCGGAAGGATGGAGCGCACATCGGAAAGTACATATTTCCCCCGGATACAGGGAGTAACTTCTCCAAGGCTCTGGCTGGGCTTATGGCCGCAATAGTCCCCAAACAGCTGAACAGGAACCTTTCCCTGTCCAAGCTGCCATGCTTTTTTCTCCAGCTCCCGCTGAAAAGCAATACCGCCTAAAGGTCCCTCCTGAGGAAAATCCTCCGGAGTTACCGTAACGATCACTGCACTGTTGGCGTTCTTTCCGTCACGGGCCTGATAGCTCATTCCGTTTACTGCCAGCTGTCCTTCTTCTGATGAAGCATTTACCACATAGCCTCCCGGGCACATACAAAAAGAGTACACTCCTCTTCCGTTCCGGCAGGTATGGGTAACCTTATAGCTGGCTGCGCCCAGGATCCGGCTTTCTTTTTCTCCGTAGAGATCTTCATTGATCAGAGTCTGCGGATGCTCTACACGAAGTCCGACGGCAAAGGCTTTCGGTTCCATGGTAAGCCCCCTGTCCTTCAGCATAAAAAAAGTATCTCTGGCGCTGTGGCCGATCGCCAGGACACAGATTTCAGCCGGAAGGAGTTCTTTATGATCGATCTCCACTCCGGTAAGACGGCCGTTTTCAATTTTCAGATCCGTAACCTTGCTGCGGAAACGGAAGCTTCCGCCCATCTCCTCGATCTGGCGCCGCAAAGTCTGTACGATATCTACCAGTACGTCTGTGCCAAGATGGGGCTTATGCTGATATAGGATTTCCGGGTCCGCGCCCGCTTCTACAAAACGTTTCAGAACCTCTCTGTTCCGCCCGAAGGAGTCCTTTACCAGGGTATTTAATTTTCCGTCCGAAAAAGTTCCGGCTCCGCCTTCTCCAAACTGGACGTTGGATTCCGGATCCAGCACACCGTTTTTCCAGAACCGGTCAACCGTCTCCCGGCGCTTCTCTGCCTCTTCGCCTCGCTCCAGCACCAGCGGACGGTATCCGGCCCTGGCAAGATACCATGCACAGAAAATCCCCGCAGGGCCGCTTCCCACAATCACCGGCCGGTGAGAAAGCTCTCGATTGCCTGCTTTCGGGAAAACATATTCCTTCTTAATGGTTGACATAATATTATTATTGTGAACTTTTTGCAGGATCTTTTTCTCATTTTCTATGGATACCTCTATGGTATAGACAAATTTTTTGTCCTCTTTATGGCGTGCATCCAGAGACTGACGGATAATTTCATAAGAAAAAGATTTTTCACCGCAGCGAAGAGTCTTTGCGATCTTCTTTTTCAGCTCGGACTCTGTATGTGTAATGGGAAGTTTTAACTGACTGATCCGTATCATATGATCTCCTTTGCTCCGTAAATTCCGGCCACGGCACCGCTGGACCATGCCCACTGGAGATTGTAGCCTCCGCATGCTCCGTCTATATCAAGAAGTTCTCCTGCAAAAAAAAGTCTCTTATGAAGTCGGGATTCCAGCGTTACCGGATCCACTTCTCTGGTATCTACCCCTCCGGAGCAGACCTGCGCCTGCTCAAAGCCAGTGCTTCCGGTTACTTCCAGTTCAAAATCACAGGCGGCGCCAAGAGGATCCTTCTGCTTCAGAAGAACCTTGATCAGCTTATCCGGAAGAAGCCCTGTCAATAGTTCTGTTTCTGTCTGGTATGGACAGAACTTCCTTCTGTTTGCTATCAAAGTCCGTAATGTTTCTTCTGTATATTCCGGAAAAAAGTTGATCTTAAGTCCCACTTTTTTCTTCTGGCTGAAAGCCCTGACCGCATATCGGCTTAACTGGAATACGGGAATACCGGAGATTCCATATTCCGTAAGCTGCAGCTCTCCCTCTTCTTCTTTCTGGGCAACACCGTCGATCAGAAGGGTGATCCTGCCTTCCGTCCGTACACCGGACCAGGAAGAAAATCCTTTGTCGCGGCATTTCAGCCCCAGAAGAGCCGGAAGAGGCGGGATCACCTGATGACCCAGTGTTTCTGCGATCACATAGCCGCTTCCGTCTGAGCCGGGAACCGCAGAGGCTTTTGAGCCGTTTGCAAGGATCACGGCTGCCCCCTGATAAGTCCAGCCTTCGGTCTGTACATGCCAGAGGCCGTCTTTTTGAAAAACTTTTTTTACATGTTCTCTTGTTTTAATCTTTACTTTCAGGCTGCGGGCTTTTAATTCCAGAAGCTCAGATACGGATTTTGCCTGTCCGCTTCTCGGATACAGCCAGCCTTTTTTTTCAACGGTAAGGATTCCGATCTGTTCAAAAAAATCCAGCGTATCCTTTACAGAAAACTGACGGAAGATTTCGCTGACAAATTCAGGTTCTTCTCCCCGGTATGCCTCTTTATACTGATTGAGATTGGTAAGATTACAGCGGCCGTTTCCGGTCACACAGATTTTACGTCCTGTTTTTTCATTGTGCTCCAGAATCGTAACAGAAGCACCCTGCTGTGCTGCCTGAACAGCAGCCATAAGTCCTGCTGCCCCGCCGCCAACAACGATCACAGAATGTCGAGGATCCGGAGCCTGTTTTTTCTTTTTTTTCGCTTGCTCTTGCATGGCAGTGCCTCCTGAAACAAATGAATGATTATTTTATCTCTCTGTACCTGCAGCAAGATTACGGCAATGTGATCAGGTTTTTATCCAGAAGCTTCTGCACAGACATAAGAATACCAAGTTTGGCATGTTCCCAGGTAAGTCCTCCCTGGAAATAAACTGCGTATGGCGGCTTCATAGGTCCATCCGCAGAAAGCTCTATGGAAGATCCCTGAACAAAAGCACCGGCTGCCATGATCACCTCGCTGTCATAGCCCGGCATGTCCCAGGGTTCCGGATCCACATAAGAGTCTACCGGAGCAGCTGCCTGGATTCCTTTACAGAATGCAACAACACGTTCCGGAGAATTTAAAGTTACTGCCTGGATGATATCCTGTCTTGGCTCCTGACCGTCTGGGATTACCGGGAAACCAAGCTTTTCATAAATATTCGCCGCAAAGACCGCTCCCTTTACCGCCCCCTTTGTTACCATAGGCGCCAGGAAAAAGCCCTGATAAAAAGAACGGTTCACTCCAAGAGATGCGCCCACTTCCATACCAAGACCAGGACAGGTCATACGAGTGGCTGCATTTTCCACACATTCTTTTGTTCCTGCAATGTATCCGCCGATGGGAGCCAGTCCGCCGCCGGGGTTTTTGATCAGGGAACCGACGATCATATCTGCCCCTACATCACTTGGCTCTACTGTATCTACAAATTCTCCGTAGCAGTTATCTACCATACAGATCACATCCGGCTTAATACTTTTTACAAATGCAATCAGTTCTCCGATCTGCTGTACGGAAAAAGAAGGTCTTGTCTGATAACCCTTGGAGCGCTGGATCTCCACAAGCTTTGTTTTTTCATTGATGGCTTCGCGGATTCTGTCATAATCAAAGGTTCCGTCCTCTTTCAGATCCACCTGACGATAAGTAACGCCATATTCCGCAAGAGAACCTTTGGCCGGACGGATACCGATTACCTCTTCCAGAGTATCGTATGGCTTTCCTGCAGGAGCCAGAAGCTCATCCCCCGGACGAAGATTTCCAAAAAGAGCAATAGCAAGAGCATGTGTACCACAGGCAATCTGAGGACGTACCAGACAGGCCTCTGTATGGAAGGTATCTGCATAGACCTTTTCCAGAGTATCACGTCCGAAATCATCATAGCCATAACCGGAGCTTCCGTTAAAACATTCAGAGCTGACTTTATTTTTCTGCATGGCAAGCAGAACCTTCATCTGGTTATATTCTGCTTTTCTGTCAAATTCTTCAAAACGTTCTTTCAGAGATGCCTCGATCTCTGCACCAAAATCATAAACTTCCCGGGAAATTCCCAGCTGTTCATACATCTGTTTCATTTTCTACCTCATCTGTTTTTATTTTTTGACTGTTTTCAGAACAGTCCTTTATCTTTACAGGTATTCAGCATATAGCCGAGTATCTGATCTTCTTCATAGTTAAATCTGTCTTTGTCTACCCATACGACTTCTGATTCTCTTCGGAACCAGGTCAGCTGCCTTTTGGCAAAATGGCGGGTATCCCGTTTCAGGATTCTGACTGCTTCTTCCAGAGGATAATCTCCCTCCAGATATGCCAGGATCTCTTTATAACCAAGTCCCTGCATGGATACCATTCCCCGATGGCACCCCTCCTCTTGCAGCGCTTTTACCTCTTCCAGAAGACCCTCCTCCAGCATCTGATCCACACGGCGGTCGATCCTCTGATAGAGCAGTTCTCTTGGCATGTTCAGCACGAAACAGGCAAGCGCATAGGGACTTTCGTTTTGTTTCTGTTCCTCGTTGTGAGAAGAAATAGGAGTTCCGTTCTGATGATAAAATTCCAGTGCACGGATCACACGTTTTACGTTATGGGCATGAATGGCCTCTGCACTTTTGGGATCCACCTTTTTCAGCATCTCATGGAGATATTCGGATCCTTTTTCTTCCGCAAGAAATTCCAGATCTTTGCGGTACGAATCCTCCTGCCGGGCCTGGGTGAAATCAATATCCCTTGTAACGGCCTGAATATAAAACCCGGTTCCGCCAACCAGAATGGGAATCTTTCCCTTGGCATAAATCTCTTCCATGGCAGTTTTTGCCATCTGCTGGAATTTCACAATATGAAAGTCCTCTTTGGGATCCAGCACGTCCACCAGATAATGCTTTACTCCGTCCATCTCCTCCGGGCGGATTTTGGCAGAACCAATGTCCATCTTCTGATAAACCTGCATGGAATCTGCGGAAATGATCTCTCCGTTTACCGCCTTTGCCAAAGCGATAGAAAGACTTGTTTTTCCAACGGCAGTGGGACCGGTCAGTACGATCAATGGCTTTTTCATATAGCCTCCTAAACAATTCTTTTAAATTTCTTTTCCAGTTCTGTTTTTGTCATGGAAACGATAGTCGGCCTTCCATGAGGACAATGATAAGGATTGTCCAAAGTCAGGAGTTCGTCCAGAAGCTTTTCCGCTTCTGCCGGAGACATAAGGTGATTGCCCTTTACTGCTGCTTTACAGGCCATGGTTGCCAGTCTGGATGCAAATATATCAAGGGCATCTTTGTCTCCGTCACCTGCCAGATGATCCAGCATTTCCAGAAAGAGACCTTCTTCACTGAGTCCATAAAGATTGGAGGGAACAGCGCTGATACAGTATTCTTTACCGCCAAAATGCTCAATCTCAAACCCGAACTGTCGAAAATATCCTTCGTTGGCCTTCAGAAGCTCTTCCTCCTGAAGATTCAGCGTGACGATCAGCGGTGGAGTCAGATATTGCGAATCAACTGAGTTTTCACGGAATTTTTTTACAAAACGCTCGTAATACACTTTTTCATGGGCGGCATGCTGATCGATGATATAAAATGCATCACCAAACTGTGCCAGCCAGTAGGTGTCAAAAACCTGACCGATCAGACGGATCCGCTCCCGGGATTCCGGCGCCAGAAGCTTTTCCTCAAAAAGCTCCAGCTGCTGTTCTTCCGGTTCCGCTGCAGGGTTTTTCTGTTCTTTTTTGGGAAGTTCCAACGGAGGTTCCGCTTTTGGAAGCTTCTGCTGAGGCTCTTCTTTGGGAAGTTCCTGCTTTTCTTCTTCCTGCTGTTTCTGCCTCAAGGTTCCCTCAAAAAGCGTTTCTTCCGATGGGGAAAACACCTTTTTTGCTATATGCGTTTCAGCTGCAGGTATTCCATAGGAAGGAGGTGTTTCCTTTACAGTACGTTCATACACCTGTTCCCTTCTTTTTTTCTCAAAAGGCTCCGGGATAGAGACTGGCTTTACCGGAACTTCCTTTTTTTCCGGCTGCGGCTTTTCAAATGTTACCTTTGGAATCATTTCTCTGGCTGTCAGGGCACGGCGCACCGTATCGTAAACCGCTTCGTAAACCTCCTGCTCTCTGGCAAAACGGACTTCTCTTTTCGCCGGATGAACATTGACATCCAGATCATTCCCCTCCATTTCCATCTGAAGAGAAACAAACGGGAACTTGTGATTCATAAGAAAGCCTTTGTATGCATTTTCAATGGCTTTTGTAATAATGTTGTTTTTTACATATCGTCCATTGATATAATAATTCTCGAAACTGCGGTTTCCCCGGGCAATCTCCGGTTTTCCTACAAAACCTGTGATCTTCATAAACTCATTTTCAAAGGATGCTTCCAGAAGCGCCTTGGCAATGTCCCGTCCGTATACACTGTAGATCACATCTTTTACATTATAATTTCCAGAGCTGTGCAGCTTTACCTGCCGGTTCTGGATATATTTAAAGGAAATTTCCGGATGAGAAAGGGCAAGCTGCTCCATCAGGGTATGGATATAGTTGGCTTCCGTGGTATCGGATTTCAGGAATTTGCTCCTTGCCGGTGTATTATAAAAAAGATTTCTCACCAGAAAGGTGGTTCCTTCCGGTGCTCCAAGTTCTTCCAGGGAATGTTCGACACCGCCTTCAATAATATAGCGGGAACCACTGACAGCAGAAGGTGTCTTTGTGATCAGCTCCACCTGGGAGACTGCGGCAATACTGGAAAGCGCCTCGCCGCGAAAGCCCAGGGATGCGATCTGCTCCAGATCCTCCACTTTCTCGATCTTACTGGTGGCATGGCGGAGAAAGGCAAGCGGAATCTGTCCGGCCTCAATTCCGGCACCGTTGTCTGTAATGCGGATCATTTTTTTTCCGCCGTCCGTGATTTCCACAGTGACAGCCGTAGCACCGGCGTCAATGGCATTTTCCACAAGCTCCTTTACTACAGAAGAGGGACGTTCCACTACCTCTCCTGCTGCAATCTTATCAATGGTATTCTGGTCTAAAACTGCAATTTTTCTCAAAGCAAACCTCCATTATCCATCTGTCCTTTACCAGCGGTTCTGTATCTTATTCTGAAGATTATAAAGGATGTTCATAGCCTCCATAGGAGTCAGATGGGACATATCCAGATTTTTGATCTCTTCTACAATGTCATTATCCTGAACCGTATCAAAAAGTGACATCTGAGCCATATCAACCTGATCGTAAACAATCTTCTGCTTCTTCTTTGGAGCAGTCAGATCCTTTACGGCAGCAGTAATATCTGCATCACTCAGTTCCTCCACCAGTTCTTTTGCACGGCGGATCACCGGATCCGGCACACCGGCAAGCCTTGCCACCTGGATACCGTAGCTTTTATCTGCCCCGCCCTTGACGATCTTTCGGAGAAATACAATATCGTCTCCTTTTTCTTTAACCGCAATACAGTAATTGTTGACACCGGAAATCTTTCCTTCCAGCTCTGTCAGCTCGTGATAATGTGTGGCAAACAGAGTTTTTGCCCCACAGAGCTTCGTATCACTGATATGCTCGATCACTGCCCAGGCAATGGCAAGTCCATCAAAAGTACTGGTGCCTCTTCCAATTTCATCCAGGATCAGAAGACTTCTGGATGTGGCATTTCTCAGGATATTTGCAACCTCCGTCATCTCTACCATAAAGGTACTCTGGCCGCTTGCCAGATCATCAGAAGCTCCAACCCGGGTAAAGATCCGGTCCACAATACCGATGTTTGCCTTCTCTGCCGGAACAAAACTTCCAATCTGGGCCATCAGTACGATCAGGGCTGTCTGGCGCATATAAGTGGACTTACCGGCCATATTGGGTCCTGTAATGATGGAAATTCTTTTTTTCTGATTATCCAGATATGTATCATTGGCAATGAACATATCATTTTCGATCATCTGCTCTACAACCGGATGCCTTCCGTTCTTGATATCCAGAACACCATTTTCATTGATCTTTGGACGAACATAATTATTTCTCTGAGCGACCAGCGCAAGGGAGGCGAATACATCCAGCGCAGCCACTGCCTTAGCGGTTTTCTGGATACGGACAACCTCTGCCCCTACCTTGTCTCTTACCTCACAGAAAAGCTCATATTCCAGAGCGTAGAGCTTATCCTCTGCTCCCAGGATCAGATCCTCCAGATCCTTCAGCTCCTGTGTGATATAACGCTCTGCGTTGGTAAGGGTCTGCTTCCTGATGTAATTTTCCGGAACCAGATTTTTAAAGGAGTTGGTAACTTCCAGTGAGTAACCAAAAACACGATTATACTTGATCTTCAGGTTTTTGATGCCGGTACGCTCTTTTTCTCTGGCTTCCAGCTCTGTCAGCCACTTTTTGCCGTCTGTTCGGGAACGACGGAATTTATCCACGTCAGAATTATAGCCTTCCCGGATGATCCCGCCGTCTTTCTGAGCAAGAGGCGGCTCTTCCACAATGGCGCTTCTGATCAGTTCTGCAATGTCCTCCAGCGGATCCATGTCCTCACAGATTTTTGTTAAAAGCGGACTTTTGAAATCCTTTATGATCTGCCGGATATAAGGCAGCATTTCGAGAGAGGAAGAAAAAGCGATCAGGTCTCTGGGATTTGCAGACTGATAGCTGATCCGGCTGATCAGACGCTCCAGGTCATAAATGGGATTTAAATATTCCCGGATCTCATCTCGAAGCATAGGGCTCTGATTCAGCTCTTCCAGGGCTTCCAGACGTTCATTGATCTCCTCCGCATCGATCAGCGGCTGCTCCACATAAGAACGAAGGGTACGGGCGCCCATAGCAGTTTTTGTTTTGTCCAGTACCCAGAGGAGAGATCCTCTTTTGTTTTTTTCACGAAGAGTTTCGACCAGCTCCAGATTTCTGCGGCTGGAGCTGTCGATCAGCATGTATTTTTCTGCCGCATAGGGACGGATCCCTGCCATATGAGAAAGGGCAGATTTCTGTGTTTCCTGAAGATAAAGAAACAGTGCGCCGGAGGCGATCACACCACTGTCATAATCCTGAATCCCCAGCCCTTCCAGAGCATTTACATGGAAGTGTTCCATCAGCGTCCGTTTACATAAGCCATCGTCAAAATACCAGGCATCCAGCGGGAACACACAGATTCCCAGACGGTTTTTCAGATCATCAATGTCTACTCCGCTCATAAAAAAAGCATCGTTGCATATGATTTCCGCAGGAACGAACTTATTGATCTCATCCAGAAGCTTCTGTGGTTTATCTACTTCTGTCAAGAAACAGTCTCCTGTGGTAATATCTGCGATAGCACAGCCAAAACGGCCTTCTGTGGCAACCACTGACATCAGGTAGTTGTTTCTGGACTCATCCAGAGACGCGGCATCAAGTGTGGTTCCTGGTGTAACCACACGGATAACCTCACGTTTCACCAGTCCCCTGGCTTTTTTTGGGTCTTCTACCTGTTCACAGATGGCAACCTTATAGCCTTTTTCAATCAGACGGTTGATATAGGTTTCCGCAGCATGAAAGGGGACCCCGCACATGGGGGCCCTTTCTTCCAGTCCGCAGTCCTTGCCGGTCAGCGTCAGTTCCAGTTCTTTTGTTACTGTCAGGGCGTCCTGAAAAAACATCTCATAGAAGTCACCAAGGCGGTAAAAAAGAATACAGTCCTTATACTGCTCCTTCTTTTTTACATATTCCTGCATCATCGGGCTTAACACACTAATATCGCTTGGAATCCCGGTGTTTGTGCGGCTTTCAGAAGCTCCAGGCATTGGTTTGACCACATTTTTACGATAGTTTTTTTCCTCGTTTGTGTTTTTGTTTATACTCAAGTATGAAAACCTCTCTCTAAAATTTTATCTCGATCTGCAAAATCAGGTTTCTGTTTCGCCATAATTTTTACAAAAATCCTTTTTTGTTTTCCCATAACATCACCAATCGTTTCAATGATCATGCATGGCACTGAGTATATATTTTAGCACAATAGAAAAAAGCTTTCAAGACTGCCGTTCTCTCTTTGGAATTCTTTTTGTTCTCTCATATCAGTTCAGATCTTTTGCTTCCACATTGTAAATAGACAGGAACACAAAAAACAAAGAAAGTATCATAAGCACAACTGGCACAACTGCATAAGTTACTTTTATTATAACTCATAAAAGGGGGTTTTTGAATTTACAGTAAAATATTAAATTTTCAAGATTCAGCAGGGGCTTTTGACCCTGGTATCATGTCATATTAATTATAATACCAAATGAATGTATCTTGACAGAAGGTTTCAGTTTCGATATAATCAATACATACCAAGAGAATGTTAGGAAAGGAGACTATCCTGTGGCAAGAAATAAATATCCGGAAGTAACTGTGGAAAAAATTCTTGATGTGGCCCACCGTCTGTTTTTAGAAAAGGGATATGATAACACCACAATTCAAGATATTGTAGATAATTTAGATGGCCTGTCAAAAGGAGCCGTCTACCATCATTTTAAATCAAAAGAAGAAATCATGGATGCCGTAAGCGACCGTATGTTTTCCTCCAACAATCCCTTTGAAAAAGTAAAAAATCGTTCTGACCTCAATGGTCTGCAGAAGCTTAGGGAGACAATTCGCCTGAATCAATCTGATGAAGAACAGACTAACATTACCATACAGTCGATTCCACTGAAAAGAAATCCAAGGCTTCTGGTGGAAATGATCGAATCCAACCGGCGTATTTTAACTCCATATTATCAGGAGCTTTTGGAAGAAGGAAACAAAGATGGTTCGATCCATACGGAATATGCAAAGGAAATTGCTGAACTCATACCACTGCTCACCAGTTTGTGGATGCTGCCCTCTATTTTCCCTTCGGATAAAGAAGGAATGAGAAACAAATTCCGCTTTCTTGGAGATATGCTGGAAAAAATGGGCGTACCTCTTATGGATGATTCTGTCTGTGCCCTGGTAGAAGAATTTTTTGAAAAAATCCCAGAAGAAAAATAAAGTTGCCGTAAGGCAATTTTATTTTAAACATATACATACCATCGTTCGGTATTGAAAGGAGTATGCGGTGAAACAACTTGCAATTTCTAAAGAAAAATTAACAAAAACCTTTTCCGGGAAAGAACGCAATGTTCAAATTACTGCCGGTTTTTCTTTGGTGCATATGGAAATTGAAAATATGGAGGTATAAATCATGACAGAAAAGGAATTTGATCAGAAAATTGAAAATATGGCTTCCCAGCTTGAACAAAAAATCGAAACCGCTGCCGAACATCTGGATAAGGGAATCACACAAAAATACAAACAAAGCCGTCTGTTCCGGTTCGCTGCAAGAGGAACTTCTATGGCAGCAGAGATTAGTCTTTTAGCCGGGGCAAAGCATCTTGCAGATAAGGGAAAGACAACGGCTGCCATCTGGTGTGCCGGATTAAGCGCCGCCGGTCTTGCCGCTGACGTATTACAGATATTTTTATTCAGGAGGAAAAAATGAAGCAGAAACTTTTTACCCGTAATTTCACTCTTTTAATTTTGGGGCAGGTCAGCTCCTTAATTGGAAATTTCTCACTGAAATTTGCTCTTTCTATGTACATACTGGAACAGACAGGTTCCGCTTCTGTTTTTGCAGGACTTTTAGCCCTTTCTATGCTTCCCACAGTTTTATTGTCTCCCCTTGGAGGAATCCTCGCAGATCGGGCAAATCGTCGTAATATTATGGTTATGCTGGATCTTCTTTCTGGTATATCTGTACTGACTGCCAGTTTTGCCGTTCCTTCAAAACATGATATTATTGTCATCGGTATACTGCTTATCCTGCTTTCTGTTCTGGGAGCTTTTGAATCTCCTACCGTACAGGCCTGTATTCCCCAGATGCTGTCAGGAGACAACATCCTAAAAGGAAATGCCATAGTCAGTCAGGTCGCTTCCATTGCCTCCCTGATCACTCCATTTTCAGGCAGTATTTTTTATACCGTACTTGGGATTCGGCCAATTTTCTATGCTGCGGCTGTGTGCTTCTTCATAACAGCTCTCTTAGAATGCTTTATCCAAATAGACTATAAAAAATCCAGAGACAATGCAAAAATTCATAAAATAATGAAAGAGGATTTTTCTGCCAGCATGCGCTTTCTTCGAGATCAGCAGCCCTGTATTTTAAAGCTTCTTTTATTAGCCGCAGCCGTAAGTCTGTTTGTATCCGGAACTGCAGTAATTGGTTTTCCATATCTGGTACGGACTGTATTGGGGCTTTCCGCAAACCATTACGGTATTGCAGAAAGCGCCATGGGAATCGCATCTGTATTAGGCAGCCTAATGGTAGTACTGCTGGCACAAAAGCTGCGCAGCCGTCATCTTAGTATTGTTTTAGTTATGTTCGGTATTTGCCTGATTCCCTGTGGTACAGCGTTTATCCTGCCATTTGAGACATTTTACCGTTATCTGATCCTGCTTATCATGTTTTGCGCCTGCCAGCTTGGATGCAGCCTTTTTTCTACTTATGCGATTTCTCTCATACAGAAAAAAACTCCCGATCATCTGATGGGGAAGATCATGTCCTATGTATTTACACTTTCCATGTGTACGCAGCCGGCAGGACAGCTTATTTATGGTGCTATATTCGATCATTTCTCGAACAGTGTTTACTGGGTACTGATTCCCAGTGGACTGATGATATGTATAATCGGGCTATTATCCAGACGCTTCCTTACAAGAGTTGAAGACTAAGTCATCTTGATAACATCAAAAACGCCGGAGTGTTTTTCATCAACTTTGGAAACTCCGGCGTTTTTATTCGTAACATGTACTGTCAGTTGGATTTTAGAATCCCAGGAAAAATCTGACGCATCCGGACTTGCTCTGAGAATGTTTTCCACTGCAAACTCCGTCTTTTCATCGAATTCTTTTTCATACTGTATTCCTGCTTTCCATATAATCGATTCTTTTGCAAAGTCCGAGACTGCCTGGTCAATGACGATCATGGTCTGCGGATAACCTAAAAGATCGGTATAATCATTGATATCTGTCAGTGCTGCGATTTCAAAAGAACAGGCATGTTCTGGGTTATCATATTCCCCACAGAGGATATTTTTTCCTACCAGTTCAATTTCATCCAGGTCTCATAAAATTCTCTCATCCATACATCAGATACTTCTGATTCCCATGGAATTACTGTAAAAACACAGCTTACAGGAAAGACATCTGCAGCGCCGTCGCCCCCTCTGATTTTATCCAGAGTTTCTTATGCAGTAACTACGGATCTGTTGGATGATGACGTAAAAGAAATCTTAAAAGTCAGCGAAGGTCGTTGGGAAATCGAGGAATGCTTCCGTATAGTGAAGACTGATTTTGAGGCAAGGTCAGTATTTCTTCATGATGATATACGCATAAAAGCCCACTTTCTTATCTGTTTTCTTGCATTAGTGATATAT
The DNA here is from genome assembly GCA_021771755.1 of Lachnospiraceae bacterium. Lineage (GTDB taxonomy): Bacteria > Bacillota > Clostridia > Lachnospirales > Lachnospiraceae > Blautia_A. Next base: position 128,673 of record JAETOL010000007.1, on the reverse strand, counting down.
CGTTATCTTGAAAAAGATTTAGGAAATGCCTTCAGTTGCGGAACAATCCGGACAAACTGACTGATGCACTGCACAATGTTTGTGGCTTTGAAACGGATTATAAATTCATCACAAAAAAGCAGATGAAAAATATTCAGAAAAAAAGAAAAAGCCGGGAATAAAATACTATAGTTTAAAGTTTCTTCATTCTCAAAATTGTGTTAGAATAAATTCATTACTAATCTAAACATCACAGGGAGGATAGTACTTATTATGAACGAATATGACGATAAAAAATTCTTTGAGGAATATGCAAAAATGCCCCGCAGCCAAGGCGGTTTAACCTCTGCCGGAGAGTGGCATCAGCTAAAACCTCTGTTTCCTTCACTTCAGGGAAAAAAGATGCTTGATCTGGGCTGCGGCTATGGCTGGCATTGTAAATTTGCGGCAGAAAAAGGAGCTGCTCAGATATTGGGAATTGATATGAGCGAAAAAATGATTGAGACAGCCAGAAAAAAGAATTCTGCTGAACAAATAGAATATCGAATTTGCGGGATTGAGGACTATGAATACCCAGAAAATACCTGGGACTGCGTGATATCCAATCTGGCTTTACATTATATCGAAGATATCAGCCAGGTATTTCGAAAAGTACATAAAACACTGAAAAAAAATGGAACTTTTCTTTTCAATATTGAACATCCGGTATTTACCTCGGGCGTTGGACAAGATTGGATTTATACAGAAGAAGGAATTCCATTATATTGGCCAGTAGATAATTATTTCACTCCAGGAGAGAGAAAAACAAACTTTTTGGGATGCAATGTGACAAAGCAGCATCATACGCTTACACAGATTTTTATGGGGCTTCTGAATAGCGGTTTTGAGCTCAAAGCCATAGAGGAGGCAGAGCCGCCTCAGGAAATGATGGATTTTCCGGGAATGAAAGACGAATTACGCCGTCCTATGATGCTGCTAGTAAAAGCAACTGCAAGAAAAATGCTGCCGCACTAATTTTTTGTGTGGCAGCCCCTCCGGTATACGTTCATACATCTGTTAATCTTATCGCTAGGACAAACTGATCATCCATTTACGCTTTTTGAAAATAATAAGTGATACAGCCAGCCTGAATATTTCTTCTGTAGTAAGCAATGCGTATACTCCTGCAATTCCCCATTCAAAAACATATGCAGCAAGCAGGCACAGCGGAATTCCAATACACCATGTACCAATAATATCAATAATCATTATAATTTTTGTATTTCCGCCACTTCTTATAATGCCTCCGCCAAGAATCATATTTTCGATCTTTATTGGGGCATACAGCGCAAAGATACAGAGAAGAAGCTTTCCAAGCTCTTTTACGTTAGTATCTACACGATACAATCCGGTATATATTCCCGCCAGCAATATAAGCAATGCCGACACAAATACTGCACCTGTTAAGCCCGCATACATGATTTTCTTAGCTTCTCTATATGCATGATCATACTCTTTCTTTCCCAGTCTCTTGCCAACCATAACACCGGCTGCCGCGGATAAACCGCTCAGGGCACCTACGATCAATCCCTGTATCGGGCATGTAAGGGTGTAAGCCGCAAGGTTTGCGGTGCCAAGATGACCATATACTGCCGATTCCACATTCTGTCCAAGACTCCATAAAAATTCGCTGATCAAAATCGGCATAATCATGACAAGATAATTCCATATGGTAATCTTCTTAAAGTGCAGCGACCACATCGGCTGATCGCCATCATTTCTGACACAAATGATAAACCCGATCATAATAAATGCCAAATTAAATAACTGGGAAGCAAGCGTTGCGATTGCTGCACCTTTTATTCCCATAGACGAAAAGCCAAGTTTTCCAAATATCAACACATAATTCAGTCCCGTATTTGCTGCAACCGCTCCAAGACTTGCAAAAAATGGTACTGCTGCATGTTCTTGACAACGCAGCCATGCAGATATAACAGTACTTACTGCCATTGGAATATATGAAAATGCTACAATCCGAAAGTACACGGAACCCGTTTCTATAATACTGATATCATTCGTATATAATCCAAGTATCTGTGTTGGAAAAATTCCTGATCCAAATAGAAACAATGAAGATATTATGATCCCGCAGATCAGACTGACATCGAAGCTGCTCCATGCCTCTCTCATATCGTCTGCTCCGATAAACTGCGCTATTAATATCCCTGCAACCGTACTTACCGCACCGATCACTACAGAAAAAATCAGTGAGTAATTACCGCATAATCCGACTGCCGATATATTTGTCTCACCTAACTGTCCGATCATTATCTGATCTACAATCGAAAATGATGCCTGCAGCATGCTTTGTAAAGTGACAGGTATTGCTATTTTACATAAGGATTTCATAAATTCTGACACGGTAATACCCTCGTACTTTCTCTTTTGATCAGTTTAACAGGAAGAACAATTCCAGATTCACACTCTATTCCGTCACGCATTGCTTCAATGCACTCTATCGCCGTTTTGGCTCTAAGAGGCGCATCCTGGTGAATCGTAGTCAGGGCGGGATTACTTTCTCTGCTTGACATAGTATCATCAAATCCAATTATCTGCATGTCTTCAGGAATCCGAACCCCCATTCCCTGTAAAAACCGCATAAATTCCAGTGCATAATAATCAGATACTGCAAAAATAGCACTGATTTCAGTCTTTAAAAGTTCTGGAAATTTATCCTGATAAAAAATCATTCTTTCCTTTACAGTCTTGGGAATCTGCCAAACGATCGTCTCTCCCGGCTCAAAAGCCTTACGAAATCCATCTATGCGTTCTTTATCCATACATATATAGTTGTCTGAAATACATAGCGCCTTTTTATGGCCAAGCTCCTTAAAACAGCTTCCCGCCTGATAACCACCATCATAGTGATCGATCACGAGATTAACAACTTTTGAACATTTGTCAAAATATCCATCATACACGACAAAGGATATTCGCATCTGATTTCTAAGCATTTCATAATCAGTCTCACAAAATCCCATGAGAATCAGTCCGTCCATGTTCCACATAGAAGCAAAAACCGGGATTTCATTGATGTCTGCGGTTGTCTTTATCATCAAAAAATAGCCTTTTTTATTCACTTCATGTGAAAGTGCATTCAAAGATGACATTACAAATCCATCTTCCAAAACTCTGCCTTCATATTTGATATTGTCATTTACAACCACACCAATAATCCTTGAATTATTTCTTGCAAGTAAAATTCCAGCCATATTTGGAATATACCCGGTTCTTTCAAGTTCCTGCTGAACCCGTTTGACTGTTTCATTTGAAATCTTGCTGGTTTTACCATGAATGACTTTTGAAACTGTCGCTGTACTAAGACCCAGTGTTTCTGCGATATCCACAATTCGGACCCTGTTTTGTTCCATATACATTCCTTCTTTACTATTTTTCACTAATCATATGATACTGTAAAAAAAATGTTTCAGCAAAGGTTAAACGTGTAACCCATTCCAAAATTCGGCGCATGTTTTTGTGCAGTTTTACTATCATTCATAGAAAACACATAATTTGACAACCACTCCCGAACTTCATCGGATCCAGGAACTGTTTCCAGGATTACTACTTGAAATTTTACGTTCAATCTATTACAATAGAAAGCGCAAAGAACATACATTCGAATGTTTTCAGGAGGCATTTGTATATGAAATCCTATTTATATATGATCTGTATCGGTTTTTTGATCCTGTTCTTGATCATTATCTTATATCGTAAAAAGAATTATTATCCTTATGCTGCCAGGCATCTGCTGACAAAAAGAGAATACCGTTTTTACCTTCTTTTACGAGAGGTGGCGGATGAATATCACTGCATCATATGCCCAAAAGTTGGAGTAAAGGATCTGCTGTCTGTAACAGACCAAAAACAGTACATGAAATATTTTCATAAAATTGCCCAGAAACATGTAGATTTTGTAATCTGCGATCAGGATTTGTATGTGCTTTTTGCCATTGAACTGGATGACAGCACCCATGAGACAAGAGATGCTCGCAAACGTGATCATTTAAAAGACAAAGCCTTTGCAGCTGCCGGGATTCCGCTGAAACGCATCACAGAAATTGATAAAAAGCAGATACGAAAATTATTTCACTGAATCATACAGAGGGCAGCATTCCGTATCGGCAAAAATAAGGTCTGGATTCCTTCCTCTTATATTTTTCTTTGCAGATAAACCATGTCTGTAAGCTGAACTCCACATTCATAAATAGGATGGTTATAATGATCGAGAAAGAAATTTTTAATGCAGTGGGAACGGACAAATCCACATTTTTCATAAAACGGAATGGTAAGAGGACTGTCACCGGTACCTGCCTGTAAAATCTGGTACCGGTCTTTGTATTTTTGAATCAGAAAATCAATCATTGCTTTTCCGTATCCTTTTTTCTGATACTCCGGGACAGTGGCTATATTTTTGATTTCAAGGATTCCGTTTCCCTCATCCGTTACGACACATTCGCACTTAATACCATTGTCGTCCAGTACATACATGGTACCTTTTTTGATATATCTGTCTATCATATCTTCCTGTTCATCTGCCAGCAGTAAAAGTGTCAGATATTGTTTTTTATTTTCTTTGATTTCTATAATCTGCATTATCTCACCTCGTATACGATAATTTATTATTGTCAACCTCTTAAAGCATATGTTTTGTTGCTTTTTGCAAAATATGCCATTATTTTTTGACAAATTTGTTATTTTTATATCATTTGTTTACATGTCTATGGTTTTGTTATATCATATTCTTATTAAAAAAGAAAGAGGCGAGCTTTATGGGAAAACGTATTTACAATGGAATGCTTCCTCTGATGGTTGACATGGTTTCCGCAACAGTCAGTCCGGAAGTTGGAAAGGCAATTGCAGCAGCACCTTTGGGAACAAAACCTTATGATCCGGATCTTCCCTGTTCTCCCCGGGAAAACATGAAACTTCTTCTGGAGCACAAAATTCCCAGATATCTTCCTATGTCCGGAGATACCTATCCAATCACTCCGGATATTATCTGTGAGCGGTCTTATGACAACAAAACCGGTCCCGACTGGTTCGGATGCAATTGGACTTTTGAACCCGGAATCGGAGCAACGATCGTAAAGCCCGGTGATGAAATGCTGGACTCTATTGAAGGATGGCAGGAAAAAATCAGTTTCCCGGATCTGGAGGCTCTGGACTGGAAAAAATCCGAGTCCAGGCAATGGAAGTCCGGAAACACTTAAATCCCATTTCTGCAAACATTTTGATATCTTCTTTATAGTGATGATAAAAATCAATTCCCTGATGGTTGGGATAATAGCAGCCTTTTTTTACGCCATCTGTAATTCTGCGGTCAACACCATGTGCACCGGCGGTAAGCACATCTACGATGCTGACTCCCTTTCCGTCTTCATTCCATGCCCCTTCCACCTGATGGGCTGCAACAGCTCCGCCCCACAGGAAGTTTTCCGGTAATCTGCTCATCTGATAACCTCCCAGTTATTTAACTTTCATAATCGTTTCCTGAATGTCTGTATCTTTTTCTGTATAAATATCCAGACTTTGTTTTTCTTTTTTATCTGTAACAATAAATACAACAGTAGGGTCATATTCTTTTTCTTCGATAAAGTCTTTATCAAAAGTAACAAGAGGCTCTCCTTTTTTTACAGTGTCCCCCTGGCGGACATTCCTTTTGTGTTTTTTTATATTATAATGTCCGATTGTGGAAGAATGCAATAAAATTCCTGCTTTGGCATATCGGAATCACTGTACAAATTTATGAAAAAAGACAGCGGCTGCTTTCTCCACTGTCTTTTTTCATTGAATATATATAATAGAAGTTGGAATATAAAATGGGCGTTTTATAAGTTCAGGATCTTTTCACGGATATAGTCTGCATTTCCTGCGGACATGCTGAATTCGTCCAGTCCAAGATCCAGGAGGAGAAGGACAGCGTCAGGATCCCCGGCCATTTCTCCACACATGCCAACCTTGATATTTTCTTTATGACCTGCAGCAATAATCTTTGCAATGGCTTTTACAACAGCAGGATGGAAATAGCTGTAACGGTCTGCCACCTTGCGGTTTCCTCTGTCTACAGCCAGAAGATATTGGGTAAGATCGTTTGTGCCTATACTGAAAAAGTCCACTTCTTTTGCAAATTCTTCTGCAAGCATTACACTGGCAGGCGTTTCGATCATCATACCGATTTCAATATTCCGGTCAAATTCCAGTCCTTCCTGCTCCAGTTCTTCCATACATCGGGTTGTCAGTTTTCCGGCTGCTCTTAATTCTTCCAGGGAAATGATCATAGGGAACATAATCCTTACATGGCCAAAAGCGCTTGCACGGAGAATGGCACGAAGCTGTGTCTTAAACATATCCTCCATATCCAGCGAAATGCGGATTGCACGCCATCCCAGAAACGGATTTTCTTCTTTGTCAAAGTCAAAATAAGAAAGCTCTTTATCTCCTCCGATATCCAGTGTTCGAATCGTAAGCTCCTTAGGGCAAAGCTCGGCTGCAGCTTTATAAACCTGAAATTGTTCTTCTTCTGAAGGAAAATGATCGTTTTCCATATACAGGAACTCACTGCGAAAGAGTCCAATACCGTCTATATTCATGGGAAGGGCTCTCTCAATGTCCTCCAGGTTACCAACATTGGCGCACAGAGAAATTCTTTTTCCGTCCCGGGTAACCGCAGGCTGGCTTCTCAATTTTTTCAGATAGCTCTGTCTCTTCTCAAAATCTTCCTGTTTCTGCAGAAATTCTCTTATGGTATCATGATCTGGTTCAATGCAGATCATCCCGGCTTCTGCATCCATACAAATCTCTATCCCGTTTTGAAGACTGTCCAGAAGCTTTCCGACTCCTACCAGAGCAGGAATACCCATGCTTCTTGCAATAATAGAAACATGACTGGTAATGCCGCCCTCTTCGGTAATGATTCCTTTAATGTAAGTCGGATTCATTTTTACAGTGTCCGAAGGAAAAAGATCTTTTGCCACAACAATGACCTCTCTGGATATCTGTGCCAGATCCGGGCGCTGTACCCCTTTCAGCTGTGCCATAAAACGTTTTCCGATATCACGAATATCAGCAGCCCTTTCCTTCATATAAGGATCATCCATGGAATCAAAGATCAGCGCGAGCTCTTCCACAGTATCCTGGAGGGCAAGCTGAACATTTTTCTGTTCATTTCGGATTCTGGAAAGAACTCCATCGCTGAAAGTAAAATCCTCTGCAATTTCCAGATGCGCTGCAAAAATTTGATTTTTTTCAGCCAACAGCTTCAATTCATCAGATACTTTTTGTTTGGCTTTTTCAAAAAGCTGTACCTCATTTTCTGTTTGTTCTTCTGTAATGCAGTATGCTGCCGCAGAAAGATCGGGTTCCTGATAAAGATATGCCGGTGCTGCCGCAATCCCACGGGAAGAAGTTTTTTCTACCGTGATCTGTCTCATATCTCTTCTCCAAGGCCGCTTTCAATAAGCTCTGCAAGTTTTTTCAGATCTTCCTCCTCGGTTTCACCACTACATTCCAGCTGAATCTCAGAGCCGCATTTTATCGCAGCAGCCATAATGTTTAAGATACTTTTTACCTGGATATTTTTTTCTCCATAATGAATGATAACGTCTGATTTACATTTTCCTGCAGCCTGAGCCAGAACTCCCGCCGGCCTTGCATGAAGACCGGATGGGTTTTTTATGATTAGTTTTTTGGATACCATAGTAATTCCTCCCAATGATTTTAAAATCAATTTTTATGTTTTACGCTTCTACACCAAAGTGTTCAAAAAGGATTTTTTCTGCCTCTGCGCTCCAGAGACCACGGTTCTTTTTGCAGACCTCGTCCAGTTTTTTGAAAAGAGGATCCGTCTCACCAAGTTTCCCAAAGTCCTCAATTGCTGTCAAAGGCATGTCAAACTGGGTATAAGTAAGTTTCTTACCTCCCGGGATTTTTGGAAGATTTAAAGTAGCCTCTGCGATGCTGTCAATTCCACCTACATGGGTAACCATAACAGCCGGCTCAATCTTTCCTTTTGCAGCCAGGTCATTTGCTTCAATCAGGTCATCGTTGTTTCCACCTGTTGTGCCAAGGATATGGGTGCTTGTATAATGTGCGTTGTAGAGATTGATCTCTGCTTTAAACTGGTTGTCTGTAGGACCTGCAAAAAAGTTCATGCAGCCGTCAAATGCCAGAAGCTGGTCTCCGAGCTCTGCAACTTTGCGGTTAGGGATATAGACAAACACATCATCATAGCCTTTTCCACCGGTGATATCCTTCAGCTCTTTTACCGGATCTTCCATTTTTGCTGTATTTACATAAATCAGTTCAACACCGTTTTCCGCAGCAAAGGACTCCGGAATTACTTCTCTTGCACGGGCGATCTTGGCATCGTCGATATCAGTTACTACAATTCTTTTTGGTTTATTTTCAAACTGGATTCCATAGCTGACTGCTCCCAGCCCCATAGGACCACATCCGCCAAGAATAATGATGTCGCCATCCACTTTTGTACCGCCGGCAAGATCATGATTTCGTTTATTTGTGTGATAGTTTCCATGATATCCACCGATAATACAGCTCATAGGCTCTCCAAGAGATGCTTCAAAGAAACTGTCTCCCTCGTATGGCATCAGACAGCCAAGCTCCATAACTTCATGAGGAATGATGCAGTAGGTGCAGGCTCCTCCAAAGTATTCATAAGAGTACCCGGGAGATGCCAGGCTTCCTTTGTAATTCAATGCCGGCTGCTGTGCAAATTTCATACCCGGCTCAAACTGATCTTTCCATTTTTCACCGACCTTTACGATTACTCCGGCAAATTCATGTCCTACAATGATTGGATTGGTATCAATGTTCTGAGGTGCTCTTTTGTGTTTTTTTCCCTGCTCTGCAAGCTTATAGGTTGACATGCAGATACTGTCGCTCATTACTTTTACCAGAATCTCATCATCTTTAATCTCCGGTAATTCAAACTCTTCAAGTCTCAGATCTCTTGTTCCATACATTCTTACTGCTTTTGTCTTCATAATTTTATTCTCCTATTCTTTCAATAATCACTTGTTCTGCCAGCTGATCTACCAGCTCTCTTGTTGGCGGTTTTGTTCCAATTGTTGTCACTGCACCTGCACTTGCTGCTATACAGAGGCGGGTCAGAGCATCATCGTCAAGTCCCTGATCCCAGGAGTATGCCAGCGCTGCCACCATAGCATCTCCTGCTCCTACTGTAGAATGAGCCTTTACAGAAAGTGCAGGACATCTTACTTCATAGCCGTCTTTTACCAGCATGGCTCCGCTTTTTCCCATGGATACTGCAACGGTGCCGATTCCCTTCTGGCGGATTTTTCTGGCCAGATTCAGAAGTTCCTCCTGGGATGCACGATAATCAAATCCTGCATATTCTTCCAGCTCTACACGGTTCGGTTTGATGATATCCGGAACTGCTTCCAGAGAGTTTCGGAACAGTTCTCCGTCTGCATCCAAAAGTACCTTTGCTCCCTTTTTATGTACCAGTCGGGTAATCTCGGCATAAATATTCCGGTCAACACCGGCAGGAATACTGCCTGCCAGAACGAAAAGTGTGTGACAGAACACTCTGGATAGTCTTTCCTGCATTGCCTCCCAGAAATCCGGTTGCAATACTGGTTCCGCCCAGTTCCCGGATAGTTTTGGAAACATTGATGCCTTTACCACCTGCGTCATATTCTACCTTCCGGATTCGATTCAGTCCTCCTGGAAGGAGCTGATCGATCTCCACGGTTTTGTCTATAGCAGGGTTCATTGTTACTGTAATAATCATATGTATTACTCCTTTCCGGTCAGAAGAGCATAGACGGTATCTACATCTCCTGCTGCCAGTTTTTCAGCTGCATCTGCATCCAGCATTTTATCTGCAATCACAGACAGGATCTGGAGATGCTCCTCTCCTACGCCTGCAATTCCGATTACTATCTTGACGGTATTTCCATCCCAGTCTGTTCCTTCCGGAAATGTCATGACTGCAATACCAGATGCTTTGATATCTTTTTTTGCAGCTTCTACTCCATGAGGAAGTGCAAGAAGATTACCCATAAAAGTAGAAAAGGTTTTTTCTCTTTCCAGCATTGCATCCACATAAGGCTGATCCACATATCCGCTGTCTACCAGCATCTGACCTACCTGGCGGATCACGTCTTCCTGAGATGCAGGAGCGCATCCGGTTCGGATATTTTCACGATAAAGCAGTTCTTTTTTTTCTTCTTTTTTCTTTGATCTGAAAAACATGTTTCGTACCTCCCTGATTATTTTTGCACGTTGCTTTTGTTTCTTTCTGGCTTAATTATAAGGTGCGAAACAGCCAAATTTCAATTTAAAGAAGAGGGGAATTGGCGCCATCCGATAGTGCCAAAATTGTATAAAAAAAGAACCATCTTCATTGCGAAAATGGTTCAGATCATTCACATTTTTATCTGCAAACTCAGGTTCTGGTCAGGATGTATTTGCTGAAATACTGCTTCAGACACCGGGACAGTTCATCACGTATCTCTTCTTTTTCCCCTTTCAGGATAACATCAAGGAAATGAAAATCTTCAATCAGTGTACCGCTGATATGCCCCAGTATTTCGTTATTGATACGGAGATTGTCATCTATGGGTACCAGCATGACAAAAACCACTTTGATGCCTTTGAAATAGGGATCCTGAAATGCACCCAGATTTCTGGTCATACAAACATGAAAGCCGGGACGTACAACCCCTTTGGTTCGAGTGTGGAGAAGTGCAAATCCAAACTCTGCAAAAATCTGGCTGGAGATTCGCTCTCTTTTCATGAGATCCTCTCGGATCAGTTCCTGACGGTCCGAATAGGGAGAAAGACGTTCTGAGACAGCAATCAGAAGCTCTTCAAAAGATATGTTTTCATCAGCTTTTATAAATTCCATATATTTTATTACAAGATTAATCTGTGCTGCAATCAGATTAATTTCCTCCAGCTGCAGAGTTACCTGATCTGCCTTTCTCTGCTTTTCCGGAATACGTTCATACTGATAAACTGTACGGCGGATTTTTTCCATATCTTCTTCGTTCAGGAGCGGATTTACATAGATGACCGGAACATCTGCAATTTCTGTAGATATGCTGGAAACAAAAAAATCAGTTTTGGAAGTGATATAAGGTGTGATATCTTTTTTTCCATAGGCAGTAAGCTGGATCCGGTCCTTAAAAACGCGTTCCAGCTTAGAAGCCATCAGACGGGAGATTCCGATTCCGCTGGAACAGATTACTCCAATCTGTACTTTGCGGAGCTGCTCTTTTCTGTTTTCCATACGAACTATGGCCGCTCCAAAATGAACAGTAAGAAATCCGATTTCCTCCGGAGGAACTGACTTTCCGGTCCATTTTTCCAGTATTCGTGCCACATAAACACACTTTTCATAAATATCCGGGTAACTGGAACAGATCTCGTCAAGTACCGGATTGCGTATCTGCATACCATGGTTCAGACGAACCAGAGTCGGCTGCAGATGGGCCAGAAGTCCCTGGAGAAATTCCTCATCCTGTTTCAACGCCCAGGATTTTTCCGGGTCAAAGGCATCAATCATTTCATTGACAATCTGGTGAAGTTCCCGGTTTTCACTTTCCGTTTCTTCTGCGCCTTTCCATTGGAGCTTTTCATGTTTGGCACCCTTGATATGAAGACAAATATAGGAAACCTCGATTTTGGGAATCTGGATCTCAAATTCTTCTTCCAGCTCATGAACGACTGCACGGGCAAGACGGAGATCATCATCTTCTTCCATTTCTTCTACCCATTTGGGAGTCGTATCCAATACCTCATTTTTCAGGATCCGGTTTATAGCAATGGAAATATGGATCACAAGTCCTACATAAGAGTTTTCAGTCAGGTTCAGAACCCGTGAATGATTCATTCCGGTAATACAGTCCATAACACGACTCATGATATTGTCATTTAAAATCTGTCCGATGTTGCTTTTTTTCAGTCCTGCATAACGCTCCGGCTCACTTTCCGCTTCATAGGCCTCACGGAGAATCTGCGTATCGATATTCTCATTTACAAATACACGAATTGCCCGTCTGTAGTCTTCCTCAGAGCCTTCCACAGAAATACCGCTGCCGGGCTTACGGGTTACCGTAAGTCCATATTGTTTCAGCCAGTCTTCTGCCGCTTCCAGATCTGTACTGATGGTGGCTTCACTGACTTTAAAACGGCTGCTGTAATAAAAGAGTTTTTTCAGTCCCTTTTCCCGGAGAAGCTCCAGGATCAGTTTTTTTCTCCTCAGTTCACGATTTCCCACATCATAGTCTCCATCCTCAGACAGAGTATCCAGGAGCCTTTGTTTTTCTTCATCTGTTCCTTCCAGCCAGATGCCTACTCCTGTTTTTGACATAAAGGTAATGTCATAGCCCTTCAAAGAGCTGGTGGTATATTCCAACTCTCTCTGGACAGTTCTTTTGCTGACACCTATTTTTTCAGCCAGGCTCTTTATGGAAACAGGCTCTGTTTCATTTAACAGGCTCTGAAAAATTTGTTTCATACGCGGTGTAATGTTCACTTTTCCGCTTCCCCTCCTTCGTTTTTCTGAAATAAAATCATACATTCTTCCGTCTGCAGTAAACTGTCTACCAGATGAATACGCCTGTTTTTCAGGGAATCACCATGAAGACTGTAAAAGTCCTTCTGACAGATAACGACATCTATATCCTCCGGTACAAGATCTGCCGCAAAGGCTTCCACTGTAATCTCTGCTTTTCCCATACTTTGAAGCTTTCTTCGCAAAAGAGCAGCGCCCATAACGCTGGAACCAATTCCGCCATCACAGACAAAGGCTATTTTTTTTACTGATTCTTCCATACTTTTCTCCTGTATATGTTCTTGTTGAAGTTCATCTTTCTGTTTTTTGTCTGTTTCTTTTTTCTGAAATGGAGGGATTTTCTGGAAGGGATGTTTTTTCTGATATACGAAACTTTTTTTGAGAAACAGAACTCCGGACAGAAATGATGCTGCTGCCGATATGAGGATTCCTGCCAGCACCTTCCATCTGCATCCTGAATCAGCCATGATCAGAATGGTAAAAATACTTCCCGGAGACACGACTCCCTTTACTGCAGCGTTTGAAATCTGAAATGTAATATTTCCTGCAAGCCCTCCAACGATCACCGCTGGCAGAAGCCAAAGGTTTGACAGAATAAGCGGAAAATAAACCTCGTGGATTCCGCCAAGTGCATGGGCAGTCAGTACGGAAGCTGTTTCATTTTTGTTGATCCTTTTCATATAAAACAATGCAAGAATCACTCCGATCCCCGGTCCTGGATTTGTTTCCAGCAGAAAAAGCACAGTGCTTCCTGTTTTCTGGATCTGTTCCATTCCTACAGGAACAAGCAGCATATGGTTTACTACATTATTCAGAAAAAACACTTTTGCAGGCTCGATAAAAATACTGAGACATGCGGTCATATTGTAACGTGCCAGAAAAGAAATGCCGGAAAATAGCCAGGTCAATATCCATTCCAGCAAAGGAAGGATCAGGTAAATGCCTGCTGCAGAAAAGAGTCCTCCGGTGATACCGATTATCAGATTTTTGCCCAGCATCTGCATACTGGAGGGGAACTTTTCTTCAATCCAGGAAGTTTCTCTTTTCCATAGATATCCTGCCGCCGGCCCCAGAAGCATAGCCCCAAAAAGCTCCGCAGAGGATCCGCTCCAGATTACTCCGGCTACAGCCAGGACACCTGCAATACCACCTTCTCTTCCACTGACAGCCCTTCCTCCCTCATATGCAATGAAGGAGGGAAGAATCACTTTATATACTAACTGAGAAATGGCATACATATCCTTATCGGGAAACCATCCGTGATCGTTAAAGATCACGGACAGAATACCAATAAAAATAAATATGCCAATATTGTTCATGATGATCCTGGTATAAAATTTGCCTACTTTATGAAGCTTTTTCATTTTATTAATCTCCTGCAGACAGGCCCGTTGGAACAAACCTTTTTTATGTAAGTAACATCATTATACCATCTGTTGCAAGCCAGAAACAGTCTTTTTTAAAGGTTTGTTTTTTTCAGTTCTTCCACAAGTACATCATATTCCGGAGCTGCCATAAAATTAGTGATCAGAATCCGTCTGGCTTTGGGATTGCTGTGTGCGGCACGTTCTCCCAGCTCCTGATGGGTAACTACGATCTGTACATCTGACGGAATGGAGGATACCGGAGTATGGATTACTTCAATTCCCTCTATACCTGCTGCTGTGATTTTCTTTTTCAGTACCGTTGCGCCCATGGCACTGGATCCCATTCCTGCATCACAGGCAAAAGCAATCTTTTTAATCTTTTCTGATGCCGATACCATCGGATTTTCAGTGGAAGCATTGTTTCCTTTTGCCTGACGCTTCATTGCATCTTTTTTCGCCTGTGCTTCTTCCAAAGAACTGTCTTTTCCCATAAATTTCAGTATCGGAAGGGAAATCAGGAAAGATACTGCTGCTGCAAGAAGTACACCAAGGATCAGGCCAAGATAAGAATGTCGTTCTGCCATGCCCAGAATCGCAAGGATACTTCCCGGTGATGCCGGTGAAGTCAGTCCTACATGGAACAAAGAGAAAACAAAGGTTCCTGTTGCGCCGCCTGCTATCACTGCCAGAATCAGAAGTGGATTCATGAGGATGTACGGGAAATAGATTTCATGGATTCCTCCCAGAAAATGAATGATCACTGCACCTGGAGCAGAGCTTTTTGCACTTCCTTTTCCGGCAATGCAATAGGCAAGAAGAACACCCAGCCCTGGTCCCGGATTCGCTTCCAGAAGAAAGAATATAGATTTTCCTGTTTCTTCCACCTGCTGAATTCCCATAGGAGACAGGATTCCGTGATTGATCGCATTGTTCAGGAACAGCACTTTTGCCGGTTCGATAAAGATACTGGTAAGAGGAAGCAGAGCATGATCTACAAGGAAGCCTACGCCTGCACTCATAACCTGATTCAGAATTTCTACCAGAGGGGTAATTCCCAGCATGGAAAGAAGTACAAGTATAGCTCCGATAATACCAAGAGAGAAGTTATTTACAAGCATCTCAAAGCCTGCAGGGATATGTCCCTCTACAGCTTTGTCAAACTTTTTGATGATCCATGCTGCCAGAGGGCCGACGATCATAGCCCCGATAAACATGGGAACATCAGATCCCACAATGACTCCCATAGATGCAATCGCACCAATCACACCGCCGCGCTTGCCTGCTACTGCCTCACCACCGGTATAGGCGATCATAAGAGGAAGCAGCATAGATGACATAGGACCTACCAGCTGTGCAAATCTTGCATTTGGCAGCCATCCGGTATCAATAAATAATGCTGTGATCAGACCCCATGCAATAAAGGCTCCGATATTCGGCATAACCATGCCGCTTAAAAATCGTCCAAAGGACTGTACTTTTTCTTTCATTGACTTCACACCTCTTTAATATGATTTTTTTATTCGTACCTGAGGTATGACTGGCCAGTCAATTCTCCTGTTTCTATTGGTATTATAATAGATATTTTCTGTATTTTTCAACAAATAGAAAAAGAGATTTGGCACTATGAGATAATGCCAAACCTCTTTTTTTAACGATCAGATCGCTCTTGTATATTCTTTCAGCCACTCTTTTTCTTCCCCTGTAAGGTATGGAGAAATCTTCTCATAAACCTCTGCATGATAGGAATTCAGAAGTCCTTTTTCATAGGTATCCAGAAGCTCCGGATCAATGGCATCCAGGTCAAAAGGTACCATGGTCAGGTTCTCGAAGCACATAAACTGACCGAACGCAGTCTTTTCTGCTTTTTTGCATACAACCAGGTTTTCATGACGGACACCGAATTCATTTTCCACATAATATCCCGGCTCATTGGAGGTGATCATACCCTCTTCCAGAACTGCGGAAGATGATTTCCAGCGGAAACTGTTTGGTCCTTCATGTATGTTCAGAAGATATCCCACTCCATGTCCGGTACCATGATTATAATCCTCTCCCAGTCTCCACAACGGTTCTCTGGCAAGGTAATCCAGGTTCTGTCCGCAGCAGCCGTAACGGAATCTGGCATCGCTTAAGCGAAGATGACCCTTCAGCACAAGAGTAAAATATTTTCGTTCTTTTTCTGTCAGTTCACCAAGGGCGATCGTACGGGTGATATCGGTACTTCCCTCCAGATAATGTCCGCCGGTATCACAAAGGGCAAGTCCCTTTGGCTCCAGAGGAATATCCGTCTCCGGTGACGGACTGTAGTGGCACATCGCCGCATGACCACCATAGGAAACAATCGGATCAAAGCTGTTGCCCAGGAAGTTTTCCTGTTCTTTACGAAGCTGGAAAAGATGCTCTGCTGCACTGAGCTCTGTGATCTCCATTTTTCCTGTATTCTGTTTCAGCCAGCAGATAAATCTGGTTACAGCCACACCGTCTTTAATATGAGCAATGCGCTCATTTTCTACCTCTGTGTGATTTTTGATGGCTTTTGGGAGAAGGGTAAGGTTTTCTTCATCCAGGATCTTTACCTCAGCCGGAAGGTTATTGACCAGGCGGCTGTTGACGTTTGCCTTGGAAAGGATTACCGTCTTTCCGGCCGGAATCGTCTGTACATAAGTATAAATGTCATTATACGGTTTCAGGGTGACACCGTCTTTTTTCAGATTTTCAAGAACATCCTGTCCAAATGCCTTTTCATTGGCAAAAAGAAGCACTTCCTCTTCTGTCATCACCAGATAAGAAAGAACTACCGGACAGCAATGGATATCATTGCCTCTGAGGTTCAGAAGCCATGCAATGTCATCCAGAGAAGTAAGAACAAAAACATCTGCCTGTTTTTCTTTCATTTTCCGGCGGATCCGTGCACATTTCTCTGCTCTGGATTCTCCTGCCCATTTTACCTCCAGTTCCATAACCGGTTCACAGGAAAGAGCCGGGCGGTCTGTCCATATTTCTCCAATCAGGTCTTCCTCCACAGAAAAACGGATCTTTTTGTCGGAAAGCAGATCTTTCAGCTCATCTGCTTCTGCTGCGCTTACGGTTCTTCCGTCAAAGCCCAGACACATTCCTTCCGAAAGCTTTTCTTTCAGAAATTCATGGATGGTGGGTACTTCCGGTTCTCCCATCTTAAAAAGCTCCACCGTAGTTCCCTCCAGCTGCTGTGCCGCCTGGATAAAATAGCGTCCGTCCGTCCAAAGCCCTGCCATATCCATAGTGATCACGGCTCTTCCGGCAGATCCGGTAAAGCCGGTGATATATTTTCTACATTTAAAATAGTCTCCTACATACTCTGATGCATGGAAATCATCTGTTGGCACCAGATAAGCGTCCACACCTTTTTCTTTCATCAGATTACGAAGGGCGCTAAGCCGTTCTGTTACTGTCATAGCCAAAACATCTCCTTTGTATGGATTCTGCGTTAATTCAGCAGGATCCTCGTATTCATTGTACTGGTAAGTGTATCATAAAATCCGGGTATTTTAAAGCCTACGCCCCAAAATATTCATCCAGCTGTTTTTTGAATTCCTCCGGTATTTCCTGTGGGAATGGCATACTGTCGATCGCGGCAAGACTTTCTGCAATGTGACAGAGAAGCTGTGCGCTGCGTTCCAGAGACCAGGCAGAAAGAAGTTCTACCGTATCGTAATGGGTATGCATGCCAAAACCGTCTCTGTTCAAGGTCATTGCCGGAATCCCCTTCCAGGCAAAAGTATTGGAATCACTTCCCCAGATCTGGTTTTTTGTAGTCATTCCGATTCCGGTTTCCCGGGCAAGATAAGTCAGCATGGAACAGATGGAAGAATCTCCGGTTACACCGATCACAGTTCCTCCCACCAGCTGTCCGGCAAGGTCTACGTTCATATTAAACCGATGTGCACCCAGCTCTTTTTCATGAACTTTGATATAATCCCGGCTTCCCAAAAGACCTTTTTCTTCTGCTCCGAACCAGATAAATTCCAGTGTTCTGCGGGGCTGATGTTCTTTGAAATAGCGGCAGATTTCCATAATAATAGCGGCGCCTGCCATATTGTCATAGGCTCCCGGCCCCTGAGGTACTGAATCGTAGTGAGCAGTCAGGGTCAGGATCTCTTCCGCCCGGTCTGTTCCGGGGATTCTTGCAACAACATTTCCGGAAGTACGGCTGACCTCCTCCTGAAGTAAGGTAAGACGTGCGCGGGAAGCCCCCTTTGTGACTATTTCCACAGCATCCAGATAATGAATCCCAACCCCCTGAATCAGTTCGCTCTCATTCAGAGAATCAAAAAGCTTCTGTGGGATTCCGGCGGTTCTGGGAATCCGGTCTTCTCCTTCGTCAACAGGCGTACCTGTGATACTGACAAAGCCTGCCGCACCTGCTTTTAACAGCTTCAGGTACATATCCTTGCGGACGATCTCATTTACCATAACGATCTTTCCTTTTACATGGGAAAGGCTGATCTCGTCCCCGTTTTCCGCATAGATAAAATCTGCTTCGATTCCCTTTTCCGGTGTATTTCCGCACCGGATATAACCTTCTGCCTGATACTCTTTATAATAAGGCTCTGTTACGACAAATTGTGCTTTTCTGATCTCCCAGGTATAGAAAGGGAACTCTTCCAGATGGCTGTCCATCCCAAAAGAGGAAAGTTCCTCACGAATGAGAGCTGCGGCTTTTTTCTCCGCATCTGTTCCCGCTTCCCGGATAAAATCAAATTTTGATACAAATTCCATCTGACGCTGTCCGCTGATGTTTCTTTTATTCATAATCCTCTCTCCATTTTGTTTAAAATATCAATAAAATTACAGGGTATTCCTGTAAAAAATATACTAGATTATAATCGCATTGTCAATTATTTTGGATTGACTGGAAAAACTGCTGTTTACCACATCTCAGCGTAAAAAACAGAGTCTGCTTCCCGGTATCATCCGGAACAGAGACTCTGTTTTTCTTTTCCCAGTCACAATACTGTGCTGTTATTTTTTCAGATACTCAAAATAAGCGAATAAACCTTCCGCCATTACCGGGTCGATCACCGGTAGTCCGGTAGCCTCCTCCAGTTCCTTTGCAATTCCTATGGTTGCCATTCCTGTACATGCAAGAGCAAGAACCTGTGCCCCCTGTTCTTTTAATTTACATGCCATTTCTACTGCGCTTTGCCGGCCTTCCGGTGTCATAAGATCAAGAGTGCTGTCCACTCCGTCCGGTTTGCCCAGGATCATCTGATCCGGTATCATCCTTACATATGCTTTTGGGGCATAGTCGGTGATTCCCAGCACCCCGATTTTTTCTCCATATTTAAGGGCAAGAGCTACCGTAGTCTCTCCTCCTCCTGTAACCGGTATACCCGGAAGAGCTTCCCGTATCTCCTCTACACCCGGATCGTCTGCACAGCTGACGATGATCATATCTACATCTTCAAAGCTTCTGGCAGTTTCCACGATTTTCGGTACTGCAATTTCCCCCAGTTCCGGAGTATGGATCCCCTCATACTGATCCGGAATACATTTTGTTTCGATCTGAAGCTGAGGAAAATAAGATTTCAGCTGTCTTTCATGCGCCAGCAGTACCTCTTTATTTTCTGTAGTCAGCACTCTGATCAGACCGATTTTAAATTTCTTCTCCAAAAAAGTCACCTCTCTTTATACGAGGAACACCCCATCCTCAATTACTTTTACATCATCCAGATATAAGGTAGGGCGAAGAATAATGCCGTCCATATGACATTCTGCCTTATTTACTCCGCCAAAAGAAGTATTTGTCCCAAATGCAATATGCACTGTTCCATAAACTTTTTCATCTTCCAGGATAATGCCGTTTAATACAGCCGCTTCGTTTGTTCCGATTCCCAGCTCACAGAGCGTTCCGTTTGTTTCATTTTTCAGGAGAACATCCAGATTTTCGCTTTTTTCTCCTGTTACCGAACGCAGCTTTCCACCGGAGATCACCATATGAAGAGGGCTGTCCAGCTTTCCGATACCTACCATGGAACCGTCCACGATCATTTCCCCCTCAGAACCATCCTCCAGAGGTGCAATATATGCTTCTCCGGAAGGAAGATTTCCACATTTGCCAGGTTCCCGGTATACTCCCGGACTTGGAACGCCGTCTCTTCCCCTTATGTTGATGGTCAGAACATGACCATCCTTTTCAATTCGTGCCACAGAAGCCTTTGAGAGCATTTCCGTAACCACAGCTGTCAGCTCTTCCACCTTGGAATAATCTGCTGTCATTGCTCCCTGAGAAAACATTTCCTCTGTGATACCGGGCATGGTAGCCACCCTTGTCCAGGCTCTGGCCGCTTCTATCCTGGCATTTGTATGCGTCAGGGACTGTGCAGTAGGCGCGATCACCACATCTGCGCTTTTCATAGCTGCGGATACTGCTTTTGGAGGCTCCTGTCCGCTGAGTTCTCTCTCATTCATTACCATAAGAAGTCTTTCACAGCCCAGATTTCCTGCCGCCTCATAAAGTGCTTCTCCAATTTCTTTTCTGGTATCATCTGTTACGATAAGTACCTCTTCTCCTTTTTTTACTGCCAGGCAGGAGGAAAGAACCCCTTCCGCTGTCTTTACTAACTGATTCATTTTCTTTACTCCTTTTTACGCATAGCTCTTACAGATTCGTAAGCTCAGAAACCACGCGGGCAAGAAGTGTTCTTGGAAGAACTACTTTTTTGCCGGTTTTTTCTGCAAACATACGCTTCATTTCCTGTGTATATCCAATACAGTCCAGAACGATAAGATCACCGTCCATATCCTTCACCTGCTCTGCAGCCTCTTCCAGTGCACCCCATTCGCCATAGGGAGATGCTGCAACTGCTTTTACCTGATCCACATATTTTTTCCATTTTTCTTCACACTGTGCAGTCTGTAAAGGTGATGGAGTCATACAGATGATGCTGGATTTCTTTGTCATCAGAGGCACCAGTCTGTTCAGAAGCTCGCAGGGATAGATCAATGGAATGTTTTTCGCAGAAAGACTTTCCGGAAAGCTTCCCGTACAAAACATCATTACTAAGGCACATCCCTCTTCTTCCATTTTTGTAATGGCATTCTGAAGCCTGGGAAGAATATGACGTTCTGCAAAAGTAACTGAGCTTCCGTCTGTAAGCCTTGACACCAGGACATAGTCCTCCGGTCCTGGTGCAAAGGCTTCGATCTCTTCTCTGGTGAGACCGTCCAGCCCTCCGGCCTGCACCAGCTCCAGAGAATCATCAAAAAGTTCCATAATATCTTTCGTGACATCCACTCTGGGAGACTGTCCGATGGTAACTGCGCCGATTTTCATAGGAACTCCTCCTTATTCGTTTCCGAGAGTCTGGAAATGCTTCAGATCTCCATAAAGCTTGATCAGTCTTGCATATTCCTCTTCATCATAGAATTTACACTGGCCTTTGCCAAATGCCTTTGCAACTTCAAGCATAAAGCGTGCCGCCTCTTCTACATCTGAGGCATGAGTGGCGCCTGTCGCACATCCCGGTACCATTGTCTCTGCTGTAATCGCCACACCTACTACCGGCGCGTTTGTTGCAGTACATGGCTGAAGGACACTGTTGATATGATGTACATCATTTCCATATGGTGTGATATCCTGCAGAGCCAGAGGAAATACATAGGGAAGTTTTCCGGTTGTGATCTGCATCAGATCAAGAAGGTCTTCGGAAGTTCTTAAAATATATCCTTCTTTTACGGTCGGTGAAATTGCAAATCCTCTTGTATTGATCACACGGTTGCCTTTGGTCGTATCAACAGACAGGATGGCATCCAGCTCAGGAGAAACCTCTTCTCTGTTCACCTGGGACATTTCCACCGGAGATCCCATAAACGGAACCGGATCATGAGGTGCAGTGGGTGCATCCGGGCAGATATGTGTGGAAATAAATACGTCACCTTCCAGGAAATCTCCTTTGTTCTGCATATCAAGAAGCTTTGCTGCGAGGGCAACCGCACAGAGAGCGCCGTCGCCGTCAGAAACAAAACCGATTCGTTCCGGACGTGCGCCGATGCCGCCAAGACGTCCGAGAAGTCCGATGGTAGGCGCATCTCCGCCGTTCATCTTTCCTCTGGTACCCGGGATACGCACTTTCAGCATATCGGTGCTTCCCTTTGGGCTGACCAGCTCATAAACTTCAATATTTGCATCCGGTTTGATACCAAGAAGATATTCCTTTACTTTTTCTCCGGTTACATAGGTGCTGTCAAGCACTTCATAAGCATCAATAATGTGTTTCATTAACATAAGTATGTCCTCCTTTATTTATTAAGATAGCTGATCAGTTCTTTTTTTATTACGTCTTCAGTGGCTTTCAGAAGTTCCGGTGCATACATTGCAGGGGAAAGCTTCAGATTCTTTTTCTCCGTAGCTATGACATAAACCTCAAGACCTTCTTCCATCATGGCAGTTGTCACCGGCTCGCCGGTTTCGGCATTGATCGTCATGATCAGATCCGGGAAGGTTGCCAGACGGACACCGTCTTTTTCCGCTGTTGCGTATTCATTCCAGAAAGTAAGCTCACATCCGTCTACTGTTGCATAGCCCACATCAAAACCACCTGTGGTCTCAATGGAGAAATTTTCCACTTTTCCTTTTGCAAGAACCTTTCCGTTGAGGAACGAACACAGTTCCTGGATTCCCTCTTCTACAGAGACTTCCAGCCCTTTCAAAAATGCTTTTCCGGTTTCAATGGCAAACTGTACGCCTCCCGGAGCTCCGTTTTCTTTTGCATAGGAAACTTTTACCGGATTTCTGGCTACTGCAACCAGTCCGCCGGCCTCAATAGAGGCCAGACGTACCAGCTTGGATGTATGCTCAATACTTCCTTCGAAGAAACATTCTACATGATCTCCTGTATCAGGATTCCCTCCTACACAGGCCTGGACTGTTTTGTAATCTTTTACTTTATGAAGATTCATACTGCCCATGACTCCTGTAGGATGGGCACGTCCGTTACAGGGAATATCAACAACAGGAAGACCAAGGATCGCAGCCTGAAGCCATCCGTTCACTGTAGCTTCTCCGCCCTGCTCATTGGTAATGATCCCTGCAATAGGGAAATCGCAGTTTTTCTGAAGGATTTCTACTGTCCTTGCCAGATCCTTTGGTGTCATAAACTGATTTTCTGCATTGGGAGCGCCAACCAGTGACGCAGTCAGGAGAATAGCATCGTCTTCCATATCCTCTGCGGAAATCAACCTCAGATCTGTATACTGAACAGCAAGTTCTGCGTATTTTCTTCCTTTTTTTGCATCTCCGCCGCCACCGCCGCCAAGGATCGTTCCTCCATAAAGGGCAGCATCGAGAAGATCTTTTGTCAGTCGTATTCCTTTGTTTTTCAATTTATCCACGCTTCTTTCTTTTATTTATCATTGCTATTTTTTCTTACCAAGAGACAGCGTTGCAGTAAAGAAACTGTACAATGCCGCACCGGCAAGTGAACCTGCACCCAGGATATTCAGTGTCTGTTCGTTTTCTTTATTACGTCTTACAAGGACATATCTGATAAGAAGAGCGATCAGAATGGTAAGTCCGTTGATGGTGGAGCCTACCAGAAGACCCGTTGCAAAAAGAATACCTACCTGTCTGGAGCCTCCAAGAAGCTGGATGATCGCACCCGGGATTGCCCAGATGATCAGCCATTTTGCCACACCTGCGCCGGCTCCGGCTTCGATGGTTGCTGCGAAGGTCGCGTCTACCGGGGCAAAAAGACCCTGGTCAAAATATTTATTTGCCATAATGGCAACCAGTACAAAAGCTACTACAAATCCGATCATTTCAGAATAATACTGCTGCTTTCTGCCTTCCAGTTCCAGTTCTCTGTCCTGTCCGCAGCCACGAAGGATATAACCACATTTCAGGTCGTATGCCATATCTGAAAATGCCGGTCCGGTTGCTGAAGTATAAGCTACCAGGATTCCAAGAGGAATTGCCGGGAAACCGATGAGCATACCTACGATCAGGAAGATAAGGGCTGTTGCAAAGCCTGGGAACCATCCGGAATGCATAGCGGAAATACCAACGATCAGCTCAGAGGCAATGGCTGCAAATGCAGAAAAGATCACCCAGAGGATCAGCTGGAAGAAATTCATTTCGGACCAGATACCTGTGATCACTGCAAGAAGTACCGCAACAATCAGGTATGCCACATATCCGCCGCCAAGGGCTTTTTTCATATTAGCCATGCTGGAAGAAAATTTACTTGCTGCGCTGTCTCCGTCACTCTTCTTAAAAAGCATTCTTCCGCACTGTACAAGAGAAATAATACCTGCACCGATCATAATTCCATGAGGCATATACTGGAACATCTGCTTTGACATCAGGTCTGCACCCTCTCCAAAGAGATCTGTGATGACCGGAAAACTCTGGTTAAAGATGTTGATGATAAATCCGTTTGTCTTAATGATACCGATCACAAGACTTCCCACGCCGAGCGCTGCCATCGCTGCAAAATCACCAAACCAGGAAACACCCAGAAGGTCTGTGGGAATACCGATCATTTTACCGCCTACACCAATTGCCATACCTACCAAAAGCAGCAGGGCTTTTTTTCCTTTTTCCACAACGGCAAGGATAGACTGCGCAGATGCCACACCTGGAGGCCATGCTCCCTCTGCCGGAAACATTTCGGAATCAAAAGTTTTATAAAGAATCGTTGCATCAATGACCGTTGCCAGGAAAGAACCGATCAGCATCGGAAACATCAATTCCGGTTTCCCCATGATCACCGGTACACCGATCGGAAGCAGGAAACAGTTGGCTGCAGAAAAAGTTGCACCGGAAATAGAAGTCTGGATCAGGTTCTGACAATGGATACTCTGATACTTCTTCAGGATTGCAATAGGGATACGTGAAATAATGATAGCAAATAATGCACCTACAATGGATGTATTCGGAGCCACACCCGTACGTACGATCAGTTCAAGACCAATGATCGCACCCAGTATACTCATCACAATGTTAAGGATCAGTATATGCGGTGCATATGCTTTGGGATGATCTGCCGCATGAATATGAAGCTGTGTTAAGTCTTTGTTTGTGTTGTTACTCATGTTGTTCATTCCTCCTTGGTATAAAAATAGCCGATGCAGGCTTGCCCACATCGGCTTCACGCTTCTTGTAATGAGATAATATCACTTTAAATCAATAAAGTCATTGGTTTCGTGGCCTCTTTTTTTATGCCGGAACTGTGCACTATGCACATGTAAATATCATCGTCACTTGTTTTCTTGTGCGTATTTCTGATCTGTATTTAATTGTTTTTCTCTCTGTTTGGTTTTATTGCATATAAGCCCGCAATTTACAGGCAAATTCCAGCTGCTGAAGTGCATCCATGTCATCCAGGTCAATATTCAGGATTTCCTCGATCTTGCGGATCCGGTGCGCCATGGTGTTCCTATGGAGAAAAAGCGCTTCTGCCGCCAGCTTTCGAGAACCATGTTTTTTTGCAAGCATATCAATGGTTTCTACCAGAGAGCTTTCATGAGCTCTGTCATACTCTTCCAGAATACCCAGCTTTCTCTGCACAAAGTCTTTTGTTTCTTCCTGCTGAGCCGTATGCAGAAGTATCCGTTCATACTGCAGGTCAGCCAGAAACACGATTTCTTTTTTCTCTTTTTTGATCTCACGGATCTGAAAGCTTTCTGTTACAGCTTCATATACTGCCGGAATATCCAGATAATCAATGATCTCATCACTGATCACTACAAAACAGTCACTGTTGTTCAGCTCTCGGGTTTTTATGGCAAATTCCTGTGAGATTTTCAGCAGAAGTTCCTTGGGTACACCTGCATCTATAATGCAGAAACAGGATTTCTTTCTGGTGACTATTACGCCATGGAGATAATGACGGTCCAATATCCGTCCCATTTCACGGATCTGCCCCTCTCTTTTCATTTCCAGCAGCGTAGAATTACGGCCTTTCCCTTCCAGCTGAAGTGTAATGATCCTTACCGGAGGGGAAGGCCAGCGAAGAGCCAGACTTCTGTGCTCAGCCTCTTCCTCCTGTGTGATCTTTCCGGTCAAAAGTTCCAGGAACAATCTGTGATCCTGCTCCAGTTTACTTTGACGGCCGATCCGATATCTGGTATCCATCTGAATCTGGTTTTTCGCCTCAACGATGGCAACCATTACCGGAAATACCAGATCCTGAAATCCGGCATTATTATTCAGAAAAAATAAAGGAAGAGCCAGTTCATCTGCCAGCTGCAGCGCCTCCTTGGGAAAGACATCAAAAAATCTTGTTTTTATTGCCAGCGCAGAAGCATTCGCTTCATTCATCGTACGGATCAGATTCAGAAGTGCTTCTTTATCATTTCGGATGGCATAGCCGGTTGTGATCATCAGAAGGTGTTCCCTCAGCCATTCTTTCACATTGGGCTGCTCCATCATGTCATAAGCCACGACTTTTCGCATGATCCCCTTTTTTCCTGCTACCAGAGTGGCGCTTCCATTACTCCATATTTTTTCGATGTCTTTTACATAAAGATCCATACAAGAGTCCCTTTCTCTCTGTTCTTTTTCACGGTTGTGCCGAACTGTTTCCCTGTTATGCCATTACAGTCCGATGAACTTTTTTTCTCACAATAAGGAAGCAGGCTACCTGAAGGAGGATGGTGGCAATCCAGGATGCCGGATAGGAAATAAAAAGAACCTCCAGACTTCTGTGTGCAGGAAAGACCATAAAAATCCAGATAACTCTCATTCCTACGGTTCCGATCACGGAAAGGATCATTGGTACTGCTGAATGTCCCATTCCACGCAGTGCGCCCGGAAACAGATCCATGATACCGCAGAAGAAATACGGCACTGTGGTAAAAGAAAGGATCTCCATTCCACAGCGAATCACCTCCGGCTCATCTGTATAGATCTTAAGGAGCTCCGGTCCGAAGAAATAAGCGCCGCATCCAAGGGTTAAAGAGATTCCTACGGTCAGGATCATACAGTTGATCAGAACTTTGTCCATCCTCTCTAATTTACCGATCCCGTAGTTCTGACTGGTAAAACTCATGCATGCCTGGGTAACAGAGTTTGCCGCTGCATAAAGAAAACCAAAAATATTATTGGCAGCGGTATATCCTGCCATTGCCACAGAGCCAAAGGAATTGACAGAAGACTGCAGCAAAGCATTAGAAAAATTGATTACTGTGCTCTGCAGACCTGCCGGAATACCAACCTGAAAAATCTGCTTCAGATAAACCCATTTCAGGGTCAGTCTGGAAAAACGGAGCTGATAACTGCCTTCTGAACGATAAAGACAGCGAAGGACCAGTACACAGGAGATCATCTGTGCTACCACCGTAGCAATGGCAACACCCTCCACGTCCAGATGAAAACAGATTACCAGGATCATATTCAGAACTGCGTTTACGATTCCTGATATAATAAGGAACAACAGTGGCCGTTTCGTATCGCCTACCGAACGAAGGATGGCTGCCCCATAATTATACAGCATAAAAAACGGCATTCCCATAAAATAGATACGCATATAAAGTGCAGACTGGTCGATCACATCTGCCGGAGTTCCCATAATCTCCAATGCACTTCTGGAAAATCCAAGTCCTACGAGAGCCATAAGGATTCCGCTTACCAGAGCGAGAGCTATGGAAGTATGTACGGTTTCAGACATTTCCTTATTTCTGCCGGAGGCATAAAAACGGGCGCTGAGTACATTTGCTCCAAGAGAAATCCCGATAAACAGATTGGTAAATACGTTGATCAATGCTGTGGTCGAGCCTACTGCTGCCAGCGCCAGGCTTCCGCTGAACTTTCCCACTATGATGATGTCTACTGCATTGAACATCAGCTGCAGGATGCCGGATAACATCAGTGGGATAGAAAATGAGATCAGCTTTGGCATAATAGGTCCGCTGCACATATCAATCTCGTATTTGTTCTTCTTCAATTTTCCTCTCCTCTTTCCTTTTCGTATTTTAATTCCGGAAAATCAGATTACTCTGCCAGACTTCCCAGATAATAAAATCCCTTACATTCTTCCAGTTTTACATTCACATAAGTTCCAAGAAAGCTTTCATCTGCCGGGAAATGCACCAGAAGATTATACTGCGTTCTTCCTGTAAAAATACCTTTTTCCTTACTCTCCTCTTCTACCAGAACTTCCTGCACGGTTCCCTCAAAACGGGAAGAACGGATCCGACCCTGCTCCTGAACAAGAGAAAGCAGGCGATTGAAACGGTCTTTTACCACGTCTTCCGGAATCTGATCTTCTTTTGCCGCAGCAGGCGTTCCGGTTCTTCTGGAATAAATAAACGTAAATGCAGTATCATATCCCGCTTTTCTGACTACATCAAGGGTTTCCTGGAAATCTTCCTCTGTTTCTCCCGGGAATCCTACGATAATATCTGTTGTCAGAGAAATATCCGGAACAGCTGTGCGGATTTTTTCTACAAGGTTCAGATATTTTTCCTTGTCGTAACGGCGGTTCATCTCTTTCAGGACACGGCTGCTTCCGGACTGAAGAGGAAGGTGAAGATGATGGCAGATCTTTTTGCTCTTAGCCATTACTTCGATCAGTTCATCGGAAAGATCCTTGGGGTGAGAAGTCATGAAACGGATCCGCTTCAGTCCTTCAATATCCTCCAGCATGGTCAGAAGCTGGGCAAAAGTCACCGGAGTCTCCAGAGTTTTGCCATAGGAGTTTACATTCTGTCCAAGAAGCATAACTTCAGAAACACCATCTGCCACAAGATTTTTGATCTCTTTTATAATTGCTTCCGGCTGACGGCTTCTCTCTCGTCCCCTTACATAAGGAACAATACAGTAGCTGCAGAAATTATTGCATCCGAACATGATATTTACGCCGGATTTAAAGGTATAATTCCGTTCAGTAGGAAGATCCTCCACGATCTGCTCGGTACCTTCCCAGATATCGATCAGCTGCATATCCGAAAGAAGCATTTCATAGAATAATTCTGCGAATTTAAAAATATTGTGGGTTCCAAATACCAGATTTACAAAAGAATATGTTTTTTTAATCTTTTCTACCACATGCGGTTCCTGCATCATGCAGCCAAAAAGAATGATCTTCATATCCGGATTTTTGTCTTTCAGGCTGTGCAGATGTCCAAGACGTCCGTAAACCTTAAGATTGGCATTTTCCCGGACGGTACAGGTATTATAAATAACAACATCTGCTTCCTCACTGTCCTGGCGGACGTAACCGATCTCATCCATGATCCCGGCTACTGCCTCGGACTGCTTTTCATTCATCTGACAGCCAAAGGTAGTCAGACAGTAAGTCAGAGGACGTCCGACTGTCTGGTTTTTTTGTTCTGTAAGAGTTTTTGCAAGCTGGATGAAAGAATGCTGACGGGCAGTTTCCTCCTGGCTTGACAGGTTTTTCTTTTCGTTTATCATAAAAATAGTACTCCTTATCTGTTCTTTTTCAACCTTATATGATACAGGAAAAATTCTATACTGTCAAAACTTATTCTTCATCCTTCCTCCATGGAAAAAATATATTCCAGCGGAACGGTGTGTATCTGAAAGTATGCCTGTTTAAACCCGTTGAGATCTTTTTGTTCTTCTGTGTCCCTGTTCTCATACGGAAACGGAAGCTCAATACGAAACGATGGCTGTTTTATTACTTCTGCAAAAAATCTTTCCGGAGATCCTTCTCCTGCTCCTTCATTTTTTCCGACTTGTTTGTTTAAAGTAAAGCGTTCTGTCCGAAAGCCGGAGGCTTTTTGAAAATATCTGGCAAACCGGACACTTTTCTGATTGGAAGCAAAAGCCTGAGGCTGCCGATAATAGAGGATTCTTTTTCCGGCCTGACAAAACGAAAGAAAACCTCTTCCCTGATACTCCTGCAAGATCCGAATCAGTGCTTTTGTTTCATTTTCACTTGCCGGTTCATGTGCGATCCGATACCGTTTATAATAACTGGTAGGAAAGTTTTTCTGGATATTCATGCCGCGGGCATTACAGAAGTATTCTTTGCAGGGAGTATCCTGCATACGCAGCATCTGCCGGTAAATAGGATTTCTTATTACAAAATAGTCCTTTTCATAAATTTCATATCCGTCCGGATTCAGCACTGGTATAAAACAGAGTCTCCAATGGGAAAGAAGTTCCCTCACATCATAAATTTCCTCCAGTTTCCATCCGCATTCCCAGGCACGGCAGTACTCCTGTACCATCAAAAGAAGGCAGGAAGGCATAAGCCTGTCCGTTCCGTTAATTCCGCTGACACAAAAGATCACCTGGGATCCCTCTCCTACTTCCAGCATCGGGATCATCCTTTCATCATGACTGTTTCCGATTACCCGAAACTGTGTGATCGGATGGTATCTCTGTGCAGTTTCCCAAAGTGTATAATAAATCTGTTCATAAGTAAAATCCCCGGTTCCTGTCATTTTCTCCCCAACCCTTCATTTTATTAAAAATATCAGACAAGTGTCCTGATACCAGGATAAATATATGAAAAGAGACAGGCTTTTATACCTGTCTCTTTCACTCACAAATCTGTCAGAAAATACCCTGTCAGATTTCTTCTTTTTTTCGTTTTCTTACGATCACATAACCGCCTGCAAGAAGAGAAAGTGCTGCAAGTGCGCTCATAGATCCGATCGGTGCATAGTCGGCAGTATCTGCTGCGGCCTTTTCAGAAGAACCCGTATCCTGTGAAGATGGAGCTTCTGTTGGTGTAAGGTCTGCTACAGAGCCGGCTCCGGTACCGTCATAGTTCAGCCCATCATCCGGATGCTCATTGTTGTATTCATCAATATAAGCATTCCATTCTTCATCGGTAATTTCCGCAGAACTAAAGGATGTCTTCATATATTCTACAACATCTGTATCTACCCATTCTTTACCATTATAAGTCTGTTTTTCAAAGAAAATGTACATAGGATAAGTTGCTGCATTACGAATTCCACCAGGTGATGCGATTGTCCATTTACGTGGATTATGATTTTCTCTTGGATCATCTACATCTCCTTGATCAGCACCATTAATAGACATTCTCCATTTTTTAGGAATCCATCTTTCATCCCCATTAATTGGATTTTTATCATTCTCTCCAGCACCAATCACGCAAAATTCATACTTTTTTCTAGGGAAGAACTTCAGTGGATTTTCCAAGCCAGTAACGGTACTCTCGGTTACCTGATATTTACGAGGCGCTCTTGTGGTTACTGTTGGTGTAACCGGAGCTGCCGGACGATTATTATTGTTCAGTTTCAGAACTCTTAACTGAGCAGATCCCGTAGTTGGTTTCGCTGCAACAACAAGCCATGTTTCTTTTTCCGGAATTTTTTCTGCTTTTACAGTAAATTTTGTATTTGCTTTTGCTTCATTTTTTGCATTGCTTGCATTGTACTGTCTCTTAATGTCTTCTGCAGATGTTCCTGCATCTACAAAATAATAGTACCATTTACAATCTTTTGTAGTAGACATTACTGCTGTAGCAGTAGTATGATCCACCCATTTCAGAGTTTTGCTCTGATAAGTAAGGAAGGATGGGTCTGTAGTAGGCGTAGGTGTAGGTGTGACTTCAGACTGCTCCTGCTTCAACACTGCCGTCAGGCCATCTGCGCCAAGTACAATACTGTAATCTTCCGTATCGTATGCAAACTGCTCTGCTGCCGCCTTGAATTCATCAGCAGATACCGCAGTTCCGTCAGCCTTGCTTCCTGCTTTTGCAATTACTTTCTGATCTGCCGCTGCAGAAGAGGTCAGAGAAATAGCGGAATTATTCAGCACATCTGTAACAACAGCAGCTGCCTCTCCATCCAGATAGAGGTTTGCACCTGTATTATCCTTTATTGTAACCGTTCCCTGTACCGCAATATCCGCATTGCTGTACACAGCTCCTTTTGCACCGCTGTTTCCAGTTATCGTACCGCCTTTGAGGACAACGCTTCCGCCTTTGCTGTCAATTGCAGCGCCATCTGCAGAGGAAGTATTCCCGGAAAGGATAACTCCATCAGAAATACCGAAGCTGCCTTCGTTTTCTACTCTGACAAGAGCACCGGAAGAAAGTTCTGCACCGTCTGAACCGTTTTCGCCGCTCAGAGTAAGTCTGCCGCCATTTTTTGCAGAAAGCTGCAGTTCACTGTCTTTTCCAGTTACGACAAACATATCTCCGTCCAGAACCTTATTGGGATCCTGAGGATCGATTCTTCCAATAGATACGTCTGCTGCTGCAACAATATTGATCTTTCCGTTTTCAATCCGGACCGTTTCGGAGAGTGAAAACTGTTTGGTAATTTCTACAACTACCGCTTTGGATTTGTCATGATCTTCTGCCTGATAATATTCCAGAGCTGCATTTACAGCATCCTGAAGAGTAGCATAATAAATCGGTTTTACAGATCCATCTGCCTGAATCAGATTCACGGATACACCCATATCGGTTTCCACAGGGCCTCCGGGGATCGGCGTTACAGTTGCTTCTGGTGAAGGCTGTGCATCGCCATTTGGCTCAGAAGGTGTTTCTGTGGGTTCAGCCGGAGCTTCTGTTGGAACATCCGGTGTTTCGGTAGGTTCAGAAGGTGTTTCTGTCGGAACATCCGGCGTTTCGGTCGGTTCAGTCGGAGCTTCTGTTGGAACGTCCGGTGTTTCGGTAGGTTCAGAGGGTACTTCTGAAGTTTCGGTACCTTCTTCTGCTGCTTCATTTTCTATGGTTTCTGCTGCAGCCTGTACACTGTCCTGCTGGGAAGCAAAAACAGTACCGGGAACAGATCCTGCAGCAACAACTCCTGCTAAAATAACTGCATATAATTGTTTTTTTCTCATTGAATCCTCCCATAGCATAACATGCCATTGTGGTTAATGTGAACAAGTTCTGTTAATTATTATACACATCACTGTATAAAAAGTCAAACTTCATAAAGATAAGGTTTTTTATTTCGATTACGGACGGATCTGTCCATTTCCATAAATTATATATTTGGTGGTGGTCAGAGCAAGAAGTCCCATAGGCCCTCTGGCGTGAAGCTTCTGGGTACTGATACCAATCTCTGCTCCATAACCGAACTCGAATCCATCTGTAAATCGTGTAGAAGCATTTACATATACAGCCGCTGCATCTACCTGATCCAGGAATTTCTGTGCATGTGTATAGTTTTCTGTGATGATTGCTTCGGAATGACCTGTATTATACCGGTTGATGTGTGCAATGGCTTCCTCTACAGAATACACTATCTTGATAGAAAGTATGTAATCCAGATATTCCGTTCCCCAGTCCTCGGGAACAGCTGGTACTGCTCCAGGCATAAACTCCATTGCTTTTTCATCAGCACGAAGTTCTACATGTTTTTTTTGCAGTCTTTCTGCAAGAACAGGCAGGAGTTTTTCTTTTACACTGTCATGAACCAGAAGAGATTCACAGGCATTGCAAACGCCCACTCTCTGAGTCTTGGCATTCAGAATGATATCTGCTGCCATATCAAGATTCGCTGTTTCATCCACATAAATATGACAGTTTCCGGTTCCGGTCTCGATTACCGGAATGGTGCTCTGATTTACAACAGCTTTGATAAGTCCTTTGCCTCCTCGCGGAATCAGCACGTCCACATACTGGTTCATTTTCATAAATTCACCTGCAGTTTCTCTTGAAGTATCTGCGATCAGCTGGATCGCATCTTCTGTAACGCCCTGTTCCTTCAAAGTTTCGCGGATACAATCTACAATTGCCTGGTTGGAATGGATTGCATCACTTCCACCCTTTAAGATCACCACGTTTCCTGTTTTAAAGCAAAGACCAAAAGCGTCGGCTGTTACATTTGGACGTGCCTCATAAATAATGCCGATAACGCCCAGAGGAACTCTTTTCTGTCCGATCAGCAATCCATTAGGGCGTTTTTTCATACCGGTGACTTCTCCTACGGGATCTTCCAGACCTACCAGCTGGCGAAGTCCTTCCGCCATACCTTCAATGCGTTCTTTCGTAAGAAGAAGTCTGTCTACCAGACCTTCCGGCATATGATTTGCCTTTCCGTTATTTACGTCTGTTTCATTTGCTTTCAGAAGTGTTTCTGAACATGCAACAAGATGATCTGCCACTGCAGAGAGAACCTGATTCTTTTTATCTGTAGAGATCGTCCTCAGACTGTCTTCTGCTGCCTTTGCCTTTTTTCCAAGTTCTATAAGCATTTCGTTCATTAAAGTCCTCCTGCGTTTATAATCTCATGCACTGTTTTTCGGTTACCACAATTTCCGGAGAGATATCTGTAGGTTCTGTCGGAACTCCTGAGAGGATCTGAAATTCAAATGCCGCTGCGATTCGTTTCAAATCTGGATGTTTTTCCAGATATCTGTCATAAAATCCACCGCCATATCCTACTCGATGATTATTTTTATCAAAAGCAACTCCCGGCATGATCATCAGAGCATCTTCCCATTCTACGATCTCTCCGCGTGTCGGTTCCGGAATCCCGAAATACCCCGGCTCCAGCTGGGAGAAATCGGTCAGCTTATAAAAAATCATATCCTTTCCGTCCACCTTCGGCACTGCAACTTCTTTGCCGGCCTTCCAGGCTTCTTCGATCAGAAATCCTGTCATTACTTCATGATTATAATCTGCATATACAAGAATCTGTTTTGCCTCCTGAAATTCCGGAAGTGCAGTCAGACGGTCGGTAAGCTGCCTGCTCCACTGTTCTATTTCCTGGTCACTGCATGCTTTTCTTGCAGCAAATATCTGTTTTCTAATGACTTTTTTGCTTTCCATATTTTTCACCCAGATTTGTGATACTTCCGTCATCTTCCTTGATATCGATATTATCCAGCTGATTTCTCAGATTCATACGGATCGTCGCAATATATTCCTTTCTGAGAGCATCTCTCTCCTTTTTTTCTTCTTCAGTCAGTCCGACACTTTTCGCTTTATGCGCCAAAGTGTTGATACGGTCGATCTTAACATTATCCATGTCCATTCCTCTTTCTTCTGCGTTTTATAAAAGTTTTTCGATATAATCAATGAGATAAAACTCTTCTTTTTGATTGCCTATAAAAAGTGTTCCATAACTCTTGCCTTCCAGGACTTTATGAATCACATGGAAGTCCCTTCCATTGGCAATCACCATGTCGGCACCTGCCGCAGTGGCAATTTCAGCAGCAGTAAGTTTCGTTGCCATTCCTCCGGTTCCCACTTTGCTTCCCGGTCCTTTGCCCATGCTCTTCAATTTTTCATCCAGAGTTTCTACGGTATCAATGAATCTTGCATCTGGATTTGTGTTTGGATCATCGGTAAACAGCCCGTCGATATCAGAAAGCAGAATCAGAAGATCTGCTCCGATCAAGGCTGCGATGACTGCGGAAAGGGTATCGTTGTCGCTAAAGGAATCCAGGGCTTCCAGCTCATAACTGGAAATAGAGTCGTTTTCATTGACAACCGGAATGGTGTTCATTGCAAGAAGCTCCTGAAAAGTATTTCTGGCATGCATCCGGTTCAGGTTATTGACCATGGTATTTTTTGTCATGAGAATCTGAGCTGCCATTTGATTATATTCTGCAAAAAGCTTCTGGTAGATCATCATGAGTCTGGCTTGTCCTACTGCGGAACATGCCTGCTTTATTTTTAATTCCTTTGGTTTGCCGTCAAGTCCCAGGGCAGCAGCTCCTACAGCCACTGCTCCGGAGGTGACCAGAACCACATCTTTTCCCTGGTTGTGGAGATCGCTGATCTCCCGGACCAGTACTTCCAGTTTACGCAGATCCAGTCTCCCTGTTTCTTTATGGATCAAAGAGGAGGAGCCTACTTTGATCACGATTTTCTTTTTGTCTTTCAGTAATTCTCTATAATTCATAGTTGTATGTTTCTCCAAATTTCTGTCGTTCTTTTATCGTCTGATTCCAAGCACTTCCAGTGCCTGAGCCTGTTTTTTCTCCATTACAGCAGCTTCGTCCGGCTCCATATGGTCGTACCCCAGGAGATGCAGCATGCTGTGAGCAAAAAGAAAGCTGAATTCTCTTTCTGTACTGTGTCCATATTCCTCCGCCTGAGAAAAAACTCTGTCTACAGAGATCATCACATCTCCAAGAAGCAGTTCGTCTGTATCCAGGTCAAAATATTCATCCTGGTCTTCTACCACCGAATAATCGGCAGGCGTTTCGAACGGGATCATTGGAAATGACAGTACATCCGTAGGCGCATTGATGTTTCGAAATTCTGCATTAACACGTTTGATTTCTTCATTATCTGTGATCACCAGGTTTACAGATGCTTCATACGGACAGTTTTCACTGTCCAGGATCTGCTGTGCCACTTTGTTTGCAAGTGCGGTATAATCAATATCAAGCTGTCTGTCTGTTTCATAATCTATCTGAATCGTCATGGGGCTCTCCTAACTGCGGCGTGGTGCACGTGGCTTGGCCGGCTTTTGTTTTTTCTCATATTCATCATATGCCTGCACGATCTGCTGGACCAGCGGATGACGGACTACGTCTTTGCTGGTAAGCTGGCAGAATCCAATATCATCGATCTTTTTCAGTACCTTCATGGCAACATCAAGGCCGGAAACAGCATCTTTTGGAAGGTCCTTCTGAGATGCATCACCTGTGATGATAACTTTGGAACCAAATCCAATACGAGTCAGGAACATTTTCATCTGTGCCGGTGTGGTATTCTGTGCTTCATCCAGAATGATAAACGCATTATCCAAAGTACGGCCTCGCATATAGGCAAGCGGAGCTACCTCGATCAGCCCGCGTTCCATATTTTTGGCAAAGCTGTCTGCTCCCATGATCTGATACAGAGCATCATAAAGGGGGCGAAGATAGGGATCTACTTTGCTTTGCAGGTCTCCGGGAAGAAATCCAAGCTTCTCTCCTGCTTCTATGGCCGGTCTTGTAAGGATGATCCTGCTGACTTCTTCATTACGGAAAGCTGTTACAGCCATAGCCATGGCAAGATAGGTTTTTCCGGTTCCCGCAGGTCCCACTCCAAAGACGATCATTTTTTTCCGGATCTGTTCTACATACTCTTTTTGTCCAAGGGTTTTGGGCTTTATCGGTCTGCCCTGAATGGTATTACAAATGAAATCCTTATCGATTTCTGTAAGTACCTGATTTCTTTGTTCCATTGCAAGCGCAAGTGCATAGTTTACATTCTGCCTTGTAATCGTATCTCCTCTCTGGGCCAGAACGACCAGTTCCTCGATCAGCTTCTTTGCCTGGGAGGCACTCTGTTCTGTTCCAAGTATTTTCAGCATGCCATCTCTGGATATCAAAGTGACATTTAAAGTTCTCTCGATCAGTTTCAAATGCTCGTCGAACTGTCCGAATACATTTCCTTCCACAGCGGCAGGAACTTCCAGATAAAGTTCGATAATACTGTTAGCCATTCTCAGTTGTCCTTTCCTTTGAAAGCTCCAATTGTTCTACTGGAACTTCCTTTCCGATTTTTTCAATGATCTCAAGGGTCCCGCTGCTTATGCAGGTTTTGTGATCAACCTCTATTTTAACATTATTTGCCGAGATTTGAACCCCCTTTTCCATTAAATTTTTTTCATATTCCTGTAATAGACGAAAAGCTTCGGTCTTTGCATCTTCTTTTTTACGAATGATTTTCTTTTTTTCATACTGCGTGAGTGTGATCGTTCCTGCAGAAACAGGGAGCACAAAATTCTCCGTAAGGCGTAGAGGATACTCTTCCAAAAGCCGTTTCCAGCCTTTCTGCGTCGTTTCTCCCCATTCCAGATATAGATTTCCTACTTTGAGAAAGCACCCCTTTTTCTCTTTTTGCAAAGGGACTTCTTTTTCGTATTCTACAGGCAGTTCGGCATAATATGGAAGCTTCCTTTTTATGTAAATATCTGCATCTGCATGAACATACTCATAACGAAATATTTCCTGATCGTCATTTTTTAACTCCAGCCTTCCCTGTACCAGGATTTCTCCTGTTTTACAGGTATCCCCTGTTTTTTTTAAAGGAACTCCTGCCCGGGTGACCATTTTTATGATTCTTCCGCTTTTTTCAGCACAAAGACTGCAGGGAATATTTTTATCTTTTGAAACATCCGTTTGATACTTTCCTTCTTTTACAGTTATGATCAATCTTGTCCCTTTTACTTTTGCCGAAACCCAGGCGGTTTCCGGATACTCTTCCCGTATTTGTGATGCAATAGCACTGCAGCTCACCTGATTTTTACGGATACCGTGAGAAATTCCCTGATCATCCAGAAATTTCAGTATTTCCGGAGTACTATTGATTCGATTTCCTTCAATATGTATATTCCAGATTCGCCCGGACAAAAGAAAAAGCAGGATCCCGCAACACAGAATCCCTGCAAAAAAAGCCTTTCTTTTTCTGTTTTTTACAAAAAAGAAAGGCAGTCCATGTTTTTCAAGAATATGAATATGTACCTTTGTTTTCCTCCGCACAGGTCCCAGCCTGAAAAAATCTTCTACAGAAAGAAGACAGGAAAAACTGCCATCGGAGTCTTCTGTAAGATCCCAGAGAGCCATTCCCCGCGCCATACATAGATTAAAAAAGCGTTCACTTTGACCGTTACAGATACGGATCTTTACAATACCTTTTAAAAGCGGAAGGAATTTTCTCATAGATACCTCCTAGAAATCTGATATTATCCTGGAAATGCAGCCTTCTATTGTCATTTCTTCCGCAGTATACCAGAGGATTTCCAGCTTCTTTCCAAGAATTGCCAGTTTTCCTGAGTAAGTACTGATAACGATCTCTTCCTCTGTAAATTTGATGATATTTCTATAATTTTCAATGACTGCCTGTTTATGTCCGGTAAGGGTGACAATGGTTTCCCTGCAGGCAAGATCCCGGGGAACTTCAAAAGCAGTGACCAGATTTTCTCTGAACCTTTC
The DNA here is from genome assembly GCA_021771755.1 of Lachnospiraceae bacterium. GTDB lineage: Bacteria > Bacillota > Clostridia > Lachnospirales > Lachnospiraceae > Blautia_A. The sequence continues at coordinate 89,903 of JAETOL010000007.1, read as the reverse complement.
TCTTTTTTTCTGAAATAACAAAGTACGGACCTCCCCGGCACAGAAAAAACCTTTGGCATTTCTCTTAAATCTATGCCAAAGGTTTCTGCTTTATACCTGTCGGAATAAGATCATAGAAAACCAAAGAATGGTATTGCCTCCAAGATTGTATTCCATCTGTCGGGCTTCTACAATTTCAGATGCCACAACCCCATGACTTTCCAGGCATGGGTGCATCTTTTCCGGATGTCTGCAAGGTTTTCCTTCCAGGTAGGAACACTTGTCACAAATATCACAGGATTCTGTGGAAAGGATAAACGTCTCAAAGCCTTCTTCTTTCAAAAAAGAAGCCACCTCTTCTGTAAGCGATTCATGTTCGTGTCTGGTAGACAGCATTTCCTCCATGTTCATTAAATCAGAGACTTCTGCTACACTGGAGAAAAAAACAGCTTTTTCATAAGAGTGGATTTTTTTCTCACATTCCGACAACGTACCTACTGCCGGGGGACATGCCCAGGTAGTTCCAAATCGTTCACATTCCTCCTGACATATGGTACGTACTCTTTCTCTTACGTGAATACCTTCTGTTTCCAGAATACGATATTCGTATATGGGAAACTGAGAGATGTATTCCTCAAATTTATCAATATTCAGCTGTATCGACATATTTTTTCCTTTCTGTTGATTTTTCTTTACAGGTAAAAAATCAATCCATAATGATCAGAGCCATAAATACCAGGTCTTCTTCTCCTGAATTTGTCATAGCATGACCTTTTCCATCTGGAGTAAAAGTCATATCGCCTGCCTGAACCATGCGAAGTTCTCCATTATCACTGTAGATTCCTTTTCCGGAAAGAATATAGTAAGTTTCACTTTCTCCATGATGTTCATGGAATCCAAGGGAACAGCCGGGTTCCAAAGTAACCTCTGCATAAAGACGGCATTTTCCGTTTAACTGCTGTTCATTCAGAATCCGTTTGATCAGTACATGACCTTCTCCGCCGTTCATATTTTCCACGCGAGTTGTTTCCATAGTAGATATCCTCCTTTAGTAAGTGATTCTGAAAAATTCAGAAATCGTAATCATTTATGATAGGGTTCGTTATTCAGGATACGGTATCCTCTGTAGATCTGCTCTAAAAGGATCATCTGCATCAGTTGATGAGGGAAAGTCATTTTGGAGAAACAGAGCTTGAAATCAGCCCGTTTCAGAATTTGATCACTAAGTCCAAGGGAGCCACCAATCACAAAGTCGATCGTACTTTTACCTTCGACTCCTAACTGACCGAGTTTCTCTGACAATTCAACAGAATCCAGCATTTTTCCGTCCAGGGCAAGAGCAATGACATAATCCTGATCTCGGATATGCTTCATCAGCCGCTCACCTTCTGTGTTTTTTATTTGCTCATTTAAGGCATCCGATGCCTTATCAGGCGTTTTTTCATCTGTCACCTGGCAAAAGGTAAGTTTACAGTATCTGCTTAAGCGTTTAGCATATTCCTGGATACCTGCAGTAAGATATTTTTCTTTTATTTTTCCAACTGATAAAATCCGGATCTCCATATTCGTTCAGATATTCTCCTTTTTGCTTGTTCAAAGACATTCTTCAATATAATTCTGAAATTCCTCCATAGACATGAGGACCTTTCTGGGTTTGGTTCCTTCTTCCGGACCGACTACCCCGGCATCACAAAGCTGATCCATAATACGCGCCGCCCGGTTAAAACCGATCTTAAACATACGCTGGAGCATGCCGATCGATGCTTTCTCTTTATCAATGATAAACTTACCTGCTTCTTCAAAGTAAACGTCCCGTTCCTCATTGCCGGAGACTGCACCGGAAAGTGCCACCGTATTGACCTGCTGTTCAATCTGAGAGTCATATTCCACAGCTGGATTTTTGCTGGAAAGAAACTCAACAATGCTGCTGACTTCTTCATCAGAAACAAAAGCACCCTGAAGCCGTACCGGTTTCTGATATCCTTGCGGATAAAACAGCATATCTCCTTTTCCCAAAAGTTTTTCTGCCCCGTTCATATCCAGGATCGTTCTGGAATCCACACCGGAAGATACAGAAAACGCAATCCTGGAAGGCATGTTTGCCTTGATCAGTCCGGTGATGACATTGACAGAAGGTCTCTGAGTTGCAATGATCAGATGGATGCCTGCTGCACGGGCCAGCTGTGCCAGGCGGCAGATTGCATCTTCCACCTCTCCTGGAGCCACCATCATAAGATCTGCAAGCTCGTCAACAATGATCACGATCTGAGGGATTTTTTCCGGAGGAGTCTCACCTTCCGGAATACGCATACCTTCTACTTTACGATTGTATTCTTCCAGATTTCTTACATTAAATTCCGCAAAGGTATTGTAACGGTTCATCATTTCTGTGACCGCCCAGTTCAAAGCACCTGCTGCTTTTTTGGGATCCGTGACCACAGGAATAAAAAGGTGGGGAATTCCATTATAAACACTTAGCTCAACCACCTTTGGATCGATCATGATCAGCTTCACGTCATCGGGAGAAGCCTTATACAAAAGACTGACGATCAGAGTATTGATACAGACAGATTTACCAGAGCCTGTAGCGCCTGCGATCAAAAGATGCGGCATTTTGGCAATATCTGTGACTACCGGTTTTCCGGCAATATCCTTACCTACAGCAAAAGACAAAGTAGATCGAGCCCCCTGAAATTCCTGAGACTGAAGGATTTCCCTCAGCATTACTGCCTGATTTTCTTTATTGGGAACCTCAATTCCCACTGCCGCCTTTCCCGGGATAGGAGCTTCGATCCGGATGTCCGGTGTAGCAAGGTTCAGTTTAATATCATCTGCAAGTCCTACGATACGGCTGACTTTTACACCCATTTCCGGCTGAAGCTCGTATCTGGTAACAGTAGGTCCGCAGCTTACATTTGTGACAGTTACATTTACTCCGAAATTATGCAGGGTATCCTGAAGCTTCTGAGCGGTTTTACGAAGATGCGCGTCGGAATCTCCCTGTGTTTTACCACTTCCTCTCTTTAAAAGCTTCAAAGGCGGATAATGGTATTCTTTTTTCACAGCAGCTGCTTTTGTAGAGATTTCTTTCTGGATATTCTGAATTCCACTCTCAATCTCCTCTTTGGAAGATTTTGGATTTTTGTGAGGCTGAGAAGTCTCCTGGACAGTCTCCGATTTTGGGGCAGGAGTTTCTGTGCCGTCAAAATCCAGCGCTTCTGCCGGAGAAACCTCATCAAAAAGATCTGGTCCGGCTACAGGTTCTTCCGGAGCAGATTCTGCTCTGTGAATCTGGAATTCAAGCTGGCCTTTTCCGGTTTCTGTTGCACCTATCACAAAATCCTCGGCAGAAGCAGCCTCTTCGGAATCTGCGGCAGGTTCTGCTGCCGGCACTGTAAGGGCAGGTTTGGGTGTTTCCAGTTTTGTACCTTCCAGAAAGCCATGTGTTTCTAAAGGCAGGGAACCTTGAACAGACTGACGGGCTGCTGCCTCTTCGTTTTCTGCTTCCATAGCCTGAGCTGCTTTTTTCTCTGCCTCAAGAGTTTCTTCAAGACGACGGATTCTTTCTGCCTGACGGAGTTCCCTTTTCTGTCGCTTTTCCTGCTCCCGGATCTCTTTTTTCAGGTCTCTCTCCGGCTGCCCTTCCATATAAAGCTCATGACCGCCTTTTACCAGGCCAAGGATCTTGTCCCATATCTTAAAAATAAAATCAAAAAAGGATCTCTGTGTAATTAGAATCAGCGAAATCAGCATCACTGCTACAATGATAATATATCCTCCGGCGATTCCAAATGCCTGAGTCGTGGACATACAGATGGCACCGCCTATGATGCCTCCTCCGGTATGATATTCCGCGCAAAGATGATAATAATCAGAAAGTGTAGTACTCTGGATATAGCCTTCTGTAAGAAGCTGAACAAATCCACATACAAAAATAAAAAATACAAGCGCTGCCAGAAGTTTTTTGTAAGCAAGCCGATTATGTCTGTTTGACATAAAAAAAGCTGCTCCTACAAAAAGAAATACCGGAAAGACATATGCCGGAAGTCCCATGACTCCAAAGCAGACCGTACTGATCTGCTCTCCCACCGTTCCCCCGAATCCAAGATTACTAAGTACCAGGATCATAGATGCAGCCAAAATGATCAGAAGTATGATCTCTGTCTGGAATCCACTGGTAACTCCCTGTTTTTTGGAAGTACTTTTTTTTCTGGCTGTAGTTTTTCTAGTTGTTTTTGTGGTCCCTTTTTTTCCTGTCTGATTTTTTGCTGCTGCCATGTTCAGGCACCCCTCCTACTTAAACTGATGATCTATAACATATAATTTCCCACTAATACGGCAAATCCAACGATAAAACAATAATACGCAAAATACCGGAACTGTATCCGGTTCACAAGCTTGAGCAGTATTCTGCATGTAAAATATCCTACGACAGCAGAAACGATCATCCCCAGTACATAGGTAAATCCCAATCCTATTGTCATATCACTGGAGCCAAACTGTCCCAGCTCCATGCATAGCGCACCAATAATGGCAGGCACGGAAAGAATATAAGAGTATTTTACTGCAAAGCTGCGGGTAAATCCGCTCATTAATCCCGCACTGATCGTAAGTCCGCTTCTGGACAGGCCCGGAAATACAGAGATTCCCTGACAGATGCCGATCCACATAGCATTTCCAAAGTCTGCATCACGCGCAGCCTTGTGACCGCCAAGCTGACTGAAATCCACCACGAGAAGAAGAATCCCTGTGATCAGGATTCCTGCACCAGGAATGAGCTTAGACTGTGATGCAAGGTCTGCCAACCTGCGGGCTGTATAGCCCAGCAGTGCGGTAGGAATCATAGAAACCCAGATCAAAACTGCAAATTTTTTATAGGTACTGCTGATGATCTTTGCATAGTGCAGCCTGTCTCCGGTTCGCCGATTGTGGATGTAAAGAGACAGATTGCCTACCAGATCACTTAGCATATCCAAGGTTTCCAGACCAATTCGAATAATGTCTTTGCGGAAGGTCAGAATCACAGCAGCAAGTGTGCCAAAGTGAAGCATAGTTTCCAGAAGAAGTCCAGGACCTCTCTCCATTCCCATAAGATCCTGGATCACGCAAAGATGACCAAAACTGCTTACCGGAAGAAATTCCATTATTCCCTGTATCACTGCCAATAAAACTATATATAATACCGTCATAATTTTATCCTTTTCTTTCGTCGGTTTTCTATAAACGACCGGAAAACTGCCGTCCATTCCCTGTAAAGCCCTGAAACACAAAGTGTTTTCCCTGCTTTTGCTGTATCAGTATATCACAGTTCTGAAAAAGTTACAAGAGAGCGAGCAAAAAATCGAACATGTGAGCGATAAAAAGAGACCGGAAAACTCCGGTCCCTTAATTCTTATGTTATTTAGTTTGCATGAGGTAATCTTGCATCAATCATATTCATAAGATGATCTGTAGAGCGAAGCGGTGCAACAAATGCTGCATCTTCTACAGCAACCAGTTTCGCATTTTCACATGTAAGAACTCCGCCATAGATCTCGCCCATTTCTGCATAACGGTAAACAGGAAGTTTATCGTTCATTTCATCAGAGATATCTTCGATGTCATCAAATGGCATTTCCACTTCATATACATGAGCCAGTTCTGCTGCAACTTCCCAGTTGGAGAATACAACATCTTCTTCGATAGCCTGTTCTACCACCTGAAGTCTGCGCTCTGTATTTGTGAAGGTACCATATGTAGATGCAAATCCGGTTCCCGGAATTACAACATCAGCAAGTTTGGCTGCTTCTGTCATATGAGTATCGCAAACCATCAGGAATACCAGCTCTTTGAGAAGTGCCGGATCCGGATCTTCTCCAAATACCAGAAGTGCTTTTACGCCTTCCATTGCTTCTGCACCTGCAGTGATGCCCAGATCAATAATACCCTGGCTGTTGTTCTTTGCTTTCAGCATAAGGATACCGTCACGGGCTTTTCCGATATGGCCGGAAACAACTGCGATGTCACCCAGAAGTGCTGCAGCCTCAGTAGTTACAACATTCTGCTGGAATACGATCATTGCTTTCTTGGCATTTGCATACAGCTCTGCAACCTCTTTTGCTTCTTCGGATACGGAAGCATTGTCTACAGAAGCCTTGAATGCATCAAAGCCTTCTACTCCTGTGCCTTTGCCCATATCTGCCAGTGCTTTTGCAACGCCCTTGAAGAATCCAAGACTGTTGTCTGTCTCAACTGTCTTATAAACGAAGCCCATATGATCCTGTGCATATCCTTCCGGATTTACAAGGATAACTTTGGCACCGTTCTTAGCTGCCTGTTTCAGTTTCAGACGGATGATCTGATTTTCTTTTGCAATAAATCCTGCACAAATGATCACCTCTGCAGAAAGAAGCTCATTGATGGTGTTTGGTGTTGCATTTACGCCAAGAACCTTCTCAAGTCCGTTCTCTCTGTTGTTAAAGCAAAGTGTCTTAGCGCCGATAGAATCTGCAAAGCTCTTGATCACATATGCTTCTTCATTTGTATATCTGTCAGAAATTGCTACTGCTACTGCATTTCTGCCATATTTAGCTGCAAGAGCTTCTGCTTTCTTAGTCGTAAGGACAAATGCCTCATGGTAATCTACCTCAGTAAGCTCTCCGTCTTTTCTTGCCATTGGCTCAAGAAGCTTGCCTTCCATTACGGAGCAGTCAAAGCCAAATTTACCTCTTCCGCAGAGAAGTCCCTTATTGACAGCACCCTCTCTGTCCGGTGCAGCTTTTACAAGCATATCGCCGTAAGTCTCCAGATGCATGGAGCATCCAACAGAACAGTATGCACAGGTAGTATCTGTAACATCTGTATCAAGCGGAACAGATTTTTCCAGAGTCAGGTTTTCCTGAAGTGCGCCTGTCGGACAAACGCTTACACACTGACCGCAGGAGATACATCCTGTCTCAGAAAGCGGCTGCTCAAGTGCAGGCATAACAACTGTGTCAAATCCACGTTTTACAAGGCCGAGGGCACCTACTCCCATAACCTCGTCACAGGCACGTACACAAAGTCCGCAGAGGATACATTTGTTTGGATCTCTCAGGATGAACGGATGCTCATCATGGAATTCCACTTCATTGATATCTCCTGCCAGACGGTCAGGATCCACATTGTACATGTTTGCGTAGGAAATAAGTTTACATTCGAAGTAATCCTTACATCCGCACTCAAGACAACGATGAGCCTCTTCCACTGCCTGCTCTTCATCATATCCGAATACAACCTCTGTGAAGTTGTCTTTTCTTTCTTCTGCGTTCAGCTGTTCCATAGTCGGACGGCACATTCTTTCACGGTCTTCAAAAGTAGCCGGAGTAACGTCCTTCTTGGTTACATAATAGTTCGGCTCGTATTTGATCTCTTCTCCGCGAAGATAAGCATCTACGATCAGGTAGCTCTTCTTTGCATCGCCGATAGATTCAACTGCGATGGAAATCTTATCGTTACCGCAGTCACCGCCGGCAAACACGCCCGGAAGCGCTGTCATATAGGTATCCTTATCGTATACAAGGCCGCCTTTTCTTGTAAGCTCAACACCTTCCATTCCTTCTGCGTTTACTCGCTGTCCAATAGCCAGGATAACAGTATCTACATCGATAGTTTCTGTCTTGCCTTCTACTGGAACCGGTGCGCGACGACCGGAAGCATCCGGCTCACCAAGCTCCATAACCTGAAGTACCATCTGACGGCAATGTCCGTTTTCGTCAGAAATGATCTCAAGAGGATTGGTCAGGTTCAGGAAAATTACGCCCTCTTCCTCTGCCTCTTCGATCTCGATCATATCTGCAGGCATCTCGTCTTTTGTTCTTCTGTAAATATTGTAAACCTTGTCAGCGCCAAGACGTACTGCAGTACGGCAGGCATCCATAGCTGTGTTACCACCGCCGACGATAGCAACATTTTTGCCAAGGTCAATGTCTTCGTTGCGGACAACCTTACGAAGGAAATCGATACCACCGATCACGCCTTCTGCATCCTCGCCTTTGCAGCGGACACCGGTAGATACCCATGCACCGATACCTACGCAGACAGCGTCATAATCTCTGCGGATAGTCTCAAAAGAGATGTCTTCGCCGATCTTGGTGTTCGTGATCATGGTAACACCCATTTTTTCAAGAACAGCGATTTCTTCATCCAGAACTTCCTTCGGAAGACGATACTCCGGAATACCATAGCGGAGCATACCGCCAAGCTTTGGCATTGCCTCATAAATAGTAATGTCATGACCAAGCTGACGAAGGAAATATGCCATGGAGATACCGTAAGGACCACCACCGATGATGGCAACATTCTTACCTGTATCCGGCTCGCACTCCGGAACAAATGGATCTTCGCCGAATTCGTCTGTATCTGCTGCAAATCTCTTCAGATTTGCGATAGCGATCGGCTCGTCTACCAGACCGCGACGGCAGGCTGTCTCACATGGATGAGGACAGACACGTCCGATTGCGCCCGGAAGCGGAATGTTGTCTCTGATCAGTTTAATTGCTTCTTCATACTGGCCGTTTGCGATCAGACCTACATATCCCTGACAGTCTGTTCCTGCCGGACAGGCAAGCATACATGGCGGACGGCAGTCGCCTTTGTGGTTGGAAAGAAGAAGCTCCAGGTTTGTTTTTCTGGATTCAATAACGCGTGGTGTATTGGTATGGATGATCATATTCGGTGCAATCTCTGTTGCACAGGCTTTCCAAAGCTTCGGATTGCCTTCCATTTCTACCATACAAAGACCACATGCACCGTAGATTTCAGTTCTTTCATCATAGCAAAGAGTAGGGATAAAAATATCGTTCTCTTTGCAGACATCAAGAATGGTCTGTCCGGGAAGTCCGTAGACCTCTTTTCCGTCGATATTTAATCTGTATTTATTCACAGTCTATACCTCCTATTAAACTCTCTTTACTGCACCAAATTTACAGGATTCTTCACACTTGCCACACTTAATGCAGATAGCCGGATCGATCTTATGCTGCTGTTTCTTCTCGCCGCTGATCGCTCCTACCGGGCAGTGTCTTGCACAGGCGGTACAGCCCTTGCAGTCCTCTGTGATCTCATAGTGAATAAGAGCCTTACAGGATTTTGCAGTACATTTATGATTGTAAATATGATCCTCATACTCATTGCGGAAGTATTTCAGAGTAGTCAGTACCGGGTTCGGAGCAGTCTGTCCAAGTCCGCACATAGCGCCGTCCTTAATCTTTGCTGCCAGTTCTTCCAGAAGTTCGATATCTCCGTCACGGCCCTCGCCTTTTGTGATTCTTTCCAGAATCTCCAGCATTCTCTTGGTACCGATACGGCAGTAGTTACATTTACCGCAGGATTCTTTCTTAGTAAAGTCAAGGAAGAAGCGGGCCATATCTACCATACAGGTATCCTCATCCATAACGATCATACCGCCGGAACCAACGATGGCACCTGTTTTATTGATATCTTCATAGGTAACCGGAGTGTCGATCAGTTCTGCCGGAATACATCCGCCGGATGGACCACCCATCTGAACAGCCTTAAATTCTTTATCATTCTTGATTCCGCCGCCGATGTTGTAGATAACTTCTTTCAGGGTCATTCCCATAGGAACTTCTACAAGACCGCCCTTCTTGATCTTACCTGCAAGGGCGAATACCTTGGAGCCTTTGGACTTCTCGGCACCTCTGTCAGCAAATGCCTGACCACCGTTTGCAATGATCCATGCAACGTTTGCATAGGTTTCTACGTTATTGATGTTGGTCGGAAGCTTCCAGTATCCCTTCGCAGCCGGGAACGGAGGTTTCAGACGCGGCATACCTCTCTCGCCTTCCAGAGAAGCGATCAGAGCGGTCTCCTCACCACATACGAATGCACCTGCGCCTGCTTTGATGCGGATATCAAAATTAAAATCTGTACCAAACAGATTCTTTCCTAAATAGCCTTTTTCTCTGGCCTGTGCCATAGCAATCTCCAGACGTACGATTGCAAGCGGATACTCAGCACGGCAGTAGATGATACCTTCTGTAGCTCCGGCAGCAAAACCGCCAATGATCATACCTTCCAGAAGGGAGTGTGGATCGCCCTCAAGTACGGAACGGTCCATGAATGCACCCGGGTCACCCTCGTCTGCATTACATACCATATATTTCTGTGCGCCTTTGTTGGATTTGATGGCATTCCATTTGAACCATGTCGGGAAGCCGGCGCCTCCACGTCCGCGAAGTCCGGAAACTTTGATCTCCTCGATTACTTCGTCCGGAGTCATGGATGTGATAACTTTGCGTGCCGCCTCATAACCACCGGTAGCTATGTATTCTTCAATCTTCTCCGGATTGATCTGTCCACAGTTGCGGAGAACGATTCTCTGCTGCTGTGAAAGGAAAGCTTCATCCTCAGCCGGGATCGCATATTCTTCTACCGGTTTGCCGCCCATCAGGTGTTCTTCCACGATGCGCTCTACTTTATCAGTTGTACATTTGACATATCTTGTCTCAAGAGCACCTTCATCGTTATATACGTCAACGATAGGCTCCAGATAACAGGTACCGATACATCCTGTTTTGTCGATCACGACATTTGTAAGATTTTTTTCTGCTACGATGCGCTGAAACTCATCAGAGGTCTTCTTCGCTCCGGTAGCAATACCACAGCTGCCTTGTCCTACAACAACTTTCATATCTCTACCTCCTATGCGTTTTTCGCTTTATAATCGTCAAGAATCTTCTTAACGGAAGATTTGGTCAGGTTTCCATATGTTTCTTCACCATCTGCTGATTTCACCATCATAACAGGGGCCAGAGAACAGCATCCAAGACATGCCACATTGTTCAGTGTAAACAGACCGTCTTCTGTTGTCTCTCCGTCTTTGATCCCAAGGTGTTCGCAAACAGCCTCCTCGATCATGTCAGAACCGTTTACATGGCAGGCAGTACCTTTGCAGAGCATGATAAGGTATTTGCCGATCGGCTGTAAGCGGAACTGTGCATAGAACGTTGCCACACCATAGATCTTGGCAGGCATGATCCCGGTTCTTTCTGCGATGTAGTTGATCGCATCCATGGAAAGATAGCCGTAGATATCCTGAGTCTGCTGAAGAATAGTGATCAGACTTCCCGGTACCTTAGCGTATTTCTCAAGCACCGGAGCCAGCTCAGCGAATGATCCGTTGTCACTGTTCTGACATCCACACGTATTGCTCATATGATTGTCCCTCCTATATAAAATAAAATAAACTGCTCATTCTATGGTATTATATCACAAAAGGAAGGACAATCAAAGGAAAAACTACAGGATTTTTCATAATTTGTTAAAAAAGTGACTAATTTAGAAAGGGATTTACTTTTTTCTTCCTCTCCTTACGGGCATCAATCAGTTCATAAAGCTTGGCAAGGGCTTCCTTCATACCTCCGACCTCGTCGATCAGCCCTTCCTCCACCGCCTCTTTTCCTTCCAGCATAGTTCCTACATCTTTTACCAGCTGAGTGGTGTCCAGCATAAGCTCCTCCAGTCGTCTCTGCGTTGTATGGGAATGACTTGCAATAAAATTTGTGATCCGGTCCTGGATTTTTTCCATGTTGCGGTAGGTCTGGGCAACACCAATGAACATTCCACTGGAGCGTACCGGATGGATCACCATCGTTGCACTGGGTACCACAAAGGAATAATCTGCCGAAACCGCCATTGGAACTCCAATCGAGTGACCGCCGCCAAGAACCAGGGATACGGTTGGAATACTCAGAGATGCGATCATTTCCGCAATGGCAAGTCCCGCTTCCACATCTCCGCCTACGGTATTAAGAAGGATCAGAAGTCCTTCGATTTCTTTATCGTCCTCTACCATGGCAAGTTTCGGCAATACATGTTCATATTTGGTGGTTTTACTCTGAGACGGTGCAGACTCATGTCCCTCTACCTCTCCTATAATAGTCAAAAGTTCTACTCTGCGTTTTTCAGGGTTCTTGTCCAGAGTCACCTGCCCCATTTCACGAATCTGGTCATTCTGTTGATCCGTTTCTTTTAACTCAAACTCCTTTTGCTCTGTATTTTCCATATTATAAGAATCATATTTTTCCAATTCTCAATACCTCCATGTATGCGAGCAGTTCGGAATTATTATGCACCATTTGCTTTCGTATTATGTATGGAAGAAATACATACAAAAAGAGTATAAAACCTTAATAATCCAGTAGGCTTTACACTCTTTCGGAGACTCCGGGTTATGCTATTTTCGCTTTAATCTCTGCAATTTCTTTTTGCATATCATTATACATTTTCAAAAGCAGCGAAGTGTTATCTGTTTCCAGTCTGTCGATTCTGTAGAATTGTTTCAGTTCATCCAGATTTTCCTGTGTTTTCTCGATGTCTTTCTCCAAATGTGTCTGTACCCTGTCAAGTTCACTAAGTATCCTCAAGGATGTTCTGCTCAGTTTCGGCAATTCTTACGTCAACCTTCTCAAGGATGTTCTGCTCAGTTTCGGCAATTCTTACATCGACCTTCTCAAGGATGTTCTGTTCGGTTTCGGTCAGTCTTATATCTACTTTATTTAGGATGTTCTGTTCGGTTTCTTTTACAACACCCTGCATCATATTTTTCAGGATTTCGATATCATTATGGTCTAACATTGTGTATTCCTCCCTGTTTACATACAGTCTGTACAACCCATATCTATATCAGTAGAGATATTATAGCACCTCAAGAGTGTAAAGTCTATTCAATTATCAAGGTTCCGTTGAGTTTCTATTTTATTTGTCTGCTGATTGTATTGAACTGAAATGCAGAAATGAGTATGTCACACTACATACTGTAAGAAAATCAGAATTGATCCTAATGTATAGTATCAAAAATTTCAGCACCTATCAGATAAGGCTCTTTTTATTTTAACATACTGTCTTCCTTATGGCAAGCATTCTTATCTCAAAAGTATAGCATCACCGGAACGCTTTTCTACACAAAAAGCATCACTGAAATTATATAAAAACAGCCCTCAGCTCCCCTGTTTCAAGGGTTTGAGGGCTGTTCTCAATTATTCATCCCAGTTGTGCCATACGTCGGTGACGTCGTCATCCTCATCAAGGAGATCCAGTGTTTTCTGAAGGTTCTTGATGTCTTTTTCGTCAGTAAGTTCTACATAAGTCTGAGGAACCATGGCAACCTGAGCTTCCAGCATAGGTACACCGGCAGCTTCCAGAGCCTCTCTGACTGCACTGAAATCATCCGGTGCTGTGATTACCTCGAAGCTGTCCTCTTCTTCGCTGAAATCCTCTGCTCCTGCGTCCAGAGCAACCATCATCAGTTCGTCCGCATCCATTTCGCACTCTTCTTTGTCGATGATGATCTGTCCCTTCTGATCGAACATGAAAGATACGCATCCCTGTGTTCCAATGCTTCCATAACCCTTTGTAAAGGCATTTCTCACATTGCTGGCAGTACGGTTTTTGTTGTCAGTCAGTGTTTCTACGATGATAGCAACTCCATTTGGTCCATATCCTTCGTATGTAGCATGCTCATAGTTGTCTGCAGAATCTGCACCTGCCGCTTTTTTGATTCCACGTTCAATGGTATCGTTAGGCATATTATTTGCTTTTGCTTTAGCGATCACGTCACGAAGCTTGCTGTTGTTGTTTGGATCCGGTCCGCCTGCTTTTACAGCCATAACGATCTCTCGTCCGATCACGGTAAAGATCTTACCTTTTTTGGCGTCGTTTTTCTCCTTCTTATGCTTTATGTTTGCAAATTTTGAATGTCCTGACATAACTTACTTTCTCCTTTTGTGTCATTTTCGTTTATTATTTTATTTTTTCGGCCCGCACCTTTCCGATCGTCCTGTGACCAAGGGAAATGATCTTAAATCGGTAACCGTTTGCAACAAGTTCTTTTTCCAGATCTGCCTCTGTAGGGATGTGCCCTAGCATTTCCGTAAGGAAACCGTTTAACGTGATCACTTCTACATGACCAAAACTGATCCCCAGCTCTTCTTCCACATCCTCAAGTTCTGCAAATCCATCGATTAAAATACTGTTATCTGTCTGTGTCCGGATGGCAATGTCTTCATCCTCATCATATTCGTCCAGGATCTCTCCTACAATCTCTTCCAGGATATCCTCCATGGTAACGATTCCCTCTGTCTGTCCATATTCATCCACTACAACTGCCATATGCGTCTGTTTCAGCTGCATTGTACGGAACAGATTGCTGATGCTGGCCGATTCCGGAACAAAATCCGCCTTTCGGATCAGCCCTGGAAGCTCTTTTAATGGTTTAAACTTGGCCCATGGATTCTGGGTCATGAATTTCAGAGCATCTTTATAGTGGATCAGACCCTGGATATCATCCATGTCCTCCGCATAAACCGGATAACGGGAATTCCCCTCCTCCAACATTTCATCTATGACATCTTTTAGAAAACGTTCCTGATCAAAGCCTACCACTGCGGTTCTGTGGGTCATAATATCACCCACCTTAGTTTCATTAAAGGAAATGATATTTTGTATCATCTCCGCCTCATTTTTTTCAATGACACCCTGTTCGTGAGCTTCATCTACAATAGAAATGATCTCCTCCTCTGTTACGGCTTCCTGCTGTTCGCGCAGCCCTACGCCAAAGATCACAGCGGTCATTCTTGCAAGTGCAGTGACCAGCAGCGTAAGTGGCCACAAAACAGTAACCACTGCATTTATAAGTCGTATATAACGGAAGGCATACCGCTGAGAACGGTAATTTCCAATCCGGCGGAACATCAGGATCCCGAAAGAAGCAAGGATCATAACACAGAGAATGGAGATCAGCACCAATGCCGGAAGCTGATCTATGTAGCGATGTGACATCTGCGCAAGCATGGGAACAAGAAAAACACCCATAAAAATTCCCGATGCCGTCACCATAAGAGGAATGGCGTTTACATAGCGCACAGGTTCCTCCAGAAGTCTTTTCAGAAGAATCGCTTTTTTATTCCCATCTTCTGCCATTTTCTGTATTTCACTTTGACTTAAGTTTCTCACTGCCGCAGCAAATCCATAAAAGATTCCGTTCAGCAGAATCAGCAAAATTAAAACGATCAGCCCCCACAGGGGCCATCGACTACCATCGTCCATTTAGTATTTCCTTTCTTTTTCACAATCTGTCAGCTGTCAGTCATAGCTCCAGACTCGCATAATTACTGCTAAAATATAGCACTTTCCTATTGATTCGTCAAGGATTCCCGCCTATTATCCTAAAAACTGAGTTCCAGGCTGATCTCCAGTGCATGATTGACCCGATCCAGCATACCCTGATCCAAATGACACACTTTATCTTTCAGCCGCCTTTTATCAATTGTGCGAAGCTGTTCCAGAAGAATCACGGAATCCTTTTCAATCCCATAAGAGGAAGCATCGATCTCAATATGCGTGGGCAGCTTTGCCTTATTCATTTTTGAAGTAATCGCCGCACAGATCACAGTAGGGCTGTGCCGGTTGCCCACATCATTCTGTATGATGAGAACCGGACGTATCCCTCCCTGCTCACTTCCTACTACAGGTCTCAGGTCTGCATAAAATATATCCCCTCTTTTTATTACCACACAATTCACACTCCGATCCTGTTTTCTCTACTGAGGAGTATTTCCAGATTTTTCTTGTGTATACATGCGTGATATTTCCAGTTTCTTCCGTTAGGGATTATTCAAAAAAAGTCAGCTCTCCCCATTCCTTTCCGTTCTTCATATAGACTCTTGGAACACGTTTGCCAATATCACAGGCAAACTCATAAGAGAATCTGCCGGACAGATCTCCAATCTCCTCCATGCTGATAAACTGGTCTCCATCTTTTCCGATCAGAGTTACTTCATCACCCTTCTGAGCTTCCGGTATATGAGATACATCCACCATAAACTGATCCATGCATACCCGGCCGAGGATGGGTGCTTTCTTTCCATGGATCAGAACAAAGCCTTTGTTCGAAAGACTTCTTGGATACCCATCTGCATACCCCACCGGGATCGTAGCAACTTTCATATCTTTTTCTGCTTTAAAAGTTCCTCCGTAGCTGACTTCAGCTCCTGCCTTCAGTAACTTCATATAGCTTATATGACTTTTCAGTTCCATGGCTGGTTCCAACTTTACAGGATCTCTTTCTACTTCGCTGGAAGGATATATTCCATAGATGGTGATCCCGGCCCGGACCGCATTCAGATTTGCTTCCGGCATACGTATGATTCCCGCACTGTTGGAGCAGTGTTTTAAAGGAATTTCTATATCTTTTTCTTCTAAAAGTCCTGCAAAAGACAGATATCTGTCGAGCTGTTTTTCTGCCGGAGCTTTCTCTTTTTCATCTGCTCTGGCAAAATGCGTGAACATTCCTTCGATACAGGTATTCGGAAGGGTTGAAATCCTGCAGATTTCCTCTGCACTTTCAGGTACATCTGCAAAGCCGATGCGGCTCATTCCCGTATCCAGCCCCAGATGGATATGTACGTTTTTTCCCTGTCGAACCGCTTCCTGAGACAGTTTCTTTGCCATCGAATACTCACAGACAGTCAATCGGATATCCTCAGCGATCATTTCCGGAAAATATTCTTCAAATACAATTCCAAGAACAAGAATTGGTTTTTTTACCCCAAAGGAGCGAAGCTGAAGCGCCTCTTCCGCAGTTGCCACTGCAAAGCCCCAGATATAATCCCGTTCATGGACAAGTGCCGCGATCGCTTCGGCGCCATGGCCGTATCCGTCAGCCTTGATCACTGCAATGATTTTTGTATCTTTTTTTATATTTTTTCTCATTTCTGTGAAATTATGATTTATCGCATCCAGAGAAACTATCGCTTTAATTCTGTCATATTTTTTCATATTTTCCTCCGTATCCTGTCACTTCAGACACTGCCGGGAGCAGATCTCCCGCCTTCATTCCGTATTCCCCTTTTGTTTTGGCTGCCAGATCGCCTGCTCTTCCGTGAATATAAACGCCTAGAGCTGCTGCTTTGTCTGGTGCAGGCAGTTTTTCTCCAAGCTCCATGCAGCACATGCCTGCCAGCACGCCGGTAAGTACATCTCCGCTTCCCGCTGCTGCCATTCCCGGATTTCCGGAAAGATTCAGCCACAACGCACCGTCAGGAGAAGCCGTTACGGTACATGCATCTTTCAGCACACAGATGGCCCCGGTTGTTTTTGCCATCTCTCTGGCCGCCGCTATACGGTCCTTCTGAAGTTCCGCGATCGTTTTTCCTGTAAGGCGGCTCATTTCTCCCATATGCGGAGTCAGAATGGTATGTTTTCCAAGGAACTTTTTCCACTGAGGATTCTCAGCCAGAAGGTTCAGGCCGTCTGCATCCAGGATCACTGGTTTTTCTCCACTGGTATGTTCCAGAAACCATGAAAGCAGCATCCGGCTTCTTTCTGACTTTCCAATTCCAGGTCCGATGATCAAAACATCACACCAGTCCAGCGCTTTTTTCCATCCCTCCGGCTTTTCGCTGCAGTCTACAATAGCCTCCGGCAGTAACGTCTGGAGAGGAATCCTGTTTTCTTTTTCTGTCAGGACTTTTACCATGCCAGCGCCGGATGCCAGCGCTGCCGAAGCACAAAAGTAAGCCGCTCCACACATTCCTGCACTTCCTGCAACAGCAAGCACCTTGCCAAAAGTCCCCTTATTGCCTTCCGGGTCTCTTGGCGGCAGCTTTTCTATATCACTGTCATCCATCAGATACCAGGGTTCCATCAGATCCGGAGATTCATAGATGCCGATATCTGCAGTCACTGTTTTTCCGGCAAGCTTTCTGCCTGGAAAAAGACATAGACCTGCTTTCCGAAAAGCAAAGGTCACTGTCAGATCTGCCGAAAAAGCAGTGCCCATCACTGCGCCGGTATCTCCGTTGACTCCGGATGGAATATCAACAGCGACCTTCCATGCAGAAGTCCGGTTCATCTCATGGAGCAGGTCTGCATATCTGCCCTCCACAGGACGAGCCAGTCCCACTCCAAAAACAGCATCTACTATAGTAGTATATTCCTGCCATTGCGGGTTATTCACAACAGGTACCTGATAATTTCGGGCAATGTCATACTGCTGTTTGGTTTCTTCCGTCATATGCGAAAGATTTCCCGCCATAAAAATTTCTGTATGATACCCATGCAGAAACAGGATCCTTGCAATGGCAATGCCGTCTCCTCCATTATTTCCGCTTCCACAGACACAAAGGATCTTCTCTTCTGTTTTTTTCAGGACTTTTTCCATCTCTTCTGCTGTTTTCAGCGCTGCCCGTTCCATAAGGACAAGTGACGGAATTCCGATCCGCCGGATTGTGTTCTGATCCAGTTTTTTCATAAGACTGCAGCTTACTGCGTTTTTCATGGTTCTGTCCTTTCTGCACCTACAACAACAGGCTGCCACGCCTGAAAAAAGGGTGACAGCCTGTTTTAACAAGCACTTATAAATAACGTCCGTAAACCGGGCCGTATCAGCTGTTTTCATGTTCCTGACGGTACTGACTCAGATTATAGGAAAGTCTCATAAGACTTTCTGAAAGATGTACGTTCTCCACGATCACATCATCCGGAGTGTCCAGATCGATATGTGCAAAGTTCCAGATGGCTTTGATTCCGTTTTCTATAAGAATATTCGCCATATCTCCCGCTTTGTTTTTCGGAAGTGTCAGGATCGCAATCTCAATCTGGTTCTCTTTCAGGAAGAAAGGCAGATCACTGATCATCTGGATCTCAATACCACGCACTGCAATCCCCTCCAGTATCGGATTGATATCAAAAATCCCCATGAGCTTAAATCCACGTTTCTCAAAATCCACATAGTTTGCCAGCGCCTGACCCAAATTACCGGCACCGACAATGATCATAGGATGGACGGTATCCAATCCCAGGATCTTACCAATCTCTGTATAAAGATATTTTACATTATAGCCATAGCCTTGCTGGCCAAATCCACCGAAATTATTCAGATCCTGACGAATCTGGGATGCTGTAACATGCATTTTCTTGCTGAGGTCATTGGAAGAAATTCTTTCTACATTTTCTTCCAGCAATTCTCCAAGATATCGATAATAACGGGGCAGCCTTTTAATCACTGCTTTTGAAATTTGTTTTGCCTCCACGAGATGACCCTCCTTCTGATTTCCTATCTAATTATAACGAAATGTTATTTTAATGTCAAATAAAGTTTTTTCTCTTTGCAAAAACTTTTTGGTCTTTACAAAATCATTGTAAAAGCCTTATAATCTTACCATATGTACAAATGAAATAAGGTAATTTCTGGAGGAACTATCATGATTTTAGCATGTCAGAACATCTGTAAATCTTTTGGAGAAAAAGAGATTTTAAAAGATGCTTCTTTTCATATAGAAGAGCGGGAAAAAGCCGCTCTGATCGGCAATAACGGCGCAGGAAAAACAACCCTTCTGAGAATCATCATGGAAGAAATCTCTTCTGATTCCGGAAATGTGGTTCTTGCCAAGGATAAACATATGGGATACCTGGCTCAGTATCAGGATATTCATGGACAGCACACGATTTATGAAGAACTTCTTACCACGAAGCAGTATATCATCGATATGGAAGAACGTCTGCGTTCTATGGAACAGGAAATGAAGCATGTCCAGGGACAGGAACTGGAACGCCTCATGAACACTTATACCCGTCTGACTCATGAATTTGAACTGGAGAACGGCTATGCATACAAAAGTGAACTGATGGGAGTTCTGAAGGGACTTGGTTTTTCAGAAGAGGATTATGGCAAAGAGATCGAAACTCTTTCCGGAGGGCAAAAAACCCGCGTAGCTCTGGGCAAACTGCTGATCTCCAAACCGGATATCCTGCTTTTGGATGAGCCTACCAACCATCTGGATATGGAAAGTATCGCCTGGCTGGAAACCTATCTTCTGAACTATCCGGGAGCCGTGTTCATTGTATCTCATGACCGTTATTTTCTGGACAAAGTGGTTACAAAAGTTGTAGAGATCGAAGCCGGGCAGGTGACCTCTTTCCAGGGAAATTATTCCGCCTATGCAGAAAAAAAAGCGCAGCTCCGTGATGCACAATACAAAGCTTACCTGAACCAGCAGCGCGAGATCAAACACCAGGAAGCCGTGATCGTCAAACTGAAATCCTTTAATCGTGAAAAATCTATCCGCCGGGCAGAAAGCCGCGAAAAAATGCTGAATAAGATCCAGCGGCTGGATAAGCCTGTAGAGATCCAGACTCAGATGCGTCTTTCCCTGGAGCCGCGAGTGGTCAGCGGAAACGATGTTCTTACCGTAGAAAATCTTTCCAAAAGCTTTCCCGGTCAGACACTTTTTAACGATATTTCTTTCCAGATCAAACGCGGAGAACGCATTGCCCTCATTGGAAATAACGGAACCGGAAAAACCACTATGCTGAAAATTTTGAACGGCATTCTTCCTGCAGATGCCGGAAGTTTTTCTCTTGGTTCCAAAGTACAGATCGGCTACTATGATCAGGAACATCATGTGCTTCATGCAGAAAAAACAATCTTCCAGGAAATTTCCGACACATATCCGACCCTTACAGAAACAGAGATCCGCAACATGCTGGCCGCCTTCCTGTTTACCGGAGATGATGTGTTTAAAGAAATTTCTGCTCTTTCCGGTGGAGAAAGAGGACGTGTATCCCTTGCCAAACTGATGCTTTCCGAAGCCAATTTTCTGATTCTGGATGAGCCGACCAACCATTTGGATATTGCATCCAAGGAAATTCTCGAGGAGGCCTTAAACAGCTATACCGGTACCGTCCTGTATGTATCTCATGACCGTTACTTTATCAATCAGACCGCCACGCGAATCCTGGATCTGACCAATCAGGCTGTGGTAAATTATATTGGCGATTACGATTACTATCTGGAGAAAAAAGAAGAACTTACAGAAAAATATGCACCAGCGCAGATGTCTGTTTCTGCACCGGAGGTTCAGGAAACAGTTTCTGATAATAAGCTTACCTGGCAGCAGCAAAAAGAGGAACAGGCCCGCAGGCGTAAACAGGAAAACGAACTGAAAAAAACCGAAGCCCGTATCGAAGAGCTGGAAAACAGAGATAAAGAAATCGATGATACGCTGGTACTTCCAGATGTCTGCACCAATGTAGGACGTTGCGCGGAACTAAGCCGCGAAAAAGAAGCCATTCAGGCAGAACTGGAAGAATTATATGAGAAATGGGAAACCCTTGCATAAGGGTTTCCCATTTTCCAGATACGTAAATATTTTGCGAAATTTTTATTTCATCAGACGGTCCAGAGAATCACGAACTGCAAGGATAAAATCTCTGCTGGAAAGCACCTTCGGATGCTTCAGACTGGTGATCAACGCCAGATCCTTAGTCATCTTTCCATCCTCGATCGTTGAAAGAGTTGCCTTTTCCAATTTATCTGCAAATGCCATCAGAGCCTGATTGCCATCTAATTCTCCACGTTTGCGAAGTGCTCCTGTCCAGGCAAAAATAGTAGCCACTGAATTCGTGGAAGTCTCTTTTCCCTCCAGATGACGGTAATAATGTCTCTGTACAGTTCCATGAGCAGCTTCGTATTCATAGTAGCCATGAGGTGAGACCAGAACGGAAGTCATCATTGCAAGAGAACCAAAAGCAGAGGAAACCATATCACTCATCACGTCTCCGTCATAGTTCTTGCATGCCCAGATAAATCCGCCTTCCGCTTTCATAACACGGGCAACAATATCATCGATCAGACTGTAAAAATATACAAGCCCCTGTTCTTCAAACTTTTCTTTATATTCTTCCTCATAAATCTTCTGGAATACTTCTTTAAACTTGGCGTCATATGTTTTTGAAATGGTGTCTTTCGCACCAAACCATACATCCTGTTTGGTATCCAGCGCATAATTGAAGCAGCTTCTGGCAAAGCTTTCAATGGAGGCTTCCATATTGTGCATTCCCATAGCAACCCCGGGAGCCTTGAATTCCTGTACAAGAGCACGCTTCTCTTCTCCATCTTCAGAGGTATACACCAGCTCCACTTTGCCCGGCTTATCTACATAAAATTCTGTATTCTTATAAATATCTCCGTATGCATGACGAGCCAGAGTAATTGGTTTTTTCCAGTTGCGTACACAAGGCTCAATGCCTTTTACCACAATCGGTGCACGGAAAACCGTTCCATCCAGAATGGCACGAATGGTACCGTTCGGGCTTTTATACATTTTTTTGAGACTGTATTCTTTCATACGAGCCTGATTTGGAGTGATCGTAGCACATTTTACAGCCACTCCATATTTTTTGGTAGCCTCTGCGGCATCAATAGTCACCTGGTCATCCGTTTCATTTCTGTATGCAAGCCCCAGATCATAATATTCTGTATTCAGATCAATATAAGGGAGCAGCAATTCATCTTTGATCATTTTCCAAAGGATACGAGTCATCTCGTCTCCGTCCATTTCCACAAGGGGTGTGGTCATCTTGATTTTTTCCATCTGTCATTCTCCTCTCAGTCCGGAATCAGCATAAACTGTTCCTGATCACGTTATGGAAAGTATTGTACAAAAAAACTCTTCATACGTCAACGCTTTTGGGCTTTACAAAATGAAAATATTTTATTTTTTGCAGATCCTACATTTCCATAAAACGTTTAAAGTTAAATTTCCCCCAGCCCTGCTGATTTCCTGGAAGCCCCATATCGTCTGCACTGTCCCGGAGCATCATTTTTATTTCCACATTCGTAAGCAGAGGATCTTTTTCCAGCATTCGGGCAATAGCCCCGGAAACCAGAGGTGTAGACATAGATGTACCGCTTTTGATTCCATATCCTCCGCCAGGCATACAGGACGTAATGTGATTGCCCGGTGCCACAAGATCCGGTTTGCATACACATTCAAATGTAGGGCCTCTCCCAGATACCGCGGTATTTCCAACGAGCATATCACTGGATCCTACGGTGATTACCTTCCTGCTGCTTCCGGGAGCTGTGATACTTCCCGGCTTCGGCCCCTGGTTTCCCGCTGCTGCCACCACCACCAGCCCCTGATCCCACAGTTCTTCTACTCCCTGGATCAAGATATGGTGATCACACCGTGTTTTGTATACGGTTCCTACGGAAATATTTACAATACGGATCCGAAATTTTCTGTAATTCTGCAAAATCCACTGAAATGCCCGGAGAACATCCTCTTTGTTTCCATTTCCAAACCGGTCCAGAACTTTTACTGCAATGATCCTGCAGTCCGGCGCCACACCTTTGTATTTTCCGCCGGAAACACTTCCGTCACCGCAGAGGATCCCTGCTACATGAGTGCCATGTCCATTATCATCATAAGGATTTTTTTTGCCGGCAATAAAATCAGTAAACACCTGTATCCTGCCCTTGAAATCCGGATGATCAGCAATTCCTGTATCAAGAAAGCAGACACCGATGTCTTTTCCGGTATAAGACAACTGCTCCATGAATATACTCCAAAAAAGAATCTTTTATACTACTATATTCCATACAGAGATTCCTTGCGTATTTCACAGGAAATGTATATTTTTCACAGAATTGCCAATAATGGAATTATTGAAACCGGTATAAAAAAGCAATCAAAAAGGAGGTTCTCATGATCTGGCTTTTGCTTCTAGTCTTATTTTTCATTATGCAGTCTGCTGTTTTGCTGTGCTGTCTTGCTGCCGGAAACGATGCCGCTTCCCAGGCAATTTCTGATATAGAACAAATCGAATACCTTCAAGGATGGATGGAAAAACATAGCGCCTAAAAGAAAACCCTGCAGATTTTCTCTGCAGGATTTTCCATGCTCCGACAACAAAACAGATGATTAATCTTCTTTGATATAATTAGAGCCAAGTTTGTTCGGTACATCGATCAATCCAATTTGGTAAAATACAGGATACAGATAAGATACGCCCCGTATATCCCCCAGAGATTTTGGTCCTTTCATAAAAGGTACTTTTCCTTGTTCCTTCTGGAGTCTTAATACATTCTGAAATACACGTACAACTGAACTCCAGGACAAGCTTTTACTGTTTTTACGACGGTCAATAAATAATTCTTTTGTATAATTCCCGTCCCGCCCGGTTTTTAATGAATAAGAAAAAGGCAGTCCAGACAATGTATAAAAGGGATAGTTCTGAAAAGCGATTAAGGTTTTCCATAACGCTTCTATTATATCTTCCTCATTCTCATTTTCTTCTTTTATCAGGTTGTGCAAAGTATTCACCGCTTTTTCCTGCTGATCAGCAAAATATAAATTGTTGTCATCCTGCGTTCTGCTCATCTTTTGTTTCAAATCCTTTCTTCGTCTTACTGTCCAATGTCTTAATCAAACATAAGCCGGATTTCTCCGGCTTATGCAAATCGTCTTATCTGTATTTTTTCAGGATCTCATACATTTCGTCAAACTGTTCTTCCATTTCTTTTACCAGACGGAACTGAGTCCTTGCACGAACAAGGTTATGCTCCGGATAAGCAGTCTTAAAATACACATCTCCCTGAAGGAAATCTGCAAGAAAACGCATGCCGCACTCCAGAGTCATAAGTCTTGCTCCCCAGGGAAGGCTCTCTATCTCTGCCGGAGTCAGTACGTCATTCGCCATCTCCAGATAGCCTTTTACATAAAGCTCATAAAGATGAATATCAAAATGCACCTTATCCAGATCCGGTTCATCTTCTTCTGCCGTAGAAGCGCCGAAACGGATAGAATCCCCGAAAT
The DNA here is from genome assembly GCA_021771755.1 of Lachnospiraceae bacterium. Classification (GTDB taxonomy): domain Bacteria; phylum Bacillota; class Clostridia; order Lachnospirales; family Lachnospiraceae; genus Blautia_A. The sequence continues at coordinate 65,283 of JAETOL010000007.1, read as the reverse complement.
CATTGGCAGCAAGACCAGGCATGATCGTATCCAGGTCAATAATGCACAGACCTTTTCCGGTATCCCCGTCAAAAAGAATATTGTTCAGCTTGGTATCGTTATGCGTTACACGCAGAGGAAGCCCTCCATTCCGCAGCTGTTCCATCAGTATCCCGCAGTCCTTCTCGCGCGAAAGCACGAACTCTGTTTCCGGACGGCATAAACGGGCACGATTCTTTACATCCTTACGGACTGCCGCTTCAAAGTCATGGAATCTTTTTACCGTATCATGGAATTTCGGAATTGTCTCATAAAGACTTTCTGCGGGATAATCGCCCAGCTGCATCAGGAAATGGCCAAAGCTTCGGGCAGACTGATAAAACTGCTCCGGTCGTTCCACCTGCTGATAACACACAGAATTTGGCACATAATGAAGGCAGCGCCAGGGCTGTCCCTGATCGTCTTCAAAATAGGTATCGCCGCTTTTGGTCTTAATATAGGAAAGCGTCTCTCTGTCCAGATCGCCGCCTTCTTTGCGGATCACATCACGGAGATATTCCGTAATCCCAAAAATATTCTCCATCACCTGTGCCGGGTTTTTAAACACATTGATGTTCACGCGCTGCAGCACATAAAGAGGTACGTCCGTCCCATCCGCATCCGGCATATAAACCGCATAAGTCTCATTAATATGTCCCTCTCCAAAGGGCTTTACATAGCTGCACTGAGGGCCGAAACCAAAAGCATAGACCGCATCCTCCAGACAACGGCTGTCTGCTCCCTCTATTTTCCTTCTGGTAGAAAAGATCACCTCGCCGGCCTCTACCTTTCTGCCGGTTTCAATGGTGCAGTTGGCTTTTACAATACTTCCCAGACACACATGAGCACCGGCACACACAACCGAATCATGATCCACAACCGCTCCGCTGTTGATCAGCGCCGCGCGTTCGATCTTTGTATGGGTATTTACCACAGCCCTCTGCATAATAAAGCATCCCGGTTCGATCACAGCGCTGGGACTTACAATCGCAGACGGATGAATAATCGCAGGAACCTCATAACCTTCCTGAATCAGCTTATCAGTCCAATGAAGGCGTGTCCGGTTATTACCAAAAGCCGCTACCGCTACCGGATATTCCGAATGACGAAGCACATAGTCACAGCACATGCCGATCACGTCCTCCCCCTTTGCGGCATCATCCAGAAAAACCACTTTTTTATAGCCCAGCTGCAAAGCTGTCTCCTTTACCATCTGACCGAATCCCCCGGCCCCCAGGATCAATAAAGTTTCCATATCTGTCTCCTTCTTCTCATTGGCATTTTCACGGGCACACAGTTTCAGGAGCATATCAATTCTGGTCAAAACCTCTGCAGCCCATATATAATATGATTGTAACAGAATCCGTCAGAAAAAGACAGAGGTTTTATTTTTTATATGTTATCTCAACAATTCTGACTTCTCATTCATTCCTAACTGTCTTAATTCTCTAGCATAGTTCTGACAGTCACCGATGTTTCTGGCAAATCTGGATATGGACTTTACAAGTATAATATCTATTTTTCTTTTTCTGGCATCCTCCAGTAATCGATTAAATTGATGACGGTGTATTGCATCTGTTCCGGATTTTCCTTCATCTGCATAAATTCCTGCCAGTGTCCAGTCTTCTCTTAAAGAAATCATTCTATAAAAAGCTTCTGTCTGATTCTTCAGGCTGCTCTGTTGTTCTTCCAGCCCGGTGCTTACCCGGCAATATGCCGCGATTCCTTTTTTCTTTCCTTTATAATAGTCATTTTTTATATTTTTTATTACTACAGATCTCATATGCAGATATCTCTCAATAAATATACGTTATTTTTTCTGTATCCTTTTGTATTTTTTTGCAGCGGTATCTATCCCACAAAACCGCCTGCACCGTATGAAATAGTTCTCTGCTTATGATCGGCTCATGATGATCTTTGATATAATACTGTACAGATAGTCCTTTGTTTTTTACCTGCCGATGTGTCAGATAGTCGATAGAGATCGTTTTATGAGTGAGAATATCTCCCATGTATTCTTCTTTTTTTAAAATACGATATACCTTATTTTTGTTCCAGGTAAAACTGCTTCCCTCCTTTCTCTCCATATCGTTCAGTCTGTATATAAGTTCTTCGTAAAGATTTTGTTCTGCTGCCATCTGAAAGATCAACTGTATTTTTTCGGCCTCAGAGGGGACGATCTTCCACTGAGCATCTCGATTTTTTTCATATCCATAGCAGACAGCTCTTGAGGGCTTTCCTAGACAGGCACTTTGCTGCAGAACCCATCGGATGCTCCTGGAATGGGCGTTTAATTCTTCCTGAGCAATCGCTGCCAGCATAAAGATCACAAGATCTGCAGAAGGATCCATAGTATTCAGATGTTCTTCTTCAAAATAAACCGGAACTCCCAATCCTTTCAAGTCCCGGATACATTCTGCGGTATCAGCCAGATTTCTTCCAAAGCGGCTGATGCTTTTTGTTATTACCAGATCGATCTTTCCCTCATAACAATGCCGGATCATGTGATTAAAAGCCTCTCTTTTTTCTCTGCTTCCACCTGACTTTCCCTGATCCATATAGACTTCTGTTAACAGCAGGCGCGGCTCTTTTTTGACCAGATCTTCAAAAGCTTTTTTCTGGATCAGCAAAGAACTTTTTTGCGCTTCATGTTCTGTACTGACCCGACAGTAAACTGCGGTTCTGAGCAATTCTTTTTTGTGCATAGAACTGGTCTTTACATTGGATTTTTTGTAAATGGTTACTTTTGTTTCCTTCATTTTTTCTCACTCCCATTCGGTTTTTTCCCCTTAAAATACAACAAAAGGGATGCCAGCCCATTCTGGACTGAACATCCCCTTGTCATATTATTCATAATCCCCTTAAGATCATGTGTTTTTTTCTGTTAAACTTTTTATTTCTTCAATCACAGGCCGTCTTACTTTTTTTCGGGTCATTTCCAGAATATGAAGCGGTGTGATATCAATAGCTTTGCATTTTACCGGATCTTTGCGCAGATATTTCTGAAGTACATGAAACAGTTCATCCTGATGATCCGGATTCGACATATTAATGAAGTCGATCAATATGATTCCTGAAAGATTCCGAAGGCGTATCTGTCGTGCGATTTCTCCGGCAGCTTCCAGATTGATCCGTCTGTAGGTTTCTTCTGCCTGTTTTTTTCCTGTATACTTTCCACTGTTTACATCAACAGAAACAAAGGCCTCTGTTTGCTGGATTACAAGGAATCCTCCGCTTTTCAGCCAGATTTTTTCCTGTTGTACTTCTTCCAGAGCACGCTCTATTCGATACAATTTATAGAGGGGAAGAAGTTTATCCTCATAAAACCTTAGTTTTGTCAGTTCCTCCGGACGAAAATCCTGAAGATATCCCTGTAATTTTTCATAAATTTCCGGGACATCTGTAATGATTTCTTCCAGATCGCGGCTGTACACATCACGGACTGCTGCCAGATAAAAAGGTTCCGCTTCATAAAGAAGACTAAAACAGGTACGATTTTTCCCCAGTACTGCCGTTTTTTGATAAAGTGTTTTCAAAAATGCAAGTTCATGCAGAAATTCTTCTTTTTGAGCCTCTGCGCTATTGGTTCTTGCTATGATTCCATAGCCTCTATCCTTTTGTTCTCTTTCTGGTTCCAGCCATTTATTTAGTACAGATGATTCCTCTTTTGTAAGCTTTCCTGAAAAACCGATTTTTTTATTTCCTGTGGTAAGTACCAGATATTTACCAGGAAAATTCAGATTTGTAGTCAATGCCGGAAGCTTTCCCTTCATGGCATCCCGACATACCTGAACCAGCAGCTCATCTCCCGGCCGCAAAGGTGCATCTCCTTTTCGTCCTGCCGTAAAAATGGCACCTGCAGCCTGATCCAAAGGGAGATATCCTGTGATTCCTTCTCCAAACCGGACAAATGCTGCCTTGATATTGGAAGCAATATTTTCTACCTGTCCTACGTAAATATTGTTCAGAATACTTTTTTTGCCTGATGCTTCCAGACGAAGTTCCATAACACTTGTACCTTCTGTTACGGAACAGACAATACAAGGAGAACCATGCACAGAAAGCTCTGTAATGATCAGCCGGCTCAAACTTCTTCTCCTAATTCTTCCAGAGGGATAAATCGAGGATTACGGTTCTCTCCTGCATCTGCATAAACTTCTCTTCTTTCAATGAGATATGCAAATTCCTTCGGTTCTTCCCCGATCCATTTCATAAAGGTATCCATGACCAGCTCTGGTTTTGTATAATTTGAACTTGCAGAAGCCAACTGCATGAAAATACCTTCGTCTAAGAGCTCTGCCTTATAGATAAACGGACGAATATCAACGGTTTTTTCACTGCGCTTTGTTTTCTTTGTTACAACGATTTCTTTCTGATCCAGAAACTCGGAAAATTTTTCTCTCCATGGAACGGACGGTTCTTTCCCATCTCGGAAAGAAACATAATAGTCTGCTGCGGCAACAAGCGCCATGGCTGTGCTGGCTTTCCCATCTTCTACCTGACGGACAGAACACACGGTTACACCTTCAACCATTGTTTCATTTAAACGCTGCTGAATTTCTGCTGTTGGCATTGTTTCCGTCAGTTCCATGTCAAAATATTCCCCAAGGCTGGTGGTTCCAACACCAAGAGGGGCGGCAAAGGACATGATCATATGAGGGCTATATCCTCCTGAAAAAGCAACCGGAAGCTCTGCTCTGCGGATGGCCTTCTGAAAATACCGCATAGTATCCAGATGACCTACAAATTTCATATATCCTGTTTTTGTAAATTTAATTCTTACCTTCAAAGCACACGCCTCCTTCATATTTTCTGGCACCACAGCCGGAACATCTCTGGCGGCAGTTTGGAGTCACTGTTTCTGCCTTCGCCTGCTTCCATTCGCGGATCAGGAACTCTTTTGTCACGCCTGCATCAATAAAATCCCATGGAAGGATTTCGTCTGTGTTTCGTTCACGAAGAGTATAAAATTCTATATCCATGCCGGTCTCAGCAAACGCCTCTTTCCAGATCTCATAATGGAAATTTTCGGACCACGCATCATAAAGGGCACCTTTTTCATAGGCTTTCAAAATAACATCCGCACTTCTTCGGTCACCTCTTGCCAGGAAACCTTCCAGAACAGTTACATCCGGCTCATGCCAGTTATAGCGAATGCTCTTCTGGTTCAGCTGAGAACGGATTTCATTTTTTACAATCTTTGCTTTTTCAATAAATTCCTCTTCCCGATACATAGGAGCCCACTGGAAAGGAGTAAATGGTTTCGGCACAAAAAAGGATGTGCTTACATTGATCTGTACCTTTCCATTTCTTCTGTCTTTCGGAATCTCATAATAACGCTCTGCTATTTTCTCTGCAAGATGAGCGATTCCCTTCATATCTTCCTCTGTTTCAGTAGGAAGTCCCAGCATAAAATAAAGCTTTACACGATTCCAGCCGCCTTCAAAAGCTTCTCCTGCACCATGTAAAATATCCTCTTCCGTAAGGCCTTTATTGATTACGTCACGGAGACGCTGTGAACCTGCTTCCGGAGCAAAAGTAAGGCTGCTTTTTTTCACATCCTGCACCTTGCTCATGACATCCAGGGCAAAAGCATCGATACGAAGGGATGGAAGAGAAATATTTACTGCTTTCGCACGGAATTCATCAATAAGGAATGTAACTAGCTCTTTCAGCTGGCTGTAATCGCTGGAACTTAAAGAGCTCAATGATATTTCCTCATGTCCTGTATTTTTCAGCATAATACGTGCAGCTTCTTTTAAGTCTTCGACGTCTCGCTCTCTTGTAGGACGGTAGATCATTCCCGCCTGACAGAAGCGGCAGCCTCTGATACAGCCTCTCTGGATTTCCAGTGTCACACGATCCTGTGTTGCTTTGATAAAAGGCACCACCGGAGCTTCCAGCGCATTATAGTCTTTTTCCATGTCCACGATCAGCTGCTTTTCTACTTTTTCAGGCGCTTCCGGTGTATTCGGAATAAAGGAAGCGATCGTTCCGTCTTCCTTATAAGTTACATCATAAAAAGAAGGAACATAAATGCCCGGAACCTGAGCTGCTTTTTTCAGAAAATCCGCCTTGCTTCCGCCTGCTTTTTTGTTCCCAATATAAGCATCGAACAGAGCATTATAAGAAATTTCTCCTTCTCCAATATAAAAAAGATCAAAAAACGGTGCAAGAGGTTCTGGATTATAAGCACAGGCTCCTCCGCCTATCACAATAGGAAAGTCCATGCCTCTTTCTTCTGCTTTCAGAGGGATTCCGGAAAGGTCCAGAAGCTGAAGTACATTTGTATAACACATTTCATATCCCAGAGTAATTCCAAGCATATCAAAATCTTTTACCGGATCCTGAGATTCCAGGGCAAAAAGAGGAATATGCTGCTCTCTCATCAGCTGATCCAGATCTGTCCAGGGAGAAAACAGTCGTTCACACCAGACATCTTCTCTTTTGTTAAAGCTGTCATAAAGGATCGCCATACCAAGATTAGACATTCCGATTTCATACACGTCCGGAAATGCCATACAAAACCGAAGATCCACTTTATTTTTATCTTTCATGACAGAATTGACTTCGCCGCCGATATAACGTGCGGCTTTGTCGATCTTTAACATTATTTCATCGTTTAAAGCTAGTTTTCTCATATAGTTGCATCCTTTTTGATAATTATTATTTCATATGATTTTTTATTCCAGTTCAATTCCCCAGATTTTGCAGTCTCTGGTTCCTACAACAGCAGTGCTTCCGTATACAGCCGGGGAAGCTTCGATCACACCCTCACTGAGAGAAAGGGTATCAAGAACTTCTCCTGTTGTTCCATCCAGAAGATACATATTTCCATTACTGCTGCAGTAAATAACACGGCCTTTTTTGTCCTTGTCATATACACTGACCGGGGAAGACCAGGCATAACCGGATTTATGCTCCCAGACCATTTTTCCTGTCTTCTTATCCAGACAGTGCAGAACGCCGGTTGCATTGTCCTCCGTTTTGGATACGGTTACATATACATAATCTTTGAGATCATTTTTTCCTGTAGCAATCGTAGACTGCACACCCCCGGATACACCGTCATCTGTATAACACTGATAGTCTGTCTGCCAGATGATCTCTCCGGTTTCTGCATTGATCTTCCATACCGGTACCGTCGCCTGGTCATAACTTCTCCATCCTAAGCGGAACGATGTGCTGATGTAAAGGTAAAGATGACCGTCTTCTATTGAAAGTACCGGTGTAGAATTAGAATCATCCAAAATATCCTGAACCCATACCAGTTCCATCGTATTCAGATCCAGGCACATAAGATTTCCGCCATTATCTGAGGTAAACAGATAATTTTTGTAAACAGCGGCGCTGACTTCCATTCCAACCCAGAAAGATTCCGTGCTGGATCTTGTTCCGTAGTAATGCCATTTTACAGTTTTTCCCGGATTGACCGATAACGTTCCTGCTTCCGGATCATATTGGGTATTCAGTTTGATCAGATATAAAATCCCATTTTCTCCGGGATAAATCAACGTATCCGTCTCTGCATCTACAAGGGCAGAGGAATCAAAAAAGCTTAAACTTCCTCTAAGGGAAAACGGGTCATTATCTCCAAAAGTATACATGGTGCTGCAGTCAAGGAGATTGATCACAAATACTCTTGCCGTTCCCTGATCGCTATTGTAGCCTGCGCCGACATAAAGGATCGGATATCCTCTGGGATCCAATGCTCCGGAGCCTTTGAACGTGTATCCAAGATAGAGCGGTTCTCTTGTATCTTTTCCGGTTTCCAGATCCAGAAAATAAACATAACCATCCATACAGGCATAGATCACTTCTACCAGATCGTCCTTTTCCTTTGCCCAGTCGTTCATATTCATATGGGCTTTTACTTCTTTTGGCCATTTTTGCATCAGCGGCTGACCCGTCCATCCGCTTCCTGTCCAGACAGTCCCCTGGGAAGAAAGAGATCCGGTATCTCTGGACCACTTATCCTTTAATTTGTTATTTACCAGAGAAGCTTTTCCATATACAGCACTGTCGCGGAAATTATTCCCCCTAAAAGAAACGATTCCGTCCACTTTCGTATATTTGCTGCCTTTTTGAAAGGAAATGGGTTGATCTTGTGTATACGAAGCAATGCTGTCCAGAACAGTTCCGTCTACTTCCAGCTCTGTAGAGGCAATCAGATTTTCCGGTCTCGTAGATTCTACACTGTGAGGTTCAAAGAAAATTTCATCTGTTTTTTCCATCTCCAGTAAAGGTTCCTCTGATTTTTTCGAAAACGTCTTTACCGCTTTTTCGCCAGGCTCACCTGCCGACCCGGAACCTAGCCTTTGCACCAGATAAATGGCGGATCCTCCTGCCAGACAAAGGATCAATAACAAAAGGGCCGCCTTTACAGATACAATATTTTTAAAAATACGTTTCCAGAAAATCAGTTTTCCCGGCAGCGGATACTTTTCCGGAAGCTGCCTGCCTTTTAAGGGAGAAGCCGGCTTTTTCTTCTTGGGAGGAGTATGCCCTGTGCTTCTTTTTTGCTCCGGCATTGTACGCTGGACCGTTTTCTCTGCCTGTGTTTTGGGCGGATGGTAATTGCTTTTTCTTATGTGGGAATTTCTCTTCTGTTTCATACATATCTCCTGTATAACATGGCAAAAGACCAGAGGATATACCCTGGTCATGCCTGGATTTTTATCTCCTTGCAAGTTCCCTGGTGATTTCTTCCCAGGTCACTCCTTTTTCTGCCATCAAAACCATAACATGATAAAGAAAATCGGAAATCTCATATTTGATTTCATCTTTATCAGGGTTTTTTGCGGCAATCACAATTTCCGTGCATTCTTCTCCTACTTTTTTCAGGATCTTATCTATCCCCTTATCAAAAAGATAATTGGTGTAAGAACCTTCTTTGGGATGGAGTTTTCTGTCCATGATCACATCATAAACCTCCTGGAACACCCGGAGCGGATTCGTATCATCATACTCTTTTTTCATCAAAGGCTGAAAGAAACAGGTTTTGTTTCCTGTATGGCAGGCAGCGCCAATCTGAGCAACCTTTGCAAGAATCGTATCATTGTCACAATCCAATGTCAATGATTTTACATATTGAAAATGCCCGGAAGTTGCACCTTTCAGCCATAATTCCTGACGGCTCCTGCTCCAGTAGGTCATTTTGCCTGTATGAAGAGTTGCCTGGAATGCCTCCTCATTCATATAAGCTACCATCAGAACTTCATCTGTTTTATAATCCTGCACCACAACAGGAATCAGGCCATCACTGTTCAGTTTAAATTCCGACCATTCAATCGCGCTTTCACAGATATTTACCGGTATATTTTCTTTACGGCACGCATCTTTAAAACCAATGAGGTCGGTATCCTCTGCGCTTACATAAGATCCGCTGAGGCCACACACAGCAGAATGTTTTAACAGAGCAAAAAGTTCTTTCTCACGACTTTCTTCTGTATGCAGGATCACCTGCATGGAGGAAACAGAGAAAACAGAATCCTGAACAGCATCTAAAGCAAGAATTCCTCCTGCATATTTTTCAATCAGTTCCTGATGATCGGTAAACTCTTCCGGGGAAGATACGCATACGTACATTTTTTCCCTGCCAAAGCGTTTTGACATTTCTTCCAAGAGATCAATATTACTTTGTTTTGAGAAATTCAGAGCCACCTTTGCGCAGCCGGCATAGATCAGTTTTTTTACGTCTTCCATTCGATTGATATTGCCTGCAGCCATAACAGGAATTTCTGCAGATTCACAGATTGCCTTGATCCAGGCGATGGCTTTTTCATGTTCCACATCATCGGAAGAAAAGTCAAAAACAAGAAGCTGATCGGCGCCGTTGTCACTGTACATACCTGCAAGTCTTTCTACGTCTCCATCGCCAAAAAGATTTCTCTGTCCGAATCCTGTTACTGCTTTTCCAGATTCCAGATAGAGGCAGGGGATCATTTGTTTATTATCCATAATCATTCTCCTTTATCATCGCTTTATTACAGGCTTCCCTTTGTAGAAAGTACGTCTTTGATCCTTGGATCATAGGAAAATGCCTGATCCAGAGCTTTTGCAAAGCTTTTAAACATTGCCTCGGCCAGATGATGACTGTTTCCGTTAGTAAGCACTTTGAAATGAAGGTTCATGCCTGCACTGTAGGAAACGGCATAAAAAAACTCTTTTACCATCTCTGCCGACATATCTCCGATGCGTTCAGAAGAAAACACTGCATCAGAAGAATAATACGGACGTCCGGAAAGATCTGCCGCACAAAGGACCAGTACTTCGTCCATAGGAAGAATACAGCTCCCGAACCGGCGGATTCCTTTTTTATCGCCAGCGGCTTCTCTGATCGCAGTTCCCAGGACAATTCCTGTATCTTCTATGGTATGATGATCATCTACATTCAGGTCTCCATGAACACGGACACAAAGATCAAACAGACCATGTCTCGTGAATCCATCCAGCATATGGTCAAAAAAACCTACGCCTGTAATAATATCAGAATATCCGGTTCCATCAAGGTTCAGTTTTAGCTTGATCTCTGTTTCTTTTGTATTTCTCTCGATAGATGCTTCTCTCGTCATAAGGATTCTCCTGTCAGTTTTCATTTTCAAAGCGTACTGCAATGGAATTCGCATGTGCAGTCAGCTGTTCAGAGGAAGCAAACTGTTCGATATCTTTATGGATCTTTTTCAGCGCCTCTCTGGAATAATATACAATACTTGATTTTTTTACAAAGTCATCTACAGAAAGCGGAGAGAAAAATTTCGCAGTTCCATTTGTGGGAAGTACATGGTTAGGGCCTGCAAAATAATCTCCCAAAGGCTCGGAACTGTATTCGCCAATAAAGATCGCTCCTGCGTTTCGTATCTTCATCATAACCTCAAAAGGATTTTTCGTAACGATCTCCATATGCTCTGATGCAATCGCATTGGCTGCCTCGATTGCATCGTCCATGTTTTCTGCGATCAGGATGTATCCAAAATTATCCAGGGATTTCTGGATGATCTCTTTACGTGAAAGGATCTTTACAAATTCCTCTACTTCATGGCTGACCTTTTCTGCCAGATCTCTGCTTGTTGTGATCAGGATTGCAGAAGCCAGTTCGTCATGTTCTGCCTGAGAAAGAAGATCTGCTGCCACGAAGCGCGGATTTGCGCTGTCGTCTGCCAGTACCAGGATCTCACTGGGTCCGGCAATGGAGTCGATACTTACATGACCGTAAACTGCTTTTTTTGCAAGAGCAACAAAAATATTTCCAGGACCTACGATCTTATCCACCTTCGGAATACTCTCCGTACCATAAGCGAGTGCACCTACTGCCTGTGCGCCTCCTACCTTATAGATCTCATCTGCTCCGGCTTCTTTGGCGGCAACCAAAGTAGAAGGATTTACTTTTCCATCTTTTCCAGGAGGAGTGGTCATTACGATCTGGTCTACTCCGGCTACTTTCGCAGGTACTATATTCATAAGTACGGAAGATGGATAAACAGCCTTGCCGCCCGGTACATAAACGCCAACACGCTGGAGAGGCATTACCTTTTGTCCAAGCATCGTACCTTCCTCCGAAGAAGTAAACCAGCTGTTCTGTTTCTGCTTTTCATGATAGCTTCTGATATTGACCAGTGCCTTTTTGATCACATCCACCAGGGCCTGATCCACTGCATCATATGCTTCCTGGATTTCTTCTTCCGTTACCCGGATGGTTTCCTTCGTGATCTCTGATTTATCAAATTCTCTGGTGTAATCAAAAAGTGCACGGTCTCCTTCCAGGCGTACTTTATTCAAAATTTCCGCAACAGCCGCTTCATAGTTTCCATAATTATTGGGGCTTCTTTTCAGAAGATCCTCAAGAATGTCTTTTGTTGTTTCTTTTGTAAGTGATACTATCCGCATGTTCTCCTCCATCCCTTCTGTCAGTACTTCAGTCAATCATCCTTTTATCACATTGCGAAGATCACCGATCAGTTTCCGGATCCGCTCATCTTCCATTTTCATACTTACCTGATTTACGATCATTCTCGCAGAAAGAGGACATACCTCTTCCAGGACCTTCAGACCGTTTTCCTTTAACGTGCTTCCGGTTTCTACAATGTCTACAATCACTTCCGAAAGCCCTACGATAGGAGCCAGTTCAATAGAACCATTCAGTTTGATGATCTCTACTGTCTGGTGTTTTTTATTATAAAAATAATCTTTAGCGATATTCGGATATTTCGTTGCCACCCGGATCAGCTGATTATTGTGAAGAAGTTCCCGGGCACTTTCCGGTCCGCAGACACACATTCTGCAGGCTCCAAATCCCAGATCCATCACCTCATAAAGCTTTCGGCCTTCCTCAAGAATGGTATCCTTTCCTGTAATACCAATATCAGCTGCACCATATTCTACATAAGTCGGAACATCCGGACCTTTGGCAAGAAAAAATTTCAGTTTCAATTCTTCATTGACAAAGATCAGTTTTCGAGAATCTTTATCACGTATCTCTTCACAGGTTACACCGATCTTTTCAAAAATATCCAGTGTTTCCTGGGCCAGACGTCCTTTTGTAAGTGCGATCGTCAAATATCTCATTTCAGCAGCCCTCCTTTACTTTTCGCAGAGCTACCCGCCTGCCTTCTTTTCTCAGACGCTGTGCTTTCACCACAGCCTCTTCCAGCATATCTTCTGTATAGGTCAGCACATAAGGTTCTTCTTCCTGAAATGTTTCGATCTTCTGCCTGGATAATGCGGTCAGAAGACTGTCTACAACAATAACAAAACCGATCGAGGCTGCCGGTGTGCCAAAATGCTTCAAAAGGTTATTGTAGCGTCCTCCCTTGACCAGCGGCTCTCCTGTGCCATAAGTATATGCCTGAAAAATAATACCTGTGTAATACTGGATTTTACTTACCATACCAAAATCAAAACTGATATATTTTTCATAGCCATAGATCTTCATGATCTCATATATTTTTTCCAGACGCTCTACCGCCTGAACAGCCATCGGATTATCCGTAAGAGAACGGGCTCTGTCCAGAACCTCTCTGGAACCAAACAAATGCGGAATCTGCTGAAGCGCTGCGGAAAGATCCTGATTCAGATTCTGTCCCTCAACCAGTTCTTCTACACCGAAATAATTTTTCTCTGCGATCAGTTCCCGAAGACGTTCTTCTGCTTCTTCATCAAGCTCCGCTTCCCCAAGAAGCGATTTAAAATAGTCCACCTGTCCTACACTTACCTGAAATTCTCTCAACCCAGATGCCAGAAGACATTCCACCGTCATGGCAAGAAGTTCTGCGTCTGCTTCCGGGGAATCATCTCCGATACGCTCTACGCCCATCTGCGTGGTTTCTTTTAATCTGCCTTGATAACTGGAACTGTTTACAAAAGTCTGTCCGGTATAGGACAGTGTAACCACCTCTTTTTCCGGTGAAAAATAAGTGGCACAGGCTCTGGAAACAGACGGGGTAAAATCCGGGCGGAGCACAAGCGTGTTCCCTTCCCTGTCAAAAAATTTGTACAGGTCCCTGGACGGAACAGTACCCACTTCTCTGCTGAACACTTCAAAATATTCAAAAGTCGGTGTTTCAATCTCCTCATATCCATATCCCTGAAAAACCTTCCGGATCCGGTCTTGAAGCTGATGTTTCTGTGAACATTCTCTGCTGTAGATATCCCGGACTCCCTCCGGCGTATGAAAAATCCTCTGCATGATCTTATCCTCCTGGGAGTTTTACTTTAGTTCGCTACCATGTTACTATATGAAATATCTAAGATTATAGTAAATAAAAGCGAACTTGTCAATCCCGTAAATTCAGATCTGTTTTTACCCCTTCCAGATACGGTACAAAAAATCCACCCTGTCTTGGCAGGTAAAAGCACTCTTCCAGTTCTTCTCTTCGAAAACTCTTTCGGCCTCCCTGTTCCATCCTTTCCCAGAATTTTAGCAGAAGCCTTAAGGGCAGATAATAAAAAAGATCCTCACTGCTGAAAAAGAGCAGAAAAAACGCAATTCCGCCCTGTTCTTCAAAAGCTTTCATAAACTCTACCTGATGCAGGTGGATATTGCTTAAAGGAAACGTATCCGTGCGGCACTCCTTTGCGTCAAAGCAGACAGGAATCCCCTGCACGGCTCCAATGTAGTCCACGGTACTTTTCTGCTCAAAATAAGCCAGTGTGATCTGGTGATGACTCTTATCCATTTTTACAGGTGTAATCGGGGTGGGAATTTTCTGGATCAGCGCCAGCTTTTTTTCTGCGTACTGTTCATTTGTACGGTTGATCAGTTCCTCCAGGGTAGAACCCCGGAGGCCTCTGCTTACCCACGCCATGATTACTTCAACATTTTGATAGACGGGAAATAACGTACCACTGCTTTTCCGACAATCTGATCAAAAGAAACAAACGTATTGTCCCAGAATCTGGAGTCTCTGGAATTCTCACGGTTATCGCCAAGCATGAAATAAGAATCCTCAGGAACTACATAAGGACCGTAATTTCCTCCTGGAGTCTCAGGTACAAAACTGTCATCCAGGGGTTCCTGTGCTCCATTGATATATACCTTACCGTCCCGGATTTCCACTGTTTCTCCTGGAAGCCCGATAAGACGCTTGATAAAAAGCTGGCTTTCATCATCCGGATACTTAAAAATAATAATGTCGAAACGCTCCGGATCTTTCATTTTCTTAGAAATATGGTTGCCGAAGATATCTGCGTTGATTCCGTATGCCAGACGGAATCCAAAGACACGATCCCCTGTCATAATCGTATTTTCCATGGATTCTGAAGGAATTTTTGCATTAATCAGCACAAAATTGTTTACAAAAAGCACGATCACTACCACAATAACGATCATTTTTACATAGTCCCAGATTTCATTCCAGATTTTCATGATAACTCTCCTCTAACTGTTCTTCTTTGATGATATGAGTAAATAATTCCGGTGGTTCCGCATAAAAACATTTTTCGGAAACACATTCCAGACATCCTGTAAGTTTGGGAAATGTCAGGCAGTATGCATGCAGAAGCTGGTGCCGCAGCCCATATTTTTCACAAATGCTCCGATTAAACTCCCTGCTCCCATATTTGGCATCCCCCATAAGCGGATGGCCTTCTGCCGCCAGATGAGCGCGAATCTGGTGCGTACGGCCTGTCAGCAGCCTTACTTTCAGAAGGGTCACTCTGCCATTATTGCCTAAAGGCGTATAAATGGTTTCAATCGGCTGTGCGTCTTCAGCAGGTGTTTTGTATATGGTTACTTTGTTCTGCCTGCTGTCCTTTTTCAGATATCCGCGTATATGACGCTTTTCCTTCAAAACACCCCGGACCACACAGAGATAGTCTTTATGAATAGTCCTGTCATGGAAAAGGCCTGACAGCGCCTGGAGTCCGGCAAGACTTTTTCCTGCTGCCACCATACCGCTGGTGTTTTTATCCAGGCGGTTACACACGGAAGGACGGAAAGTGACCAGTTCCTCTTCTGTGATCCCTCCTGTTTCCAGAAGGTAACCCGTTACATATTCTACCAGTGATGGTTCACCGCTGTCGTCAGGCTGGGAAAGCATTCCCACAGGTTTATTGATCAGAAGTACATGTTCATCTTCGTACAGGATATTCAGATTTGTTTCTGCTCTCGGCGCTTTTTCACTGCCGCTGAATTTCAGATAGGTATCATCGCTAAAAAAAAGTTTGATTTCATCTCCTGCAGACAGTTTTTCATTTCCGGATGCCTTTTTCCCATTCAAAGTTATATTTTTTTTGCGGAGCATTTTATAAAGAAAACTCTTTGGGGCCTCCCGAAGAAGTTTTGCCAGATATTTATCAAAACGCTGTCCCGCTTCATTTGGATTGATCGTAAACTGTTTCATGGTTCACCTACAGACAGATCGCCAGAATCGTATGGCGGATCAGTTCATTTCTCGAAAGTTCCGGATAACGCTCATCCGGACGGAATTTAATGCCCTCTTCCAGTGATTCTCTGTGCTCGTTCATAGAGTCCAGCCTTTCCAGAAAAGGTTTCAGATCTTTGAAGATCTTTACCGTAGCACGATAACCGTTGCCTTTCAGGATCTTCTGTGCTTCTGTTTCCATAAAAGCTCCGTCGATCTTTGGGTCGCTGCTGTATCCTACTACCAGATTTCCGCAGATGGCAAAAGCATCGATAAAGGCGCTTTTTTCATAGAATGTCATATACATTTCATAGGACATGACCAGATCTCCGCAATGTTCCTGTATCTGGTCATACACGGACGGCTCCATAGACGGAGAACGAAACAGCATGATCAGATTGACCATCATCTTGCAGGCAGGAAGACATCCAACCACAGCGATCACAGTCCATATTGTCAGTCTTGTCTTAAAATAAATAAATGCGGTAAAAAAGATCAGCAAAGGTACTGCAAATAAGATTGCCGTAAGGATCAGTTTTCGTTTCTTTTCCGCTGCAATATAGCCAAATTCGCCTTTTTTTGCTGATTTCCCAGTGGATTTTTTGCTCATGTAGTACTCCTTGATGTGTTATTTCTTTTTCTTCTGATGGGTATGACGAATTGTTTTTTTGCCGGATTTTTTTCCTGACTGTTCTCTGTTCTTAGGTCTGTCCGGGGTATTCTTTCTCTCCGGCCGTATCAGACATTTGGGTCCAAAGCCCACCAGATCCATACGTCCGGCCAGTCTAAGACCTTCCAGTACCAGTGTCCTGTTGGCAGGATTTTTATACTGCATCAAAGCTCTCTGTATGGCCTTTTCATGAGGATCCTTTGGAACATAAACTTTTTCTCCTGTAAGCGGATGGATCCCTGTATAGTACATACAGGTAGAAAGTGTAGACGGTGTCGGATAAAAATCCTGTACCTGTTCCGGTGTAAATCCAAGATCTCTTACGTATTCTGCCAATTTTACCGCATCTTTTACGGTGCATCCCGGATGAGAAGACATAAAGTAAGGCACTGCATACTGCTTTTGTCCTGTTTTTGCATTTTCTTTTTCATATGCCTTCAGGAATTTTTCATATACCTGATGAGAAGGTTTCCCCATATAATGCAGGACTTTGTCTGACACATGTTCCGGTGCAACACGCAGCTGTCCGCTGATATGATGCTTTACAAGCTCCTGAAGAAATACAGGGCTTTTGTCTGCCATAACATAATCAAAGCGTACACCGGAACGGATAAATACTTTTTTCACTTTCGGGATCTTTCGCAGCTTGCGCAGGAGCGATACATAGTCGCTGTGATCTGCCGTCAGATTTTTGCAGGGTTCCGGAAAAAGGCACTGGCGATTCTGACAGACACCTTTGGTCAGCTGTTTTTGACAGGATGGCTGCCGAAAATCTGCTGTTGGCCCTCCCACATCATGAATATAGCCTTTAAACGCAGGATCTTCTGTCATGTGTACTGCTTCTTTTATAATGGAATCATGGCTTCTTGTCTGCAGGATCCGTCCCTGATGAAATGTAAGGGCACAAAAGCTGCAGCTTCCGAAGCATCCTCTGTTGCTGGTAAGGCTGAATCGGATCTCCTCAAGAGCAGGAATTCCTCCCTGGCTGTCATACATCGGGTGCCAGGTTCCTGTGTATGGAAGATCGTATACATCGTCCATTTCCTGCTGAGAGAGAGGCTTGGCCGGTGGATTCTGGATCACGTACCCTCGAGTGCCGTAATCCTCTGCAAGAGGCCTGGCTGTAAAAGGGTCGGTATTCTTGTACTGGATCGCAAAACTGTCTGCGTATGCTTTTTTCGTTTCACAGATTTTATCATAGGACGGGAGAAGTATTGGATCAAACACTGGATCCAGTGTTTTACTTTTATAAACAGTTCCCGGAATATAGGTAAGCTCCTGAACCGGAATTCCACTGTCCAAAGCTTCTGCAATCTCCAGGATAGAATGTTCTCCCATTCCATAAGAGATCAGATCCGCACCGGAATCCATCAGGATACTTCTCCGCACCTGATTTTGCCAGTAATCGTAGTGCGCAAGTCTTCGAAGACTTGCCTCGATCCCTCCAAGGATAATCGGTGTATTTTTGTAAGTCTGACGAATCAGATTACTGTAAACCACAGTGGCCATATCTGGCCGGAGTCCCATAACCCCTCCCGGAGAATACGCATCCTTCCGGCGGTGTTTTTTAGAAACTGTGTAATGGTTTACCATGGAATCCATATTTCCGGCAGTCACAAGAAAACCCAGGCGTGGTTTCCCAAACACCTGGATACTTTCTTTTTTGCGCCAGTCGGGCTGTGCTATGATTCCGACCCGATAGCCCCGGCTCTCTAAAAGCCGGCTTATGATGGCACAGCCAAAAGAGGAATGATCTACATAGGCATCTCCAGTGAGATAAACAAAATCAACCTGTTCCCACCCTCTGTCTCTCATCTCTTTCGCTGTTACTGGTAAAAATTCATGCATGTAATCTGCTCCTAAAATGCTACTGACTGGGCACGATAACCCTCTGCAATAATGTCAAGCTGCCTGTGGAAACGTTCCAGCTGCTGCAGATCCTTGGTCTGGAATACACGAAGGAACTCATTCTGAATTTTTTCCACTTCACGTTTATTTGATATTTTATAAAGATTTTCAATACTAAGCAGAATATCTTTTACAAGATTTGACTGCATTCTGGAAGAATTCTGTGCATCCATGATTTCATTACGCACAGAAGACATCTCCTGGTCCAGCGCGATTATAGCGTCTGCTGCTTTACTCAGCCGTTCTGCCACATGAAGAGGCATCTCGCCCTTATACTTATACTGGAGAGAATGCTCAATGGTTGCCCAGAAATTCATAGCCATTGTACGGATCTGAATCTCTGCCTGCAGCGTCTTCGGCCCCTCTATGGTCTCCACAGTGTAGTAAATGATCAGATGATAGCTTCTATAACCGCTTTGTTTAATATGTTTCAGATAATTCTTTTCGCTTTTGATCTTCATATCGCTTCGTTTCTGGATCAAAGCGGCAACTGTATCAATATCTTCTTCAAATTGGCATATGATCCGGATACCGGCGATATCCTCTATTTCCTCTTCCATACGATCCATAGGAATATGCTTGCGCTGCATTTTTTCCAGGATACTGGGCACGCTTTTAACCCGGCCTCTTACCTGTTCAATAGGAGAATACAGATCATTCTGTCTGTGTTCCTCTATAATATGCTCAAACTTTACTGTCAGTTCCCTCACAGCAAGCTCATATGGACATAAAATACTTCT
Source organism: Lachnospiraceae bacterium (assembly GCA_021771755.1). Taxonomy (GTDB): domain Bacteria; phylum Bacillota; class Clostridia; order Lachnospirales; family Lachnospiraceae; genus Blautia_A. The sequence goes on along the minus strand of JAETOL010000007.1, from coordinate 46,087 downwards.
CCATAACTGTATTTCCATCTTATTCACTCCTTGCAGGAAAATACCGGAGTACAAAAATCATTTTGTTCTCCTGCTCATTATAGCACATTTTTTATTGGATATGTAATTAATATGTGTACTTTCTTATGTTTTTCTGAAAAATTTTCAACAGGTAAAATGGATTGATACTGATTTCTTTTTGATCAGTGACCGGAATATAGATTCCCAGATGCAGATGAACCGGAAAACGTCCTTTTGTCCCTTCCGGACCATACCCGGTATTGCCCATATATCCAAGGATATCTCCTGCGTTCACCTGTTCTCCTGTCTGAAATTCCTTTGCATAAGAAGAAAGATGCGCATAGTAAAAATATCCTCCATGAGCTGCCCGTATTCCAATTCGGTTGCCGCCAAGAGGCAGCCATCCTTTTTTCTCTACCACACCGTCTGTCATACTGATCACCGGGTAATAACCGGAACGGTTTTCTTTTCCAAAAATGTCCGTTCCTTCATGAACTCTTTGTGCCCCAAAATTTCTTTCTGCCAGCCATGTATTTTCAAAATATGTCTTCTCCGCTGCCACCGGAAAATATTTTACATCTTCCCATATGGCACGATATGCCCTGCGCAGGGCCTGAAATTTTTCAGGCTTATACTGATTCAGGACAGATGGAATATCCATGGTTTTTTCTGGACAAAATCCACCCTGAGAAATAGACACCAGAACAAGATCGATCCAGTTTTCTGTCCCGACTCTGCGGATCTCTTCAAAATCTTTTCTGCTTATCTTCTGCTGACGGAACTGCGCGCTTTCCAGATATCCGTCAGAAAGAAAGGAGGCTGCACTTCTTTTACGGATCATATTTTCCAGATCCACGAGAAAAAGAAGATACAGAAAAAACAGGATCACTGCAAATACAGCATACTTTCTTTTTTCTTTCATCTGATTTCTCCTGTTCAAGAATCACGTTCTATTTTATGCCCCGGCATATCAGATCAGAATGTTCCTTTTTAGATACATGCAGAAGAGACTTTCCCACGACTGTCATATCCCGAAGCGCAAAACGGAGCAAGTCTCTCAAGGATTGAGGAACTTGCTCCGTTTTTTTCTACTCCGTAAACCAGAATCAGTCTTTCAAATATTCCAGTACTTTTACCAGATAATTCCATACTCTTTCTGTAGATGCAATATCAAGTACTTCCTCAGAAGTATGGATATCTTTCATATTCGGTCCAAGGGAAACACAATCCAGACCATCGATCTTTTTGTAGAAAAGTCCACATTCAAGACCTGCATGAATAGCAACTACATTAGGTTTCTGTCCATACATATCCTGATATACCTCTACCATTTTGTCTCTCAACGGAGAATCTTTGCGGTACTCCCATGCAGGATAAGCTCCCTGAACTGTGTAGGTTCCGCCAAGGAATTCTGTAAGATAGCAGATCTTGTCAGAAAGTGCATCGCTGGCTGCGCCCACGGAACTTCTTACGCTGGATGTTCCCATAAAGCTCTCTTCTTCCAGCTTCATAATACCAATATTGGTAGAAGTTTCTACAAGGCCTTCAATGCTTCCGCTCATTTTCTGGATTCCGAAAGGTACTTCCATCAGGAAGAAAAGCACTTTTTCTCTGCTTGTTGGATGAAGCACCATTTCTTTGGAGCTGCCCTGTTCTGTAACTTCGATAGTAATACCTTCATCGGAGCCAGTATATTCTTCACGTAAGCCTTTCTGTACTTTCTCCGCACAAAGTTTTACTGCTTCTGCATCTTCTGCAAGAAGCTCTGCCGTACATTCTCTTGTGATAGCGTTATCCTTCTGTCCTCCTGCCATAGAGATGATCTCATATGCGGCAGTTTTCTGAAGAGTATAAAGAAATCTTCCCATCAGCACATTCGCATTCGCACGTTTTTTATCAATTTCCGCACCAGAATGACCACCCATCAAACCGCAGATTTTAATTTTAACTTTCTGTCCTTCTGCTTCTACTCTTTTTACAGGAATTCTGCTGATGCCGGAAAGACCGCCTGCGCAGCTGATCCACAGACTTCCCTCTGCCTCAGAATCTAAATTGATCAGTCTTCTTCCTTTCAGGACGCTGCAGTCCAGACCGACAGCTCCAAGAAGTCCGATTTCTTCATCTACTGTGATAAGTACCTCAAGCGCCGGATGAGCGATCTCTTTGCTTTCCAGAAGAGCCAGGCCATAAGCAACAGCAATGCCGTCATCGCCGCCCAGAGTTGTTCCGTTCGCAGTTACATATCCATCTTTTACAGAAATATTCAGAGGATCTTTTGTAAAATCATGTTCTACATCCGGACGTTTTTCACAAACCATATCCATATGCCCCTGAATGATCACAGTTGGAGCGTTTTCATATCCTGGGGTTGCCGGTTTATAGATCACAATATTGTTCATCTCATCCTGGACATACTCCAGTCCCTGCTCTTTTGCAAAGTCTGCCAGATAATCACTGATCTGCTTTGTATTTCCTGAACCATGCGGAATTTTACAAAGTTCCTCAAAATAATAAAATACTCGTTTTGGTTCACAATTTTCCAATGCTCTCATATTCGCTTTCCTCCATTTCGTCATGAGAATTCTTCATATATATTTTATACAGATCATATAGTAAAAAAAAACGGTATCTGTATATGAAGCGAATTTTATTTCCAGCAGGAATACTCCTGCTGCTGTCTTTTTTGTTGTGTTTTCCTCAGGAAGCACTGCCTGCTGCCAAAGAAGGAATGGAGCTCTGGCTGAACACTTTAATTCCCACGCTTCTGCCCTTTATCATCCTTACCGGCCTTCTGATCGGTACAAATGCAGCGGGCTGGCTCCTCGCTCCACTGGAACGATTTTGGAATGTGGTTTTCGGGATCACTTCTTCGGGGGCATATGCGTTGATCCTTGGGCTTCTCTGCGGATATCCCATGGGTGCAAAAATCTCTTCTGATATGTATGCGCACGGCCGAATCAGTAAAAATGAAGCAGAATATCTTCTGACGTTTACCAATCATGCAAGCCCTGTATTTATTCATACATATCTGATCCACCTCTGTCTTCAGGATCAAGTTTCTCCCGGGACAGTATATGGTATTCTTTTTTTGGCAAGTTTTCTGACAATGCTTATTTTCCGGTTCTGTATCTGGAAGGGACGTACCATAACTTCCAAAACAGATTCTGAAAATCAAAAAACGGAGCCATCCGCTTCCGGTTCGATGGGAACTCTGCTGGATGCCTCCATTATGAACGGGTTTGAAACGATCACCCGGATGGGTGGTCATATTCTCCTGTTTTCTATTATATCTGCCTTTATCCGGCATTTTTTGAAAACAGGGTCTGCAGCAGGCTATCTGTTGCTGGGCTCCCTGGAACTTACTACCGGTCTTCATTATCTGTCTTGTTCCGGCCTGCCCTTTTCAGTCAGATATCTCTGCTCCATGTCTATGGCTGCTTTTGGCGGAGTCTGTATTCTGGCACAGACAAAAAGCCTCCTGCATCAGGATCTTTCTGTCCTGCCTTATGTTTCTGCAAAATGCCTCAATGCAGCAATTACTGCGCTACTGGTTTTAATTTTCGTCCAGGTCGTCTAACAGAGCATCCTCATCCTGATCCTGAGTCTCATCATGATAAGTTCCGGTGATAGCTGCTGCCTGAGCAGTCTGAGGTGCAAGCTCCTGACGGTTCTGAGTTACAACATCCAGACACGCCTGAAGAGCATCGATAAATCCTTTGTATTTACCGCCGGCATCTTCCAGTGTCTGATTCAGTACAGAACCAATATTTGCCATCATGTCATCCGTGTAAGTGATCGCACTAAGACGGATACTGTTGGCATCCTGTGTTGCGGAATCCAGAATCTCCTGAGCCTGTTTGTTTGCAGCATTGATCGTATCATTTGCCTGGGCATACGCCTTCTGCATGATCTCATGCTGTGTCACAAGCTCCTGTGCTTTTGCCTGAGCGTCAGCAATAATCGCGTCCGCCTTAGACTGTGCGTCTTCCAGGATGGCATCCTTATTGCTGATGATCTTCTGATAACGCTTGATCTCATCTGGTGTTTTTAAACGGAGTTCTCTTAAGTACTCATCAATTTCTTCTTTATTTACAATAATCTTTGTTGAAGACAGTGGCTGGAATTTACAGCTGTCTATAAATTCATCAATATCATCAATAATCTGTTCAATTCTGCTGCTCATTGTACATTCTCCTTATTATCTTTTTCTTCCTGCATTTTATCCTGCAGGGCCTGAATGATCTCGGGCGGTGCGAATTTAGACAGGTCACCGCCAAAGCGGGCAACTTCCTTCATGATCGTAGAACTCACATATGCATATTCCAAACTGGTGGTCAAAAAGACGGTATCAACATCTGGAGCCAGAACACGATTGGTCTGCGCCATCTGAAGTTCATACTCAAAGTCTGTGACTGCGCGCAGTCCTCTTACAATAACCTGGGCTTCATTCTCTCTTGCAAAGTTGACAGAAAGCCCGTTAAACGGCTTAATGATGACATTCGGAATATCCCTCGTTGCCTTTTTTAATATATTAACACGTTCTTCCACAGAAAACAACGGACTTTTTGCAGAATTATGCAAAACACCCACTACAACTCTGTCAAAAGAGACGCTGGCTCTCCTGATTACATCCAGATGACCATAGGTGGCCGGATCAAAGCTTCCCGGATAAACTGCTGTTACCATGTGCATTCTCACTTTCTTTTATACAGAAAAACATGCTTGTTTGTCTTGTATTCTTTGGAATGGCTGATCTGGTATCCCAGCTCATCTGCATAAGAAAAATCTGTATGAAGACCTGCTTCTGCAATGATCATGGTATTCTCATCTGCCAAAGAGCTCTGTGCAAGGTATTCCAGCACCTGACGCTCCAGTCCGCATTCATAAGGCGGATCCATAAAAATACAGTCAAATGCAGCCTGTCCCTCCATGGACCGAAGTGCCTGAAGCACGTCCATGGCTAACAGTTTACCATCTTCTGCAAGCTTTGTAAATGCCAGATTATCTCGGATACACGCACATGCTTTTGGGTTCTTTTCTACAAAGACTGCAGATTCCGCTCCGCGGCTCAGTGCTTCTATACCAATGGCGCCGCTTCCGCTGAACAGATCCAGAAAACGGCAGTCGGGAATTTCCGGCTGAAGTATGTTAAATAATGTTTCTTTGATACGATCCGTTGTAGGCCGGGTATCGGAACCCGGAAGAGTCTTCAATGGAAGACGGCGGGCTTTTCCTGCTATTACTCTCATTTCAGATTCAGTCTCCAATCCAGATCACCGCGGGCAAGTCCCAGGATCAAAAGTTCTGCAGTGGCAATATTAGTCGCCACCGGTATATTGTACTGATCGCAGCGCATACAGATTGCTGAAATATCCGGTTCCTTCGGATCAATCATCGCCGGATTATAGAAAAGGATCACCATATCAAGATCCTGTCTCTCGATCATCTCCATAAACTGCTTATCTCCGCCTATACTGCCTGCAAGAAATTTATGCACATGCAGGTTCGTGGCCTCCTCAATTCTTCTTCCGGTAGTTCCCGTAGCATAAACTTCGTGCTTAGCGAGAATATTTTTATAAGCGATACAAAAATCTTCAATAAGTACTTTTTTACTGTTGTGTGCAATGATTCCTAAATTCATTCAACATCTCTCCATTCTCACCAATACATATAATAGTTTCTTTATTACCCCTAGATATTATAACAAGTTGCCAAAAAAAACGCAATTAAATCTTACAAAATATACAAATTTCATAGAAAATTAATATTTTCATTATTCTGGAAATTTATACAGTATATGCTAGTGTATTATTTTTCAAAATTCACATACTACCAGTGTAACATCCAAATAACAAAAACAACTAAGGAGGACACAGATAATGTCAAACACAAATTCTTCTAACAAAGCAGCTGTACCAGAAGCAAAAGGCGCTCTTGACCGTTTTAAGTTCGAGGTGGCAAATGAACTGGGTGTACCTCTCACCGACGGATACAATGGAAACCTCACCTCCAAACAGAACGGTTCTGTTGGCGGATATATGGTCAAAAAAATGATTGAAGCTCAGGAAAGACAGATGTCCAGCGGCTCTCAGAGCGGCCAGTTCTAAATACAGCAGCGGAAGAAAAAGCTCAGGTGACTTATGTCTCCTGAGCCTTTTCCTTTCTCCTATAAACCAAGGAAGCCTGTAATGTCTCCATTGATGACATAATGTGCTCCGTTATCTTCTGGTTTGATATATACCTTTAAGTCTTTAAGCTCTGATTCTTTTTTGCCCATCTCGTCTGTCCATATCTTCTTAATGCTCTCAACTACGTCCTTGGCATACACCTCTTTGCCCCAGAACTGTACATACACCTCTGTATTTGCCGGAGCGGCTTTTGCAGCAGCGGCTTTCTTAACTGCCGGTTTTTTCTCAGCTGCTTTTTTAGCAGTTGTTTTAGCAGTGGTCTTTTTTGCAGCTGCAGTTTTTTTAACAGGTGCTGTTTCCGTGGTTTCTTTTACTGCAGTTGTTGCTGCCGGTTCTGCAGTAGTCTTTGCAGGAGCCTCTTTTTCGATAGCCGTTTTTGCAGTTGTTGTCTTAGGTTCTGCTTTTTTTGTTGTTGTTCTTGTAGCCATAATAGCCTCCTTACAAGGTGAAATAAAATGTAATTACGCTACTAGGATACTACGTTTTCCTTTTTTTTGCAACAATTTATTTAACTAAAGCTTTTTGTTCTTTTTAAAGTCCAAAATTTTCCAGTCCTTCTTTCATGCTGGAATGGAGCTGTTTTTTTAAAGATTCATGCTGAGGAAGCGACAGATCCGGATCCAGTGAAAGAATCCCGGAAGCCGCCTCGCTAGCATTTTTTAATATCGCGGAATCATTGTAAATATCTCCGATCCGAAACTCCATAAGTCCACTTTGGCGGATGCCAAAAAGATCTCCCGGACCTCTTAGTTTCAAATCTTCTCCTGCAATATAAAATCCATCATTTGACTGATTCAGGATCTCCAGTCTCTTTGAAATGGTTTTTTCTCCATTTCCCTGGATAAAAATACAATAAGACTGATGCTCTCCACGGCCTACACGTCCCCGGAGCTGGTGGAGCTGCGCCAGCCCGAAACGTTCTGCATTTTCCACCATCATTACCGTTGCATTGGGGACATTCACGCCAACTTCTACTACGGTAGTAGAAACAAGAACCTGGATCTTTCCAGCCGCAAACTCTTCCATGATATGATTTTTTTCTTTGGGTTTCATTTTTCCATGCAAAGATTCAATACAAATATCAGATGGGAAAAGCTGTTTCAGTTTTCTGGTATAATCCAGAACATTCTCTGCATCCATTCCTTCGCTTTCTTCTACCATAGGACAGATCACATATACCTGTCGTCCGGACCGAACCTGCCGTTCCATAAAAGAATAGGCTTTCGGCCGATAGGAAACATCCACCACACAGTTTTTTATGGGCAGTCTTTTGGCTGGAAGTTCATCGATCACAGAAATATCCAGGTCCCCATAAAGAATAATGGCTAGCGTTCTGGGAATAGGGGTGGCGCTCATGACCAAAACATTGGGAGGATTTCCTCTGGTGGTAAGGGCCTCTCTCTGTTTCACACCAAAACGATGCTGTTCATCCGTGATCACCAATGCAAGGTTCTGATATTCCACTGCCTCCTGGATCAAAGCATGTGTCCCAATGATCACAGAAGCTTTTCCTTCCCTGATTTCTTCATAGATTAAACGCTTTTCTTTTGCTGTATTCGAACCGGTAAGCAATACTGTCCGAATATCCAGCCCCTGCTCTTGCAGCAGCTTTTGAAAAGCCTCAAAGTGCTGTCTTGCAAGAACTTCTGTAGGAACCATTAGAGCTGCCTGATAACCATTCTCACAAGTCAGGATCATTGCCAGAAAAGCCAGGATCGTCTTTCCGCTTCCAACATCTCCCTGAACCAGTCTGGACATCAAAGATCGGCCGGAAAGATCCCTCTCAATCTCATGCCAGGTATTCAGCTGAGCGCCAGTAAGTCTGTAAGGAAGATTTTCGATTACCTGCTCTGTAGTCCATGTTTTTTTCATTGGGAAGAGATTCTCTGCTTCCTCTGTTTTTTCTTTCAGGATCTGCACTGCAAGGATAAAAAAGAGAAATTCATCAAACACCAGACGTTTTCTGGATACCAGAAGTTCGTCTCTGTTTTCCGGAAAATGAATCGTGCGAAGAGCGTAATTTATATCTGATAACTGATACTTTTCCCGAATCTCGTCCGGCAGATATTCTGTTTTCATTTCCTGCATGCGTAAAAGCTGCTGTATCATTTTTACAACCGTCTTATTGGAAAGTCCGGCCGTCAATGCATAAATCGGCTGAAGACTGTGCAGGATTTCCTCATAAGCGGCTGGTGTAAAGATTTCCGGATGTTCCATCTGCAGTTTTCCCTGACGGCGGATCACTCTCCCGCGAAAAACAAAACGGCTCCCCTTTTTCAAAGTGGTTTTTAAATAAGGTGTGTTAAACCAGACGATCCCGAGCCTGCCTGTCTCATCTCCTGCTGTTATGGAAATCACCTGTTTTCCCCGAACAGAAGTTACATAAACACCGGAACATACAAAAGCGGAGACGGCTTTCACCGTCCCCTCCTCCAGGTCTGCAACAGCAGCAGTCCCCTCATATTCATCATAATTTCTTGGATAATATCGAAGCAGATCATCCGTGTTGTATATACCCACTTTCTGAAACAGCTTCTCTGTTTTTTCCCCCACACCTTTCAGGGTTCTTAAACTCTCACTCATATTTATTCCACAGAAATAATATAATAATAGATTGGCTGTCCGCCTCTGTTGACTTCTACTTCACAATCCGGATAAAGTTCTTCTACAGAAGCCGCAAGTGCCTCTGCGCTCTCCTCCGATGCATCTGCACCATAATAAATACTGATAACCTCTGCCTCATCGGACATCATTGCAGCAATGGTATCCTCCGCAACCTTTTCTTTATTACCGCCTACAGCAAGGATTCCTTTGTCACCAATACCCATGATATCACCTTCATGGATTTCTTTATCATCCAGACATGTATCACGAACAGCATACGTAATCTGACCTGTACGTACTTTTGAAATGGCTTCTTCCATCACTTCTGCATTTTCCTCTGCAGTTTTCTCCGGAACAAAACTAATCATAGCTGTAATTCCCTGAGGAACCGTCTTCGTAGGAACCACTACGATTTTTTTGTCCTCAGTAAGATCTCTGGCCTGATTTGCAGCAAGAATGATATTTTTGTTATTAGGGAAGATATAAACGGTCTCTGCATTTACTTTTGAAATCGCATTCAGCATGTCTTCTGTACTTGGATTCATCGTCTGACCGCCTTCAATCAAGTAATCGACTCCAAGCTCACGGAAGATCTCTGTCAGGCCTTCTCCTGCAGAAACTGCAATAAATCCAGCCTCTTTCGGAGGCAGTTTTTCTTTTTCTTCCTGCTCTTTTGCAAGCTTTTCTGCATCCTTGATCAGTTTTTCCTGATGCTCTTCTCTCATATTATCAATCTTCATACGGGAAAGTGCACCATAGGTAAGGGCACGCTCGATCGCCTGTCCCGGGTGATTGGTGTGCACATGTACTTTAATGATCTCATCATCTGCAACTACCACAATGGAGTCACCAATGGAGGTCAGGAAATCTTTGAATTTATGTTCCTCTTCCTCAGAAACCGGTTTGTCAAGCAGAATGATAAACTCTGTACAATATCCGAATTTAATGTCTGCCTCTGCCTGAGGAGAAATTTTGGTCACGGCAGGACTGCTGCTTTTTTCAAAAACAGAATAATCAATCTCTTTGCCCATGAAACCATCGATCGCACCTCTTAATACCTCCAGAAGTCCCTGACCGCCAGAGTCTACAACGCCAGCCTCTTTCAGTACCGGAAGCATCTCCGGGGTTCTTGCAAGTGTTTCTTCTGCATGGGAGAACACCGCCTCAAAAAACGGCTGAAGCTCTTCTGCCTCCGGAGCAATCTCAGCTGCCTTTAAAGCTGCTTCCTTGGCAACTGTAAGGATTGTTCCTTCCTTCGGCTTCATAACAGCTTTATAAGCGGTCTCCACGGCACGTTCCATAGCTGCAGCTATCGCTGCCGCATCCAGAACAGCCGACTTGCGAACGCTTCTGGTAAAACCGCGCAAAAGCTGGGAAAGGATAACACCGGAGTTTCCTCTGGCACCACGCAGAGAACCGGATGAAATGGCCTTTGCCAGTGTTTCCATATCCGGATTTTCCAGAGCGCTTACCTCTGAAGCAGCCGACATGATCGTCATTGTCATATTGGTTCCTGTATCTCCATCAGGAACAGGAAATACATTTAATTCATTGATCCATTCTTTTTTTGCCTCCAGATTTCTGGCTCCTGCCAAAAACATCCTGGACAGTATTTTCGCATCTATGGTTTTTATACTCACCACAAGTTCCTCCTCTGACTTAGTCTATTGCACGTACACCTTCCACATAGATGTTGATCTTTTCAATTTCCATACCGGTAAATTCCTCTACCTTGTATTTCACATTGCTGACAAGGTTGTCTGCGATCGTGCTGATATTGATACCGTATGCCACGATAACGTGGAAATTCAGACGGATTTTATTTTCTTCTGTGATCACTACACTGATGCCGTGCTTCAGACTATCTCTGTGAAGCAGTTTCACAAGGCCGTCTTTCATGCTGACTGCAGCCATACCAATAATACCAAAGCATTCTACTGCCACACTTCCGGCATAGGTTGCAATTACATCGGTATCAATGACTATCTGTCCAAGTCCGGAATCTATACGTCCATTCATATAGGTACCTCCAATTTTTTAGTATGTATGTATTATAACCTCTTTTCCCGGAAAAAGGAATATTATTTTTATATTTTTCCTTTTTTTGCTTGCAAAAGGTGTTTTCTTCTGTTAAAATAAAACCTGTTGAAAAAAAGCGTCAAGGAGGTGCTGTCATGGCTAAGTGCGCAATTTGCGAAAAAGGAGCTCATTTCGGAAATAATGTAAGTCATTCCCATAGAAGATCCAATAAAATGTGGAAATCTAATGTTAAGTCTGTAAAAGTTAAGACTGCTACAGGCGGAGCTAAAAAGATGTATGTATGTACTTCTTGTCTGAGATCCGGAAAAGTTGAAAGAGCATAATATTCAAATTTAAAAATTCCCCTCGCAGGTGCGTGGGGAATTTTTTATCTGCAGAATAAATGATATCCACACAACAGGCACAGTCCTGCTGCTATTACAATAATCGCACTTTCTGCGATCAGCATTCCAATCACCATTCCTATACCTATGCAGAAAAGCATAAGTCCCAGAAGCCTTCCCACAATATACAACCTCTTTCTCTTTGGTCTATACTATCTTATGCAGAAAAAGCTTCTGAGAGCACTGTTTTTCATCTGTCCATTCTTTCAGTTCAGACTTCCGTTCCCTCTGTTTCATAGGAATTTTTGCCGGATGCAAACCGATCCACAAAATCCGGTACCATATCCAGAACCTTGGTCAGTCCATCCTGATTTTTGATATTTACCAGTCTTGTGCTTCCATTCTGAATCACAAGAACCGCACTTGGCGTCATCTTACCGGTCATTCCTCCGCCGCCATTGCTTTTTTTGTCCCCTTCAAAGGCACCTGCTCCTACTCCAAAGGCTACATCCACAAGGGGAAGGATAATCGTATCACCCACATGGATTGCTTCTCCGACTACTGTTTTTGCAGAAATAAAGCTGTCCAGCCCTTTAAAAAGGGAGTTCACCGTATCCTTAAAATTGTTTTCGTTTGCCATATTCAGACCTCCTTATGTCTCCATCTTCTAATGATGTATTTAATATCCTGATTAAAATATAACTCCAGAAGTATAATGACCGGGACAATGCAATAAATGCGTCCCTTCACAGACACCTTTCCTTCCAGAAGGTTTCTGTTCTCAAATACAGGAACAATCTCGATCCTGTTCTGATGGAGAGGCATTGTCATGCCCAGAAGAGCAAGTACTGTTCCTGTTACAGAAGGATCCTCGCTTCCAAACTCCACATGTCCATTGATCTTTACCGGAAATACGTGCCGCAGAAGTTTCCACATCTTTTCTCTGGCATACGCAATCCCGGCCTTTGTCCTGGGATGTTGAAAAAACGCTTTCCACCAGTCTATTTTATCACAGATCCGGCGGATTGTTAATGAAATTCTGCGAAAGAACTCTGGAAGATTACTGAGACTTTCCTTGATTTCTTTTAGTTTCCCCCAGATCTTCGCTGTTTTATTCTGTTTTTTCTCAAAGTGCTGCTCTTCCGTAGTATATGCAAAGTTTCTCTCCTCTTTTTCCGCAGATTGAGAAAAATCGAACTCCTCCTCAGCCGTTTCCTCAAAAATTTCTTTCTCCTGCTCCGGCACCTGCTGTTCTGCAGTTTCCAGCACTTTGTTTTCTTTTTTCTCAGCACTTTCTTTGGCAGAGGCCTTTTGGGTCCGGTACTTCTCCATAAGAGACAGTACAGGTATTCCAAAGACCCGCAGATCCTGATGTCCCGTTCCATCTTTATATTTTATTGAAAAAGAAACACCTCGGAAAAGCCAGTTGACCTTTCCCGCTGCTTCCGCCTCACGAAAGGGTACGCCCTCTTTTGCTGCCATCCCTTCATACCTGACCGGACAGAACAGGATCAGAAGCAGCAAAATCAGCACCAGACCCAGAACAACTCCCAGAAGGATCAATATCCACTTGATCAGCATCCATAAAATATGTAACATGCTTTCACCTGTTTTTTATATATTCTTCTACCTGCACGTCTCCTGTCTCATCATATACTGTCTGAACAACAGAACGTACAAGTTCCATAGCCTCGTCTATTCCCCGGGCCACTCCAATGATCTCCGGGCATATACGGGCAGCTGTTTTCTGAAATAAAGTAACTGCCGGAATGATCTCGAGGATATTATGAGGATTCTCAGAAAGGGTCAGCAGATAAATACCCGGAACCAGCTTTCCCTGCTCCAGTTTCTGCCGGATGTCTTCCACATTCCGGACAGTTTCTCCGATATAATAATCGTCTATCCATTTCAGCATTTAAAGGATTCCCCTTTCTGTATAAATCTAAACAGGGCTGCGTAAAAACACAACCCTGTTATTTTTTTCCCCAGAGTCCCTGACTCCGTAATTCCAGATATTCCTGATATGCTTTTTCTACAATCTGCTTTTCATTGGAAAAGCGAAGAAGATGGTAGATTTCATGGAATTTATAATATCCGGAATCTACAAAAAATTCTTCTCTCTGGGGTTTGCTATGATAATTATCCGCCGTCATCAGATACCAATGTACTTCTTTTGTGACCATGTCCTCTGGAACTGTAAAATTATAATGACTTTTGCCAATATATTTTACAACAGAGGCCCTGACGTCTGCTTCTTCTTTTACCTCACGCAGTGCCGTCTCAATATGGGTCTCTCCCGGCTCAACAGTCCCTTTCGGCAATACCCAGCCTTCATATCTGTTTTTGTAAGACTTATATAAAGCAAGTATCTTACCACGATAAATTACCACACCGCCACAGCTTGTTGCTTCTATCATCTGCAATTTCCTCCTGTATCGAGTGTGAATTAAATATAACTGGATATAGTATAACTCTTTTTCAGTAAACTGGCAAGAATTTGTTCAGCCATACGAAATATATCAGTTATAATAGTATGCATTAAAAATCTGTGATGCAATAGGAACTGCAGCTTCACTTCCGGTACCGCCGCCTTCTACGATCACTGCTACGGCCAAATCCGGATCGTCCACATTGGAATAGCCGATAAACCAGGAATGACTGGAACCATATTCGTCATATTCTGCTGAACCTGTCTTTCCTGCAGCAGTATAGCCCTGACCGGAAAGTGCAGATGCAGTTCCGTATTCTACAACATCTTTCATCAGTTCTCCCAGCATCGCAGCTTCATTTTTTGTCATGATCCGTTTATAGGCTTCCGGCTGTGTGGTGCTTACATGCTCTCCCGTGTTATTTACCACCTGATCGATCAGATAAGGTCTCATTACTACTCCATTGTTTGCAATGGAACAGGTGATAAGGGCCATATGCGCGGGAGATACCAGGGTGTTTCCCTGACCAATAGCCGTTTGCATGGTAAGAGGAATTCCAGATTTTCCATTCAGGCTAAAAGTACTCTTTTTGTAGGAGGCAAAGGGAAGTTTTTTATTAAACAGCAGATCTTCACTGGTTTCCCGCAGAGAAGCTCCTCCAAGTTCTGTTCCCATTTCCGCAAAAGCACAGTTGCAGGAAGATGCAAATGCAGAATAAAAATCCTCCTGTCCGTGGACATTTCCGTTATAGCAGCGAATGGTATGGTCCTCTTTTGTAATACTTCCCTCACAAAGATAAGAATATCCATTAAAACTTTTATTTTTTCTAAAATAATCAAGAGCAGTAACGATCTTAAAAGTGGATCCCGGAGGATACTGCCCCTGTGTAGCTCTGTTCAAAAGACTGGAGTTTGTCTCATCACTGACCAGCCATTCCCAGTTTTCCGCTATGGAATTAGGATCAAAATCAGGCTTGCTGACCATTGCCAGAATCTTACCGGTAGACGGCTCGATCGCCACGACTGCGCCTCTCCTGTCCCCCAGCGCATAATAAGCTGTTGTCTGCAGATTGGCACTTAAAGTCGAAATCACAGTGTCTCCCATGTTTTTTCTTCCAAGAAACTCATTCTTCATCTGGTTCAGAAAAAATTCATGAGAACTTAACAGCTGAAAGTTTGCTTCTGATTCCAGTCCGCTTTTTCCGTTAGAATCATATCCGACCACATGGGCAAAAACGTTGGCATAGGGATAAATACGGTCTTCTGTACCATCCTCATATACATCTGTCTTTGCAAGGATCTCTCCGTCTGAAGAAAGAATCTGTCCTCTTATCACACGGTCAGAAAACGTATCCTGCCTTGTATTATAAGGGCTGTTTATAAAATCTTCGCTTTTTACCACATTAAAATAAACAAGATAGCCGATCATACCTGCAAAAACTGCCACAAAAAACCAGGAAACCAGGGTATATTCTTTGTTTCTTGCGCGTCTTCGTTTAGATTTCTCTTTCTCTTCGCGCTTCCTCTCTCGCTCGTATTCTTTGCGCTGCTTCTTTTCTACGTCTCTCAAATTCCTCGTCCTCGTCTTCTCTTAATATATACAATCCCTGGATGATGGCAAGCATCAGGATCGTACTCATAACAGAACTTCCTCCATAGCTTACCAGCGGCAGGGTAACACCTGTCATAGGAATAAATTTCGTTGCGCCTCCGATAGTCAGGATGACCTGAAATGCATATTCTGTTCCCAGTCCAAGCGCTATCAGCTTATAAAATGGATTTTTGATCCGAATCGCAATATTTACGATCATCAAAAAAAAGCTCATACATACCAGAATCAGGCAGATGGCAAAAATCCCTCCTAATTCCTCGCAGATCGCACTGAAGATAAAATCGTTCTTAACTACAGGAATGGAGTTCGGAGACCCCTGACAAAGTCCCATACCGAACCATCCGCCTGTACCGATGGCAAATAGGGACTGGACGATCTGGTAACCTTCATTCTGATAAACAGCCATGGGATCTCTCCAGGCACTGACTCTCTGGCGCACATGTCCAAACAGAAAATATGCAATAACAGCTCCCGCGCTTCCCCCGGCAAGTCCAAGTCCCAGATAAACAGGTTTTTTCGTTGACACATAGATCATTACCAGGTACGCGGCAAAAAAGATCACCGCACTTCCCAGGTCTCTGGATAATACCAGAATCACTACGTGAAGTCCTGCAACGATCGTTGCTTTCACAACAGTAGGAAAACTGGTATCGCGTGACAGCACTGCAGCCATAAAGAACACAAAAGTGATTTTTATCACTTCAGAAGGCTGAACGCCCATAAGAGACAGTTTGGCGCCATAACTTGTCTGTGCCAGAAGAAATACTGCGGCCAGAAGTATAATGCCCACTCCTGCATACAGCCAGGTCAGCCTTCTCAAAAAGCGCATCTTCCGTATCATGACCGGTATGATCAATGCGATCGCACTGGCTGCCGCTGCGATCACCAGCTGTTTCGTAGCAGTGGCGATATCAAGTCTGCACAGCATAATAAATCCAACGCTGAGCAGCATACACATATTATTCAGGAGCAGCAGAGATGCTTTTTTATAAAATATCCGGTAAAGAATCTGCACTGCCGCAAAAAACACCAGCATTTCTATATAAAAGATGATTACATTAAAATCAAAAGTCTTCAGATAGATCACCAGAAATGCAGTAAAATCCATGAAGAAAATCAGGATCAGCTGTTGACGCAGCATACCATATTTTTCTTCCTCATCCTGCTGACGCACTGTATAAAAACAGTGAAAGGTATAAATGACCATCAGCGTTAAAATCAAATACTTTGATAATTCTACAATTACATTAATCATATGCCCTTATTCGGCTCCTCTTTTAAAATGTCCCTTGGTAAATTCTCTTGCAGAAGCAGCCTGTCCTCGAAGATAAACGCCTGCAAATTCTTTCAGGATCTTCTCTGTCTCTTTTTCGGATTCCAGGGTAAAAGCAAGGCGCAGAGATGCTGCTCCCAGTTTTTTTACTTTGCTGCTTTCTCTTAAAAGTCCATAAGGAATGCTGTTATAAATTATATTATAACAGTACTCCCTTCCTTTTGTAGTTCCGGTTTTCCAGGGATGACAGAAACAGGAACTGGTAAACTCCTTATCATAGCGGTCTCTGAGTACCATGGTTTTCTCCTGTCCGTCACATCGTCCTGAATTTTTCCGAACACACTGAGCAGAGATCATAAGAGGAAGATATCCATAAATGATACATTCACTATCCCGGCTGTCTCTGTGAAGCAGCTCTTTCTCATTCAGTTCCATGGGCATTGTATTCCGAAGGATTTCTTCTTCTCTCCAGAATGCACAGGCTTCATCATTCCATGTATATAATGACGCATCCGCCACACAGTGTTTCTGGAATCCGGCCTTACGAAGCATTCCATATCCTTCCAGATCATGTACAAGAAATCCTCTCATTCCCATGGAGATCCACTGAGATGCCTCTTTCAGATACTCTTCCGGCATGGCTCCTCTTGTGATTCTTGGAAGAGACAGATAAAGTTCCTTTTCTCTATAACGATCCTGAAGCATAAATTCCTTCATAATATCAAACGGAAGATACAATCCCGCCAGATCCGGAGAATTCCATAATATTTCCGCCTGTTCTTTTGTTTCACAGGAAGCATACAGTAATGGTCTTTCCAGCGTGTGTTTTTGTTTCAGACTCTTCCACTCCTCCAGACCCCGGTCGCAAGCATATACTGGTTTTTTCTCTGCTTTTCTCTTATATTTTTTTAATAATTCTTCTTCCAGCTGACCAAGAGCAGTTCTTCTCAGTTCATTCAGTACTTTTACCGGAACAAAAATCTGGCCGCTCATCTCAATATCCAGCGTCTCCCAGACAAACTCTGTATTTCCAAGTTTTTCCATCTGCTGACGGATCCTCGCTTCTTCCATAGGATGTTCCTTTGCGTACTGCACTTCTCCCATGGAGACAACGGCTTCTGCTGCCCCGCAGGAAACCTGGAAGATGGCCGGACTTTCCGGATAAAGAATCAAACTTCCTCTGATCTTTTTCTTCATCGGAAAAGTCTTTACAGAAATAACCGATGTTTTTTTATGATTATGAAAGGCTACCATGTCCGGTCCATTGTGCTGTTTATAATATCCCTGGCAGGAGCCGCCTCTGTTAAATGCATCCAAAAGAAATTTCCTGTCATTTTCATCTACCTTATAGGATGCTCTGTTTTCTTTCAATATATCCAGATACTTCCGATAGATTCCTGTTACTGCAGCCGTATATTCCGGCTGTTTCATCCGTCCCTCGATTTTCAGAGACATAACTCCTGCCTCAAGGATCTCCGGCAGGATATCCAGTGTACAGATATCTTTAAGACTTAAAGGACAATTCTCTTTCTCTTTCGAAAAACGCCCTCCGGGTTCCCCTGTCTGATAAGGAAGACGGCACGGCTGGGCGCAGCGTCCTCTGTTTCCGCTTCTGCCTCCCAGGATACTGCTCATCAGACACTGACCGGAAAAACTGTAGCAAAGAGCTCCATGAATGAAAGTTTCTATCTCAACAGGGCTTGCCTTATGCATATCCGAAAGCTCTTTAAGGCTCAGTTCTCTGGCCGGAACCACGCGGGTAACCCCCAGACTTTCCAGAAATTTCATTCCTTCCGGTCCCGTTACTGTCATCTGTGTACTTGCATGGATCGGAAGTTCCGGAAATGTATTCCGGATAAATCGAAGGACACCCATATCCTGTACGATCACAGCGTCCAGGCCTTCCTCATAGACTTCTTTTAAAGAATCATAAAGCCTTTCTTTTAATTCGCGGTTTTTCAAAAGCGTATTGACCGTAAGGTATAATTTTTTTCCGTGAATATGAGCCGTACGTATTGCGCGAACAAGTTCTTCCTGCGTAAAATTTTTTGCATAGGCTCTGGCTCCGAAATCCGGTCCTCCAAGATAAACCGCATCTGCTCCGGCTCCGATAGCTGCCTCAAATGCTTCATAGGAGCCTGCCGGCGCCAGCAGCTCCACTTTACTGAAATCTGTCATAATCCCTCTCTTATCCTTTTCTGACGGAGGACTGTACCTCCCGGTATGTTTTCTGAAACAGACAAAGGGGACTACCGAAGCAATCCCCTTCCAACCTTTACTTTAGTAATGAGTCAACCTCATTTTCCAGCTCCTTGACTTTGCCTTCAAGGAGTACTTTCTGCTGCTCTGCCTCCTGCTGTTTCTTCTCCGCTTCCTCGATTTTCAGACGAAGAGAAATCAGTTCGTGCTTCAGCTCATACATTTCCTGATCTTTTTGCTGAAGATCCTGTTCAAAAATTTCAGCCTGTTTCTTTGCCTTAAAATAATCGTCTGTTACATTCAGACTAAGCAGTGTATGCTTGGTCTCCATAGGCTGCCTGGAATATCCCGGCATTTCGCTCAGCTCCGCAATTTTATTATTTATATAAGATGCCACCTTCTGAAAATATTCTTCAGATTCATAGCCTCCCAAAGTGATGATCTTTCCTCCGATCACAACCTGTGCCGTATTCTTGACTGCCATACAAAGCCTCCTGTGTATATTAATTTCCTGAATTGTCCATATCTCATTCTATTATACTCGAATTATGTCAAAATGTATAGAATTTTTTACGAAATCTTTTCATAACCAAGATGACTGTATGCCAGAGCAGATGCCATCCTGCCTCTCGGCGTACGATTCAGGAATCCATTCTGAAGAAGATACGGCTCATAGACGTCCTCAAGAGTTCCCGCATCCTCACCAATGGCAGCAGCAAGCGTTTCCAGACCTACCGGACCGCCTTTAAAATTCACGATCAAGGTTTTCAGGATCCGTCTGTCTATTTTGTCCAGACCATACTGATCCACTTCCAAAAGATCCAACGCAAAAACCGCCACCTCATAAGTGATCCTGCCATCGTACTTTACCTGGGCAAAATCCCGTACACGCTTCAAAAGACGGTTTGCAAGCCTTGGCGTTCCCCTGGATCTTTTTGCAATTTCCGCGGCCCCTCTATGGTCAATCTCCACATCCAATACCTGGGCAGAACGAAGAATGATCGTTTCCAGTTCTTTTTGATTATAGAACTCTAAATGATGCATCACTCCAAAACGATCTCTGAGGGGAGCCGAAAGAAGTCCGGCTCTTGTAGTTGCACCGACCAGAGTAAATTTAGGAAGATCCAGGCGGATAGAACGCGCAGAAGCCCCCTTTCCGATCATAATATCAATCGCAAAATCCTCCATGGCCGGATAAAGAACCTCTTCCACCTGGCGGTTCAGCCTGTGTATCTCATCCACAAAAAGAATGTCTCCTTCCTGGAGATTATTCAAAATGGCCGCCATTTCCCCTGGTTTCTCAATGGCCGGTCCAGAAGTCACTTTCATATGCACGCCCATTTCATTGGCAATAATTCCCGAAAGAGTCGTCTTTCCAAGACCTGGAGGGCCGTAAAAAAGCACATGATCCAGTGCATCATGTCTTTGTCTGGCTGCTTCAATATAAATTTTTAATGTTTTTTTTGTTTTTTCCTGTCCGATATATTCCTCCAGCGTCTGAGGGCGGAGGTTTCCTTCCAAGGGAAAATCTTCTTCTGTTACATCGGCAGTGATCATTCTTTTTTCCATATTTACCTCTACAGATTTTTCAGCGCAGCCTTCAGGATCGCTTCTACGTCATCCGGCGCCACATCCGTTACTTTTCGTACTGCACGGAGAGCGTCTGTACTGGAATAACCCAGCGCAACAAGAGCCTCTACCGCTTCCTTGCTTCCATCCAAAACACTCTCCCCTGAAGATACCGCTTCCTCCTGCTGATGGAGCAGTTTTTTCTCAAAAGCGTCTTCCAGCTTCAGCTTGTCCTTCAGTTCCAGAATCAGTTTTTGTGCCGTCTTTTTCCCGATTCCCGGCGCACGGGAGATTGTTTTTACGTCATCTGAAAGAACTGCAAAACTCAATTCATCTGCAGTAAGTCCTGCAAGTACTCCAAGAGCTGCTTTTGGACCGATTCCATTAACTCCCAGAAGCAGCCGGAACATACGGAGATCATCTCGGGAAAGAAAACCAAAAAGCTGCATGGCATCTTCCCTCACATGAAAATACGTATGTATTTTTATCTCCCCTTCCGATCGTACTGCCTTTTCTATTGCTGTTCCTGTCATAAAAATCTCATAGCCGATCCCGGCAGTCTCTACGATCACGGAATTTTCCGTAGAGTCCACTACACGGCCTCTTATAAATGAAATCATAAGGTCTTACTCCTGTAATAGATAGTCATAAATTACATCGACTTATGATATCACAGATGTACAAAAAAAGCAAACGTCCATTCGAAAAAAGCCCGGCACAGAATATTCTCTGCAGCCGGGACCTTTTTTACAGGATCACGCCTCGCGGACATGCCTCTTTACATGCTCCGCAGTTGGTACATTTTTCATAATCAATATGAGCACAGAAATCTGTGACGGTAATGGCGCCGTTCGGGCATGTCTTCTCACATTTTTTACAGCCAATACATCCTACTTCACAGGCAGATGTTACTGCTTTTCCCTTATCATGAGAACTGCAGCCCACAAAAACGGTCTGCTCATAAGGCACCAATTCAATCAGGTGACGCGGACATTTGGCAACACATTTCCCGCAGGCCTTGCACTTTTCTTTGTCTACCACAGCTACTCCGTTAATGATATGGATAGCATCAAAGGGGCAGGCTTTTACACAGCTTCCAAATCCCATGCAGCCATAGGAACAGCTTTTTGCTCCGCCGCCAGGAACGAAAGCCATCATTTCACAGTCTTCCACTCCTGTATAAACATAATCATCTTTTGTTTTTTCACAAGTTCCGGTACACTTTACAAAAGCCACCTGACGGGCAGTTTCTACAACCTCCTGCCCCATGATCCCTGCGATCACTTTTCCTACCGGGTCTCCGCCTACCGGACATCCGTTAACAGGCGCCTCTCCCTTGGCAATGGCTGCTGCCAGACCATCACAGCCGGGAAATCCACAGCCGCCGCAGTTATTTCCCGGAAGTGCTTCACGGACAGCAACTTCCCTCTCATCCGTCTCAACTGCAAATTTTTTGCCGGCAACGCCGAGAAAGATACCGATAAAGAGGCCCACTGCTGCAACCACAACTGTTGCTATGATAATTGCTCCGATATTCATATTCATGCCTCCTTAGATCAATCCTGAGAATCCGAAAAATGCAATGGCCATCAATCCGGCTGTGATAAGCACAATCGGAAATCCACGAAAAGCTTCCGGAATGTCATTATATTCTATTTTTTCACGGATACCCGCCATCACAATAATAGACAGGGTAAAGCCCACTGCTGTCGCAAAACCATTCACCGTTCCCTGAAGGATATTATATTCCTTCTGTACATTGATCAATGCCACACCGAGAACTGCGCAGTTCGTGGTGATCAGAGGAAGATATACGCCCAATGCCTGATACAACGAAGGCATTGCTTTTTTAAGAAACATCTCCACAAACTGTACAAGGGCTGCAATGACCAGAATAAACACAATGGTCTGCAGGTATTCCATATGAGCAGGAATCAGGATAAACTGATAGATCACACCGGTAACAAAGGATGAAAGAGTAATAACAAAAATAACCGCTCCACCCATACCTGCCGCTGTTTCTGTTTTTTTGGAAACACCCAGGAAAGGACAAAGTCCCAGGAACTGGCTCAGCACAACATTATTTACAAGGGCAGAACCTACAATGATCAGCATTAATTCCTTCATTGATGTTTCCCTCCTTTACACATGCTATTTCCGCAGGAAGCACAGGCACCACCGCACTTGTCCGGATTACTTGGGTCAATCCCTCTTTTTGCAGCACCCAGTTTAAATTTATTCTGAATTGCTGCCAAAAGCGCAAGAACAAAGAATGCCCCTGGAGCCAGGATAAAGATCGTGATAGGCTCATATCCCATTTTTCCTGCAGCTGCGTCTGCAAGAGGAAGAATCTGGTGGCCAAAAAGCTGTCCGGCACCAATCAGTTCTCTGACTGCACCGATACAGGTAATGCTCAGTGTAAAGCCAAGACCCATACCAATACCGTCAAAAAGAGACGGAAGCGGAGGATTCTTAGAAGCGTAAGCCTCTGCGCGGCCAAGGATGATACAGTTTACAACGATCAACGGGATATACAGTCCCAAAGAAGCATACAAAGCCGGAAGAAAGCCTTCCAGAAGCATCTGGACAATGGTAACAAAGGATGCAACCACAACGATAAATGCCGGCATACGTACGCCGTCAGGAATGAATTTACGCAGCAACGAGATCAGAAGGTTGGATGCTGCCAGAACGGCAGTCGTAGTCAGGCCCATTCCGATACCATTCACTGCAGAGGTAGTTACAGCAAGTGTCGGGCACATACCCAGCATCAGTACAAAAGTAGGATTTTCTTTTATTATGCCGTTAAGCAGTCGTTCTGATGGTGTATTTGCTTTCATTGCGCTCCTCCTTCCATATACTGAAATGCACAAAGACCTGCATTTACTCCATTGGTCATAGCATTTGTAGTAATCGTCGCACCGCTTAGAGCATCAATCTCCTCTTCTGAAGATGCGCCGTTTTTCGTATATTTGAATTTCTCTACATTTTTGTCTTTAAACTGGTCTTTAAAAGCATCTGTGTCTGCCTTCATTCCAAGACCTGCCGTCTCACCGATCGAAAGAATGGAGATTCCATTGAGAGTCCCGTCAGCCCGCACACCCATGGCGAACTGAATGTCGCCGCCATAGCCTTCTGAAGTTGTAACGGTGAAAGCATAACCGATTTCATTCTCTGATGCATCCATAGCCGTCATCACCTCATCGATGTTCTGAGCGCCATAGCCATTTTCACTAAGCACCCCTGCAAGCTCTTCTGCCGTATCTCCCAGCACAACCTCGCCAAAACTTTCTGCTTCCGGAAAAACAGCTTTATATGCCTCCTGCTTTGCCTTCAGTTTCTGCTGGGCAATCGGATCCGCCGTAATATCCTGAACAACTCCAAGTGCAAGTCCTGCCACCAGAGTAATGGCTGTAATGGAAATCGTATCCTTTAAAATACTCATGCTTTTTTCCCTCCTTTTCCAAAAGCAACCGGATAGGTGGCTTTTTCAATCAGCGGAACCAGAAGATTGCAGAATATGATTGCATAGGAAACGCCTTCTGCAGATCCTCCGAACAGACGGAATACAGCAGTTACCACACCCAGACAGCAGCCATAGACCAATTGGCCTTTAAAGGTGATAGGTGTCGTTACGTAATCGGTTGCCATAAACCATGCACCCAGCATCAGACCACCGCCAAAAAGATGGCTAAGAAGATAATTTCCGTCAAATCCCATTCCGGTACAAAGCATATAGATGATAACAAATACTGTAAAGCTGCCAATATATGTAAGAGGAATCTTCAGATCGATCACCTTAAAAGCCAGGAGGATCACTGCGCCGATCAGGATTGCTAAAGCAGAAGTCTCTCCAATGGTTCCCTGGATGTTGCCGAAAAAGAGGTTTTTCACAGGGATAGAAGTTCCTTCAATAAATCCCTGTGCCTTCAAAGCGGCAAGAGGCGTAGCTCCGGTAACCGTATCTACGGCTCCACGAAAACCATCTGACACAGAAAAATCTGTCATTCTGCCGGCAAAGGAAATCATCAAAAAACAACGGCCTGCCAGTGCCGGGTTCATAAAGTTCTGACCAAGTCCGCCAAAAAGCTGTTTTACAACAATAATAGCAAACGCACTGCCAAGAACAGGCATCCACAGAGGGATCTGCGGCGGCATGTTCAACGCCAGAAGAAGTCCTGTAACTACTGCACTGAAGTCTGTGATCGTATTCGGCTTATGCATCAGTCTGTCATATATCCACTCAAAGAACACACTGGAAGCCACTGTCACTGCAACTACAAGAAGTGCACGAAATCCAAAATTCCAGATTCCAAATAAGGTTGCAGGAAGAAGAGCAATCACCACCAGCTGCATGATCCTGCTTGTGGTCATCGCATCCCTTACATGCGGATTTGACGACACATTATACTTTTGTTCCATTCCTCTACCTCCCCTATTTCCTTCTGCGGCTGGCAAGAACCATTTTCCGCATAGATTTGATACTCTGGGTCAGCGGTCTCTTTGCAGGGCAGATATAACTGCAGCAGCCGCATTCACAGCATTCCATTCCATTCATCTTTTCAAAGCCTGCCATATCTCCTCTTTCTGCCAGAGTAGCAAGGCGTGCCGGAAGTACATGTCCGGGACAGACGCTTACACAGCGTCCGCAGTTAATGCAGGCGGTCGCCTGTTTTTTTGATTCTGACACTGCATCATGTTCAAGACAGAGAAATGCAGAGGTTGTCTTTACGCAGGGAACATGAAGGTCAAACATGGCGAACCCCATCATAGGTCCTCCTGAGATAACTTTCGCCGTTGTCTCTTTCAATCCGCCTGCAGCTTCGATCAGTTCTTCCATATTGGTTCCGGTAAGTACCGTAAAATTCTGCGGCTTCGCGATTGCATCTCCAGTCACAGTGACAATCCTGCTCATAACAGGACGCCCGAGTATTACAGCCTTATAAACTGCAACTACCGTATCGATATTATCCACGACACAGCCTACATCTGCGGGAAGCATAGAAGAATTGATTTCTCTTCCGGTTACCGCATAGATCAGAGAGCGCTCTCCTCCCTGCGGATACTTCGTCATCAGTTCTTTTACTTCTATACGTGGATGATCTTTTATAAGAGCCTGAATTTTTTCGATGCAGTCCGGTTTATTGTCTTCGATGCAAATACAGCCTTTTGCATGATCAAAGAGCTTCAGAATCACCTCAAGTCCTGCCACCACTTTCTCCGGTTCTTCCAGCATTCTTCTGTAGTCACTGGTAAGGTAAGGTTCACATTCAGCACCATTTACCAGAACATATTCAATCTTATCCGGTTCTTTCGGAGACAGTTTTACATGTGTAGGAAAACCTGCACCTCCCATTCCCACTACGCCGCCTTCCCGGATTCTTGCGATAATCTCTTCTTTGGAAAGCGCGGAAAGATCAGCTCCATGAAATTGCATCTCTTCATACTGCTGATCATTTTCTATGATGATGGAATCCACCATTCCGCCAGTTGCTGTCAGTCTTTTCTCAATTCCTTTTACAGTTCCTGATACAGAAGCATGAAGAGGCACAGAGACAAAACCATTCGCTTCGGCGATTTTCTGACCGGCAAGAACATGGTCTCCTTTTTCTACACAGGCAGCGGAAGGCGCTCCGATATGCTGAGACAAAGGATAGACCATCTCTCCTTTTGGAAGGTATTTCTCAATCGGCCTGTTTTTTGACAGTTCCTTGCCCTCATAGGGATGGATTCCTCCCTTAAAGGTAAGTTTTCCCATATATACTTCCTCCTTTTTTATAAGTTAATTTTTATCTTTCTTATGACGCATACGGTATCCACGATTCAGGTTTGGATAAGACTTCAGGAAACGTCTGGTATTGCCTTTTGTCCTTGCAACCAGAGATTTTCTGTAAGCACGAAGTTCTTCTGTCAGCTCCTTACGAAGTGCAAGCCGTTTTTCCGTTAATGCACGCAAAACTTCCGCGTCCTCTATCCTCTCTCTGACAGAATCAAGAGAAACACCTTTGGGAAGTTCCAGATTTTCCAATCGTGCATTTACTTTCAGCATAAGCTCCACCTGTTTCTTTTCCAGCTCTTCCTCCCAGTAAGGAATCCGCTCTCTCAAGTGGAAAGCTGCGGATGCAGAACAACAGAAGTCTGCCAGATAGCCTGCTGCAACAACACAGACGCCAACTTTCCCCACGATCACCGGATATAAAGCCACCAGATCCTCTACAAGAGGATGAAGAACACGGAACAGGATCACCGTAAACACTCCCCAGCCAAGAGAAGCTCCCAGACAGATACGGCCCTGAAAATTGAATTTATTATCACTATAGTCCCACCAGGAGGTATGAAAGATACTTTCCATCAGAACTGCTGTGACATATTCCAGAAGTGTGGCTACCACAATACCTCCGAAAAATAAAAGCACCAAATGGCTTTCTACCGGCTTCAGAATCAGGTAAACCGATATTGCCCCAAAACCGTAGATCGTACAAAAAGGCCCGCTGACAAAACCTCGGTTGATAAATTCTCCATGTTTCATAGAAACGTAAAAGGTTTCCCAGACCCAGCCAAAAAAACTATAAATGAAAAACCAGTTTATGATATGATAAAGGTCAATCCCACGAATCGTCAGTTCCCACATGAATATTTCTGACCTCCTGTTTTTATTTTCACTTTACTTTTAGACTATGTATATACTATAACTCAATTTATGAAAAAATTCACTATTATTTTTTTATTTTCTTGTGTATAATTAAAAACAATTTAGAAAGGATGAAAAACATATGATTGTTAAAAAAATACCTATTTTACAGGGCTTTTTGGACTTTAACTCTGTTAAACTTTTGTCGAATTCTGTCTCTTTTGACTGTGGTCCACACCCGGTCTTTTACGACATCGAGACGACCGGACTATCACGATATTCCACTTTTTTGTACCTGATTGGCGCGTTAACGCAGGAAAATAATAACTGGTTTCTCCATCAGTGGATGGCTGAATCTCCAGACGAAGAGAGAGAGCTCCTTTGTATTTTTTCTGATTTTTTAAGACATAGCTCTTCCACCATCCAATATAATGGAAAAACATTTGACCAGCCCTATCTGGAAGAACGTTATAAAATACACAATCTTCCTTCTCCATTTGTTCATCTTCCCTCCTTCGACCTTTACCAGGAGCTGAAATCCTGCAAAAAACTATTAAAACTGGAAAAAATGAAACAGCCGGATCTGGAAGCTTTTCTGGGCCTTCCAAAGCGAGAACATTGTGACGGCGGAAAATGTATCCGGCTTTATAAAACTTACGTAAATAAGCATGACTCTGAGCTCAGGGATACCATTATGGGGCATAACGAAGAAGATATGCTGGGGCTGGGCCGGATTTTTTCCATGTTATCGTACTCTGCGCTGTCATCAGAAGGATACGAACCTCTCAGCGCCTTTCTGGAAGATCAGAAACTCATTATAAGATTCCGGCTCCCTGTTCCTGTACCCGTACCTGTCTCCACAAAAGGGCTTGATTTTTATTTTACCTGTGAGGGGGAAGAAGGAGCGCTTGCCGCTGAAATAAAAGATGGAAAAGCAAAGCAGTATTATAAAAACTATAAAGAGTATGATTACATTCCCCAGGAGGATACCGCTATTCCTAAAATACTAAGTCAATATATGGACAGAAGCCTGAAAACTCCCGCCCGGCCGGAAACCTGTTATACCTGGTTTTTATGTAATGAAACTTTCCTTGAAGATAAAGATAAACAAAAGCAGTATTTGAACCACACGCTGCCCTGCCTCTTAAGTCAGAATTGATCAAAGAATTGTTGTTATCCGGAAAATTCGTAAAGGATGTACCGCTTTCTCGGCATTCAAAAAACCGACTGCACAAAATCTGTACAGTCGGTTTTCATATTACATATTCAAAGTAAGATTATTCAGCATCTTCTGCTTCTTCTGCAGCCGGAGCTTCAAGAGCTTTCATGCTAAGGCTGATCTTCTTGTCTTCACCGTTGAAATCAACAACTTTAGCCTGAATTTCCTGACCGATGGAAAGAACGTCTGACGGTTTTGCAACATGTTCTCTGGAAATCTGAGATACATGAAGCAGTGCATCGATTCCAGGTGCAAGCTCAACGAAAGCACCAAAATCTGTCATACGTGCTACTTTACCTTCTACAACGTTACCTACTGCAAATTTCTCAGAAGCAGTCAGCCAAGGATTCTCCTCCGGGAATTTCAGAGAAAGTGCAATCTTATCTCCGTTGATCTCTTTGATAAGAACCTTAACTTCTTCGCCTACTGTGAAGACTTTCTTCGGATTCTCTACTCTGCCCCAGGACATTTCGGAAATATGAAGAAGACCGTCAGCACCGCCAAGATCGATGAATGCACCAAAATCAGTTACATTCTTAACCACACCTGTTACCACGTCGCCTGCATGGATTCTCTCCATAAGCTCTTTCTGTTTCTCAGCTTTTTCTGCAAGGAGAAGCTGTTTGCGGTTACCAATGATGCGGCGTCTTCTAGGATTAAACTCTGTAATAACAAATTCAATTTCCTGATCTGCATACTTGGAAAGATCTCTTTCATAAGTATCAGATACGAGGCTTGCAGGAATAAATACTCTTGCTTCCTCAACATTTACACAAAGACCGCCATCCAGTACCTGTGTTACAGGCGCCTTCAGGACTTCCTGAGATTCGAATGCAGCTTCCAGACGTTTGTTGCCTTTTTCTGCAGCAAGTCTCTTATAAGTAAGGATCACCTGACCCTCACCATCGTTCACCTTGAGAACTTTGGCTTCCATTGTGTCACCTACATGTACTGCGTCTGCAAGTACAAGAGAGCTGTCATTAGAATATTCGCTCTTGGTGATGATACCGTCTGCTTTATAGCCGATATTCAGGATGATCTCATCTTCTTTAACGTCGATGACGGTACCCTGCACGATCTCTCCATTTCTGATAGTTTTTACGGAATCTTCCAGCATCTGTTCAAAACTTAACTCTGACATGTTCTTGAACCTCCTCAATAATATTCTTTGGGGTGGACGCCCCTGCTGTAATACCTACATAACTACTGTGATGGAACATTTCAGAATCCAAGTCTACAGGTGTTTGTATATAGTAAGTATTTCCACATTCCTCTTTACATATTTCAAACAGCTTTTGAGTATTGGAACTATGTCTGCCTCCAACAACAAGCATAGTGTCTACCTCTCCGGCTATGGATTTTGCTTCTTTCTGCCGTTCTTCGGTAGCATTACAAATAGTGTTTAAAATATTGTCAATATTTAAAACATTATTATCATACCTCTTTTTGCAGAGAATTTCAACTAATTCTTTAAATTTGTTGTAATTAAATGTCGTCTGTGACACAACACAGGGGATTTTGCCCGGATCCGGAACAAAATTCTCTGTCTCCTCTCTGCTTCTGAGGACAGTGCAGGATCCCTCACACCATCCGCAGATTCCCTTTACCTCAGGGTGATCCGGATCACCAAATATAATGATCTGTTTCCCGGCTCTGCTTTCTCTCTCCACAATCCTATGGATCTTCAGCACAAAAGGACAGGTAACATCCACAAAGGAAAGACCGGCAGCTTTAAGCTTTTCGTATACTTCACGTCCCACTCCATGAGAGCGGATCACCACCGTTCCTTTATTTATCCGGGGGATATCCTCTTCCCCGATCACTGCAACCCCTTTTTTTTCCAGATCAGAGACAACTTCCTCATTATGGATGATCGGCCCCAGTGTATAAATAGGAGAAACGCCTTCTTCGATCAGCTCATATACCCTGTCCACTGCTCGTTTCACGCCAAAACAGAAACCGGCAGTTTTCGCAGTCTTAACCTTCATTTTTTCCAACCTCATCTGATAATATCACTTTTTCTCTAAAGATCTGTAAAATCCTTTTTACCACTTCTTCAATCGTCATCTCAGAAGAATCTACAAGAACTGCATCTTCTGCCTGTCTTAAAGGTGAGATTTCTCTGTTCATATCCCGCTTATCGCGCTCTTCAATATCTCTGCGGATTTCATCCAGGCTGCACTGCGTTCCTTTCTCCTGCAGTTCCAGATAACGACGTTTTGCTCTTGTCAGAGAGCTTGCTGTAAGAAAAATTTTTACGTCTGCATCGGGAAGGATGGTGGTTCCGATATCTCTTCCATCCATGACCACATTCATAGTTGCCGCCAGCTTTCTCTGCAGATCCAGAAGTTTCTCTCTCACCTTTGGATTTGCCGAGC
The DNA here is from genome assembly GCA_021771755.1 of Lachnospiraceae bacterium. GTDB lineage: Bacteria > Bacillota > Clostridia > Lachnospirales > Lachnospiraceae > Blautia_A. The sequence continues at coordinate 15,623 of JAETOL010000007.1, read as the reverse complement.
TGACAGAAGCCATATTTCCTACTTCTTCTGTACGGAGAAAAGCATTCACATTTTCACCGTTCAAAAGAACAATCTGTTCTCCATTTTTATATTCAATGGAGATTTCTGCATCCTGACAGATTTTACCAATAAGATCAGAATCCTCTCTGTCCACTTTACAGCGGAGCAGATAAAGCGCCATCGCCCGGTACATAGCTCCTGTATCCACATATACGCAGGAAAGCTCTTTTGCTACTTTTTTTGCAATGGTACTTTTTCCCGCTCCTGCCGGACCGTCAATTGCAATATTATAGATCATTTTTCTTTTCCTCCTTTTATTCTTCGCATACAGCCTGTGCAGCAAGATAAGCCGTAGACCAGGCGATCTGCAGATTAAATCCACCGGTCAGCGCATCCAGATCAAGTACCTCCCCGGCAAAATACAGCCCTGGTACTTTTTTTGATTCCATCGTTGCAGGATTGATCTCTTTGACCGCAACCCCGCCTCTGGTGATCACAGCTTCCCTGAATTCGCCAAGTCCGTCAATGGTAAAAGGAAAAGCTTTTATCAAGGAACCAAAGCGAAGTCTTTCTTCTCTGGATATCTCATGGATCGGTTTTTCCGGAGAAATCCCGCCGATTTTCAGCATGACAGGAGTTAAGGAAGACGGAAAAAGAACACCTATGACATTTTTAAACTGTTTATTTTTTCCCGATTCAAACTCTCTAAGGATCCTGCCGTCTAATTGTTCTGCCGAAAGAGCCGGTTTCAGATCCAGAAAAGCAGATAATTCTCCATTTTTTCTTAAAGCAGAGCCTATATATGCGCTGGCAGTCAGAACAAGCGGTCCGGTAATACCGGAATGCGTAAACATCATTTCACCGAAATCCCTGTACAGAATTTTTTTGCCGTTTTTGATCGTCAGCTCTACATTTTTCAAAGAAAGTCCTGCCATTTCCGGGATATACGCTTCCTTCGTATGAAGAGGGACAAGAGAAGGGGACAGATCTGTCACCTTATGTCCGGCATCTCTGGCAAAGCGATAGCCATCTCCTGTAGATCCTGTTGCAGGATAAGAAAGGCCACCCGTAGCCACGATTACCGCATCTCCTTTGTGTATGCTGCCGTCAGACAAAAGAACGCCTTCTGCTCTTCCCTCTTCCAGTATCAGACTTTTCACCGGGCTTTTCAGATGAATCCGGACTCCATATTCTTTCATCCTATGTTCCAGAGCACGAATGATGTCTGAAGAGTGATCTGAGCATGGGAATACCCTGTTTCCCCGTTCTGTTTTCAGAGAAGCACCTGACTCTTCCAGGAAATCCATCATATCCTGACTGGTAAAAGTGTAAAACGCACTGTAAAGAAATTTTGCATTCTGAACGACCGCGTTTAAAAGATCTTCCGGAGTACAGTTATTGGTTACATTACAGCGACCTTTACCTGTAATATACAGTTTTTTTCCAAGTTTTTCATTTTTTTCAAAAAGTGTGACTTCACAACCATTTTTTGCCGCAAAAACCGATGCAAACATGCCGGCTGCTCCGCCTCCCACGATAATCACTCTTTTTTTGTTCATGGGTATCCTTTCATACAGAAAAGGGCTGTTCATGAAGCACAGCTTCACAACAGCCCCCTGACCTTTTAGATTATTTTATACCGGATATGCTCCGTTTTTTGTGTCTGCTGCTGTTTCGTCAACCTTTGTCTCCTGTGCCTGACGATACTTGAAGAAATCAGTAGCAACCTGCGGGAAGAGTGCGTAAGAAAGAACGTCCTCATCCTGCTGCTTGTACTGTGCCATTTCACCTTCCAGTTTATCAAGCTCATTTTCAATAAGGTCTGCCGGACGGCAGGTGATCGGCTGAGTATCTCCGATACATTTCTTCTGTACTTCTGCGTCAAATGGTTTTACAGTTGCGCCATATTTGCCGCTTAAGATATCTTTGGTCTCTTTTGTGACCATCTTATATCTTTCTCCCATAAGGACATTAAATACAGCCTGTGTACCAACGATCTGAGAAGATGGTGTAACCAGAGGCGGCTCACCAAGATCTTTACGTACTCTCGGAACCTCTTCCAGAACATCATAGAATTTGTCTTCTGCATGCTGCTCTTTCAGCTGAGATGTCAGATTGGAGAGCATGCCTCCCGGTACCTGATACAGAAGAGTTTTAATGTTTACACCCAGGTTCTTCGGATTCAGCAGACCGCTGTCAAGAGCCTCATCACGGATCGGACGGAAATAATCAGCGATCTCTGCAAGAAGCTGCTGATCAAATCCTGTATCATACGGTGTTCCTTTAAAGGTCTCTACCATAACCTCTGTTGCAGGCTGAGAAGTTCCCAGAGCAAACGGAGAGATTGCTGTATCAATGATATCAACACCGGCTTCTACTGCTTTCATATAAGTCATGGAAGCGACACCGGAAGTATAATGGGTATGAAGATCGATCGGAATCTTAACAGCATCTTTCAGTGCACCCACCAGTTCGGTTGCCTGATATGGAAGAAGAAGGCCGGCCATATCTTTGATGCAGATGGAATCAGCACCCATTTCTTCGATTTCTCTTGCGATATTTGTCCAGTATTCCAGAGTGTAAGCATCTCCAAGAGTATAGGACAGTGCAACCTGTGCATGTGCTTTCTCTTTGTTTGCTGCTTTTACTGCTGTTTTCAGGTTACGCATATCATTCAGGCAGTCAAAAATACGGATGATATCGATGCCGTTTGCTACGGATTTCTGTACAAAATATTCTACCACATCATCTGCATAAGGACGGTATCCAAGGATATTCTGTCCACGGAACAGCATCTGAAGTTTGGTGTTTTTGAAACCGTCACGGAATTTACGAAGTCTTTCCCATGGATCCTCTTTCAGGAAACGAAGGGAAGCATCAAAAGTAGCGCCGCCCCAGCACTCTACTGCATGGTAGCCTACTTTGTCCATTTTTTCAACGATCGGAAGCATCTGTTCTGTGCTGAGTCTTGTAGCGATCAGAGACTGATGCGCATCACGCAGAACAGTTTCCACGATTTTTACAGGTTTTTTTTCTAATTCTGCCATTATTTATTCTCCTTATTTATTAAATAGAAAGGAATTTCGATTCATTTAAGTATTAAACACCGAAAATAGCCATAAAGGTTCCGGCTGCAACTGCTGTACCGATAACACCGGCCACGTTTGGTCCCATGGCGTGCATCAGCAGGAAGTTGGTAGGATCTGCTTCTGCGCCTACCTTCTGAGATACGCGGGCAGCCATCGGAACTGCGGATACACCGGCAGAACCAATCAATGGGTTGATCTTTCCGCCTGAAAGCTTACACATAAGCTTGCCAAGCATAACACCACCGAAAGTACCGCAGGCAAATGCAACAAGTCCAAGAGCTACGATTTTCAGGGTATCCAGATTCAGGAATGCCTCTGCGCTTGTAGAAGCACCTACGGAAGTACCCAGAAGGATAACTACGATATACATCATTGCATTGGATGCAGTTTCTGTAAGCTGTTTTACAACGCCAGACTCACGGAACAGGTTACCAAGCATCAGCATACCTACCAGCGGAGCTGTTGTCGGAAGGATCAGACAAACAACGATGGTGATCACGATCGGGAAAAGGATTTTTTCCAGTTTGCTGACCGGACGAAGCTGATCCATTTTGATCTTACGTTCTTTTTCTGTGGTAAACAGTTTCATGATCGGCGGCTGAATGATCGGAACCAGTGACATATAGGAATATGCCGCCACTGCAATCGGTCCCATAAGAGCGGTCTGTCCCAGTTTACCTGCAAGGAAAATAGAAGTCGGACCGTCAGCGCCTCCGATAATGGAAATCGCTGCTGCTGCTTTTCCGTTAAATCCAAGAAGGATGGCAAGGAAATAAGCAACGTAAATACCAAGCTGTGCTGCCGCACCAAGAAGGAAACTCTTAGGATTTGCGATCAGCGGACCAAAGTCTGTCATGGCACCTACGCCCATGAAGATCAGAGACGGAAGAATACTCCATTCATCCAGCAGATAGAAGTAATGAAGAAGTCCGCCTACTCCGTTGGACATATCTTCCGGATGTGCCATGATATCCGGATAAATGTTTACAAGAAGCATACCAAAAGCGATCGGAACAAGAAGAAGAGGTTCAAATCCCTTTTTAATTGCAAGGAATAAGAAAAAACATGCCACCGCGATCATCAGATAGTTGCCCCAGGTAAGGTTAAAGAAAGCTGTCTGATGAATCAGGTTAGACAGGGTTTCTGCAACATTAGACATCTGAATACCTCCCGTCTTAGTTCATGGTTGCCAGGGTATCTCCGTTTTCTACGGAAGCACCTTCTGTTGTATCGATACTTGCAACTGTACCATCCTGAGGTGCAACTACAGGAATCTCCATTTTCATGGACTCAAGGATCACGATGCTGTCACCAGCTTTTACTGCCTGTCCGGCAGATGCAACAATCTTCAGTACTTTTCCAGGAACAGATGCAGTTACTTTTACAGAACCTGCGCCTGCTGCAGGAGCTGCTGCCTTCGGTGCCGGTGCTGCTTTAGGAGCTGCTGCCGGTGCTGCCTTCGGTGCCGCTGCCGGTGCAGATACACTTCCGGTCTCTTCTACAGTTACTTCATATGCAGTTCCGTTTACGGTAATTGTATAGCTTTTCATTTTATTATCCTCCTAATTGACAATTATCTTCTTGGACGTTTGATTTTACGAATAGAACGTACCACAAATCCGTCAGTGCTTGTTCCTTCCGCCGCTGCGATAGCTGCTGCGATAACTGCGACCAGTTCGTTGTCGTCACTGACATCCACGGTCTCCTGAACAGGAGCTGCTGCCGGCACAGGGATCGGTGCTGGTGCAGTTTCTTTTTTCTCTTTTTTACCCGCAGAGGAACCTGGGATAAATTTGAACATAGAGATCACAAAGATCAAAAGGATCAGGATCACAAACACGGTTCCAAGACCCATAATGGTATTTAATGCTGCGTTCTTCATAGTCGTTGACAGCGGATACTGAACATTCACTGCCACAGATGCGGGAGTGACCATTCCGTCAGTCTCCTCAAACACATATACAAATTCTGCATCCAGTTTTTCAAAATCAACCGGTACCGTAGCTGTGTACTGACGATTCGAAAACTCTACTTCAGCAGAACCTGCCTCCACAAACTCACCCACGTCATTTCTGGCATCATCCCAGGCTGTCATCGCACCTACAGTAAATTCATCGCCAGACTCCAGATAAGCCTTGATCTCATCCTCTCCAAGTGTGACGATCTCATTTGTCAGACCCTCTGCAGTCATAACGATCTGAGTATTGATCGCCTCATCGATCTCGCTGCCTGCCATTACAACTGCTGCGCCGGAAAAAGTAAGAGAAGCAGCGCAGACTGCTGCCGCACAGACAGAAGACGCTCTTTTTAACATCTGATTCATATGCTCACCTCTCTTAGACTGCGCTGTGCTTTTTAGCCGGGCGGTCTTCTCTCTTTGTGAACAGCATTTCAAAAGCTCCGATCACATATTTTCTTGTATCAGCCGGTGCGATCACAGTATCTACATAGCCTCTTGCAGCTGCAGATGCCACACCTGACTGAAGATTTCTATATTCTTCTGCTTTTTCGTTCAGCACAGACGCATTTTCTCCCGGATACATGATCTTTGCAGCAAGAGAAGCGTCCATCATACCGATTTCGGCATTTTCCCATGCATAAACAAGGTCTGCACCAACAGACTTGCTGTTCATGGCAACATATGCGGTACCGTATGCCTTGCCAATGATCACATTTACTTTCGGAACGGTTGCATCTGCAAATGCATGAACCATATCTCCAACAGATTTTGCCATCATTTTTTCATTGCAGAGGGTAGCTTTAAAACCGGTAACATTTGTAAGTGTAAGTACAGGAATATCAAAAGCATCACAGAATTTTACAAAATCTGCTGCTTTTCTTGCGCCTCTTGCAGAAATAGTGCCGTCAAATTCCTCTGTCTTTTCGCCTTCTTCATTATAAACTTCTGTTCTGTTTGCCACAGCGCCAACCGTTGCTCCATTCAGGCGAAGGAATCCTGTCACTACGTCTTTTCCGTATGCTTTCTTTGTTTCAAAGAAAATGCCGTCATCTGCGATTCTGGAAAGTGCGATGGAAGTATCTCCTGCGCAGGCTGCCAGATCATCACAGGTACGGTTCAGATCATCTGTACATTCTACAAAAGAATCATTATCTTCAAAATTGGAAGGAAGAAGGCTGACAAGCTGACGGATCTCTCCAAGGATCTCCTCTTCTGTGCCAACTCCGTCAATAAGTCCTGTCTCCTGGCTCTGGAAATCTGCAGACGCGGTATCGCATTTTTCAACATGGTTTCCTTCAAGAGCATTCGGGGTATTTACAAACATTTTGCCTTTTTTGGCTTCCATGAATGTAAAATCTGTCAGTGCCGGAACAACTGCCATTCCACCGCCGCAGGTACCAAAAACAGCTGTGATCTGCGGGATCATGCCTGATGCCAGTGTCTGTTTTAAATAAATGGAACCAAAAGCTTCCAGTGCATCTGTTGCCTCCTGAAGTCTCAGACCGGCACAGTCTACAAGACCGATGACAGGAGCTCCTGTTTTCATTGCAAGGTCATAGAGTGCGGAAATTTTCTTTGCATGCATTTCGCCTACTGTTCCGTTGAGAACAGAAGCATCCTGGCTGTACACATATACAAGATTTCCGTCAATAACACCAGAGCCGGTGATCACACCGTCTGAAGGTGCCTTTGTTTCAGTCATGTTAAAATCAGTATTTCTTGCTGTAATACTTTTTCCGATTTCAACAAAACTGTTTGCGTCAAGCAAAGAAGTGATTCTTGTGCCTGCTAAACTTGGTGTTGCATTACTCATTCTTGTTTGCCCTCCATTTTTATAAGAATTTTAAGTATAACCAAAATTTCAGCCGATTATAATTGTACCCTTTTTTCAAAAATATTTCAATAGGGTAACGTGTTTTTGTTAAAAATTTAACCTCATTCTTTTTGGTGGGCCATACAATTTTTGAAAGGTTTTTTCCCCTTTTTTAGTGGAAAAAATCATGAAAGACCTGGTCAACACACCATAAAAATGATATTTTTTCCACATTTCTATCTGCTACGACCGGATAGGAAGCAATCGTCTCCCCTCCTAATCTGCAGGTATAGGTACCAATCTGTGTTCCCTTCCGGACCGGCGCCTGAAGTTCTTCTTTTACATCCAGGCTGTAATCAAGATTTTCGTTTTTTTTCATGAGAAGTTTGCGGGTTCTGTCCTTTTCCGACACAGAAATTACGCCCCTGACAAAAGCCTTATCTCCGATCGTTGTTTCTTTTTCCGCACCATTTTTTACTTCTACAGTATAACCTTCCGGCTCCTTCCAGAGTGTTCTGTATGAAAAATACTGATTCCCATACGCAAGAAGTTTTTTTGTATCGCTCCACTTATACTCTTTGTGACTGGGCCATCCGCATCCCAGAAGCGAGACGATAAAAAGCTTTTCGTCCTGCCTGCAGGCACATACATAACAGTATCCCGCATCACCGGTAAACCCTGTTTTTCCAGACAGCACACCCTCCGTCATATCCAGCAGTGCATTCGTATTATGCAAAGAAAATGTACGCTTTTTATTCAAGTCCGAAAACGTATATTCTCTCGTCTCTGTAATTTTCAGGAACATACTGTTTCTTATTGCATACCGCATGATCAGGGCAAGATCCCGGGCAGTTGTATGATGGACTCCGTTTTTATCTTCTGCATCCAGTCCGTTCGGCGTAATAAAATACGTATTTTCACACCCTATCTCCCGTGCTTTTTCATTCATCAGTTCTGCAAATCCCTCCACAGAACCACCAACATGTTCCGCTATAGCGACAGCCGTATCATTGTGACTCATCAGCATCAGAGAATACAAAAGATCTTCCAGATAATACTGTTCACCTTCTTCAAGACCCAGCTGTACATCCGGTTGCGCAGCTGCTTTCGAAGAAACGCTCACATAATCATCGCCCGGGCAATTTTCAAGCGCAAGAATACAGGTAAGGACTTTGGTGGTACTTGCATTTGGTCTCGGGTTCTCTCCATCTTTTTCATAAAGGATCCTTCCGGATTCTCCGTCCATAAGCACTGCTGACAGGGCATAAAGACTTCCCGGACTGCCTTCTGCTTCAGGCACCTTTTCATTATATGTGACCTGTGCTTCTCTTTCTTTAAACGTTTCCGCCCATACCTCTCTGCATCCGCCAGAAACAGCAGAACAAAAAATGACAGATGTCAGCAAAATCTTTAAAACAGCTTGTCTCATATCCATACCCCACTTTTTCTATTATAGGATAATTCTATGCATCCACATCTGCTTTATTCTGCATTCCATCTGTCATATGATCTCATCCGTTATAAGTACGATTCCACCGTTTTGAAAGCGGCAGTTCTTCTTTCGAAAGACTGAACAGCTCCTCCACATAAGCCGGAGCTTCTTCCACTGCCTGATCAAAATACTGGTGCAGTTCTTCTACCGGTTTTTCCGAACCTGGCACAGGTTTTTTTTCCATAAAAAATTCCAATGCGGCACGGGATTTTTTCTTTCCTGCAAACCTGGTGAGAAAAGCTACAAGGAAACGTCTTTTTCCTCTATTATCATACACCATGGCGTTTGTAAGAAATTTCATCATCCTCAAAGAAACCAGGATGTCCCGGGTATTCAGTCCGGGAAACATTTTCCGTATCACCCTTGCATAGGAAATCTTAGGCACGATACAGTCTGAAGGGTAAAAATGATAGGGATTTTTATTCGTCTCAATCATCAATGTCCTGTCAAATTCCTTTTCAAGAAGTGTATGTGAGATAACTCTGGCTTTCGCCATATCATCCACATAAGGATGACATACACTGTCAAGAAGGTAATGACAGCCAAACCCCAAAAGATACGAAAGAAGCCGTTCATCCCCCCGTGACCGGACAATGCTCATTCCCCGCAGAAAAAAAGCTGCTGCAGGTATACTATGCATTTCTACGCCAATACTGCTCACAGAAAGATCTGTCAGATCATAAAACAGAATATCCGGTCCATGAAGTCCGATCCGAAAAAGATCTCCATTCTTTCGGATCACCTTTCGAATCTCCGGGGAAAGCTGTCTGTATACTTTCTTCCCAAACAGATCATGTGTATATGTAGTTGGCATAAATATCCTTCCTTTCTTATACATCCAGCCTCAGCTGGATTTCCTCTTCTGCCTCTGCTTTAAAATCTTCCATCTGTACAGGATCCATCACAGGCAGCTCGTCTATCGCCTGCACTCCAAAAGAGCGCAGAAATTCTTCTGTTGTACCAAAAAGAATGGGACGTCCCGGCGCATCCAGTCTCCCAAGTTCCTTTACCAGTTCATATTCAACCAGCTTATTGATCGCATGGTCACACTTCACACCACGGATCTTTTCTATTTCCGCTTTTGTGACTGGCTGTTTATAAGCAATAATAGAAAGCGTTTCCAGCATAACGTCCGTCAGGACAGGCTTCTGAGGATGCATGGCAATCTGGATCAGATTATCATAATACTCTTTTTTTGTACACATTTGATAAGACTGCTCCAGTTCAATGATCTGTATCCCCCGATCCTCTTCGCCATATCTCTCCATCATGTGATGGAGCAGCTTCCTGGTGGTATCTTTGTCCTGACCTACCGCCTCAGCAATACGAGAAAGCTCCACAGATTCTCCCATGGCAAAAAGAATGGCTTCAATTGCTGCTTCTGTTTTTTTTATTCCCATAATTCTCCTTATTCCGATCACTCATCTGCAAATTCTGTTAAATGTCTCCAGGTTTCAGGATTCTCCTGCACCTCTACCTGAATATCATCAAACAATGCCTCCTGCTCCACATGGATATAACCCATCTTCATCAGCTCCAGAATCGATAAAAATGTCACGATCACCTGAATCCTGGAAGTCTGTCCTTCCAGGAGCTTCCGAAAACTAAACCTGTGATGAGCAGCTGCATATTCTTTCATTTCCAGCATTTTATCTGAAAGACTGACCTCCTCCTTTTCAATCGTTCCGAATTTACTTCGGATAGGGTCAATCTTCGCTTCCTGTTTTTTCAGAATGGATTTATAGATCTGATTCAGTTTTTCCAGTGTAAGTGAAGCAAGCAATTCCTTTGGATCTACCGGTTCCCGGTATTTCAGTACTTCTCCGGGAATCGTAGCCTTTTTATAAAAGACTCCCGCTGCTCCATCCAGCTTATCTTTCAGTTCATAAGACATATATTTATACATCTTATATTCCAGAAGTTTCTGAACAAGTTCCTCCCTTGGATCCTCTTCCTGTCCTTCTTCATTTACCTCCCTTGGAAGGAGCATCTTACATTTAATATCCAGAAGCGTAGCTGCCATTACAAGAAATTCGCTCATCGTTCCCAGATCTTCCGTTTCCATTCCATGGATATATTCCATATATTGATCTGTGATCTCTACAATCGGAATATCATAAATATCGATCTTATTTTTTTCTATCAGATGAAGAAGCAGGTCCAGCGGACCTTCAAATACATTGATCTTAACTGATATCGCCATCTTCTGTATGTTCTCCTGTATTTCCGTTTATTCCCGCCGGAAGCAGCTCTGCCAGAAGCAGTTCCCTTGGATTATGGATCCGCAATGGAACCGTATGCTCTCCTAGTCCTGCACTGACCAGCATATGCCGGCCTTCCCGATGAAAGTCTCCGCAGCAGTATGGCGGCAGGAAAAGATACTGCGGGCATGCCAGGCCATGGTGTTCACTAAGTCTCAGCACACCGCCATGATAGTGTCCTGACAGGATCATATCTGCCCCCCACTGAAAGTATGCGTCTCCATACTTCGGATTATGAGCCAAAAGTACTGATATCCCATAAGAGGAAGGTTTTCCGACCAGTTTTTCCAGCACCGCCTCGTCCGGATAGGGCGATGACGGTTTTCGGTAATATTCCATAGGAAGCTCCAGCCCGTAGAAAGTAAAAGTATTTCCCTTGATCTCCATGGAAATACACTCATTATGAAGAAAGCAGACACCTGCACTTGTCAGTACACGCTCATAATTTATGTAGGCCTCTGAAGTCTCCGGATTCAGAAGCATCTTATTTTCATGGTTTCCCATAACATAAAACACCGGCAGGACATTGGCAAGACGACAGAAAAACCCGGCAACCGCTTTTGCCGTAGAAGTGTCTGCACTTACCACCATATCCCCTGCCACAAGTACTGCATCTGCTCCTGAAGTTTCTATTGCGCGAAATAAATCCTGGTTTTCATTTCCAAACACAAGTCCATGGAGATCTGCCAAAACAGCAAAACGCACGCTCTGGCCGCCATTCAGTTTTTTCATTTTGATTTGATATGTTTTTGTTCTGAATGTCTTCATACTTCTCCTTTGGTACTTTTATTTGCCGAATCCACAATTAGGGAATGTGCAGCTTTCACAATTAAGACACAAACCACCTTCTCCATAAGCGGCAATCTCCTCCCGGGTAACCGGATCATCTGCCATAACTCTTGGCAGGATCAGATCAAATACCGTTCTCCGTGCATACATGACACATCCGGGAAGTCCCAGTACAGGAATTGTTTTGCCCTCTTTTCGAATATATGCCAGAAGAAGCATTGCTCCCGGAAGCACAGGAGCACCGTAAGTTACAATATCCGCTCCCGTATCCTTGATTGCTCCAGGGGTACGATCATCCGGATCCACACTCATTCCTCCGCTGCAGACCACCATATCTGCACCTTTGTCTATAAAGCCCAGGATATCTTCTGTAATCTGCCCTCTTTCATCACCCGGAAGAGACTGACCCAGTATTTCACAAGGGTATTCTGAAAGTTTATCTCTCAACACCGGCGTAAAGGTATCTTTGATCAATCCTTTTTTTACTTCACTTCCCGTTGTCACAATTCCCACTCTTTTTTTATGGAAAGGCAAAATAGAAAACACCGGTTTTTCTCCGGCAGTCTGAACTGCCCTGTCCATTTTTTCTTTTTCGATGACCAGCGGAATGATCCTGGTACCGGCAATCTTATCTCCCTTATGTACCGGAAAATCTCCATGACGGGATGCAATCATCATTTCTCCCAGACTATTTACTGCTACAAGAGCTTTTCTGTTAATCTTTAAAAGTCCGTCACAGTCAGCGATCAGTTCGATTTTTCCCTCTTTTACATCTGTGCCGTGCATATGCTCACCGGCACAGATCTCATACAGGATCTGTGCAGCTTCATTTTCATGAAGAATTCCTTCCTGTTTTTCCCATACAAAAAGATGCTCTTTTCCCACAGACAAAAGCGCCGGAATATCTTCCTCTCGCACTACATGCCCCTTTTTAAAAAGCACTCCTTTTTTTTCGTCTTTTATAATCTGCGTAATATCATGACAAAGAACATGACCTGCCGCATCCTCTGTTCTGATTTCTTTCATCTTTTTTACCTCTCACAAAAATATTTTTCTCTAATTAAAGTTTATTATACCCCTCACTGCAGCTCCTTGTCAAAAAAATTGTATTTTTTTCAGACAAAATACCATCTGTTTCTGTTTTTTAATTGTCAAACACAAAACAAGCCCATGATTTCTTTCAGACAGTCTAGATAACCGGCTTTTTGCACATCCTCTCCGTAAAGGATTGATACCCTTCCAATTTCTTTACGATCCTGACTGTAGATCAGTTCTCCGGCCTTTTGTCCCTTTTTTACAGGTGCTTGAATACTGTCCGGAAGATTCCGCTTTTTTTGAATATTTTCCAAAACAGTACCGTCTGTGCTAAGGTATCGAAACGGTTTTTCATAACAAAGAGAAACCGTTTTTTGTTTTCCTTTTTTCACCGGAATATCCGGCAGCTTTTCCGGAGTCTCATCTTTATACAGGAAGCACTTGGAAAATCCCTGATCCAGAAGGATCGACGCATCTTTAACCCTTGTTTTGGAATCCGGCGCCGCCATTACAACTGCAATCATTGTGATATCATTTCTTTGCGCTACTGCTGAAAGACAAAATTTTGCCTTGCTGGTACTGCCCGTCTTAAGTCCCACACAGCCCTCGTAGCTGCGAAGAAGCCGATTGGTATTTGACAGCCCAAACTCCTTTGTGCCCTGTCTGGTGATATGTAAGATCGTATCCATCCACACAGAGGAATACTTCAGGACCTGAGGATATTTGTTGATCAGCTCACGGCTCATCAGAGCAATATCATACGCAGAAGTATAGTGCCCATCCGAATCCGTAAGTCCACAGCAGTCTTCAAAATGAGTATTTTTCATCCCGAGTCCTTCTGCCCTCTCATTCATTTCTTTTACAAAATCCTGCTCATTTCCCGAAATATGCTCCGCCATAGCTACACTGGCATCGTTTCCGGAAGCTATCACAATGCATTTGATCATTGTCTCTACTGTCTGTTCTTCTCCCTCTTCCAGAAAAACCTGAGACCCTCCCATTGATTTCGCATAAGCACTTGTAATGACCTTATCCTCCAGTTTTAAACTACCGTTTTCCAGATGGTCGAATATCAGGAGAAGTGTCATAACCTTCGTCACACTGGCAGGACTCCGCCTTACGTCTTTTTCTTTCTGACAGATCACAGTACCGGTTTCCGCTTCCATCAATACATATCCCGGTGCACAGACATCTGAGATTTCTGTTTCTTCTGCATATACGGGTCTCACCTGTAGACAAAGAAACACCAGCAAAAGGATCCCACAAAAAAAGTTTCTCCATTTATGAATCATAGAAAGCCCTCCCATATGGGTGTTCTATTCTATTCTAAATGAAGAAACCTGAAAATATGACAGTTTCTGTTTTACAACAAAGGCGCAAAAGCTCTCAAGATACTTTGAAAACCCCGAACAAAAATATTTCTGTTTTTGCAGAATTCAATGCTGATCGGATCACAGTACTGCATTGTCTCCAAAAAATCCTCCAGGATGTCTTTGATCACATTATTTCTGTAAATCCAGACTCCATCTTCAAAATGCAGGTACAGACTTCGGTAATCCAAATTGATCGTACCCACCACTGCAATCTCATCATCACAGACAAAGGATTTTGCATGCAGGAATCCAGGCTGGTATTCATAAATCTTAACGCCTGCCTCTATCAACTGTTCATAATAGGACTGCGTCAGGAGAAATACCATCTTTTTATCCGGCACCCCCGGAGTCATGATCCGGACATCCACGCCTCCCTTTGCAGCCAGACAAAGAGCTGTCATCATCTCATTGTCAATGATCAGATACGGCGTACAGATATACACGTATCTTTTTGCACGATTAATAATATTCAGATAAATATTTTCCCCCAGAACTTCTCCATCCAAAGGGGTATCACTAAACGGCTGAATAAAACCGTTCCCTGTAAATTCTTCCGGATGATATGCATGAGGAAAATATTTTTCATAATCGATCGGCTCACGAATCGCATTGATCACATTCCACATGTGAAGAAACATAAGGGTCATATTCCAGACAGCTTCTCCTCTCAATACAACAGCCGTATCCTTCCAGTGGCCGAAACGTTCCCTCTGGTTAATATATTCGTCCGCCAGATTTATTCCGCCTGTAAAGCCGGTTTTTCCATCGATCACACAGATCTTTCGATGATCGCGGTTATTCTGGATAATATTAAGCATCGGGCGGAAAGGATTGAATACTCTGCACTTGATCCCCTTTTCTTCCAGGAACCGGTCATATTTATGCGGCAGAGTCGTCAGACACCCAAAACCGTCATAGATCAGCCTGACATCAACTCCCTCTGCAGCTTTCCTTTCCAGGATGTCCAGGATCGTTCGCCACATCACACCATCGTTAATGATAAAATATTCAATATAAATATAATGTTCCGCCTGTTCCAGTTCCTGAACAAGAACAGGAAACATATCATCTCCAACCTGAAAATACTCAGCTTCTGTATTTGTATGAGCAGGAAACGCGGAAAGACGACAGATATATTCCGACTGCACTGCTGCAGAGGGATCCTGTTCTTCGATCTTTTCATAAATTTCAGGATCTGGCTGCAGGTAAGGAAGACTTTCTCTTCGAATCTTTTCATACTGGATCTGCATATAGTCTGCAATACGTGACTGACCAAACAGCATATACAGCAAAAGTCCAAACACAGGAAAAGCCATGATCAGCATGGTCCATCCCAGCTTATAAGAAGGATTGATTTTTTTATTCAGAATCCAAAGTACAGAAAGCAAACTGATCACTGTAATCGCCAGAGAAATATATTTGGAATATTCTGCCAGTTTCCACACCAAAAGAAACAGCCAGATAAGCTGCAGAAGCATGGCAAGAACCACATAGAAAATTCTGTTAAACAAAAGCTTCAGTGCTTTTTTAAAAAACATGATGATAAAACTCATTCCAGCTCTCCAGATTTTAAAAATCCCTGACAACTGAATGTCAGGGATTTTCGCGCACAATTAATTATATTTACGTTTTCTTGCGGCTTCAGATTTTTTCTTACGACGAACGCTTGGTTTCTCGTAATGCTCTCTTTTGCGGATTTCCTGCTGGATACCTGCTTTTGCACAGCTTCTCTTGAATCTGCGAAGAGCGCTATCTAAAGTCTCGTTTTCTTTTACGATAACGTTTGACATAGACTCACACCTAACCTCCCT
>JAETOL010000006.1 GCA_021771755.1 Lachnospiraceae bacterium | reverse complement strand
AAAATATATGCAGGATGCATTGAAACGGAGAGAAACAGCTGCATAAGGGTATTTTGTGAATTAAAGTATTGATTTTTCAAGGTGCGAATCCCATTTTTGATGTGGGAAGTTTGAGTCAGTAACACTTGCCCGTGTGCTCCACGAACGGCTGCAGGAAACGGCAGAATATGGGATTCGGCTTGAGCATCGTGATATAGGGAAGGATGTACTTCTGAAAAAATAACAGAACAGGAGAAACGGAAATTGTCTTTTTCAGGGATGGTGAAGGAAGAACTTTCCAGACAAATCAGTCCTGCACGCCATTGCAGGATAGCAGAAACAGCGGCGCTTTTGTGTGCCTGTGGAAGGGTTACTTCAGAAGGCAGACTGCGGCTTCAGACAGAAAATGCGGCAGTCGTAAGAAAAGGCTTTACATTATTGCAAAAAACATTTAATATAGATACAGAGATTGCTGTCCGCGAAAGCCGTCAGATGAAGAAAGGAAATCTCTATTATGTAGAGATCGAGGACCCGGATGAGATCCGAAATGTTCTTCAGGGGACGAAGCTTTCTGTAAGCAGAGCTGATGGAGAATCGCTTTGCTCTGACAACACTCTGGTAACACAGCAAAGCTGCTGTAAGCGGGCGTTTATCCGCGGAGCTTTTCTTGCATCCGGTTCCATCAGCGATCCTGAAAAGGGGTATCATTTTGAGATCGTGTGTCCGGATCGTCAGAAGGCAGAACAGCTGCAGGTTCTCATCCACAGTTTTCAGATCGATGCCAAAATTGTTCTGCGTAAAAAATCATATGTGGTCTATGTGAAGGAAGGCGCGCAGATTGTAGATATGCTGGCTGTGATGGAGGCAAATGTGGCATTGATGAATCTGGAAAATATCCGGATCCTGAAGGAAATGAGAAATTCTGTGAACCGGAAGGTAAACTGTGAAACAGCAAATATTAATAAAACGGTAAATGCGGCAGTGAAGCAGATCGAAGATATCAGGCTTATAGAAAGTAAGATGGGATTTCATTCCCTGAATGAGGGCCTTGCAGAGATCGCGGAACTGAGACTGCAGTATCCGGAAGCTACACTAAAAGAATTAGGTATGATGCTAAATCCCCAGGTTGGCAAATCTGGAGTTAATCACAGGCTCAGGAAGCTTAGTGAGATTGCAGAGGGACTGCGGGATGACAAGGAGGAGCAATTATGATTAAAAAACCTGTCACAATTCAACTGTCTACTGGACTTGAGGCACGCCCGGTGGCGCAGCTGGTACAGGTGGCCAGCCAGTTTAACAGCGAGATTTATGTAGAGATCGGCAAAAAAAAGGTTAATGCAAAGAGCATTATGGGTATGATGACTCTGGGGCTGGATTCAGGTGAAGAGATCACTCTTTCCGCTAATGGAGAAGACGAAGAAGCTGCTATGAGCAGCATAGAGCAGTATTTAAGTAATCAAAATTAAATAAATCATAAAAAACACTGTCTGGAAGGAAGACCAATTCCGAGACAGTGTTTTTTATTTTTATACACGATTCACTTTTTTTCTGCCTGCGCCTGTTCTTTTTTATAGAATAAAAATGGATAAACAGTAACGATCCAGAAAACTACAATAAAATATCGGATGAAAGAAGCTGGAAGGCTTTCTCCGATCAAAGGCTTCAGTCCTGTCTGCAAAAGCAGGGTGACAAGAATTCCGAAAAGAAAACGAAGAAGACGTTTTTTTGTGGAATCCGGCGCATGAAAGGGAATCCATTTTTCTGTGAGATAATATCCAATAGAAAAGGCAGCGCCTGCGCCGCAGGCTTTGACACAGTCCTGAGCATAGTGAAATTCTATGATGGTGTTTTTGTAGAGGATGAGTGTATAAACCAGCAGCCCCAGACATATCACTGCCATAAAGACAGAAACTTTAGATTCCTGTCCCTGGAAACTGTTCTTCTTATAAAGAAAGTGATAACACAGAAAAACACACAGGATACTGACTCCGAAGGAAACCAGGACATCCTGAGGCGTGTGGCAGCCGAGATACATTCTGGAAAAACCAACAAGAATAATAAACAGGGCGCACAGAAATTTTTGATATTTTTTTTGTACATAGAGTCCCAATGTTCCTGAAAGGGCAGTGATGCTCTGGGTGTGGCCACTGGGAAAAGAATATCCGGTAGCGCCTGGAACAGCAGAAGCTACCGGTTGAAAAGCAGGATCCAGAATCCACGGACGAGGTACCCGGAAAGTGATCTTCAGTCCCTGGACCAGAAGACCAGAGGTGAAATAAGCGAAGCCCAGACAATATGCCAGTTTTTTCTGAGAACACCAGAAAAGCCAGCAGATCACAACAACGACAAAGGTCTCCTGGGCTAAAAAAGTGATTGCCTGAAAGATGGCATCTCCGGCCGGAGTACGATGCTGGGCAAGAAAATTTAGAAATTCCATATAGAAGCTCCTTTCGTTTTTTACATATCGCAGGAAATGGAATACATGGGATAATTGTATGTATTTTCCTGATGATAACTTAGATTATAAGTTGACCATAGCAAAAAAACAAGGTATAATAACTAGAGTATTTATAAACACGGTTACCAGAAAAACAGAAGTGAGGGATATACAATGTCGAAATTTTTGAAGTTTGTTGTGCATTTTGCGATCATATGTACGATTGCAATCGTGCTTGGACTTGCACTGCCGCCGTTTTTTGGGGTCACTACAGTGATCGTTGATAAACCAGATAAAGAAACGAACCTGGCAATGGGTTCCGTAACCTATGCAATTCCTGTGAAGACAGAAGAGGTCAATGCAGGATCACCGATCATCGTAAGAGATGGAGAAGGTACTTATCGTTACAACCTTGTCAGCGTTGACAGAACAACGAATACAGGTGTTGTGATTGATCCGGAGGCATCCACTTCAGAGAGCATTAACGTGTCTGTGAAGAACTGGGTACCGAAGGTGGTGATCACAGTTCCGTTTGCCGGATATCTTATGGCGGCAACAGAAACTACAGAAGGACGTATCGCTCTGATTCTTCTTGTGCTGTTCCTGATCATTCTCTATGTTATCGCAGAACTCTGGAGAAAACCGGAAACACTTGATGAATATGAGGATCTTCAGGGAGACCGCAGATATCTTAAGACAGAAAAAGAACTGCGAATGGAAGAAAAAGCCCGCGAGAGACGAATGCAGGAAGAAGACCGCGAACTTCTTTATGGAGAAAAGGCTCGCAGGAAAAAAGCGAAAAAAGAAGAAAAAGAAAGAAGAAAGAAAATCCGTACAGGCGGTTTTGTGGATGAGATTTACGAGGATGATCTGGAAGAAGAAAAGCCGGTACGTCAGGCAAAACGTTCTTCAAGAAACAATCCGAACAACCTGCAGGCAGCTGCCAGCGAAGCGCACGAACTTCTGAAAAAAGAAATTGCAGCAGCAACTGCAGAAGATATGGATGAAATCTCTGACAGATATTCAGAAGAATTTCCAAGCTACCAGGAACTTCAGCGAGAAAGAAGATACAGTCCCGTTGAAGAGGAGGAATGGGAAGAGGAAGAGCCTGTAGAGATCAAAAAGATGGCTATGCCGGCATGGTCTGCTTCACAGCTTGCAGATAAGGCAAGAAAGGCCGGAGATGCGCCGGATATCGTAAGAGATTCTATTACAAAAGTAACGCTGTTTGATTATTCCGATATCATTGGCGGAGAAGAGGAAGACAGCGAAGAAGAGTAATACAGAAAATAAAATAAACCAGCTACATATAATGCAGAGGAAAGATGCGGACAGGCTTTTCCTCTGCATTATTTTTTGACCGGATACAGAAGGCATCTGGCGTGCAAGGCGGACTTGTCATGGAAAACTGAAAAGTTTTATCCTTATTATATAGGAAAGAACTCGTTTTTTATGCTCCATGAAAAAAATATAAAAAAAATAAAAAAAGTGCTTGCAATGCGGGGAATCATTGTGTATACTAACAATTGCTGTGACATGATAGCGATGAAGCGCGAGGTTGCTGCTTTAAATAGCAGGTTTTCCGTGGAGCGAATGTCAAGTTAGGAAACTGACGACAAGTCACTGTACAGAGTTCAATAACCATCTTGGGATGGGCGTGTGAAGAGATGTCTTAGGACACACACGGAGATGTGTACAGTCGCCGCTTGTCGTACTGCATAATTGAGTACGAGTAGGAGGAGACTTTTTTTATGGCAAATCAGGTAATGAGAATCACATTAAAAGCTTATGATCATCAGTTAGTAGATGCATCTGCAGCAAAAATCATCGACACTGTTAAAAAGAACGGTGCAAAGGTAAGTGGACCGGTTCCGCTTCCGACAAAGAAAGAAGTAGTGACAATCTTAAGAGCTGTTCACAAATACAAAGATTCCAGAGAGCAGTTCGAGCAGAGAACTCACAAGAGACTCATCGATATCATGACACCTACCCAGAAAACAGTAGATGCACTTTCCAGACTGGAAATGCCGGCTGGTGTTCACATTGATATCAAGATGAAAACTAAATAAGGTAAGTCCATTCGGTAAAACGAATGCTTCAAAAACTATATGATTGCCCGAACGGGTAATCCGCTATAAGGAGGAAAATGTAATGAAGAAAGCTATCTTAGCTACAAAAGTCGGAATGACTCAGATCTTCAATGAAGATGGTCTTCTGATCCCGGTAACAGTTTTACAGGCTGGCCCGTGTGTTGTAACTCAGGTTAAGACTGAGGACAACGATGGATATGCAGCAGTTCAGGTTGGTTTTGGCCAGATCAGAGAAAAACTGGTTAACAAACCGGAGAAAGGCCACTTTGAGAAAGCTGGCGTTGACGTAAAGAGATTCCTGAAAGAATTCAAATTTGACAACGCTGCTGAATATGAAGTAGGACAGGAAATCAAGGCTGACATCTTTGCAGCAGGCGATCACATCGATGCAACTGCTATCTCCAAAGGTAAAGGCTTCCAGGGCGCGATCAAGAGACACGGACAGTCCAGAGGACCTATGACTCACGGTTCCAAATACCATCGTCATGCTGGTTCCAACGGTGCTGCATCTGACCCGAGCAAGGTTGCTAAAGGCAAAAAAATGCCAGGACAGATGGGTAATGTTCAGGTTACTGTACAGAACCTTGAGATCGTACGCGTAGATACAGAAAATAATTTACTGTTAGTAAAAGGTGCTGTTCCAGGACCTAAGAAATCTTTGGTTACAATCAAAGAATCAGTAAAGTCTTTATAATTGAGAAAGGAGGAGCATCAGAATGGCAAACGTAACTGTTTATAATATGGAAGGCAATGAAGTTGGAACAATGGAGCTGAACGATGCAGTGTTCGGTGTAGAGATCAACGAGCATCTGGTTCATCTTGCTGTTGTTCGCCAGCTTGCAAATAAACGCCAGGGTACTCAGAAAGCTAAAACTCGTTCTGAAGTAAGCGGCGGCGGAAGAAAACCGTGGAGACAGAAAGGAACAGGTCATGCAAGACAGGGTTCCATCCGTGCACCACAGTGGACTGGCGGCGGTGTTGTATTCGCTCCGGTTCCGAGAGACTATGAAGTAAAAATGAACAAGAAAGAAAGAAGAGCTGCTCTTAAATCTGCTCTGACTTCCAAAGTTCAGGACAATAAATTAGTAGTTGTTGACAGCCTTGCACTTGCTGAGGCTAAGACAAAAGAAATGCAGAGAGTTCTTACAAATCTGAAAGCAGAGAAAGCTCTGGTTATCACAGCAGCTGATGATAAGAATGTAGTACTTTCCGCAAGAAACATCGCTGATGTACAGACTGCAACTGTAAACACTATGAACGTATATGATGTTATGAAACACAATACTGTAGTGCTTACAAAAGACGCAGTAGCATCCATTGAGGAGGTGTACGCATAATGGCAGATATCAAGTATTATGACGTAATCCTGAAACCTGTGATTACTGAGAAATCCATGAACATCATGGGCGAAAAGAAATATACATTCCTCGTACATCCGGAAGCAAACAAGTCTCAGATCAAAGAGGCTGTAGAAAAGATGTTTGAAGGAACAAAGGTTAAGAGCGTAAACACCATGAACAACGATGGTAAAAAGAAACGTCGCGGTATGGTGGTTGGAAAAACTGCTAAGACTAAAAAAGCGATCGTAGCTCTTACAGAGGACAGCAAGGATATCGAGATCTTCGAAGGACTTTAATCCTCTGCGATCTATATGCTGGAAAGCATGATGACTAATATTCGAAAGGAGAAACACCATGGGAATCAAAACCTATAACCCATATACACCGTCAAGAAGACATATGACTGGTTCTGACTTCTCTGAGATCACAACAAGCACCCCAGAGAAATCCTTAGTAGTGTCTTTAAAGAAAAATGCCGGACGTAACAACCAGGGCAAGATCACTGTAAGACACCGCGGAGGCGGAAGCAGAAGAAAATACAGAATCATCGACTTCAAGAGAAGAAAAGATGGTATCCCGGCAACAGTTAAAACAATCGAGTACGATCCGAACAGAACAGCTAACATCGCACTGATCTGCTATGCAGACGGCGAGAAAGCTTACATTCTTGCTCCGGAAGGACTGAAGGTTGGACAGAAAGTTATGAACGGACCGGAAGCAGAGGTTCGTGTTGGTAACTGCCTGCCGCTGGAAATGATCCCGGTTGGTACTATGATCCATAACATTGAGCTTCATCCGGGAAAGGGCGGACAGATGGTTCGTTCTGCTGGAAACGGCGCTCAGTTAATGGCTAAAGAAGGAAAATATGCAACATTAAGATTACCGTCAGGTGAAATGAGAATGGTTCCGCTTGTATGCCGTGCAACAATCGGTGAAGTTGGAAACGGAGACCACAACCTTGTAAACATCGGTAAAGCTGGACGTAAACGTCACATGGGAATCAGACCTACAGTTCGTGGTTCTGTAATGAACCCGAATGACCATCCGCACGGTGGTGGTGAAGGAAAGACTGGTATCGGTCGTCCTGGCCCGTGCACACCATGGGGCAAACCTGCTCTTGGTCTGAAGACCAGAAAGAAAAACAAACAGTCCAACAAGCTCATCGTAAGAAGACGCGATGGAAAAGCTTTAACGAAATAATAAGGAGGGTACAGAATGTCTCGTTCATTGAAAAAAGGACCTTTCGCAGATGCAAGCCTGCTTAAAAAGGTTGACGCTATGAATGCTGCTAACGAAAAATCTGTGATCAAAACATGGTCACGTCGTTCCACCATCTTCCCTTCCTTCGTAGGACATACAATTGCTGTCCATGACGGAAGAAAGCATGTTCCGGTATACGTTACAGAGGATATGGTAGGACATAAACTCGGTGAGTTCGTTGCTACAAGAACTTACAGAGGACACGGAAAAGACGAAAAGAAATCCGGTGTCAGATAATTATAAGTATTAACTGCCTGTTGTCCCTTATGGGGCAGCACGGCGGGTTTACCCAGAGATCGAATACAAGAAAGGAGGCACTTTAAAATGGCAAAGGGACATAGAAGCCAGATTAAGAGAGCCAGAAATGAGAATAATAAAGAGACAAGACCGTCTGCAAAATTATCTTATGCAAGAATTTCTGTTCAGAAAGCATGCTATGTATTAGATGCGATCCGTGGCAAAGATGTGCAGACAGCACTTGGTATCCTGACATACAATCCGAGATATGCTTCCAGCGTTCTCAAGAAACTTCTTGAGTCAGCAATCGCAAACGCTGAGAACAACAACGGAATGAGCGCAGATAACCTCTACATTGCAGAGTGCTATGCAAACAAAGGACCTACAATGAAGCGGATTCAGCCAAGAGCACAGGGTAGAGCTTACAGAATCGAGAAGAGAACAAGCCATCTTACCATCGTGCTGGATGAAAGATAAGGAGGAAAAGCATGGGACAGAAAGTTAATCCACATGGCCTTAGAGTCGGTGTTATTAAGGATTGGGATTCCAGATGGTATGCAGAAGCAGACTTCGCAGATTGTCTGGTTGAAGACTACAATATCAGAACATTTTTGAAGAAAAAACTCTACAGCGCAGGTGTTTCCAAAATCGAGATCGAAAGAGCATCTGACAGAGTGAAGATCATCATTTACACAGCTAAGCCGGGTATCGTTATCGGTAAAGGCGGATCTGAGATCGAGAAAGTAAAAGCTGAACTTCAGAAGCTTACAGACAAGAAACTTATCGTAGACATCAAAGAAGTTAAGAGACCGGACAGAGATGCACAGCTGGTTGCGGAGAACATCGCACTTCAGCTTGAAAACCGTATTTCCTTCCGTCGTGCAATGAAGTCTACAATGCAGAGAACCATGAAAGCTGGAGCAAAAGGAATCAAAACATCTGTATCCGGACGTCTTGGCGGTGCTGATATGGCTCGTACAGAGTTCTACAGCGAAGGAACTATTCCGCTTCAGACACTTCGTGCTGACATCGACTATGGCTTTGCAGAAGCAGATACAACTTATGGTAAAGTTGGCGTAAAAGCATGGGTTTACAATGGTGAAGTACTTCCCACAAAAGGAACTAAGGAAGGGAGCGATAAATAATGTTAATGCCAAAAAGAGTAAAACGTCGTAAACAATTCCGTGGCTCCATGAGAGGTAAAGCCCTTAGAGGCAACAAAATCAATTATGGTGAATTCGGTCTTGTTGCAACCGAACCGTGCTGGATCAGATCTAATCAGATCGAGGCAGCCCGTATTGCCATGACACGTTATATCAAACGTGGTGGTCAGGTTTGGATCAAGATTTTCCCAGATAAACCAGTAACAGCGAAACCAGCAGAAACACGTATGGGTTCCGGTAAAGGTTCCCTGGAGTACTGGGTAGCAGTTGTTAAGCCAGGACGTGTAATGTTTGAGATTGCAGGCGTATCAGAAGAGATTGCCCGTGAAGCATTACGTCTTGCAATGCACAAGTTACCATGTAAATGTAAAATCGTTTCTCGTGCAGACTTAGAAGGCGGTGATAACAGTGAAAATTAATAAATTCGTAGAAGATTTAAAGGCAAAATCAGCTGCAGAATTAAACGAAGAATTAGTAGCTGCTAAAAAAGAACTTTTTAACCTGAGATTTCAGAATGCAACCAATCAATTAGACAATACAAGCCGAATCAAAGAGGTTCGCAAGAATATTGCCAGAATCCAGACAGTAATCACTGAGCAGGCTAACGCTGCGAAATAGTGAATATAGGAGGACATAATCGTGGAAAGAAATCTGAGAAAAACCCGTGTGGGTAAGGTTGTCAGCAATAAGATGGACAAGACCATCGTAGTTGCAATTGAAGACCATGTAAAACATCCTCTTTACAAAAAAATCGTGAAGAGAACATATAAATTAAAAGCTCATGACGAACAGAATGAGTGTAATATCGGTGATACCGTAAAAGTTATGGAGACCAGACCGCTGTCCAAGGACAAGAGATGGAGACTGGTTGAGATCGTAGAGAAAGCTAAATAAGGAGGAAACCAGTATGATTCAGCAGGAAACTAGATTAAAAGTTGCCGATAACACTGGTGCAAAAGAAATCCTTTGTATTCGTGTTATGGGCGGCTCTACAAGAAGATATGCAAATATCGGCGACACTATCATTGCTACTGTTAAAGATGCAACACCAGGCGGCGTTGTTAAAAAAGGTGATGTAGTAAAAGCAGTTGTTGTACGTTCCAAAAAAGGCGCTCGTCGTAAAGACGGATCTTACATCCGCTTCGATGAGAATGCAGCCGTAATCATTAAAGACGATTTAACTCCGAGAGGAACACGTATCTTTGGACCAGTTGCCAGAGAGCTTCGTGAGAAGAAATTCATGAAGATCGTTTCCTTAGCTCCGGAAGTATTATAGGAGGGTGCCTAATGTCAGCTATGAAGATTAAAAAAGGTGATACTGTAAAAGTTATCGCTGGTAAAGATAAAGGCAAAGAGGGCAAAGTCCTTGCCGTTAACGTAAAAGACAACACCGTGATCGTAGAAAACGTCAACATGGTTACTAAGCACAGCAAACCTTCTGCAGCAAACCAGAATGGTGGAATCATCAAGAAGGAAGCTGCTCTTCACGTATCTAATGTGATGCTGGTAGTAAACGGCAAAGCAACCAGAGTCGGATTCAAGATGGACGGCGACAAAAAAGTCCGCGTTGCAAAAGCAACAGGCGAGGTTATCGATAAATAAGAGAGGAGGCATGACAGGTGAGTAGATTAAAAGAACTTTACAAAAATGAGATCATGGACAACATGACCAAAAAATTCGGATACAAGAACGTTATGGAAGTGCCGAAGCTCGAAAAGATCGTTGTTAACATGGGTGTTGGTGAAGCTAAGGAGAACGCAAAGCTTCTCGACGCTGCTATCGCAGATATGGAACTGATCACAGGACAGAAGGCAGTTGCTACAAAGGCTAAAAAGTCTGTAGCGAACTTCAAGATCAGAGAGGGTATGCCGATCGGCTGTAAAGTAACCTTAAGAGGCGAAAAAATGTATGAATTTGCTGATCGTCTGATCAACCTTGCACTTCCTCGTGTACGTGACTTCCGTGGTGTTAACCCTAACGCATTCGACGGAAGAGGAAACTATGCTCTTGGTATCAAAGAGCAGCTGATCTTCCCGGAAGTTGAGTATGACAAGGTAGACAAAGTAAGAGGTATGGATATCATCTTCGTTACAACAGCGAAGACTGACGAAGAGGCTCGTGAGCTTCTTACACAGTTTAACATGCCTTTCGCTAAATAAGGAGGAGAATTCAAATGGCTAAAACAGCAATGAAAATCAAACAGCAGCGCAAACCGAAATTCTCCACAAGAGAATACAGCCGCTGCAGAATCTGTGGACGTCCGCACGCTTACTTAAGAAAATACGGTATCTGCCGTATCTGCTTCCGTGAGCTGGCTTACAAAGGACAGATCCCGGGCGTTAAAAAAGCATCCTGGTAATATTATAAACAATAAAACATGTCAAGTCTGATAAGAGGAGGAAACTAACATGACAATGAGCGATCCGATTGCAGATATGCTTACAAGAATCCGTAATGCAAACACTGCAAAACATGACACAGTAGATGTTCCGGCATCAAAAATGAAAATTGCTATTGCAAACATTCTTCTTGACGAGGGATATATTGCAAAGTATGATTTAGTAGAAGACGGTGTGATCAAAACACTTCACATCACTCTGAAATATGGTGAGAACAAAAACGAAAAGATCATCACAGGACTGAAGAGAATTTCCAAACCGGGTCTTCGTGTATACGCAGGCAAGGATGAGCTGCCGAGAGTACTTGGCGGACTTGGAATCGCTATTATCTCCACTAACAAAGGTGTTATCACTGACAAAGAGGCTCGTAAGCTTCATGTAGGCGGAGAAGTTCTCGCATTCGTATGGTAAGAATCTAACAGTAGATTTTTAATAAAGAATTAAACTGAAAACAGAGAGGGAACCTTCCCTCTCCGACAATCTAAGTAAGGAGGACAATATTATGTCACGAATCGGCAGACTTCCGGTAGCTATTCCTGCAGGCGTTGAAGTAACTGTAGCAGCAGGTAATGTAGTAACCGCTAAAGGGCCAAAAGGAACACTTGAAAGAGCGCTTCCGACAGAAATGGAAATCAAGGTAGAAGATGGTCAGGTAGTAGTTACAAGACCAAACGACCTGAAGAAAATGAAAGCTTTGCACGGTTTAACAAGAAGCCTTATCCACAACATGGTGGTTGGTGTAAGCGAAGGCTACACAAAAGAGCTTGAAGTTAACGGTGTAGGTTATAGAGCTCAGAAGCAGGGCAAAAAGCTCGTGCTTTCTCTGGGATACTCTCACCCGGTAGAGATGGAAGATCCTGAAGGAATCGAGTCCAAAGTTGATGGAAACAAGATCATCGTTTCCGGTATCAGCAAAGAAAAAGTTGGACAGTTCGCAGCTGAAATCAGAGACAAGAGAAGACCTGAGCCATACAAGGGCAAGGGAATCAAGTATGCTGATGAAGTTATCAGACGTAAAGTCGGTAAGACCGGTAAGAAATAAATAAGGAGAGTGAGAACATGATTAATAAAGCATCCAGAGCGGAAATTCGTGAAAAGAAACATAGAAGACTCCGTCATCATCTGAATGGAACAGCTACTACTCCAAGACTGGCAGTATTCCGTTCCAACAAGCATATCTATGCACAGATCATTGATGACAGCGTGGGAAAAACTTTAGTATCAGCTTCTACTCTTCAGAAAGATGTAAAAGCAGAGCTTGAGCACACAGATGATGTTAAGGCAGCAGCATATCTTGGAACTGTAATCGGTAAGAAAGCAGTAGAAGCCGGCATTGAAAGCGTAGTTTTCGATAGAGGAGGCTACATTTACCACGGTAAAGTTAAAGCATTAGCAGACGCAGCAAGAGAAGCTGGACTGAAATTCTAAAGGGGAGGAAAAAGACACATGAAACATAATCTTATTGATGCTAGTCAGTTAGAATTAGAAGATAAAGTAGTGTCAATCAAACGTGTTACCAAGGTTGTTAAAGGTGGCCGTAACTTCCGTTTCACAGCTTTGGTTGTTGTAGGTGACGGCAACGGACATGTTGGTGCAGGTTTAGGAAAAGCAGCTGAAATTCCGGAAGCAATCCGCAAAGGAAAAGAAGATGCTATGAAAAAACTGGTAACAGTAGCAAGAGATGAGAACGGATCCATTACACATGACTTCGTAGGCAAATTCGGAAGTGCAGAGATGCTTCTGAAACGTGCTCCAGAAGGTACTGGTGTTATCGCCGGAGGTCCGG
This sequence comes from Lachnospiraceae bacterium, assembly GCA_021771755.1. Lineage (GTDB taxonomy): Bacteria > Bacillota > Clostridia > Lachnospirales > Lachnospiraceae > Blautia_A. Next base: position 65,323 of record JAETOL010000006.1, on the reverse strand, counting down.
CACGTGCCGTTATCGAGCTTGCAGGTATCAAGAACATCCGTACAAAATGTATGGGCTCCAGAAATAAACAGAATGTTGTCCTGGCTACAATCGAAGGATTAAGCCAGCTGAAGACTCCGGAAGAAGTTGCAAAACTTCGCGGAAAATCTGTAGATGAGATTCTGGCATAAGGAGGAAACGAAAAATGGCAGATACAATTAAAGTTACATTAGTAAAGTCTCCGATCGGTGCAGTTCCGAAACACAAAAAGACTGTAGTTGCTATGGGACTTACAAAGATGCACAAGACTGTTGAAATGCCTGATAATGCTGCTACAAGAGGTATGATCAAGCAGGTTCAGCATCTGGTTAAAGTAGAAGAGTAATTCGAGACAGTAAAGATAATTAAAAGGAGGTGCCAAACATGGATTTATCAAATCTGAGACCTGCAGAAGGTTCTAAACACAGTGATAACTTCAGAAGAGGCCGTGGACATGGTTCCGGAAACGGAAAGACAGCCGGAAAAGGACATAAAGGACAGTTAGCACGTTCCGGACACAAGAAACCGGGATTTGAAGGTGGACAGATGCCTTTATACAGACGTCTTCCGAAGAGAGGCTTCAAAAACAGAAACTCCAAAGAGATCATTGCAATCAATGTTGACGTTCTGAACCGTTTTGAAGACGGAGCAGAGGTTACTGTTGAGAGCCTGCTGGAAAGCCGCGCAATTTCCAAAGCTGGTGACGGCGTTAAAATTCTTGGAAATGGTGAGCTGACTAAGAAAGTTAATGTAAAAGTAAATGCTGTCAGCGAAACCGCAAAAGCTAAAATTGAAGCTGCTGGTGGTACAGTAGAGGTGATTTAATGTTTGAAACTCTCAAAAGTCTTTTTAGAGTAAAAGAGATGCGTCGTAAGCTGTTTTACGTGATCGGTATGATTTTTGTCATCCGTATCGGATCTCAGCTTCCTGTTCCTGGTGTGGACAGTGACGTATTCAGACAATGGTTTCAGAGCAACACTGGTGACGCATTCAACTTTTTTGATGCGTTCACCGGAGGCTCCTTTGAGAGTATGTCCATATTTGCTCTGAACATTACACCATATATTACATCATCCATTATCATTCAGCTTCTGACTATCGCGATCCCGGCCCTGGAAGAAATGCACAGAGACGGTGAAGAAGGTAGAAAGAAGATGACAGCCATTACCCGTTATGTGACAATCGGTCTTGCACTTTTTGAGTCTGTTGCAATGACAATTGGATTTGCAAAAGGCAACATTGTTCAGGATATGAACTTCATGAAGGGTCTGGTAGTAGTAGTTTCTCTTACAGCAGGATCTGCTATGCTGATGTGGATTGGTGAACGTATCACAGAAAAGGGTGTGGGTAACGGTATTTCTATCGTACTGGCAGTGAATATCGTATCCAGAATTCCTAGTGATATGGTGACTCTTTATGAGAACTTTATCAAAGGAAAAACAATCGCAAAAGGAATGCTTGCAGGTGTGATCATCATTGCTATCATTCTGGCAGTTGTAGTCTTTGTACTGATTCTCAATGGAGCAGAAAGAAGAATTCCGGTACAGTACTCCAAGAAGATGGTTGGACGTAAGCTCATGGGCGGACAGTCGAACAACATTCCTCTTAAAGTAAATACAGCCGGAGTAATTCCGATCATCTTTGCTTCTTCTATTATGTCTTTCCCGGGACTGATCGCTCAGTTCGCCGGAAAAGGAAATGGAACAGGAATTGGAAGCGAGATTCTGAGAGGATTATCCTCCAGTAACTGGTGTGATCCGGCTCAGCTGAAATACAGCTGGGGACTGATCGTGTATATTGTCCTTTGCGTATTCTTTGCATATTTCTATACTTCCATTACATTTAATCCATTGGAAGTTGCTGATAATATCAAAAAGCAGGGTGGTTTTATCCCGGGTATCCGTCCAGGAAAACCCACATCAGATTATCTGCAGAATCTTCTTAATTACATTATATTTATAGGCGCAGTTGGCCTGATCATTGTAGCAGTGATCCCGTTCTTCTTTAACGGTGTGTTTAAGGCTCAGGTTTCCTTTGCAGGAACCTCACTGATCATCGTTGTTGGTGTTGTCCTTGAGACTGTGAAACAGATTGAATCTCAGTTGCTTGTCCGCAACTACAAAGGCTTTCTGGCTAACTAGTGCGTGTCCGCTGTTTACAGCGGTACTGTGCACAGGAAATGAAGGTTGCGGTGTGCTTTGCATGCTGCAGCCATTTTAAATATAAGGAGGGTATTTTTATGAAGATTATCATGTTGGGTGCACCGGGTGCCGGAAAAGGTACTCAGGCAAAAAAAATCGCTGAGAAATATGGAATTCCGCATATTTCCACAGGTGACATCTTCCGTGCCAACATCAAAAATGGCACAGAGCTTGGAAAAAAGGCAAAAACCTATATGGATCAGGGGCTTCTTGTACCTGATGAACTGACCTGTGATCTTGTAGTGGACAGAATTCAGCAGGATGATGCAAAAAATGGCTATGTTCTGGATGGTTTCCCAAGAACAATCCCTCAGGCTGAGTGTCTGACAGAGGCGCTTGAAAAACTGGGAAGCAAGATTGATTTTGCTATCGATGTAGATGTTCCGGATGAGAACATTGTAAACCGCATGGGCGGCAGACGTGCCTGCCTGAAATGTGGAGCTACCTATCATGTTGTATATGCGGCTCCGAAGACAGAAGGCATTTGTGATACCTGCGGAGAAGCACTTGTTCTTCGTGACGATGACAAACCGGAGACCGTACAGAAACGTCTGAATGTATATCATGAGCAGACACAGCCGCTGATCGACTACTATACAAAACAGGGCGTATTAAAAACAGTAGACGGAACACGTGCTCTGGATGAAGTATTCCAGGAGATCGTGGGAGTTTTAGGAGAATAAGAAATGTCAGTTTCAATTAAGTCAGAACATGAAATAGAGCTTATGAGAGAGGCCGGTCATCTGTTGGAAAAAGTCCATAATGAGCTGGCTGCTCACATCAGACCGGGAATCAGTACCAAGGAACTGGACCGTATCGGAGAGGAAATGATCCGCTCTCTGGGCTGTACTCCAAACTTTTTAAATTACAATGGATTTCCAGGATCTTTCTGTATCAGTCTTAATGATGAAGTGGTACATGGGATCCCGTCAACAAAGAAAATCATTCAGGAAGGAGATCTTGTTAAGATTGACGCTGGTCTGATCTACAAGGGATACCATTCTGATGCTGCCCGTACCTATGCGGTAGGAGAAGTGTCTGCAGAGGCACGTCAGCTTATGGAGGTAACAAAGCAGAGCTTCTTTGAGGGAATCAAATTTGCAAAGGCAGGAAATCATCTCAATGATATTTCCAAGGCAATCGGAGCATATGCTGCAAAATACAATTATGGTATTGTGCGGGATCTGGTTGGACATGGTATCGGAACTCATCTTCATGAGGATCCGCAGATACCGAATTTTCCACAGAAACGTCGTGGAATTAAGCTGATGCCGGGCATGACTCTGGCAATTGAACCGATGATTAATATAGGCCGCGCAGATGTGGCCTGGGAGGATGATGACTGGACTGTAGTCACAATGGACGGATCTCTTTCCGCTCATTATGAAAATACCGTTCTGATCACAGACGGCGAGCCGGAGATTCTGACTCTTACAAAATGACAGATGACACAGGAGGTTAATAATGTCAAAAGCAGATGTGATTGAAGTGGAAGGAACTGTACTGGAGAAGCTGCCGAACGCTATGTTCAAGGTAGAGCTGGAGAATAAGCACGTAGTGCTTGCTCATATCAGCGGTAAGCTTCGTATGAACTTTATCCGTATCCTTCCGGGAGATAAAGTGACAATCGAGCTTTCTCCGTATGATCTGTCCAAGGGCAGAATTATCTGGAGAGATAAATAAAAACCGTGAGGGGGAGCGCTCAAAGTTGCGAAAGCCCGCAGCTCCCCCTCACACTCCCCCTGTGGGCCCGCTGGTTTGTGGGTGCTGCCGGGGGATTTTTTTTTGTATGGCAATAAAATAAATCACATGCTATGCACAACATCATAAATAAAAGAACCTGCCTATGTCAAAGCAGGTTCTCTTTAGTTTATGATATTGGTCTAATCCGGTGGTCGTGATTATAAATTTCAGGAAATAACCGCCTGCTCGCGTTTGAGAAGGTGTTTATCAATGATCAGCAGGAATACAATGGTGGATACAATTGCGCTGATCACATCGGAAAGCGGCTCTGCATAAAAGGCTGTGGAAGCCTGGAAAAAAGCCGGCAGAGCAACGGTTCCTATGATGTACAGGGACTTTCTGAGAACGGACAGGGTAAGAGCTGTCTTGGTACGTTCCAGGGCGGTCAGCGCGTCCACAAATACATACTGGAAGCTCAGAGGAATCACCATCATGATAAAGACCCGGATTCCCCATATAGAAAAGTCAATATACTCCGGATTGGAAGTGAAAAGCAGTACAAAGACTTTTGGGAGGAACTGGGACAGGATGAACATGCTTGTTGTAAAGCCAAGCATCAGCTTCAAAATAGTACGGATTGCTTTTTTTACCCGTTCGGTTGCCTGAGCACCATAATTGTAGCTGATTACTGCCTGGGTACCGCCGCTGATGCCGATCATAGGCGCGGTGATCATCAGCATATAACTCTGGACAATGGTGGCGCAGGTGATCAGCATATCTCCCTGCTCCGGCCCACCGTATTTTTGAAGGACAGCATTCATAACGATAAGGAGAATGCTGTCGGTTGCCAGAATCAGGAAGGGTGAAAGTCCAAGGTAAACAATATTCAGCATAAGATGTCTGTCATAATTTCCAAAAGAAATGGGCACGTGCACTTTTTTGCTGAAAAGAAAAAGGATAGCAAAGCTGCAGGATGCCATCTGGGAAATAACAGTTGCAATGGCTGCTCCGGCCACGTCCATATGGAACAAAAAGATAAAAACCGGATCCAGAATAATATTGGAGACGGCTCCGATCAGGACGGTGGTCATTCCGGCAACAGGGAATCCCTGACAGTTGATGAAATAGTTCAGTCCGGCAGCCATCAGCGCAAAAAATGTTCCGGCAGTGTAGATCGTCATATAGGTATTGGCATAGGGAAAGGTGATTTCACTTGCCCCAAACCAGATAAGCAGATGATCTTTCATAAGAAGGAAGGCGATAGTCAGCACTACGGAGATCATGGAAAGCATTAAAAAGGAATTGGAAAGGATCTGCCGGGCTTTTTTCATGTTTTTTTCTCCCAGACGGATTCCCAGAAGAATAGAGCCTCCAAGCCCTACCAGGGTCCCAAAGGAAGAAAGAAGCGTCACAACAGGTCCGCAGACACCGACTCCGGCCAGCGCCAGTTCTCCGATTTCCGGAATATGGCCGATATACATACGGTCAATGATGCTGTACAGTACATTGACAAATTGTGCGATCATTGCCGGAATGGCAAGACGAAAAACAAGGGAAGAAACCGGATCCTTCCCCAGATCAGTTGAAGTTCTCATAATTCAGTATTATCCCCCAATGAAAAAGTGTGCGGATAAGCGCACCAGATAATACTATAGCAGAAGTATACAGGCAATTCAACCAAACAAAAAAGTTTTTATTTTCAGAAAATATTACAAAAACATCGGAAGGTTTTCGTGCAATATTCTGATTTTATATTTAGTGAAAAAATTAACTTGCAACAGCTTCCTAAATGTGATAATATTCCATTCAAAGAAAAGGGAGTAGCGGCCATTTGATGAAAACGGGATTGCTTTTCAGAAAGTGGTACATATTTGCGTCAGTACGGTATCCGGGTAATCTCGGATATCCGCGATATGAAGTAAGCAGCAAGACTTTTGTTTTGAGGCAGAATATGATCTGTCCGAAATGAAAGTCTTTTTCTTTTCTTTAAACATCAGAAAGCCCTGAAGGGACATATCTGAACCTCAGAAAAGATATATCTGTATGTTCATAAACGGGCAGCAAGGAGGATGCAGATGGAGGAATTTAACAATAACAACAGTATGAATATGAAAAAGAAATGGTCCCCCAGAAGGCCGAAAGCCAGAAAGCATGCAAAAAAGGCAGTGGTCATTGTGGCGGCTGTGGCAGTGGTGGGGCTGCTTGCAACAGACTGTACTTATCAGATCCAGGAGCAGGAACAGGCAGTTTTGTCCACCCTTGGCGTTCCCAAGGCGGTAACGGAAACCGGACTTCATTTTAAACTGCCTCTGATCCAGAAGGTACATAAGGTCAATACCACCATTCAGGGATTCCCGATCGGATATAACCAGCAGAACAATGATGTGGTGGCAGACGAAGGGATCATGATCACTTCAGATTATAATTTTATTGACGTGGATTTTTTTGTGGAGTACAGGATCACCGAACCGGTGAAGTATCTTTATACCTCCCAGCAGCCGGAGGATATTCTGAAAAGCATCTCACAGAGCTGTATCCGTACAGTGATCGCCAGCTATACAGTAGATGATGTCCTTACAACGGGAAAAAGTGAGATCCAGGCGAAGATCAAGGACATGATCATGAAAAAAATGGAAGAGCAGGACGTGGGAATCCAGCTTGTGAATATTACCATACAGGATTCCGAACCGCCGACACAGGAGGTCATGAAAGCATTTAAAGCTGTGGAAACTGCCAAGCAGGGAAAAGAGACGGCAGTCAATAACGCAAACAAATACAGAAACGAAAAGCTTCCGGAAGCCGAAGCACAGGCAGACCAGATTGTCCAGGATGCAGAAGCCCAGAAACAGGTCCGTATCAACGAGGCGGAAGCAGAGGTGGCAAGATTTAATGCTATGTATGAGGAATATGTAAAAAATCCTACGGTAACGAAGCTCCGTATGTTCTATGAAACTATGGAGGATGTACTTCCGGGAATGAAGATTGTAATCGATAATGGAGACGGTACCCAGAAGGTGCTTCCTCTGGATTCTTTTACCGGAGACAGTGGACAGGGAACGGAATCCGTCCAGAGCGCAGAGGAGACTTTGCAGACTCAGGATGGAATCATGGATGACCAGACAACCCAGGGAGGTGAATAAATAATATGAAAAAGAAAAAAGTTCTGATAGGTATAGCCGGAGTTTTTGTATTTGCAGCTGCTCTTACATCCATTACGGTGACAAAACAAAATGAATATAAGCTGATCCGACAGTTTGGAAAGGTACAGCGAGTGATTGATAAACCAGGCATCAGCCTTAGGATCCCGGTGGTAGAAACTACAGCAACCCTGCCAAAGCAGACCCTTCTTTATGATCTTGCACCTTCTGATGTTATTACAAGAGATAAGAAGACCATGATCACAGACAGCTATGTAATATGGAGGATTTCCGATCCGCTGAAATTTGCAAGAACCCTCAATTCTTCTATTGAAAATGGAGAAAGCCGTATCAACACAGCCATTTATAATGCGACAAAAAATGCGATCAGCAGCATGTCTCAGGACGAAGTCATCACAAGCCGGGACGGTGAGCTTGCAGAAATGGTTATGGGATCTGTAAAAAATAATATGGAGCAGTATGGAATTTCAGTGATGCTGTTTGATACCAAGCAGCTGGATCTGCCGGAGGATAATAAAGATGCAGTTTATGAACGGATGGTTTCTGAAAGAGATAATATTGCAGCCACCTATACGGCACAGGGAAATTCCGAGGCAAAGGTGATTCGTAATACAACAGATAAAGAAGTTGCCATCCAGATTTCAGAAGCAAAGAAGAAAGCGGAGATCCTGGAAGCGGAAGGTGAGCAGGAATATATGAAGATTCTTGCCAGCGCTTACGGGGAAGAAGGAAGAAGTGATTTTTATTCCTTTGTAAGAAGCCTGGATGCACTGAAAAATTCCATGACGGGAGAGGATAAAACGGTGATTCTTTCCGCGGATTCCCCGATTGCACAGATCTTTCAGGGGAATACAGGAACTGTAGAATAGAAAGCACAGAATTGAAAAAAATTAAAAAAAGTGCTTGCAATCCACATACATTAGTGCTACACTATAATGCGAACGCGCTATGAGTGCGTCCGTAACTGCAGATTCAAGTCGAAACTACGAGAGGAGGATTTCCAGTGAAAGTAAGATCATCTGTAAAACCGATCTGTGAGAAATGCAAGATCATCAAAAGAAAAGGATCTATCAGAGTAATCTGTGAAAATCCAAAACACAAACAGCGCCAGGGCTAATGCCGGTGGTTTGTGAAACGTGCGGCTGCAGTTTGATACACCCGGAAGGGTTGTTCGGACTGTTTGAATTTTTATCAAAGCATGTATTGCCTAATACCGAGAGGCAACAGCGGCTTAATTAGCTGCAATTTCGGAAAGGCTGTCTTACGCCAAAGGCGGCTGGGTGTTTTACCGAGGCACCCCAATTAGGAAACTAGAAACAGGAAGCATATCTGAAGATGCACCCCATTTCACCTTGCGGGAGCAAGTGGTGTACGCGGAAGGCTTTCAAAACAGAAAATGGAGGAAACAGTACATGGCTCGTATAGCTGGTGTAGACTTACCAAGAGAAAAACGTATTGAAATCGGCCTTACCTATATTTATGGTATCGGCAGACCAAGCGCAGACAAAATTCTTGCGCAGGCAAATGTAAATCCTGACACACGTGTCAGAGATCTTACTGATGATGAAGTAAAGAGAATCAGCGCTGTCATTGATGAAACAATGATGGTAGAAGGTGATCTTCGTCGTGAAATCGCTCTGAACATTAAGAGACTGCAGGAAATCGGATGCTACAGAGGAATCCGTCATCGTAAAGGACTTCCGGTTCGTGGTCAGAAGACTAAGACTAATGCAAGAACACGCAAAGGTCCGAAGAGAACAGTAGCAAACAAGAAAAAATAATTCGTAACATATAGTATATTTCAAATAAAGGAAAGCGTAGGTTAGTTTTAAAATGGCAAAAGCAACCAGAAAAACGACAACAAAACGTCGTGTCAAGAAAAACGTTGAACACGGACAGGCACATATCCAGTCTTCTTTCAATAACACTATCGTTACTCTGACTGACAGTGAAGGAAACGCTCTTTCATGGGCAAGTGCCGGTGGTCTGGGATTTAGAGGTTCAAGGAAATCTACTCCTTATGCAGCACAGATGGCAGCAGAGACTGCAACAAAAGCTGCTCTGATCCATGGATTAAAAACTGTTGATGTTATGGTAAAAGGACCGGGATCAGGTCGTGAAGCTGCAATTCGTGCACTTCAGGCATGTGGTCTTGAAGTAACAAGTATCCGTGACGTAACACCGGTTCCGCACAACGGATGCCGTCCACCAAAACGCAGAAGAGTCTAATTAAGGAGGAAGCTTGAAATGGCAGTAAACAGAGTGCCTGTACTGAAAAGATGCAGATCCCTTGGTCTGGATCCAATCTACTTAGGAATTGATAAAAAATCTACAAGACAGTTAAAACGTGCAAACAGAAAAATGTCTGAGTACGGTTTACAGTTAAGAGAAAAACAGAAAGCAAAATTCATCTATGGTGTTCTTGAGAAACCTTTCCGTAACTATTACAAGAAAGCAGATAGAATGCCGGGCCAGACAGGTGAGAACCTGATGGTTATGCTTGAGACAAGACTTGACAACGTAATCTTCCGTATGGGATTTGCAAGAACAAGACGTGAGGCTCGTCAGATCGTTGACCACAAACACGTACTTGTAAACGGCAAATGTGTAAACATTCCGTCCTACCTTGTAAAAGCCGGAGATACTGTTGAGATCAAAGAAAAATGCAAAGGTTCCGAGAGATACAAAGGAATCTTGGAAGTAACAGGCGGAAGACTTGTTCCAGAGTGGCTTGATGTAAATCAGGATGCTCTCAGCGGAACTGTAAAAGAGCTTCCAAACAGAGAAGTAATTGATGTACCTGTAGACGAGATGCTTATCGTCGAGCTGTACTCTAAGTAAAGCATAGAAGTTAAGGTGCAACTGAGCTTTTATGCGATCCCCAAACAATGCCCAGGCAGAGTTTGGGGATACTACATTAAAAGTATGACGCAGCTTTCCAGAAGGAGGGAGCCTTATAGTGTTTGATTTTAATAAACCAAAAATCGAAATTACCGAAATATCAGAAGATAAGAAATTTGGCAGATTCGTAGTGGAACCGCTGGAAAGAGGTTATGGTACTACCCTTGGCAATTCTCTCAGAAGAATTATGCTGTCTTCCCTCCCGGGAGCAGCTGTAAGCCAGGTGAAGATCGATGGCGTACTGCATGAATTCAGTTCTATCCCAGGTGTAAAAGAGGACGTTTCAGAGATCATCATGAATCTGAAAAGCCTTGCGATCAAAAATACAAGCTCTGACAATGAACCAAAGACTGCATACATTGAGTGTGAAGGCAAGGGCGTTGTAACAGCAGCTGACATCCAGACGGATCAGGATATTGAGATCATGAACCCGGATCAGGTTATCGCAACTCTGAATGGTGGTAAAGACTGCAGACTTGCTATGGAGCTTACCATTACCAGAGGACGTGGATATGTAAGCTCTGATAAAGGAAAAACAGATGACATGCCTATCGGCGTTATCGCTGTAGATGCCATCTATACACCGGTTGACAGAGTGAACATGGTTGTAGAGAACACCCGTGTAGGTCAGGTGACAGACTATGATAAGCTGACACTTGATGTATTCACAAACGGTACTCTGGATCCGGATGAGGCAGTCAGCCTTGCTGCAAAAGTATTAAGTGAGCATTTAAGCCTGTTCATTGATCTTTCTGAGAACGCTAAGACCGCTGAGGTCATGATCGAGAAAGAAGACAATGAGAAGGAAAAAGTTCTGGAAATGAGCATTGACGAGCTTGAGCTGTCTGTTCGTTCCTATAACTGCCTGAAGAGAGCAGGAATCAATACAGTAGAGGAGCTGTGCAACAGAACTTCTGAAGATATGATGAAGGTTCGTAACCTTGGACGCAAGTCTTTGGAAGAGGTTCTTGCAAAACTGAAAGAACTGGGTCTGCAGCTTCAGCCTACAGAGGAGTAAGATACTTCTAGTTTATAATATTACAGCGGGGTGCCAAAGCATCAGGGCAGTAAGACCGAACAAGCGTGTCCCGATGTCCCGCAGATGGAGGAAAATATCATGGCAAAATATAGAAAATTAAGCAGAACATCTGATCAGAGAAAAGCTCTGTTAAGAAACCAAGTAACAAACCTTCTGTATCACGGACAGATCCGTACTACTGAAGCAAAAGCAAAAGAGATCCGTAAGATCGCTGAAGGCCTTATTGCTATGGCAGTTCGCGAGAAAGACAACTTTGAGACAGTTACTGTAACTGCTAAAGTTGCTCGTAAAGATGCTGAAGGCAAGAGAGTGAAAGAAGTCGTAGACGGCAAGAAGAAAACTGTATACGATGAAGTTCAGAAAGAGATCACAAAAGACGCTCCTTCCAGACTTCACGCTCGTCGTCAGATGGCAAAAGTTTTCTATCCTGTAAAAGAAGTACCGGCTAAGAGTGCTGGCAAGAAGAGAAACACAAAAGACATCGACATGGTTAAGAAAATGTTCGATGAGATCGCTCCAAAATATGTGGGACGTAACGGTGGTTACACAAGAATCGTTAAGATCGGACCGCGTAAGGGCGATGCTGCTATGGAAGTACTGATCGAGTTAGTATAATCCATATAGATTTTCAGGGGATATCCGTATTGTGCGGATATCCCTTTTTTGATGAAGAAAACTGCTGTATATGCGGAAAACAGGAATGGACTGCCTGTCGGACGGATAGGGAAGCGAAGTTTTCTGTTGATAAATGAAGGAAAGTATCGTACAATCATTACTGTGGTATTTTTCTGAAGACAGGAAATACTATCATTGTTTCAAAAAACGGAAAGAAAAATTTTGATAAAGGATAAAAACACATGAAAATAAGAAGAATTGCAGCTGTCTGGGCGGCAAAAACCGCAGGATTTGTCTGTAAAAAAATGGGCAGACAAGGAGTTACCTGGGCCGGAAAGATCGCTCTTAAGATCTATCCTCCTATTCTGAAAGAGCTTGCGGCAGAGGTACGTAAGGATATTTTTGCAGTTTGTGGTACCAATGGAAAGACAACCACCAATAATATGCTTTGTGCAGCTTTGGAAGCAGAGGGACAAAAAGTAATCTGCAACCATACGGGCTCAAATATGCTGAACGGAGTGGTTGCGGCTTTTGTACTGGGAGCGAAACTGAATGGGCATATGGATGCAGATTATGCCTGTATAGAGGCAGATGAGGCATCTACAAAGTATATTTTTCCTCAGATCAGCCCGGATTATATGGTACTGACTAATCTGTTCCGGGATCAGCTGGATCGTTATGGCGAAATTGACATTACAATGAATATTCTGGAGACTATGATACGATCTGTACCGGAAATGAAAGTGATCGTCAATGGAGACGATGCACTTTCTGCATATCTTGCTATGGACAGTGGAAATCCCTGTGTGTTTTACGGAATCAGTCGTCCGGTTATGAAAAATGAGACAAATGAAATAAGAGAGGGCCGTTTTTGTAAAAAATGCGGAGCCAGACTTGAGTACAGCTTCTATCACTACAGTCAGCTGGGAGATTACAGCTGTCCTCAGTGCGGATTTAAACGTCCTTTGCCGGATTATGATGCTGAGGATGTACAGGTGGGAGACAGACTTTCTTTCCGCGTGGAAAACAGGCTGATATCAGCGAATTATAAAGGATTTTATAATGTATATAATATCCTGGCTGCTTATGCAGGTGTGCGTACAGCCGGCTTCCAGGCAGAACATTTTACGGATATGCTGAAGAAATTTAATCCGGAGAATGGACGTATGGAACAGTTCCGTATTCAGGGAACCGGAATCCTTTTGAACCTGGCTAAAAATCCAGCGGGATTTAACCAGAATATTTCTGCTGTTATGCAGGATCCGTCGCCGAAGGATGTAATCATTGCCATTAATGATAATGCACAGGATGGCATCGATATTTCCTGGTTGTGGGATGTGGATTTTGACCGTTTTGGAGAAGAAAGTATCCGAAGCATTACGGTCAGCGGAATTCGCTGTCAGGACATGCGTCTGCGTCTGAAATATGTGGATATCCCGTCAATTTTGGAACCGGATGTGGAAAAAGCCATTAGAGACAGGATCAAAGACGGAACCGGAAATCTCTATGTACTGGTAAATTATACGGCGCTGTTCAGCACCAGAAGCATTTTAAAGAAATTGGAGGGAGAGCAGAAATGAAACTTACGATAGGACATTTATATCCGGATCTGCTGAACCTCTATGGAGACAGAGGGAATATTCAGTGTTTGATGAAGCGATGCCAGTGGAGAGGAATCGAGGCAGAGACCATTGCATTTGAATCCAATGACCGGGTGGATTTTTCCGGACTGGATATTGTACTTTTAGGAGGCGGTTCTGACCGGGAACAGATGCTGGTATGTGAGAAGCTAAAAGAAATCCGGGATGATTTTAAATCTTACGTAGAATCGGACGGAGTGGTAATCGCCATCTGTGGAGGATATCAGCTGCTGGGCAAATATTACAAGACCGATCAGGGGACGATCACTGGCCTGGAACTTGTGGATATGTATACAGAGCAGGGAGAAGGAAGGCTTATTCATAATATCGTACTGAAAAGTGAACTTTTTGATATGCCTATCGTAGGATTCGAAAATCATGGAGGAAGAACCTGTATACAAAACAATAAGCCTCTGGGAAAGGTTTTGACAGGAGCAGGAAATGATGGAACTTCCGGCTATGAGGGAGTGGTATATAGAAATGTGATCGGCACTTATCTGCATGGTCCTCTGCTCCCGAAAAATCCGCAGCTTGCGGACTGGCTGATTCTTCGCGCTTTGAAAAAAAAGTACGGAGAAGAGGTAGAACTGACGGACCTGGATGATACCCAGGAAAAGGAAGCGAATGATTATATTTACAAAAGGTTTGTGAAATAATGCTTGCAATAGAAAATACCTGACGTTATAATGAAGCCATGGAACAGGGAAACCTGTATCTGAATTGAAATCTGAAAGGAGCATTTATTATGCAGAAGTATGTATGTGAACCATGCGGATATGTATATGATCCTGAGATCGGAGATCCGGACAGCGGAATTGAGCCGGGTACCGCATTTGAAGATCTTCCGGAAGATTGGGCATGCCCGATCTGCGGAGTAGGCAAGGATGAATTTGTACCGGAGGATTAATTGACCGGTCGTGAAGGTGCCGAAAGCAATCTGCTTTTGACACCTTCTGTTTTTATAGAAAGGAATATGTCATGAAGAGAAAGACAGCAGTTGTTTTATTGGGTTCCATTATAGCGCTGTCTGTCCTTTCCGGATGCGGCAGCAACGAGGCTACAGAGGCGGCCAGTGAAAGTGCGCAGACGGAGGATGAAGGCGCAGGGGACGATGCAGAAATGCAGGAAGCTTTGGAAGAAGAGGAAACCAAAAAAGAAAAGGATTCTGAAAAAGAGGACGAAAAAGGAACAAAAGATCAGGAAGAAGCTGAAGAGACCGAGGAAATACAGGAAGAAGCAGAGATCGAGGAAGAGAATACGGACAAGGTGGCAATCCTGCTTCCGGATGAAAAGAACTGGTCGGACGATGCAGAAGAGCTTCAGGCAGATCTCGTAGAAGATGGTTATGAATCTTTGGTATTCTATGCAGAAGGAGATGGTTCCAAACAGGTATCCCAGATTCAGGAAATGCTGGCTGCTGAGGTTAAGGCATTTATTATCGCCCCGGTAGATCCGTATGGGCTTACAGATGCCCTTGCACCTGTAAAAGAGGCAAAGATCCCGGTGTTTTCCTATGATCAGCTGATCATGAATACAAATGCAGTCAAATATTATACAACTTTTGGCGGACGTCAGACTGGGCATATGCTTGCAGAAGAGATCGTGAAAAAAGAAGAACTTGAGAAACTGCGTGAGGAAAAGGGATCAAAAACCATAGAGTTTCTTATGGGATCACTGGACAGTACAGAGGCGTTGTTTTTGTATAATGGCGTAATGGAAATTCTGCAGCCGTATCTAGATGATGGAACGCTTGTATGTACTTCCGGCAAGGTAAGCTTTGACGACACCGGAATTCTCAGATGGAGCAGTGACCTGGCAGGGACTAGATTCCGTGATATACTGGAAAATTCCTATGAAGAAGGACAGACACCGGATATTGTCTGTACCGGATTTGATCAGGCGGCGCTGGCTGTGATTGATGTTTTAGAAGAAAAAGGAGTTGTGCCGGGAAGTGAGATGTGGCCTTTGATCACAGGTTCAGAATGTCAGGCAGAGGCAGTTAAAGCAATTGCTTCCGGAAAGATTGCCTTCAGTGTCTTTATGGATTACAGAACCCTTGCAGATACCTGTGAACAGATGGTGCATGAGTATATTTCAGGAGAAGAAGAACCTGAAGTGAATGACTATGAACAGTATGACAACGGAGTGAAGATTATTGGAACTTACCTCTGTGAGTCTCAGATCATTGATGCAGATAATTATGAAATCCTTATAGACAATGGATATTATAAAGAGGAAGAAGTACGTCCGGAGGCGACTCCAACTCCAACTTTGAAACCGACTTCAACTCCGGAACCGGAACCTACGGAAACACCGGAACCTACGGAAATACCGGAACCTACGGAAACACCGGAACCTACGGAAACACCGGAACCTACAGAAACACCGGAACCTACAGAAACACCGGAACCGGAGGAAGAGGATGCGGAGCCTGACCCTACACAAAAACCACGGGTCACATTAAGAGGAAGTAAATAAGATTTGTGGAGAGCCGATGGCTTTGTACAGATCATGCTTATAAAAAAAGACAGATCGTGTGCGGCAGTTTATTTATAGAAAACTGCAGTGCCCAAGGATCTGTCTTTTTACAGTTCATATGATATTGTAGAAACGATGCTTTAGCGGAAGGTAAGGGAGTCGCCGGTCATGGAATCAATGATGGCCAGTGATTCCAGACGCACGCCCATATCGCGGATCGCCTGTCCTCCTGTCTGGAAACCTTTTTCGATCACGATTCCGGCACCTTCCAGAGTCGCACCGGATTCTTTGACGATCTCGATCAGTCCCATCAGTGCACATCCGTTGGCAAGGAAATCGTCGATGAGAAGTACATGGTCTTCCGGTCCAAGGAATTTCTTGGAAAGGATCACATCGTATACTTTTTTGTGGGTAAAAGATTCTACCTTGGAGCAGTACATCTCTCCGTCCAGATTAAGGCTCTGTGCTTTTTTTGCAAAGATGACAGGCACATTAAAATACTGAGCTGCAATACAGGCAATTCCGATACCGGAAGCCTCAATGGTGAGGATCTTGGTGATCGGGCAGTCGGCAAAGCGTCTTTTAAATTCTTTGCCGATCTCATTGATCAGAGTGATATCCATCTGGTGATTTAAAAAACTGTCTACTTTTAAAATATTTCCCGGCTTAACAATGCCGTCTTTCAGAATACGATCTTTTAAAAGCTGCATGATTTCTCTCCTTTGATCTCTGTACATTGAAATAATCTCTAAGAAATTATATCTAATATACGCTATTCTTCGGGGAAGTTCAATTCTTTTCTAAAAATATTTACAAAAATTTTGTGGCAGCCTGTATAAAATGTTGTGTTCGCTCCCGTTGCATTGGCCGGAAAGGTCTGGTACAATGAAAAAAGTGAGGAGATTTTAAACATGAAAGAATATGAAGTGATATGGGAAATATTTAACAAATGCCCCCGTAATCAAATGCGGGATGTATTTGTAGAGGAGATCGAGATTGAAGATCCGGAAGAATATGTCAAACAGAAATTTCAGGGAAAAGAAGTTTCCTATGATAAGACGGTTCTGGAGGACGGAACAGTGATCTTTGATATTGTGACTTCCGGTATAAAACAGAGATGCTCCTTTACAGAATTTTGAAATCTGTGTTATAATGGCTGTTGGCGGTATAAAAAGGATTCCGCCTACGCCCGTAAAGGGACGGGAAAGGAGCACGCATGAGCGAGACAAAAGAGACCCATGTGCATGTCATGGAAGACGGCAGTGTGGTAGAACATTCCCATGGAGAGCATGGGCATCATCACAGCCATGCCCAGACAAAGGCAGTGCTGAACCGTTTATCCAGAGCCATTGGTCATATGGAATCTATCAAGCGCATGGTGGAGGACGGCCGGGACTGTTCTGAAGTTCTGATTCAGCTTTCTGCGGTGAAATCTGCGATCAACAATACCGGTAAGATCATTCTTCAGGATCATATCGAGCATTGTATTGTGGACGCAGTCGAGCATGGAGACAGGGAAGCGATCAAAGAACTGGAAAAGGCCATTGACCGTTTTATGAAATAGTATCTGATCTGGTTTTAAATACAGACAAATATATAGAAGGAGAAATAAAATGGCAAAAGAGTGTAACAGCAAAACTTGCGACAAAACAAGCTGCGAAGGCTGCAGCAACAAAGGTAAAAATATGGATCTTATGGCAGAAGCAAATGCCATGTCCAATGTGAAGCATGTGATCGGTGTAGTCAGCGGCAAAGGCGGCGTGGGAAAATCCTTCGTGACTGCTTCACTGGCAAACCGTATGGCTGCAAAGGGATTCAAAGTAGGTATCCTGGATGCGGATATCACAGGACCTTCTATTCCAAAGATGTATGGACTGAAGGGTTCTGCAAAGGGTGACGAAAGCGGAATTTACCCAATGGAGACAGCGAACGGGATCGAGGTTATTTCTGTAAACCTTCTTCTTCCGACAGAGGAAACTCCTGTTATCTGGAGAGGACCGATCCTTGCAAATATGGTAAAACAGTTCTGGACGGATGTAATCTGGGGCGATCTGGACTATCTGTTTGTGGATATGCCTCCGGGAACCGGTGATGTGCCTCTTACCGTATTCCAGTCTCTTCCGGTTGACGGCATCGTGATCGTAAGCTCTCCTCAGGATCTTGTGAAGATGATCGTTAAAAAAGCATACAACATGGCTGAAATGATGAATATTCCGGTGTTTGGCATTGTAGAAAACTACAGCTATGTGAAATGTCCGGACTGTGGCAAAGAGATCAAAGTTTTTGGTGAGAGCCACATTGATGAGATCGCAGCAGAACTGAATGTTTCCGTTCTGGGCAAAATGCCTATCGAAGCATCTTTTGCGGAGTATGCAGACAAAGGCGAATTTGATAAGGTAGTAAATACTTATCTTGAAGACGCAGACAGCCATATGCCTGTCTGAATCCGGATAAGGTAACTATAAGCTCAAAAAATACTATGGCCTGTTGGCCGGATCGAGAAAGGAGTCTCACATGAGCAACGTAAGACGTGTTTATGTAGAAAAGAAACCTGCCTTTGCAGTTCAGGCAAAGGAACTGAAACATGAGATCAGCAGTTATCTGGGAATCAAATCGGTTACCAGTGTAAGAGTGTTGATTCGTTACGACGTGGAGAATATTTCTGACGAGGTATTTGAAAAAGCCTGCAGGACAGTATTTGCAGAGCCTCCCGTAGATGATCTCTATAAAGAAAGCTTTGATTCCGGTAAGGATGCAAAGATTTTTTCCGTAGAATATCTTCCGGGACAGTTTGACCAGAGAGCGGATTCCGCAGTACAGTGCGTGCAGTTTCTTGATGAAAATGCACAGCCGATTATCCGTTCTGCTACTACATATGTGATCGAGGGCGATATCACAGAAGAAGAGCTTGAGGCAATCAAGCATCACTGCATCAACCCGGTGGATTCCCGTGAAACAGGGGCGCAGAAGCCGGAGACACTTGTGACAGTTTTCCCTGATCCGGAAGATGTAAAGATTTTTGACGGATTTAAGGACATGCCGGAAGCAGACCTGAGAGCTCTTTACGATTCTCTGAATCTTGCAATGACCTTTAAGGATTTCCAGCATATCCAGAAATATTTCCAGGAGGAAGAAAGCCGCGATCCGTCTATGACAGAGATCCGCGTACTGGATACCTACTGGTCTGATCACTGCCGTCATACGACTTTTTCCACTGAGCTGACAGATGTGAAGTTTGGCGAAGGGGATTACAGAGAGCCGATTGAAAAAACATATGAGCAGTATCTGGAAGACAGAGCAGTTCTTTATAAAGACCGTGATGATAAATTTGTATGCCTGATGGATCTTGCACTGATGGCAATGAAAAAGCTGAAATCAGAAGGCAAGCTTCAGGATCAGGAAGAATCTGATGAGATCAATGCCTGCAGTATTGTTGTTCCGGTAGATGTAAACGGTGAGGAAGAAGAGTGGCTTATCAACTTTAAAAATGAGACACATAACCATCCGACTGAGATCGAGCCTTTCGGCGGTGCAGCTACCTGCCTTGGCGGAGCAATCCGTGACCCGCTTTCCGGAAGAACTTATGTATATCAGGCAATGCGTGTGACTGGTGCAGCAGATCCTACAGTTTCTGTAAAGGAAACACTGAAAGGAAAACTTCCGCAGAAGAAACTGGTCAGAGGCGCAGCACATGGCTACAGCTCCTATGGAAACCAGATCGGTCTGGCTACCGGATATGTAAAAGAAATTTATCATCCGAATTATGTTGCAAAACGTATGGAGATCGGTGCGGTTCTTGGTGCAGCGCCAAGACGTGCGGTGATCCGTGAAAACTCCGATCCGGGAGATATCATCATCCTTCTGGGCGGTCGTACCGGCCGTGACGGTATCGGCGGTGCGACAGGTTCCTCCAAGGTACATACAGAAGCTTCCATTGAAGTATGCGGCGCAGAGGTACAGAAAGGAAATGCACCTACCGAGCGTAAGATTCAGCGTATGTTCCGCAGAGAAGAAGTAAGCTGCATCATCAAGAAGTGTAACGACTTTGGTGCCGGCGGTGTATCTGTTGCTATCGGAGAGCTGGCTCCGGGACTTCGCATCAATCTGGATAAGGTTCCGAAGAAGTATGCAGGTCTTGACGGAACAGAGATTGCGATCTCTGAATCTCAGGAGCGTATGGCAGTTGTTGTAGATCCGAAAGATGTAGACAAATTCCTTGGTTTTGCAAATGAAGAGAACCTGGAAGCAGTTCCGGTTGCTGTTGTTACAGAGGAACCGAGACTGGTACTTACCTGGAGAGACAAGGAGATCGTGAACATCTCCCGTGCATTTCTGGATACGAACGGAGCGCATCAGGAAACAACCGTTGAGGTGGAGATTCCTGGCAAAGAGGGCTGTATCCTTACAGAACGTCAGGATGTGCCGGATGTAAAAGCAAAATGGCTGGAGACTCTGGCAGATCTGAATGTTTGCTCCCAGAAGGGACTTGTGGAAATGTTCGATGGTTCCATCGGAGCCGGAAGCGTTCTCATGCCTCATGGCGGTAAATACCAGATGACAGAAACACAGGCAATGGTTGCCAAGGTTCCTGTTCAGAATGGAAATACAAATACAGTAACTATGATGAGTTATGGCTTTGATCCATACCTTTCTTCCTGGAGCCCTTATCACGGAGCTGCTTATGCAGTTACAGAATCTGTGGCAAGAATTGTGGCTACCGGCGGCGATTTCCATAAGATCCGCTTCACCTTCCAGGAATATTTCCGTCGTATGACAGAGGATCCGAAACGCTGGAGCCAGCCGTTTGCGGCACTTCTTGGTGCTTACGCGGCACAGCTTGGCTTTGGGCTTCCGTCTATCGGAGGAAAGGACAGTATGTCCGGTACCTTTAATGAGATTGATGTACCGCCGACACTGGTTTCCTTTGCGGTTGATACAGGTAAGCTTCAGGAGGTTGTTACACCGGAGCTGAAAAAAGCCGGCAGCCGGCTGGTATGGCTTCGTGCTCCAAAGGATGCTTATCAGCTTCCGGATTATGAAGGAATTATGGAGCAGTATGATAAGCTCCACAATGACATGAAGGAAGGACGTGTTCTCGCAGCATATGCGCTTGACCGTCACGGACTTGCGGCAGCAGTTTCCAAAATGGCATTCGGCAACAGATTTGGACTTAAGATCGAGCACAATGTAGATCCGAGAGACTTCTTTGCACCGGGCTTTGGTGATCTGGTACTTGAAGTTCCGGCAGAAAAGGTTTCTCAGCTTTCCATTACCTACACAGTGATCGGTGAGGTTACAGACGACGGCAAATTCTCCTACGGAAATACAGAGATTACTCTGGACGAGGCAGAAAATGCATGGAAGGGAACTCTGGAAAAAGTATTTAAGACAGACTCCGGTGAAAATGATGGATCCACTGCCGTATTCGTTGCAGGCAAAAATGATTCTGCTGACGGAAATGTAGATGAAAACGGTCTTTTCCATACAAACCGTGTATATATCTGCAATCACAAGATTGCGAAACCGCGTGTGTTCATTCCGGTATTCCCGGGAACCAACTGCGAGTATGACAGCACCCGCGCTTTTGAACGTGCAGGCGCAGAGGTAGATGTAAAGGTATTTAAGAACCTGACCGCGGCAGATATCCATGATTCTGTAGAGCTGTTTGAAAAATCCATCAGCCAGGCACAGATGATCATGTTCCCGGGCGGATTTTCCGCAGGTGATGAGCCGGATGGATCCGCGAAGTTCTTTGCTACCGCATTCCAGAATGCAAAGATTAAAGAAGCAGTTATGAAGCTTCTGAATGAGAGAGACGGTTTGGCACTTGGTATCTGTAATGGTTTCCAGGCGCTGATCAAACTGGGACTTGTTCCGTATGGTGAAATCTGCGGACAGAAAGAGGATTCTCCGACACTGACTTACAATACCATCGGACGTCATATTTCCAAGATGGTATACACAAGAGTGGTAAGCAACAAGTCTCCATGGCTGCAGAAAGCACAGCTTGGCGGAGTATACTGCAACCCGGCATCTCATGGAGAGGGTCGTTTTGTTGCCAGTGACGAATGGCTTGCAAAGCTTATGTCAAACGGACAGATTGCAACACAGTATGTGACTGCAGACGGTGAACTGGATAACAGCGAAGAGTGGAATGTAAATGGTTCCTACCTGAATATTGAAGGTATTACCAGTCCGGATGGACGTGTACTTGGTAAGATGGCTCACAGTGAGCGCCGTGATAATGGAGTGGCTGTGAACATTTATGGAGAACAGGATATCAGAATCTTTGAATCCGGTGTAGAATATTTCAAATAAATAAAAAGGCGATCCGGTCACAGATATGGTGACTGGATCGCTTTTTATGTGGAAAAACATTTCTGTTATAGATCTGGCTGTGGAAAAAAACGGCGGGATACGGTTTTGGCCATTTCTTCCGGTGATTCCTTCATATCGTTGTCTATCCAGGTGAGGATGATTCCGCACAGACCAAAGGAAATAAAAATCTGCCGGTAGTATTCATTCCGGTCCGGTGTATTAAAACCATGGAATTTCAGGATCAGACGGTTCAGGAGCATGACGGAAAGATTTGCCCGGATCCATTCGTCAATGAGTTTGTCCAGTTTAAATTCGATCATACTTTCTTTTGAAGTGAAATTACGGTAATAAGTGATCCTGCTTACGTTTGCCAGAGCAGTGACCTCGCTGATGGTGATCTCTTCGATGGATTTTGTCTGCAGCAAAATAAAAAGTGCATCTGCCATACATTCTTTTAGAAAATCTCCGGAATTCTTTTTTCGTGCCATTGATACAAATTCTCCTGTTTTGTTTCATTTATCAGCAGCTTCATTGATTTTTAGACGGAATATGTTATAGTATGTTCCATTGATACAACTGTAACATATATTTTAGAGAAACAGCCGGATCTTGTCAATCCGCTGCAGGAGGTAAATTTAGCATGATGGTCATCACAGATTCTGCTTCTGACATTACAGAAAAAGAAGCGGAAGAAATGAATATACGCCTGGTATGGCTGAAAACAAAATTTTCCGACGGGGATTTTCCCATGAGGACCGAAGAAGATTTCTGCCGTTTTTTTGATAAGCTTGCAGAAGAAAAGGATCTGCCTGTTACCAGTCAGCCTTCACCGGAAGAATATCTGAAATTTTATATAGAAGCAAAAGAAAAAGAAGAAGAGGTTCTTGTACTTACCTTGTCCAGTGGACTTAGCGGAACCATCAATGCAGCAAATGTGGCAAAACAGATGAGTGAATATGAAAACATCCGGATCGTTGATTCGGAACAGGCCATCATTACGCAGCGTTTTCTTGTACAGAAAGCAGTAGAACTGAGGGCGGAAGGAAAAAATGCACAGGAGATCGCGGCGATTCTGGAAGAGCTGAAAAAACGTGTTACGATCTGCGGGATGCTGGATACGCTTACCTATCTGAAAAAGGGAGGACGTATTCCCGCTGCACTGGCAGTGGTAGGAAACATGCTCCATATCAAACCGGTGATCGAGCTGAAGGATAAGACGCTTACCATGCTGGGAAAGGCAAGAGGCAGAGCCGGAGGGATGAAATACCTGTGGAAAGAATTTGAATCCTATGAGATAGACAGAGAAGAACCGGTATATTTTGGCTACACCTCCGATCGAGAACTTGGAGAGAAATTTATGTTGGATACAGTAGAAAAATATGGACTGAAAAATGATAAGCTTTATCCGGTAGGCGGAATCATTGGCACACATGTAGGTCCGGCCTGCGTTGCTATCAGCTTTGTGAAAAAATCATTGTAGTACGCATTGACAAACAGGAATCCAAAAGCTATAATGGGGAACATAATCAATAGGTTTAACACGCTGACGAGAAGAGTAGGCTGCGGACTGCTTCAGAGAGGAGCACACAGGGTGAGAGTGCTCTGGCAGGAACCAGTTGAAGACCACCTCTGAGTGACCTTAATCCGGTCCGGTGATACCGTTATCATCAAAAAAAGCGGCTGAATGATCAGACATACAGAATTATTCTGTCCTGCTCAGAGCAGGGTCTTGAGATTCGGCAATCAGGGTGGAACCACGGGCAGATATCTCGTCCCTTACAGTATTATTACTGTAAGGGACTTTTTTTACTGATTCGGAAAGAAGTACATTTTGTACTAACTTTCCGAATCAATAAAAAACGCTCCGGGAGGATGCGACCAGATGCATGTGGAATATGACTGCCCATGGCAGTCTGCATCTGGCGCGAAAAGCGGAACAAGTCTCTCAAGTCTTGAGGGATTTAGGGAGTTCGAGGCGGACTCGTCCGCTTTTTTATAGGAGCAACCGACTTTTATACAAGAGAAAAACCCGGGACAGCGATAAAAAAGAAAAGGAGAAAAATTATGATCATTACTTTAAAAGACGGATCTAAAAAAGAATATGCAGAAGCAAGATCAGTGCTGGACATTGCGTCAGACATCAGCGAGGGGCTTGCACGCAATGCATGTGCAGGTGAAGTTGACGGCGAGGTAGTCGATCTCCGTACTGTGATTGACAAAGACTGTGAACTGAACATCCTTACCTTTGACAGTGAAGGCGGCAAAGGTGCATTCCGCCATACCACTTCTCATATCATGGCTCAGGCGATCAAACGTCTTTTTCCGAATGTAAAACTTGCCATCGGACCTTCCATCGAAGATGGTTTCTACTATGACATCGACAGTGATGAGCCGCTGGTTGCTGAGGATCTTCCAAAGATCGAAGCAGAAATGAAAAAGATCGTAAAAGAAAATCTTGCGATCACCAGATTTACAAAACCGAGAGCAGAAGCCATTGAATTCTTTAAAGAAAAGAACGAGCCGTATAAGGTAGAGCTTATCGAAGATCTTCCGGAAGATTCTGAAATCAGCTTTTATCAGCAGGGAGAGTTTGTGGATCTCTGTGCAGGTCCTCATCTGATGACAACCAAACCGGTAAAGGCATTTAAGCTTACCAGCCTTGCTGGCGCTTACTGGAGAGGCAGCGAAAAGAATAAGATGCTGACCAGAATTTACGGTACTTCCTATACAAAGAAAGCAGATCTGGAAGAGTACATTACCCGTATGGAAGAGGCTAAGAAGCGTGACCACAGAAAGCTTGGAAAGGAGCTGGGTCTCTTTATGATGAAAGAAGAAGGCCCGGGCTTCCCGTTCTTCCTTCCAAAGGGAATGGTGCTGAAGAACACACTTCTTGACTACTGGAGAGAAATTCACAATAAGGCAGGTTATGTGGAGATCTCCACTCCGATCATGCTCAGCCGTCATCTCTGGGAGACATCCGGACACTGGGATCACTACAAAGAAAATATGTATACAACTGTGATCGATGACACAGATTTTGCCATTAAGCCAATGAACTGTCCTGGCGGAATTCTTGTTTATAAATCCGAACCGCGTTCCTACAGAGATCTTCCTCTGAGAATGGGAGAGTTGGGACTTGTTCACCGTCATGAAAAATCCGGTCAGCTTCACGGCCTGATGCGTGTACGCTGCTTTACACAGGATGATGCACATATCTTTATGACACCGGAGCAGATCCGCGATGAGATCAAGGGCGTTGCAAAACTGATCGACAGCGTATATCAGCTGTTTGGCTTCAAATATCATGTAGAGCTGTCTACCCGCCCGGAAGATTCCATGGGAAGCGATGAGGACTGGGAGGTTGCAACAGATGGATTAAGAGGTGCGCTGGATGACCTTGGACTTGATTATGTAGTCAATGAGGGAGATGGAGCTTTCTACGGACCGAAGATCGACTTCCATCTGGAGGATTCTATCGGAAGAACCTGGCAGTGCGGTACGATCCAGCTTGACTTCCAGCTTCCGCTGCGTTTTGAGTGTGAATATATCGGAGCAGACGGAGAGAAACATCGTCCGATCATGATCCATCGTGTTGCCTTTGGTTCCATTGAGCGTTTTATCGGTATTCTCATCGAGCATTTTGCAGGTGCGTTCCCTACCTGGCTTGCTCCGGTACAGGTTAAAGTACTTCCGATCTCTGAAAAATATATGGATTATGCAAATAAGGTTATGAATGATCTGAAAGAAGCCGGAATCCGTACAGAGATCGATGACCGTGCAGAAAAGATCGGCTATAAGATCCGTGAGGCAAGACTTCAGAAAATTCCGTATATGCTGGTGGTAGGCGCTAAGGAAGAAGAGGAGGGCAAGGTTTCTGTCCGCAGCCGTTTCCTCGGCGATGAAGGCGCAAAGAGCCTTGACGAATTTATCGTATCCATCAAAGAAGAAATCAAAAACCGTGAAAACAGAAAAGTAGAAGTAACGGAATAAAAAACAGCCTTTTTACGAAGGAGGAGACACTATGACAAAACCCGTTAAGGTCAATCATGTGGAAATCGGAAGCGGTCTGCCGAAGATCTGTGTTCCTTTAACCGGAAAAGACAGGCCGGCTCTTCTGGAGGAAGCCTCCCGGGCCAAAGCAGCGACACCGGATCTGGTAGAATGGCGGGCGGACTTTTACGAAAACCTGAACAGGGAAGAAGATCTGATAGAAACGCTGAAAGAGATCCGGGAAGAACTGGGTGAAATTCCCATGATTTTCACCATCCGTACTGCTTTGGAAGGCGGAAATGCAGAGCTCACAGGAGAAGAATACAGAACCTGCATTATGGAAGCCGCAGAAAGCGGCTGTGCAGAAGTGGTGGACATAGAAGTTTTTTCAGTGGAAAATGCGGAAGAACTGATCGAATGTATCCACAAAACAGGAGCAAAGGTAATCGCATCCACTCACGACTTCCAGAAAACGGACGACAGTGAGATCCTGAAAAAAAGATTTCTTTCCATGGATGCCACGGGAGCAGATATCCTGAAAATGGCAGTGATGCCTGCAGAATTTGATGATGTAGCCTCTCTTATGCAGGTAACAAATGAGGTTGTAGAAGAATATACAGAAAAGCCGGTCATCTCTATGGCAATGGGAAATCTGGGATCGATCAGCAGAATTGCCGGTGAAAATTTTGGCTCTTCCGTAACTTTTGCCACAATAGGAGCTGCTTCTGCTCCGGGGCAGTTTCCGATAGAAGAACTTCGTATGATGATGAATGTTCTTCATAAAAAGAATATCGAGGAAGATTAAACAGATTTTTCTCAGGTTATGTCGAACCTTCACGAGAAATTCTGGAAATCAGGTTCCTGGTTTTGACAAATTATGCACCCCCTGTAACCTATAATGAACTCACTTACCAAAGTGAGGGATTGACAGGTCATAGGGGGCTTTTTTTATGTATGGAAAAATATACATAGACGTTGTCTTTGTGACGAATCTTCTAATGGATTATATGATTCTGCGGCTTACAGGAATGCTTTTAAGATACAGGGCAGGACGAGGCAGATACCTGGCAGGTGCTTTTACAGGTGCTCTTTTTTCCTGCCTGCTCCTGTGCATTCCGGGAACACGGAATATGGTTGTAGAGATATTTCTCCATGGCGCATGCGCACTGCTTATGCTTAAGATCACCTTTCGCATAAAAAGAGGAAGTCTTCTTGCAAAGTCGCTGATCATGCTGTATCTGACAGCTTTTCTCACAGGTGGTTTTTGGGAAGCAGTGACGGAGAGCGGGATTACGATTCCGGCCTTCTTTCTTTTTGCCTTTGCCACCTATATGGGCATTGGAGCCCTGGTCTGTGCTGCAGATTCTGCAAGGATCATGAGGAAGAATATCTATCCTGTAACCCTGACCTACCAGGGAAAAAAACAGTCCGCTTACGGATTTTATGACACAGGAAATTTGTGGAATGATCCGGTGAGCGGCGCTCCGGTTTCTGTTGTAAAACCGGAACTTCTGGAGACGATTCTGCCATCAGATCTGATGGACAGACTAAAACACTTTAAGGAAAATCCTGGGGAGTTGAAAAGTACAGAGATTGCCGGGCTTAAGCCTCATTATCTCTCCTGCTGTACGATAGGACAGGCAGAGAAGCTGATGCTGGCAGTTACCTTAGAAGATCTTTGTATCCATACTCCTGCAGAAGAGGTTCGCATATCAAGGCCGGTGCTTGCGCTTGCATTTGAACCCTCCGCTTTGGGCAAGGAATACAAAGTACTGTTAAATTCCAGATTATTGCATTAGGAGGGGCATATTATCATGAACAGATCAGCAGCAGGTGTTAACCGTTATCCGTTTCAGGTGATCCAGAGGCTTGTTTTCTCAAGACCGAGAGAGCTTTATTATATCGGTGGGAACGATATTCTTCCGGCACCGCTGGAACCGCAGAGAGAGGCGTATGTCATAAGCAGATTGGGAACAGATCAGGAGAAAGAGGCAAAAGCGCTTTTAATCGAACATAACCTGAGACTGGTAGTGTATATTGCAAAAAAGTTTGATAACACAGGAGTGGGAGTAGAAGATCTGATTTCTATTGGGACTATTGGGCTCATTAAAGCGATTAATACGTTTGATCCTGTAAAAAATATTAAACTGGCAACATACGCTTCCCGCTGTATTGAAAATGAGATACTGATGTATCTCCGGCGGAACAGCAAAACGAAAATGGAGGTTTCCATTGATGAACCTCTGAATGTAGACTGGGACGGAAATGAACTGCTGCTGTCTGATATTCTGGGGACGGATGAAGATATTATTTCCCGAAGGCTTGAAGATGAAGTGGAGATCACACTTCTGGGAAAAGCCATTAATAAGCTTACGCCCCGGGAACAGACCATCATCCGTCTCAGATTTGGACTGAACAGTGCAGAGGGGAAGGAAAAAACACAGAAGGAGGTGGCAGATCTTCTGGGAATTTCCCAGTCTTATATCTCAAGACTGGAAAAAAGAATCATGAAACGGCTGAAAAAGGAAATTGTAAAATATGAATAAAAAATCATGAAACAGATTGCGTATTTGTCAGTGGTCCGATACATATACTGAAAGGAATCAAGGCAAAGGATGTGTCGGTTCTTTGAAAAAATATGCGGTTGAATTCACTATGGCCTGTCTGCTGCTGATCAGTTTTTTCTTTTTGTCCAGACAGGCCGCTGAAGTTTCCGGAGATATGAAAGACGAGAAAAAAGAGAAACAGATCATTGCAATTGATCCAGGACATGGAGGACTGAAAAGGCGCAGAAAAGGAATTGCTTTACATATGATAAACTTTCTGTTAAAATTTATAAATATTTTATAAATTAAGGAGGAAAGAAAATGTCAGGCGACACAATGAAAATTTTATGTGCAATGATCGGCTACATGTTGATCGTGATCGGTATCGGATTGTTTTTTGCAAAGCGTGCTCAGGCAAATTCAGAAAATTATTTTCTGGGCGGACGTTCTCTTGGTCCATGGGTAGCTGCGATGAGTGCAGAAGCATCTGATATGAGCGGATGGCTCCTGATGGGACTGCCTGGTGTGGCTTACTGGTGCGGAATCTCTGATGCAGCCTGGACCGCTATGGGACTTGCTCTTGGAACTTACATAAACTGGCTGCTGGTAGCGAAAAGACTGCGCCGTTATTCGGCAATATCCGGGGATGCCATCACGGTTCCGGATTTTCTGAGTAACCGTTTCCATGAAAAGAATAAGGTGATTCTCGGAATCTCTGCAGTTTTTATTCTGGTATTCTTTACGGTATATGCATCCAGCTGTTTTGTTACGTGTGGGAAACTGTTTTCGACCCTGTTTGGCACCTCCTATCATTCTATGATGATCGCAGGAGCGGTGTTTGTGGTGATCTATACGTTTATCGGTGGTTTTCTGGCAGAAAGTGCCTCGGATTTCATGCAGGCAGTGGTTATGATCATTGCCCTGGTTACTGTTCTGGTTCTTGGTGTAAGTGCAGCCGGAGGCTTGGGGGCAGTACTGGAGAATGCAAAAAACATCCCGGGATTTTTTACACTTTTCGGGATTGCTTCACCGGAAGTAAACGCGGAAGGTATCCAGCAGGCAGTGAACGGCGTTCCCCAGTTTGGTGCAGCCGGACGGTATGGATTTCTGACGATTATTTCTACTTTGTCATGGGGACTGGGATATTTCGGTGTTCCGCAGGTGCTTCTGCGCTTTATGGCAATCCGTAAAGAGGAGGAATTAAAAAAATCCAGAAGGATTGCTACCGTATGGTGTGTGATCTCCTTGTTTGCCGCAGTGACGATCGGTGTGATCGGACGAGCTCTGTTTCCGGCAGAGGCTTCTCTTGCAACTGCGTCAGGCGCAGAAAATGTGTTTGTAGTGATCGCACAGCATCTCCTGCCGCCGGTACTTGCAGGAGTGATTATGGCGGGGATCCTTGCGGCTACCATCAGTTCCTCTGATTCTTATCTTTTGATTGCAGCTTCCGCTTTTTCTAAGAATATTTATGAAGGTATCTTAAAAAAGGGAAAAGCAGACGACAGGAAAGTTATGAATGTATCCAGGATCATCCTTCTTGTGATCGCGATCATTGGCGTTGCGATTGCGTGGGATGAAAACAGTGTGATCTTTACGCTTGTATCCTTTGCCTGGGCGGGATTTGGAGCTACTTTTGGTCCGATCATCCTGTTTTCACTGTTCTGGAAGAGAGTGAACCGACCGGGCGCGATCGCAGGTATGATCTCAGGAGGCGTAATGGTATTTGTGTGGAACAGACTCCTGAAACCTATGGGAGGAATCTGGGGCATCTACGAGCTGTTTCCGGCATTTGTCATCTCCTGTATTGTGATCATAGCAGTCTCTTTGTGTACAAAGAAACCAGGAGCGGAAATTGAGAAAGAATTTGATCTGGCAGCAGGCAGATAAAAACAGGAACAAAGCGGATTTGTCCGCTTTGTTCCTGTTTTCTTTTGCACATAGTTGCGCCTTCTCATGGAGGCGATGATCCGGGAATGATTGGTGTGGGCGGGTTGAAGGAAAAAGGGATCAATCTTGAAATTTCTTTTCGACTGAAAGAAATACTGGAGAAAGACGGATTCACAGTTCTGATGACCAGAGAAGAGGATAAGGGACTCAATGACAGTTCGGCTTCCAATAAAAAGGCACAGGATATGCAGAGACGGATTGCTTTTCTTAATGATACAGATCCTGTGCTGACGGTCAGTATTCATCAGAATAGTTATTCAGATCCGGAGATCAGTGGACCGCAGGTTTTTTATTACGAAAGTTCCCAGGAAGGAAAAGCGCTTGCGGAAGCGCTGCAGGACAGTTTAAACCAGAAACTGGAGCCTCCGCGTCCAAGAATCGTTAAGGGAAATACCAGTTATTATCTTTTGAAAAGAAGCGAAGGAACACTGGTAATTGTTGAGTGCGGATTTCTTACGAATCCCAGGGAAGCAGAACTTCTTCAGAGCGCAGAGTATCAGGAGCAGATCGCACAGGCTGTATCAGAGGGAATCCAGCGTTTTGTGAAGGAAAAATCACAGAATCCAGTGAAAAAACCATAATATTTTTTGGCAAAGGACAGAGAACTCTGGTATACTAAAGAAGATTACAGGAAGGAAGGTCGGATCCTTTATACTGAAATATATAGAAAAAGGAAATAGTAGGAGTTTATATGCTTGGAATTTTGTTTGTGATCCTGGGCAGCCTTATGGGAAAAGAATTGCTGGAAGGGATTCTTGATAATAAAACCAGAGAAAACCAGAACCAGATCTGGATACTCCTTCCGGGGGCTTTCGGAATCGGGATGCTTCTAATGGGATGGGGAACATATCTGGTGTCTGGGGCAGCCAGTGCTATAGGTGCAGAGATTCCGTTGATCTACGGAAATCTTGCAGTTATGGGAGCGGCAGCAGTTTTTCTTGCAGTCTTATATACAGGGAGAATTCGAAAAGGGCGGGCGGTCTTGTTCCATAAAAACAGAAAGATGATAAAGTATAAAAAACTTTTTCAAAAGGAGGCTCTGTTCTTTACGATTCTGGCCCTGTTTCTTATATGGATCATGTTCTATGTCTTTTTTATAAGAGACGGAGTATTGTACAGCGGTTTTACCGTGTATGGAGATTATGCGCCCCATACAGCCATGATGCGTTCCTTTTCCCTGGGAAACAATTTCCCTACGCAATACCCTCATTTCGGCGGAGAAGATGTAAAATATCATTTTATGTTTCAATTTCTGGTAGGAAATCTGGAATTTTTAGGTCTTCGTCTTGATGTTGCATATAACCTGGTCAGTGTTCTTGCACTACTGGGATTTCTTATGCTTCTGTACAGCCTTGCAAAAAGAATAACAGGAAGCGGAAAAACCGGAATTTTGACGGTGGTATTCTTCTTTTTCCGCAGTGCGCTGACTTTTTTCCGTTTTGTATGGGAACATGTTCAGGCGGGAGACCTGCTTTCGACTCTCAGAGATAATACGGAATTTATCGGTTATACAGTAAATGAGAACTGGGGACTGTGGAATTTTAATGTATATCTGAATCAGAGACATCTGGCTTTCGGACTTTTGATCATTTCATTGGTGATCTGGATGTATCTGGACTGGGTAGAGGCAGGCTGCGGTCATGAAGAAAAAGGTCTTCTCTGGATCAGAAACAAGTGTTTGACATGGGAAGCGTGGAAATGCAGAAGTGTGGAACGCGCGCTGGCAGCTGGTCTTTTGATTGGTCTGACTGCTTTTTGGAACGGTGCGGCAGTGATTGGCGGTCTTCTTATATTGATGGGATTTGCTGTTTTTTCTGACGGAAAACTGGATTATCTTATCACCGCACTGGTTTCTGTGCTTTTTTCTGTGCTGCAGTCAAAGATTTTTATTTGGGGTTCTGCCGTGGAGACAAGCTTTCAATGGGGATTTATCGTAGAAGATAAAAGCCTGGGAGGAATCCTGTGGTATCTTCTGCAGATGAGCGGGATTTTCTTTTTGGGCGCGGTGTTCCTTATTTTTGTTCAGAAAAAAAGAAGCCAGAAGGCAGTTCTGATCAGCTGTCTGTTTCCTCTGATATTTGCTTTCTGCGTCTCTTTGACACCAGATGTTACAGTGAACCATAAATATATCATGATATCTTATGCATTTCTGGCAATATTCTGGGCAGAAGCCGTCACCTCTCTTATGAGGAAAAAAATCCCGGTCAAGATTCTGGCAGTTGTTTTATGTATCAGTCTGACGATCACTGGAGTTTACGATATGTGGATTATTTTCAGAAATAATGGGCCCGGTCATCGTGTATCTGTAAATCTGGACAGTGAACTTACAGAATGGCTGGCGGAGAATCTGGATCATAAAGATCTGATCCTTACCCCCGAATACAGCATCAGTGAAGTGACAATGTCAGGAGTTATGATGTACCTGGGATGGCCTTATTATGCCTGGTCTGCCGGATATGATACTTATGGGCGTGCAGAAAAGGCAAGGGAAATCTACACTTCTCAGGATAAGGAAACTGTGAGGCGGCTGGTACAGCAGGAGAAGATCACCTATATTCTTTTTGAGGAAGGAATGACTTTTGAAGGAGAGTATGGTGTGGAAGACACAATAAAAGCAATGTACCCTCGGGTATATCAATCTGAAGATAGGAGGATCAGGATTTATGAAATCCGATAAAATAAAAAAAATAATCCTGAAATTAATTCCGGCAGTACTGCTGATTGGAATGTCTGTCTGGCTTTTAAAGGGCGATGTGTGGACATTTTTGACATGGTGGCTTCTGGCAGGAGTTATGGGGATTGCTGCGATGCCTTTGACAGGACGTTTGTTCCGGGAATTTGATGATAAGGGCTGGATGTTTTCGAAAATTGTGGCAATTGTCGTGACTGGTTTTGGAACATGGTTTCTGGTAGCAGTAAAGCTGCTGAAGTTTACTGCAGTATCCTGCGCAGGTGTTTCACTTGCATGCGGGATCTTCTGTCTGCTTCTTGGAAAAATGCAGCATAAAAAAGGAATCGAATGTCTGCCAATGAATCACCTGGAACTGGTATATTGGGAAGAAATCCTGTTTTTTGCCTTTTTCCTTTTATGGACTTATCTTGCGGGCTTTCATCCGGCAGCCTACGGCACAGAAAAATTTATGGACTATGGATTTATGGAAGCTATGATGCGCAGTACGACGCTGCCGGCTGCAGATCTGTGGTACTCAGAGGGAACGATCAATTATTATTACGGTGGTCAGTATTTTGCAGTATTTTTGACAAAGCTTACGGGAACAAAGGTAGAACTCACCTATAATCTGATGCGTACCTTTGTGGCTGGTCTGGCTTTTATCCTTCCATTTTCTCTTATATATCAGATGACAAAGGACAGGATGGGAAAAAAAGCAGCAGGGGCGGTTGGATGGAGAAAAGCGATTCCTCAGACCTCTGGAATCCTGGCAGGACTTTCTGTTTCTGTGGCAGGAAATATGCATTACGTATATTATGGTCATGTACGTCCATGGCTTCAGAAATTGACCGGACAGGAACCGGACTCTTATTGGTTCCCGGATGCAACCCGCTATATTGGATTTAACCCTGATGTGGAAGACAAAACCATTCATGAATTTCCATGCTATTCATTTGTGCTGGGAGATCTTCATGCACATGTGGTAAATATCATGTTTGTGCTTTTACTCTTGGGAATTTTATATGCATGGGTAAAAATGGTACGGAAAAGAAACTATGATGTGGGAGAGCCTGGTACAAAAGAGTTCTGGGAAAAACAGCTCCTGATGCCGCAGCTCCTTTTTGCTGCAGTACTTCTGGGAATGTTCCGCTGGACTAATTACTGGGATTTTGTAATTTATTTCGTGGTGACAGGAGGGGTTGTTCTGTTTACCAATATTGTTCTGATGAAAGGACAGGGAAAATGGGTGATCGGTGTAACTGCGGCGCAGGCAGCAGAAATACTGGCGATAGGAACCATTGTGATATTGCCGTTTACTCTTAATTTTGAGACTATGGTCCAGGGTGTTGCAGTGGCGCAGAATCATTCCCTTCCTCATCAGCTGCTGATATTGTGGGGACTTCCTGGAATTCTTACAATTATTTTTATAATTTCTCTTCTGGTAGAAAAGCTTGGCGGTGTAAAACATAAAACAATTTATAAATTCCTGAAATCGCTGAAACTTCCGGATCTGTTTGCCATGATCATGGGGCTTTGTGCGATTGGGCTTGTTCTGATTCCGGAACTTGTGTATGTAAGAGATATTTATGAAAATGGAAATGCCCGGGCAAATACGATGTTTAAACTGACTTATCAGGCATATATTATGTTTGGTATGACTATGGCATATGTGATCTTTCGTATGTTGGTGATCTCTTATAGAAAATTTTTGAAGATGACAGCCGGAATCGCTCTTGTATTCCTTGTATGGACATTAGGATATTTTGGAAACAGTGTAAATTCCTGGTTTGGAGAAGTACAGGATCCCTCAAAATATCAAGGGCTGAATGCAACCGCTTTTCTGGAGACAGATTTTCCGGAGGATGCAGCTGCAATTCGATGGCTGAAAAAGAATATCACAGGATCTCCGGTAGTACTGGAGGCAAATGGTGACAGTTATACACAGTATGAACGTGTATCAGCCATGACAGGACTTCCGACAGTCCTGGGATGGTATGTCCATGAATGGCTGTGGAGAAATGATGTGGCAGATCTCAATGCAAAAAGCGGGGATATAGAGCTGATCTATACATCCCAGGATGAGACGCAGGTAAGAGAACTTCTGGAAAAATATCATATTTCGTATATATTTGTAGGAGCCTGTGAAAGGGAAAAATATGGAGAAAACCTGAATAGTGATCTCCTTTCTGATCTAGGAGAAATCGTATTCAGAGATGGAACTTCCGCAACGTATATTGTACAGGTGAAATAAAAAATTGAAAAAGTGTTGCTGTAAACAGTAAAGAAAAAGCCGTTGGATGAGTGAGAAAGACACTCATGCAGCGGCTTTGTTTATGGAATTGACGGTCAGGATTCCTGAGCCGGATATTTTTGAAGAAGAGTATAGGCTGCATTTAGGAAACGCCGTTCAACTTCGCCGAAGGGATGTTCTTTGAGATCCGGAACAGAGAAAAGAGAAGGGTGCGGGTGATTTTTTTCTCCCGGAAAAAGTACAGAAAGCTCTTCGGAAAGAATATCATTGTCAATTTGTTTCCACATGGTCATTTCTTCGTTGGTCAGATCATCCAGATGAAATTTTTCCCAGATGACATTCATGATTGTTTCTTCGATTTCCAGATAATTAGTCAGATGTACTTTTACCGGACGGATGATATCAGAAATGTATGCCTCACTTGCATCGTGGAGAAGGCAGGCAAGGATCATCCGGTAAGACCATCCTCGAGCCTGTGCTTCTCTGGCACAGTTCAGTGAGTGCTGGGCTACAGAATAGAAGAACAGAGTCTGACCGCCTCCACGGCATAAAAAACTCAGGGCATGAGCAATGTCTTCCAGCGAAACATCAGAGATGGTCATTTGCAGGGGATCAAACTGATGTCCTGTAAATGTGTTCATGATACTCATAAAAAAACTCCTTTCTCCGGAAATTATATATGTTCAGCTTAGCATATTACCGGGAAAGGAGCAAGGTGTGAGATACGCTTAAAATTCTTGTCTCGATGTTTGGGAATCAGTCTTTCTGCTTGTTTAAGTATTTCAACCATGATAATATATAAATAGTCATAAGGTTACGATTAGTTAAAATCACAAGTTCATATGAAACAGGAGGAAAGAAGTACAAATAAGAATACAGACTGCAAAAAAATGAGTTGGATGGGACAACTGGTTGAACTTTCAGACAAAATAAATTATAATACACTTTTAAAAGAAGAATAGGAATTGCCTGGAAGTGCAATGTCATAAGGAGTTGGATATCATGAGAGCAGAAGTTGTATCCATGGATGCAGAACATCTGGATAAAGAAGCGATAAAAAAAGCAGGACAGATTTTAAAAAATGGAGGTCTGGTAGCGTTTCCTACAGAAACAGTGTACGGTCTCGGAGGGAATGCCCTGGATCCAAAGGCATCCATGAAGATCTATGCGGCTAAAGGACGGCCTTCGGATAACCCTTTGATCGTTCATATTGCCGAGATTGAAAAGTTAAAAGAAATCACTACAGAAATCCCGGAAGGAGCCAGGATTCTGGCTGAAAAATACTGGCCGGGTCCTTTGACCATGATCCTTCCAAAAGCAGATATTGTACCAAAAGAAACGACCGGAGGACTGGACAGCGTGGCTGTTCGTTTTCCCAGTGATGTGATCGCGCAGGAACTGATCAGGGCAGCCGGTGGTTTTGTGGCGGCGCCAAGTGCCAATACCTCCGGACGGCCAAGCCCTACTATGGCGGAGCATGTGGAGGAAGATCTGGGAGATGCCATTGATATGATTTTGGATGGCGGTCGGGTGGGAATTGGACTGGAATCGACGATTGTTGATTTTACAGAGAAGATTCCTGTGGTCTTAAGACCGGGATATATTTCCCTGGAAATGCTGCAGGAGACGCTTGGAGAGGTAAGGATGGATAAAGGACTTCTGATTACAGACAGCCGTGTGCGTCCAAAGGCTCCGGGAATGAAGTACCGTCATTATGCACCGAAGGCGGATCTTGCCATTGTAGAGGGAACAACGGAAAAAGTTGCGGATTATATCAATGCAAGAGCAGCAGAGGCAGCAGGCCAGGGGAAAAAGGTCGGGATCATAGCTACAGATGAAACGGCCGATACTTATAAAAACGGGATTGTCCGCAGCATTGGGAGCCGTGCAGAAGAGGAAACCATTGCTCATCATCTTTACGAAGTGCTTCGGGATTTTGACGGAGATGGGGTAAGCGCTATTTTTTCAGAAGCTTTTTATACCCCCAAAATGGGACAGGCTATTATGAACCGGCTGCTTAAGGCGGCAGGACATAAGATAATAAAAGTACAGGAGGATTAGAAATGATAGCATTAGGATGTGACCACGGTGGATTTGAGCTGAAACAGGAGATCAAAAAACACCTGGATGAACAGAAAGTAGAGTATATTGATTATGGATGTGACGGACTGGAGGCAGTAGATTATCCGGTTTATGCAAAAAAGGTTGCCCGTGCGATCCAGAGCGGAGAATGTGAAAAAGGAATTCTTATCTGTGGAACAGGTATTGGAATTTCCATTACCGCAAATAAATTCAAGGGAATCCGTGCGGCTCTTTGCTCTGACTGTTTCAGTGCAGAGGCAACAAGACTTCACAATGATGCCAATGTACTGGCTATGGGGGGAAGAGTAGTAGGAGCCGGGCTTGCTCTGAAGATTGTGGATACTTTCCTGAATACGCCATTTTCTAATGATGAGAGACATATCCGCAGAATCAGTCAGATGGAAACAGAGTAATCAATCGAGACACAGAAGCGGTATTATGGGAGGTATTTGCAATGAAGGATGAAAAAAGAAAGGATTATATTTCCTGGGATGAATATTTTATGGGGGTAGCAATGCTTGCCGGTATGCGTTCCAAAGACCCGAATTCTCAGGTAGGAGCCTGTATCGTCAGCCAGGATAATAAGATTCTTTCGATGGGATACAACGGTTTTCCTATGGGGTGTTCAGATGATGAATTTCCATGGGCAAGAGAAGGAGATGAACTGGATACCAAGTATCTCTATGTAACCCACAGTGAATTGAATGCAATCCTTAATTACAGAGGAGGAAGCCTGGAGGGCGCAAAATTATATGTCTCTCTTTTCCCCTGTAACGAATGTGCCAAGGCGATCATCCAGTCGGGTATCAAAACCATTGTTTATGACTGTGATAAATATGACGGAACCCCGTCAGTAGTGGCATCGAAGCGAATGCTGGATGCGGCTGGAGTGAGATATTATAAATATAATCGTACCGGACGGGAAATTAAATTTACCGTGTGAAAGGCTTGACAGTGGGGATTTTTTCGCATACAATGAAATTCAGTCCAGGCACATGCCTGGCAGATAAGAAATGGCAGTGAAGAGAATAGTACATGCGGAACAATCTCAGAGAGGGATTCCGAAGCTTTCAGGTATGTGCCTGGGCGGTGGTGTGAGAATCCTGTGCGGGAAGTATGGAACCGGCCTCGGAGCCCCGTACAATTGAAGTGCGGCGTATTTCTGCGTTAAAGAAAAAGAGAGAGCAGTATATATTCGGGCTGTGATGTACAGAACGATTATGGAGGTACTGCTAATCAGGGTGGTACCGCCGAAGTCCTTCGGTCCCTTATATGGGATCAGAGGGACTTTTTTAGTATAGAAAAATAATTTCCCCGGATCCCGGAAACAGAAAAAACAGAAAAGGAGAATGATCATGGCAAAAGAGAAAAAATTAGTAGAAGCCATCACTTCCATGGAGGAAGACTTTGCACAGTGGTATACGGACGTAGTAAAAAAAGCAGAGCTTTGTGATTATACAAGCGTAAAAGGCTGCATGGTTATCAAACCGGCAGGTTATGCCATCTGGGAAAATATCCAGAATGAGCTTGACAGAAGATTTAAAGAGACAGGGGTACAGAATGTATACATGCCGATGTTTATCCCGGAATCTCTTCTTCAGAAAGAAAAAGACCATGTAGAAGGTTTTGCACCGGAGGTTGCCTGGGTAACTCACGGAGGCCTGGATCCTCTTCAGGAACGACTTTGTGTACGCCCGACTTCTGAGACTCTGTTCTGTGATTTCTATCAGAAAGAGATCCAGTCTCACAGAGATCTGCCAAAGGTATATAATCAGTGGTGTTCTGTTGTACGTTGGGAAAAAACAACACGTCCATTCCTTCGTTCCAGAGAGTTTTTGTGGCAGGAAGGCCACACTGCCCACGCTACAGCAGAAGAGGCAGAGGAGAGAACCATTCAGATGCTGAATGTGTATGCAGACTTCTGTGAGGAAGTTCTTGCGATTCCGGTTGTAAAAGGACAGAAAACAGACAAAGAGAAATTTGCAGGCGCAGAGGCAACTTATACTATCGAGTCTCTGATGCACGATGGAAAAGCGCTGCAGTCCGGAACCAGCCACAACTTTGGAGACGGCTTTGCAAAGGCTTTTGGCATTCAGTATACAGATAAAGAAAATAAACTTCAGTATGTACATCAGACTTCCTGGGGTATGACCACTCGTATGATCGGCGCGATCATCATGGTACACGGCGATAACAGCGGACTTGTACTTCCGCCAAGAATTGCACCGGTACAGGCGGTTGTGATTCCGATCCAGCAGCGTAAAGAGGGGGTTCTGGAAAAAGCAGATGAACTTTTTGAAGCACTGAAAGCAGCCGGAATCCGTGTGAAGGTAGACGATACAGACAGAAGCCCGGGATACAAATTCTCCGAGCAGGAAATGCGTGGAATCCCGGTTCGTATCGAATGTGGTCCAAAGGATATTGAAAAAGGACAGGCCGTGATCTGCCGTCGTGATACAAGAGAAAAATATGTAGTAACCTTTGAAGAGCTTGCAGCGAAGGTACAGGAAATCCTGGATACCATGCAGAAGAATATGCTGGAAAGAGCTCGTACACACCGTGACGCTCACACTTATGTGGCAACAGATTATGAGACCTTTAAAGAAACCATTAACACAAAACCTGGCTTTGTAAAGGCAATGTGGTGCGGCGATCAGGCATGTGAGGATAAGATCAAAGAGGATGTTCAGGCAACCTCCAGATGTATGCCTTTTGAGCAGGAGCACTTAAGCGATGTCTGTGTATGCTGCGGCAAACCGGCCAAGAAAATGGTATATTGGGGAAGAGCATATTAATATGAAGCTTGCAATACCTTCCAGCGCAGAAAAAATACTGCGCATATTGGAAGAAAATGGATATGAGGCTTATGTGGTAGGCGGTTGTGTCAGAGATTCGATCCTGGGCCGAAGACCAGATGACTGGGATATCACCACATCAGCTTCTCCGGAGCAGGTAAAGGGATTGTTCCGGAAAACAGTGGATACCGGACTGCAGCATGGAACAGTTACCGTTCTTATGGATAAAGAAGGATTTGAAGTGACGACCTACCGGGTGGATGGCGATTACGAAGATGGACGGCATCCGAAGGAGGTAATGTTTACTTCCAGCCTGGAAGAGGATCTGAAGCGTCGTGATTTTACTATTAATGCCATGGCCTATCATCCGGACCGTGGTTTGGTAGATCTGTTTCATGGACTGGAGGATATGGAAAATCAGGTGATCCGCTGTGTAGGAAATCCGATGGAACGCTTTCAGGAAGACGCGCTGCGGATTCTTCGGGCAGTGCGGTTTTCTGCACAGTTGGGATTTACGATTGAGGAAAATACCCGGGAAGGAATACGTTCTCTTGCCCCTAATCTGAAAAATGTCAGCGCAGAGAGAATTCAGGTGGAATTGGTGAAGCTTCTGGTTTCACCTCATCCGGATTATCTTCGTACCGCTTATGAAACCGGAATTACCAAGGAATTTCTTCCGGAATTTGATGCCTGCATGAAGACGGAGCAGAATACTTCCCATCACTGTTACAATGTAGGGGAGCATACACTGCACAGTCTTTTGAATATCCGGGCAGATAAAGTACTGCGTCTGACGATGCTTCTTCATGATATGGGGAAACCTGTGGTGAAAAAGACGGATGAGGCCGGCAGAGATCATTTTAAAATGCATGGACAAAAGAGCGAGCAGATGGCAAAAACCATTCTTCGCCGCCTGAAATTTGATAATGACACTCTGAATAAGGTGTGCCGTTTGGTAAAATGGCATGATGCCAGACCGCTTCCGGAAATGGCGGCAGTGCGTCGGGCAGTAAATAAGATTGGAGAGGATATTTTTCCTCTTTATCTTGAAGTGCAGATGGCGGATATGATGGCTCAGAGTACTTACCGGCGTCAGGAAAAAGAAGAAAG
This sequence comes from Lachnospiraceae bacterium, assembly GCA_021771755.1. Taxonomy (GTDB): domain Bacteria; phylum Bacillota; class Clostridia; order Lachnospirales; family Lachnospiraceae; genus Blautia_A. The sequence continues at coordinate 23,880 of JAETOL010000006.1, read as the reverse complement.
AATTCGAGGCGTAAAAAAATGCTATGAAGAGATCATGGAAAAAAAACAATGCGTCTCTCTGAAAACACTTGCGGTTACAGGAAGGGATCTGATCGCAGCCGGATGCAGACCCGGACCGGAACTTGGGGATATTCTGGACGGTATGCTGGAGCATGTTCTGGAATATCCAGAAGAGAACACCAAGGAAAGACTGATGGAACTGCTGAAAAAAAATCTGGAAAGTCAGACCGGAGTATAAAGAAGAAAAGAAAGAATCTGTGGGATTTGTCCTTACAGGTTCTTTTTTTACAAAGAGCAGACAGTTCTCATAATTTCATGGCTTATTTACATAAGATAGAAGGTACAAAAAAAGAGGGGGAAACCGATTTGTATGATTATGGACTCAGTACCCTGACTCAGTATCCGCTGACAGTCAGAACAACAGCCCGTACAAGAGGGGCGCTTCTTTGCCAGACAGACAGAGGACCTTTTATCATACGTGAATGGAAAGGTTCGGAGAAAAAGCTGGGAAAACAGCAGGAACTTTTGCAAAAGCTTCAAAATGCCGGGTGTCTGGTAGATGTGTACATTCCAAATAAGGAAGGAGAATTGATCTCCTGTGACAGAGATGGGATTCCATATACTCTTCAGCAGTGGTTTGAGGGACGAGAATGCGATCCGGGATTAAGAGAGGATATTTTGTCGGCAGTCCGCACTCTGGCTTTTATCCACAAAGAGATGCTGCTGCCGCCGGAGACGGAATACTTGGAAACAGATCTGGCGGATCAGTACTGTCGTCATAACCAGGAACTTCGCAAAATCCGAAAGTTTATCCGAAAAAAAGGACCTTCCTGTACTTTTGAAAAAGAATATCTGAAAGTGGTGGAATGGTTTCTGGAAAGAGCAGAACAGGCAGAACAGATGCTGGAAGCGTCTTCTTATCAGAAACTGCGTAAGGAAGCAGCAGAAAAAGGGACGATCTGTCATGGGGAGTACAATCAGCATAATGTAAGGATACTGAAAAAAGGAACTGCAGTGACAGGTTTTTCGCATTGGTGTTATGGGATACAGATGGGAGATCTTTATCGTTTTATGAGAAAAATCCTGGAAAAATACAACTGGAATCCAGGTCTTGCAGGAGATATGTTAAGAGCTTACAGCAGCGTGAAAGCTGTTTCGGCAGAAGAAAAGGAGAATTTAAGAATACGTTTTTCCTATCCGGATAAATTCTGGAAGCTGTCAAATTATTATTATACACACAATAAAGCCTGGATATCAGAAAAAAACACAGAAAAGCTGCAGAATCTTATCCGGCAAAAGGAAAGATGGGACTGTTTTTGTAAAGAATGCTTCAGATAAAAGACGGTTCATACTTCCCTTTTTCGGAAAACAGGTGTATAATTAGAAGTACAAATCGTCCGTAAAACGGATAAAAAAACAAGACACATAGGGAGGTATAGCGGTATGGATTACAGAGAAGTATATGAGCAGTGGCTTGCAAACCCATACTTTGATGAAGCAACTAAGGAAGAACTGAAAAACATCGCGGAAGAAGAAAATGAAATAAAAGAACGTTTCTACATGGATCTGGAGTTCGGTACAGCTGGTCTGCGCGGAATCATCGGCGCAGGAACTAACCGTATGAACATTTATGTAGTAAGAAGAGCAACACAGGGACTTGCGAACTATATTGCAAAAGTAGACAAAAAATCCCAGGGTGTGGCAATCGCATACGATTCCCGTCATATGTCTCCGGAGTTTGCACAGGAGGCAGCTCTCTGCCTTGCAGCAAATGGAATCAAGGCATATATCTTTGAATCCTTAAGACCTACACCGGAACTGTCTTTTGCAGTGCGTCACCTTGGCTGTATTGCAGGTATTAATGTAACAGCCAGCCACAATCCTCCAGAATATAATGGTTACAAAGTTTACTGGGAAGACGGCGCTCAGATCACTCCGCCTCATGACAGTGGTATCATGGGAGAGGTTAAGGCCATTTCTGACTGGAATACAGTGAAGACCATGGACAAGGCTGAGGCAGAAAAAGCCGGTCTCTATGAAGTGATCGGCCAGAAGATCGATGATGCTTACATGGAAGAACTGAAAAAACAGGTTATTCACCACGATGCCATCGAGGCAGAAGGGAAAAATCTGAAGATCGTTTATTCACCTCTTCATGGAACCGGAAATATTCCTGCAAGAAGAATCCTGAAAGAACTGGGATTTGAGAACGTATACGTTGTTAAGGAGCAGGAGCTTCCAGATGGAGATTTCCCGACAGTCAGCTATCCGAATCCGGAAGCTGCAGAAGCATTCGAACTGGGCTTAAAGCTTGCAAAAGAAGTTGATGCAGACCTTGTGCTTGCTACAGACCCGGATGCAGACCGTCTTGGTGTACGTGTGAAAGATAAGAATGGAGAATACCATGACCTTACCGGAAATATGTCAGGATGTCTTCTTGCAAATTATGAGATCGGACAGCGCAAGGCTGTAAACGGAAGTCTTCCGGAGGACGGCGCTCTCATTAAGACGATCGTTACCAGCAATCTGGCAGATGCTATTGCAAAAGGATATGGGGTAAATCTTATTGAAGTTCTTACCGGTTTCAAATTTATCGGACAGCAGATCCTTGGATTTGAAAACAGCGGTAAAGGAACCTATCTCTTTGGATTCGAGGAAAGCTATGGCTGTCTGATCGGTACATATGCAAGAGATAAAGATGCTATTGTGGCAACTATGGCACTTTGCGAGGCAGCGGCATATTATAAGACTCAGGGTAAGACTCTGTGGGATGCTATGATTGAAATGTACGAGCAGTATGGTTACTATAAAGATGATATCAAATCTGTTACTCTGAAAGGAATTGAGGGACTTCAGAAGATTCAGGAGATCATGGATACTCTCCGTCAGAATCCTCCGGCAGAATTTGCCGGACATAAAGTAGTGTCTGCAAGAGATTACAAGAAAGACACAATTACCGATCTGGCAACTGGAGAAGTAAAACCGACCGGACTTCCAAACTCCAATGTTCTGTATTATGATTTGACAGATGATGCATGGGTATGCGTACGTCCTTCCGGTACGGAACCGAAAGTAAAATTCTATTATGGTGTAAAAGGAACATCTCTTGAAGATGCAGACCAGAAGTCAGCAGTTATGGGTGAGGCAGTTCTTGCCATGGTAAATGCGATGATGTGATAATGGTGAAATATGGAAGTATTTGATGAATTTATGGAAGTAGTCAGGGCAGTTCGTAAGAACTGCCCCTGGGATAAGGTACAGACGCATGAAAGTCTGAAACCTTATCTGGTTAACGAAACGAATGAGCTTCTGGAGGGAATAGACCGTCTGGGCAGGGAAAATGACAGTGAGAACCTGTGCGAAGAGCTTGGTGATGTGCTGTTTCAGGTGGCACTTCACAGTGTGATCGCCCAGGAGGAGGGTCTTTTTACGATTGAAGATGTGATTTCGGGAATATCCTCAAAAATGCAGTTTCGTCATCCGAAGATTTTTGCGCCGGAGGATGAAGAAGCGGTAAAGCTTTCCTGGGATGAACTGAAAAAAAGGGAAAAAGAACAGAGATCGAAAACACGCTGAACATGGCGTCAGTACGAGGTTTTTAACATAAAAAACCTTGACAATCCATAGGAAAAGGTATATAAATAGAAGATAGCGTGTGATCGACAGGAAGCATGACGCGATAATAAAGAAAGAGAGCATTTTATAGGAGGAAACACCATGAATAAAACAGAATTAGTAGCAGCAATGGCGAAAGAGACAAATCTTTCCAGGAAAGATGTAGAAGCAGTTCTGAAATCTTTCACCGATGTTGTAGCATCTGAGCTCAAAAAAGGCGGTAAGATCCAGCTGGTTGGATTTGGTACTTTTGAAGTAAGCGAGAGAGCTGCAAGAGAGGGAAGAAATCCTCATACTGGTGAAACCATGAAAATCGAAGCTTCCAAAGCACCGAAATTCAAAGCAGGTAAGGCTTTAAAGGATCTTGTAAACGATAAATAATAAGAGTGCAAGGGGGGACAACGTTGTTCCCTCTTATTTTTTTCACCAGGAAAGCGGTACATTCTGTACGAGCTTTTCTGATGGAGTGAGTCCCTCAAGGATGGAGGGCGTTCGAAGCGGACATGTACGCTTTATTTTAATCGGAGGTAACTATGCGTTTAGACAAATATTTAAAGGTATCCCGTCTCATTAAGAGAAGAACTGTGGCAAATGAAGCCTGTGATGCGGGAAGAGTCCTTTTGAACGAAAAGCCTGCCAGAGCATCTGCTTCAGTAAAGGCTGGAGACGTCATTGAAATCCAGTTTGGAGGCAAGAGTGTAAAAGTGGAAGTACTGGATGTAAAGGAAACTGTTCGAAAGGAAGAGGCGGAAAATATGTTCCGCTATCTGTAAAAGAGAAGTCTATTTACAGTAACTTTTTCATAGATTGTTTAGGGAAAGATATGATAGGAGGCGGATTTTTTGGAAGAGAAAAAAACGTCACAGCCTCATAGTCTGACTCTGAAAAATCGTCAGGAAGGTACAGTAACCGGTGTCCGGGATATCCAGTCTTTTAATGAAAGTGAGATACTTCTTGCTACAGAGGCTGGAAAAATGGCTATAAAAGGAGAGGGGCTTCATGTGAAGCGTCTGAACCTGGAAAAAGGAGAAGCGGATATCCAGGGCAAGGTAAACGGTATTACATACCTGTCAAAAAATACAGAAAATAAAGAAGAATCTCTGCTTAAGCGGATGTTCCGGTAGATTATGAGCGGCTATATGGAATACGAGATGCTCCTGTTCCTCCAATCAGCAGGAATTGGGGCGGTACTTTGTCTGTGCTATGAGTTTTTGGCTGCTTTGAGAAATGTCATTCCTCATTCCCGTACTGCGGTGTCAGTAGAGGATATGATCTACTGGACAGCAGCAGGGATTTTTATTTTTATAGTTATTTACAGGACAAATCAGGGAATTTTAAGAAGTTTTCTGTTTTTAGGAAATATTTTAGGCGCATGGATATGCAGTCTTACCGCAGGTCCTTTGTTTCGCAGGGGGATCCAATTTATTTGCGGAATGCCTGTGAATTTTGTAAAAAGTTCTATAAAGAGGTTGCTATTTCTTATTAGAAGATGTAATATTTTATTACATAAGCACAAGAATGTGCAAAAAAAGTGTTTTTTGAAAAAGAAGAGGATCCGTCAATTTGAAAAAATCAAAAAAAAGAAAAAACAAAAAAAGAATAGCAAATAATTATATTGGTATGGCTGTGATTTCTATGGTTGTCCTTATGCTTTTAGCAGGTCTGGCTATGCAGAGCCAGAATCTGCGGAACAGGATTGCCTATTACGACGCTCAGGCTGCAGAACTGGAACAGCAGATTCAGGACGAAAAAGAACGGACAGAAGAAATTGATAATCGCAAAGAATATATGCAGACAGATGAGTATGCGGCAGAAGTTGCCAGAGACCGGCTTGGCCTTGTAAAAGATAATGAGATCGTATTTGAAGAAGAAAAATAACTCACTTTTTGGAGAAAAGTTTTTTAACAGAATCGTCTGAGTTTGACAGATATTTTAGAGACTCTCCCTTATAATATGCAATTGATGAAGTGTGTAAGAGGGAGGGGAAATATGCAGGAATGGATGATTGCCATGCTCGTGATCAGTATGCTGCTGGTCTTGCGGGACATGGCAAAAACTATTTTGGCAGGCCGGATACCGAAAAAGAGGGACTCATACGAGCTTGGTGAAAATCATCCTCAAAAAGAAAAGGTAGAGAGATATGCGGCTTCTTTTCAAAAACTGGCAGATACTTTTTATGGAATGCCTTATCGAAAAGAATATCTGAGCAGTGGACAGATTGACGGAATCCTGCAGGATGCCAGAGAAGATATGTGCAGCAGATGCTATCATAGAGAACTGTGCTGGGGAGAAAATGCGGAGATCATGCGAAATGGCGGAGAAGCCATCATCCGCGCTATGGAGGAGGGGGATGAAGAGGCGATTCATGATGTTCGCAGCCGATGGACAGAATTGTGCTGCCGTTCCGTTCAGTATCTGGAATGTATCAGAGAAAAATTCCTGAAGGAAAAGCAGAATCTTGCATGGAGCAACCGAATGATCGAGAATCGGCTGGCGGTTGCCCAGCAGCTGACAGAAATCGCCAGAATCATGGGAACAGTTGCAGAGGATCTTTATGATATTGCTCCTGCAGAACCAGGATTTCAGGAAAATTTGAAAAAACTATTAAAAAAAAGACATATCGTTCTAAAAAACACATGGGTGATGGACAAGGTGGAAGGAAGGCGGCAGATGTTTCTTACCATGAAGGCAAGAAGCGGACAGTGTGTCTCTGTTACGGAAATTGCGCAGATGTTGTCCGGTCTTTGTGAATGTGCCATGACATCAGCGCAGGATAGCCGCTGTATTGTAAACAGTGAATATCATACCGTCCATTTTGTGGAGGATGTAAGTTATCAGGTGATATATGGAGCATCCAAACTGACCAGAGAAGAAGAAAAGGTTTCCGGTGATAATTATATCTGCAGCCAGGGGGAAAACGGCAGATTTGTAATGTGCCTGTCGGATGGTATGGGTTCAGGCCTGGATGCCTGCAGAGAAAGTGAGACAGTGGTAGAACTTCTGGAACAGTTTCTGGAATCAGGATTTTCTCAGGAAACAGCAGCACGTATGGTAAACTCTGCTCTTGTACTTAAGGGACATGAAGGAATGTTTTCTACAGTGGATATCTGTGCCCTGGATCTTTATACCGGTATCTGCAGCTTTCTGAAAGCCGGGGCAGCCTCTACCTTTATTAAGAGAGATCACTGGGTGGAGGCCGTTTCTTCAGAAAGTCTTGCAGCTGGACTGATGCAGCAGATTGACTTTGATACGGCTTCCCGCAAGCTTTATCATGGAGATTATCTGATTATGATGACAGATGGTGTGCTGGACGCACTTCCTATGGAACGAGAGGAAGAAACGATGAAAGAGATCATCATGGACATCCAGGAAGAAAATCCAAGAGAAGTGAGCAGAGGAATACTGGAACGTGTGCTGGGCTACAGTGATTATCGAGCTAAAGATGACATGACTGTTTTGGTGGCCAGCATATTGCGTAAATGATGGAAATGAGGGACACGATGCAGGAACAGATATACGAAAGAGTACGGGCTTTTGCAGAAAAAAACAGAATATTTGACGCATGCAGTCTGGTGGTGGCAGGGATTTCCGGAGGAGGAGATTCTATGGCAATGCTGGATCTTTTGCAGCGTATGCAGAAGGAGTATGGATATGAACTGCGGGTGGTCCATGTAAATCATGGGATACGAGGGGAAGAAGCCGAAAGGGATCAGAAGCTTGTGGAAAAAATCTGCAATGACAGGGGAATCTGCTTTCAGGCATATGTCTATGACGTTCCCGCTCTTTCCGTCCAATGGAAAAATGGTCTTGAGGAAGCTGGTCGGAAAGTAAGAAAGGAATCCTTTTGTAAAGAAATGGAAAAAGCAGATGGTGTGGATTCGGGACGAAAGGTGATTGCTCTTGCACATAACAAAAACGATCTTGCAGAAACAATGCTCCATCATCTGTGCCGTGGGACAGGTCTGAGGGGGCTTTCTCCTATGAAACCCAGAAAAGATGGGATCATACGTCCTGTTTTATGTTTAGAACGAAGAGAAATTGACGAGTATCTGAAGGAGAGACAGATTCCCTGTGCTCTGGACAGCACAAATCTTGAAGATGAATATACCAGAAACAGGATACGACATCATCTGATCCCTGTACTGGAAAGTGAGATCAATGAACGTGCAGTAAGTCATATGACAGAAACTGCAGAATTGATCGGACAGGCAGAAACGTATCTGTCAGAACAGGGAAAAAGTCTGGCTGAAAAAGCACGTACCAAAGAAAAGTGCTTTCTCTTTGAGGATGTTTTTTTTAAAAAAGAAGAGATATTGCAGAAATATGCCATACGAGAGGCAATCGAACAGCTTGCCGGACATTGCCGTGGCCTTTCTATGCTTCACATAAAAAAAGTAATAGATCTGTATGGCAGCCGTACCGGGACAATGATAAGTCTTCCTTTTGCAATATTGGCAGAAAGAACCTATGAAGGAATCAGACTTTCCGTAAAGAAAAAGGAAACGAAAAAAGAAAAGAACGAATACCGTTTGCCTGTGCCAGGGGAGATGGAATGCATGTACGGAAAGTTTGAAACAAAGATATTTGCCTGGTCAGACCAGAAGATTTGCGAAAAGAAGTATACGAAATGGCTGGATTATGATAAAATAAAATACGATATCTCTGTCCGGACGAGAAGAGAAGGTGATTATCTCATTGTAAACAGTGCAGGTCAGCGAAAAAAGATCTCCAGATGTATGATTGATGAGAAGATTCCCCGTGAACTTCGGGACGAGATCCCTCTGGCAGCTGTGGGAAATGAAATTCTGTGGCTGGTGGGAGGAAGAATAAATGAAAGGTATAAAATCACATCAGAAACAAAGAATGTGTTAGAAATCAAATACCAAGGAGGAGAAAGTAATGAGTGAAAACATCAAAGTGCTGCTTAGCGAAGAGGAAGTGGATGAAAGGATCAAACAGATCGCGGCAAAGATCAGCAAGGATTATGCCGGAAAGGAACTTCATCTGATCTGCGTTCTCAAAGGTGGAGTATTCTTTACCTGCGAACTGGCAAAAAGAATCACAGTACCGGTATCCATTGACTTTATGTCTGTTTCCAGTTACGGAGATGATACGAAATCAAGTGGTGTAGTGAGAATTGTAAAGGATCTTGACCAGCCTTTGATCGGCAAGAATGTTTTGATTGTAGAAGATATCATTGACTCAGGAAGAACGCTCAGCTATCTGATCGAAATCCTGAAAGGCCGTAATCCAAACAGTGTCCGTCTCTGTACGCTTCTGGACAAACCGGAGCGCAGAGTGAAGGATGTAAAGGTGGATTACTGCTGCTTTAATATCCCGGATGAGTTTGTTGTGGGATACGGGCTTGACTATGCCCAGAAATATCGCAATCTCCCGTTTATCGGCGTGGTAGAATTGGACAATGAGTGAAAGGAGATTCAGTAAGTGAATAAACAGCCAAGCAGAATTGGCCTGTACCTGATTCTGATTGTTCTTCTGGTTTCCGGATATTTTTATCTGAACAATCAGGTCACAAATCAGAGTGATTACACCATAGAGGCACTGGAGCAGGCGGCAGAAAAGGGAAGAGTGTATGATGCAGTGATCTATCAGAACCGGGAGGTACCAACCGGTTCTGTAACAGCAGATGTGGAAGGCGAAGGCCAGAAACGTGTCTATGTAACAGACGTAAAAGAAGCGCAGGAAATGCTGGCAGAAAATAATGTTTACGCACAGGTGAAAAATGTTCCGCAGCAGAATGTGTTTCTTACTACCCTTCTTCCACTGCTTCTTACAGGCGGTCTGGTGATCTTTTTGTTCATGATGATGAACAGACAGATGTCAGGCGGCGGAAGCAATTCTAAAATGATGAACTTCGGAAAAAGTCGTGCAAGGATGATGATGCCGGATGACAAAAAGGTGACATTTCAGAATGTGGCAGGACTTCAGGAAGAAAAGGAAGACCTGGTAGAGGTTGTGGATTTTTTGAAAGCGCCCCAGAAGTATACCAGCGTAGGCGCAAGGATCCCGAAAGGTGTTCTCCTTGTAGGACCTCCGGGAACTGGTAAAACACTTCTTGCCAAGGCTGTGGCAGGAGAGGCGGGGGTCCCGTTCTTTTCCATTTCCGGTTCAGACTTTGTAGAAATGTTTGTAGGTGTGGGAGCATCACGTGTCCGCGACCTTTTTGAAGAAGGAAAAAGACATGCCCCCTGTATTATTTTTATTGATGAGATTGATGCGGTTGCCAGACAGAGAGGTACTGGTATGGGAGGCGGTCATGACGAACGAGAACAGACACTGAACCAGCTTCTTGTGGAGATGGATGGTTTTGGTGTAAATGAAGGCATCATTGTCATGGCAGCGACTAACCGTGTGGATATTCTGGATCCGGCCATTCTCCGTCCGGGTCGTTTTGACCGGAAAGTGGCAGTGGGACGTCCGGATATCAAAGGCCGTGAGGAAATCCTTCATGTCCATGCAAAGGACAAGCCTCTGGGAGAAGATGTGGATCTGGCACAGATCGCTCAGACTACAGCCGGATTTACCGGAGCAGATCTGGAAAACCTTCTGAATGAAGCGGCCATTATGGCAGCCAGAGAAAACCGCAGCTATATTATGCAGCAGGATATCAAGCATGCCTTTATCAAGGTGGGCATCGGAGCTGAGAAACGCAGCAAGGTGATCTCCGATAAAGAAAAGAAGATCACAGCCTATCACGAAGCCGGTCATGCGATTCTGTTCCATGTACTTCCGGATATGGATCCGGTGTATACCATTTCTATTATTCCGACCGGCATAGGAGCCGCAGGCTATACCATGCCTTTGCCGGAAAACGATGAGATATTTAACACAAAAGGCAAAATGCTTCAGGATATCACCACTCTTCTGGGCGGACGTGTGGCAGAGGAGATCATTTTTGGCGACATCACCACAGGTGCGTCCAATGATATCAAACGTGCCACCAGCACTGCACGCGCTATGGTGATGCAGTATGGAATGTCTGATAAGATGGGACTGATCGCCTATGGAGATGAGGGCGATGAGGTGTTTATCGGAAGAGATCTTGCTCACACAAGAAGCTACAGTGAGGAAGTTGCCAAGGAAATCGACCAGGAGATCCATGATATCATTGACGAATGTCATCAGCGTGCAAAAGAGATCATCCTTCAGCATCAGGAGGTCCTTCATAAATGCGCAGCTCTCCTTTTAGAGAAGGAAAAGGTGCAGAGAGACGAGTTTGAGGCACTTTTTACAGAGTGAATTTCAGGAGTAAAAAATAAGCATGTACAATATTACTAAAATCCCATATGCATTTTTGTGAACTTTGTGCACACTTATTTGTTGACTCATGCTATTATATATATCGTAAAAACCCCCCAATACATTATATAGTTTTTGCTACACCCCATAAGAAGAAATACCTTCTCCAAAAAAGCCAGCCTATCCCGCTGGCTTTTTTACTGCCCAAAAACAGGGCTTTTTTATTGTAACTTTGTCAAAATTAAGATAAAATAAGCATATGCTTAAATTAAAGGGGAACGAGTTATGAGGCTTGAAAAAGAGGATGTAATGAAAAAAATGCAGTATATTCTTAATATGCGTGCAGTATTGAATAAAGATGCTTTTTTTAGTGACGGAACAAAGTATTACCGCAATCCGTCAGAGCCGGAGGCCGGCGAAAGTGTGATGATCAGTTTTCGGACACAGAAGAATAATGTAGATTCCGTATATCTGGTATCCGAAGGTGTGAAATATAAGATGAAGGTATACAAAACTTTGAAAGGCTTTGATTACCATGGTGTCAAAATTACCATGCCGGACAAGGTTTTCCGTTACTATTTTGAGATCCATTATGGCTGGATCACCTGTTACTATAACAGCATGGGCGTCAGTACAGAGATCCAGGAAAGGGATGATTTTGAAATTTATCCAGGCTACCATACGCCGGACTGGGCGAAAGGCGCTGTTATGTATCAGATCTATGTGGATCGATTCCGTAACGGAGATCCGGATAATGACGTACAGACGGGAGAGTACGCTTATCTGGGAGAGCACTGCCAGAAGGTGGATGACTGGGGAAAGATACCGGCAGTTATGGGTGTCAGGGAATTTTATGGAGGAGATTTACAGGGGATTATTGATAAACTGGACTATCTGAAAGATCTGGGAGTAGAGGTGGTCTATCTGAATCCGATCTTTGTTTCCCCCAGCAACCATAAATACGACTGCCAGGATTATGAGTATGTAGATCCTCATCTGGGAAAAATTGTTGAAGACTGTGACGAACTGCTGGCTCCCGGAGATAAGGATAACTCTCATGCATGGAAATATATCCGCCGTGTGACAGACAAAAAAAATCTGGAAGCCAGCAACCGCCTGTTTATCCGGCTTGTAGAAGAACTGCACAAGAGAGGCATGAAAGTGATTCTGGATGGTGTGTTCAATCACTGTGGATCTTTTAATAAATGGATGGACAGAGAACGCATTTATGAAGGGCAGGAAGGCTATGAGCCGGGGGCTTATATTTCGGCAGAAAGCCCATACCGTTCGTTCTTTAACTTTCATGATGAGAATGCATGGCCTTACAATTCTTCTTACGATGGATGGTGGACTCATGAAACTTTGCCGAAACTGAATTATGAAGGCTCCAAAAAGCTTTATGAGCATATTCTGGAGGTGGCAGAAAAATGGGTTTCTCCTCCTTTTTCAGCAGACGGATGGAGACTGGATGTGGCGGCAGATCTGGGATTCAGCAATGAATTTAATCATCGTTTCTGGAAAGATTTCCGAAAAAGGGTAAAAGCGGCTAATCCGGATGCCCTGATCCTTGCTGAGCATTATGGAAATCCGGAAGGCTGGCTTCAGGGAGATGAATGGGATTCTGTTATGAACTATGATGCTTTTATGGAGCCGGTGACGTGGTTCCTTACCGGAATGGAGAAGCACAGTGATGAATACAGGGAAGATCTTTATGGAGACAGCAATGCTTTTATCGGAGCAATGATGCATCATATGCGTTCTCTTCATATGTCTGCTCTTCATACAGCCATGAACGAACTGTCCAACCATGACCATTCCCGTTTTCTTACCAGGACAAACCGGAGAGTGGGAAGGATTTCTTATGCAGGAGCGGAGGCGGCTTCCCAGAATATCAATAAAGCAGTGATGAGAGAAGCGGTTGTGATTCAGATGACCTGGCCGGGAGCGCCGACCCTTTATTATGGAGATGAGGCCGGTGTATGTGGATTTACGGATCCGGATAACCGGAGGACTTATCCCTGGGGACAGGAAGATCAGGACCTGATCCTTTTTCACAAAAAGATGATTGCTTTGCACAAAAAATACAGGATATTAAGAACAGGATCTTTGAAATTCCTCTGGAACGATTATCAGGGTCTTTGTTATGGAAGATTTTCCCATACAGAGCAGATCATTGTGGTGATCAACAATCGTGATGAAGGAAGAGAAGTGATGCTGGATATCTGGCAGACAGGAATCACCAGACTGGAAGAATCTGTTATTACCAGACTGATGCTGTCCAGCCAGGATGGTTTTATAGACAAAGAAGAACAGATCACAGCACGGGCAGGGTCTATTAATCTGTATCTGCCGGCAAGGAGCGCGACCATTCTTCATCATAAAGATGTTTTATAGGAAAATTGTCTTGACAGTCCTTTTCTGTTATGTTACGATATCAATACTTTCACATGGTAGAGTGATTATGTGATAATATGAAAGAGTAAAACAAGGACAAGGGAGATTCGGATTATGAAGAAAAAAACAGTTGCAGTGATGATGGCGGCACTTATGGCTATGGGAATGATGTCAGCAGTCAGCGTACAGGCAGGCGTGGAAGACAAGACTTTGATCGTGGGTTTTGATGCAGAATATCCTCCTTATGGATATATGGATGAAAATGGAGAATATACCGGTTTTGACCTGGAACTTGCAGAAAAGGTATGTGAGCTTGAGGGATGGGAACTGGAGAAGAAACCGATCAACTGGGATTCCAAGGATATGGAATTAAATTCCGGTTCCATCGACTGTATCTGGAACGGATTTACCATGAACGGAAGAGAGGAGGAATATACATTTTCTGTTCCTTATGTAGATAACAGCCAGGTGATCGTTGTGGCAGAAGATTCCGGCATTGAGAAGCTGACAGACCTTGCAGGTAAGACGGTAGGTGTGCAGGCAGCTTCCGCAGCACTGGATGTACTTCAGAGTGAAGAAGAGGGCGGTCAGAAAGAACTGACAGATACCTTTGCAGCACTGAATGAGTTTGCAGATTACAATACGGCATTTACAGAACTGCAGGCAGGCGCGCTGGATGCGCTGGCAATCGATGTGGGTGTTGCCAAATATCAGATCAAATCCAGAGGTGAAGGCTTTGTGATGCTGGATGAGAGTCTGAATACAGAACAGTATGCTATCGGCTTTAAGAAAGGCAACGATGAGCTTTGTAATATCGTAAATGCAGATCTTCAGAAGCTTGCAGATGACGGAACTGTTCAGGAGCTGGCTGAAAAATATGAGATCGCCGATATGGTAAGTCTTGGTGCAGCAGAAGAAAATGCAGAGGATGCCGCAGAAGAAGCACCGGCAGAAGAGGCTGCTGCAGAATAAGTACATTTCGGGCAGTGAGGCTTCATGTGTCTGGAATATAACTGAATAGAGACTGCAAATAAAATGGGTTGCTGTGCAGGTTGAGAGTCAACTGGTGCAGCAGCCTTATTTGCGACAAAGAGAGTTTTATAAATTCAATGTGATTACGGAGGAAAGACTATGAGTTTTCAGGTAATGCTGCAGCAGCTTACCACAGGTTTCGGATCTACGCTGATGATCTTCTGTCTGACACTTCTATTTTCCCTTCCGCTGGGACTGGTGGTGTATTTTGGAAGAGTATGCAGGTTCAAACCGCTGAGCTGGCTGGTAAAATGTTATATTTCCATTATGAGAGGCACACCTTTGATGCTTCAGCTGCTTTTGTGGTATTTCGGACCGTTTTATCTATGGGGAATGAATATCGGAGGATACAAATTTACGGCGATCATTCTGGGCTGTTCTTTGAACTATGCAGCATATTTTGCGGAAATTTATCGTTCCGGTATCGAATCTATCCCTGTAGGACAGTATGAGGCCGCACAGCTTCTTGGATATAACCGACAGCAGACATTTTTTAAGATCGTTCTGCCGCAGATGGTAAAGATTGTTCTTCCTTCTGTGACAAATGAGGTGATCACTCTGGTAAAAGATACTTCCCTTGTTTATTCGGTATCTTATATTGAGATGTTTGCAAGGGCCAAGCAGATCGCGGCAGCAGAGACAACCGTCATGCCGTTTATGATCGCAGGTGTATTTTATTATATTTTTAACTTTGTGGTTGCATGGATCATGGAATGGTTTGAGAAAAAAATGAATTATTATCACTAGGAGGAGCAGCATGAATCTTCTGGAAATGAAAAACATAAAAAAAGAATTTAACGGACTGAAGGTCCTGATGGACATTTCCCTTCATGTAAAGGAAGGAGAGATCGTTTCCATTATCGGACCGTCCGGTTCAGGAAAGTCTACTCTTTTAAGATGTGCTACTATGCTGACGGATGTTGACAGCGGTGAAATTACCTATATGGGAAAAAAGACTGTCTGGATGGAAAATGGAAAGCCGGTTACTCCGCCGAAGAAGGAACTGAAGGAGATCTGCTCCTGCTTTGGCCTTGTTTTTCAGAATTTTAATCTGTTTCCTCATTATTCTGTAATGAAAAATATCACAGATGCGCCTATCCATGTGCAGAAGCGGGATAAAACAGAGGTTTATCAGGAAGCCCGGGAACTTCTGGCAAAAATGGGGCTTTCCGACAAGGAGGATGCCTATCCCTGTCAGCTTTCCGGCGGTCAGTGCCAGAGAGTTGCCATTGCCAGGGCTCTGGCGCTGAATCCAAAGATTCTTTTCTTTGATGAGCCCACATCAGCACTGGATCCGGAGCTGACCGGAGAAGTGCTCCGGGTGATCCGTTCCCTTGCGGATCTGCATATTACCATGGTGATCGTTACCCATGAGATGAATTTTGCCAGAGATATTTCTGACCGGATCATTTTTATGGATCAGGGAGTGATCGCAGTGGAGGGAACTCCGGAACAGGTATTTTCTTCTGAGCATGACCGCATGAAGGAGTTCCTGGGGAAATTCCATCAGGGAGCATAAGAAAAGAGGTTGCTTTTAAATCGGGGATGTTATATAATTTTCTTCGTATGATATGACTGTACGGAACAGAAGAAAACAGTATTTTTTCGGAACCGGAAAAGTCACGGCAGGAATCTTTCAAATGATAGGAGATACGGAATGAGTACAGACAGATATGTAAGTCCGCTCTCAGAGCGCTATGCAAGTAAGGAAATGCAGTATATTTTCTCGCCGGATATGAAATTCCGCACTTGGAGAAGATTGTGGATCGCCCTTGCAGAGACAGAAAAGGAACTTGGCCTCAATATTACGCAGGAGCAGATCGACGAGCTGAAAAGCCATGCAGACGATATTAACTATGATGTAGCAAAGGAGAGAGAACGTCAGGTACGCCATGACGTTATGTCTCATGTGTACGCATACGGCGTACAGTGCCCGAAAGCAAAAGGAATTATCCATCTGGGCGCTACCTCATGCTATGTAGGAGATAATACAGATATCATTGTAATGGCAGAGGCTCTGAAACTGGTTCGTAAGAAACTGGTCAATGTGATCGCGGAGCTTTCAAAATTTGCTGATAAATATAAAGACCAGCCAACTCTGGCATTTACCCATTTTCAGCCGGCGCAGCCGACGACGGTTGGAAAAAGAGCAACACTCTGGACACAGGAATTCCTGATGGATCTGGAGGATCTGGAATATGTATTAAGTACACTGAAGCTTCTTGGTTCCAAAGGTACAACAGGAACACAGGCAAGCTTTCTTGAGCTGTTTGACGGAGATCAGGAAACCATTGACAAGATCGATCCTATGATTGCAGAAAAAATGGGATTTGAGAACTGCTATCCGGTATCCGGACAGACCTATTCCCGTAAGGTGGACACAAGAGTCCTGAATATCCTTGCAGGAATTGCAGCAAGTGCGCATAAGATGTCTAATGATATCCGCCTTCTTCAGCATCTGAAAGAGGTGGAGGAGCCATTTGAAAAATCCCAGATCGGTTCTTCTGCGATGGCTTATAAGAGAAATCCTATGAGAAGCGAGCGTATTGCTTCCCTTTCCAGATATGTGATGATCGATGCACTGAATCCGGCTATCACATCTGCGACACAGTGGTTTGAGAGAACTCTGGATGACTCTGCAAATAAGAGACTCAGCGTTCCGGAAGGCTTCCTTGCCATCGACGGAATCCTGGATCTCTGTCTGAACGTAGTGGACGGACTGGTTGTTTATCCTAAGGTGATCGAAAAACGTCTCCGCTCCGAGCTTCCGTTTATGGCAACAGAGAATATCATGATGGATGCAGTTAAGGCCGGCGGAGACCGTCAGGAACTTCATGAACGTATCCGAGAGCTTTCCATGGAAGCAGGACGTACGGTGAAGGTAGAAGGAAAGGACAATAACCTTCTGGAACTGATCGCAGCAGATCCGGCATTTAATCTGACTCTGGAGGAGCTGGAAAAGACAATGGAGCCGTCCAGATATGTGGGAAGAGCCAAAGAGCAGACAGAGGTATTCCTTGCGAAAACAGTACAGCCTGTTCTGGATGCACATAAGGAGCTTCTTGGAGTAACAGCAGAGATCAATGTATAAATCAAGGTAACTATTCAGATACGGAACAGTTAAGATCAAAGAACGACACGAGGAGGAAATAGTGTTATGATCAAGGCAGTAGTTGGAGCAAACTGGGGAGATGAAGGAAAAGGTAAGATTACAGATATGCTTGCCCAGGAAGCTGATATTATCGTAAGATTCCAGGGAGGTGCTAACGCAGGCCATACCATCGTCAATGATTATGGTAAATTTGCGCTTCACACACTTCCGTCAGGTGTATTTTATAAGCACACCACAAGCATTATCGGCAACGGTGTGGCTCTGAATATTCCGGTGTTCTTTAAGGAGTATCAGGAGGTTGTTGACAGAGGAGTTCCGGCTCCGAAGATCATGATCTCTGACCGTGCGCAGATTGTGATGCCTTATCACATTCTGTTCGATCAGTATGAAGAGGAGCGTCTGGGCGGCAAGTCCTTTGGTTCTACCAAATCCGGTATTGCACCGTTTTATTCTGACAAATATGCAAAGATCGGCTTCCAGGTAGCAGAGCTTTTTGATGAAGATGCTCTGAGAGAAAAAGTAGAACGCGTATGCGAAACCAAGAATGTTCTTCTTGAGCATCTGTATCACAAGCCGCTTCTGAATCCGGATGATATCATGGCAGAGCTGATGAAATATAAAGAAATGGTTGCACCTTATGTAGGAGACGTTTCCCTGTTCCTGTGGAATGCTCTGAAAGAGGGAAAAGAGATTCTTCTTGAGGGTCAGCTTGGTTCTCTGAAAGATCCGGATCACGGAATTTACCCGATGGTAACTTCTTCTTCTACACTGGCTGCTTATGGTGCGATCGGTGCAGGCGTGCCGCCATACGAGATCAAAAAGATCATCACTGTATGCAAGGCTTATTCCAGTGCGGTAGGAGCCGGTGCTTTTGTTTCAGAGATTTTTGGAGAAGAAGCAGATGAGCTGCGCAGAAGAGGCGGAGACGGCGGAGAATACGGCGCTACGACAGGTCGTCCGAGACGTATGGGATGGTTTGACTGTGTGGCATCCAAGTATGGCTGCCGTATGCAGGGAACTACAGATGTAGCCTTTACTGTACTGGATGTCCTGGGATATCTGGATGAAATTCCGGTATGTACCGGATATGAGATTGACGGAAAGGTAACTACCGAATTCCCGACAACCGGACTTCTGGAAAAAGCAAAACCGGTACTGGAGGTACTTCCGGGCTGGAAATGTGATATCCGTGGAATTAAAAAATACGAAGATCTTCCGGAAAACTGCCGCAAGTATGTGGAGTTTGTTGAGAAACAGATCGGATTCCCGATCACCATGGTTTCCAACGGACCGGGAAGAAACGATATCATTTACAGAAAATAAAGAAAAGAAACGCCGGAGAGCTTTCTCCGGCGTGTTTCTATATGCATCGGGAAAGCATACATTCTGCAATTATTTTCCTGTTGTTAAAAAATACTCTTTCTGGTTCTGTACAGAGTCTGGAGTATTTTGGAAAAAAAGAAAGGATGTGCATGATTTAAATGAAAAAGTGGAAACGGGGGCTGGCGCTGGCAGGGGCTGTGTTTCTTCTGGTGATCTTCTGTCTGCCCATGTATTTTGCCCTGACAGGTAATTTCTCCATGGGAACATTTATGGCTTCTCTTATGGGGGCTTTCTTTGCGGCTTTTATGGCATATGCCATGTGGCTTGTATACAGGGCTCTTGGCAAACGAAAAGGGGAGAAGAACGCAGGAAAGATCAAACATGTGATTTTTGATGTGGGGCGGGTTCTGGTTGATTTTAACTGGGAAGAATATCTGAAAGGCTTTGGGTTCCCGAAAGAAGAAGAGGAGACCATTGCCCGGGAAGTGTTCAAAAGTGATATCTGGAATGAGAGAGACCGGGGACTTTACGGAGAGGAAGAATATGTCCGTCAGTTTGTGGAAAAAGCACCGCAGTACAAGAAAGATATCCGACGCGTTGTAAGAGAGTCAGGAAAGACGATTGTGACCAGAGATTACGCGGATACCTGGGTGAAATACCTGAAAAAACGGGGATATCACACTTATGTCCTGTCAAACTACAGCCAGTATATGCTGGAGCAGACCAGAAATAAGCTGACGTTTCTGAAATACATGGACGGAGTTGTTTTTTCCTGCGAAGTGAAAGAACTGAAGCCGGAACCGGAAATCTACAAGGTACTTCTGGACACTTACGGACTGGATCCGGAGGAATGTGTGTTTATCGACGATCGGAAAGAAAACTGTGCCGGGGCACAGAAGCTGGGGATCCATACGGTGCATTTCCGTGATTTTAAACAGGCGGCAGAAGCGCTGGAGCGCCTTGGCGTAAAATAACTGGTACAAAAGCAAAAAGTCCCAGGACCGCGGCAAAGCGTCAGCCCTGAGACCTTTTTTAGGGGAGGATATAAGTATTTCTGAAGTTTTCTTTTGCAGTCTGATTCATTGAAGGGGGATTCAATGAACATTAATAGTTTGACCATAAAAAAGAAAATTAATACATAAGTCAGGCTTTTTTTCTCTAAAATAGGGTTTTACTTTTGAAGAAAAGGTGATATAATAGGGACGCTTAATTAATTTGACAGGAAAATCGTAACAGTAACTTGCATTAAGCAGCAATTTTTTGAAAAGAGGATGAAATAACATGAGTGATAAAACAATCTTAGAACAGTGGCGTGCAATGGCCTATGACCAGCAGGCTGACCGTAATAAACTTCAGCAGTTCTGGGCAACTTATTTCAATATCGAAAAAGGTATTTACGAGCAGCTTCTTTCCAATCCGGATGAAGTTGTAAGCGGAACTGTAAAGGAACTGGCTGAGAAATATGGACAGAGCGTACTTACCATGGTAGGTTTTCTGGATGGTATCAATGACAGTTTGAAGATTCCGAATCCGATTGAAACAATGGACGAGGATACCCAGGTAACTCTTGCATTTGACAAGGAACTTCTTTACAAAAACATGGTTGATGCAAAAGCAGACTGGCTTTATGAACTTCCTCAGTGGAATGCGATCTTTACAGAGGAAAAGAGAAAAGAGCTTTACAAGGAGCAGAAAAAATCCGGTACAATTGTAAAACCTCATAAGATCGGACGTAACGATCCCTGTCCATGCGGAAGCGGAAAGAAATATAAATTCTGCTGCGGAAGATAATGAAAATTCAAGAGAATCTTGACTATATCATCGTGCTCGGCGCTCATGTAAACGGGACACGACTGAGCAAAGCCCTTCTGGAACGAACCAGAAGGGCTTTGGAGTATCTGGAAAAGAATCCCGGAACAAAAGCGGTTCTCTCCGGTGGACAGGGAGAGGGCGAAGCAATCAGTGAAGCGCAGGCAATGAGTGAGTATCTTCAAGAGCATGGTATCAGCCGGGACAGACTGATTTTGGAGGACAGATCCACAAACACAAAGGAAAATCTGGACTTCAGCCTGGAAAAAATCGGTACTCTGGAGGCTTCCGTGGGAGTGGTGACAAATCATTTCCATGTATTTCGGGGAGTTGCCATAGGAAAAAAATGCGGCTGCAAAAATATTTATCCGATTCCATCCAGATACCGATCCTGGAGACTGCTGATCTATATTCCCAGGGAAATTCTGGCGATCCTTAAAGATAAGATTATGGGGAATCTCTGATCTGTAAAATTGGAGATTTTTTGTTGGGGATTTCTTGACATTTCTGGAAAAGGGTGATACGATAATGCCAGTATAATTCCATATGAAACATATGAAGTGCTGAATATTTTCCGCGAAATATTCAGAAAAGGGAATCAGGTGAGAATCCTGAGCGATCCGGTCACTGTAACAGGGGAGTAACTTTTCAATAGCCCATTGTACGTTTGTATGAGAAGGGGAGAAGGAGCACCGATCCTGAAGTCAGGAAACCTGCTTTGTATGGCGAGGTTAAACTTCCGTGTAAAGTGTAACAACCAACTTGGGGATATCCGCAGTTCTCAAGCGTTGTCTGCTTTTTGGAAGCAGGCATTTTTTTATGGAATCCGCCTGTTCGTATGAATTATACTTACCCTTAAAGGGTGATGATTAAATGGCAGGCGAGACTGCTCCGGTTGCATCCGTTCCCTCCGCATATTGAACGCAGCAAATGTCTACCCCGGAGTAGTTCGCGGGCCCCTCAAAAGAAGCGTAAGTTTTCGGCGTCAGGTACGCCGATTTTTGTTTATAAAGGAGAAGAATATGGGGAAAGAACATTGGGAAGACAAGCACTACTCATTTTTCAGCAACAGAGAATGCGAATATTTTCCCTGCCATAAAGGAGCAGATCCGGAAAATTTCAACTGTTTGTTCTGTTATTGTCCGCTGTATGCTCTTGGAGATAAGTGCGGTGGGAACTTCCGCTATACGGAGAATGGAATAAAGGACTGCACCAACTGCCAGCTGCCTCATAAGAGAAAAAATTATGGATATGTTACGGGAAAGTATCAGGAGCTGGCGGAGATGATGAGAAAGATGAAGGATTCTGAGTAGGTCAGAATCCTCTTTTTTCAGCTGTGTGTCTGCAGAAAGACTTTCAGTTTCGGAAGCTGATTGTTCAGGATCAGGCTTTCCGGAAACATTTCTTTATGTACAAATTCAGAAGCATAGGTAAAATCTCCGATATGTTCTGCTCCATGGCTGTCGCTGGAAAGCAATACAGGGACATGATATTTACGGCAGCAGCAGAGGATTTCCCGGCTGTTTGCACGAGTATCTCCACGGTAACCGTAAGGAGCTAATGAGGCTTCGTTGATCTCAAATGCAACCTGGTATTCTTTTGCCGCTTTTGCAATCTGGTCATAATCCACAGGGAATTGTGGATTGTCACAGTGACCAAGAATCTTTACGTGTGGATTTTTCATGGCATTGATATATGCTTCTGTATTTTCTTCTATGGTTTTGCCTTTATAATTCTGTGCGTGCATACTGGCAATGGCATAGTCCAGTCTGGACAGAAGCTCTTCTTCCAGGTCGGTATGTCCTTCTTTATCCAGGATGTTCAGTTCGATTCCATATAATAATTCCAGCCCAAAACGTTTTTTTGGAGAAAAAGTCAGGCTTCGGAAATAGGAAGGTGTCCCTGCTGCCAGTGTGGCAGGACCATGATCCGTAATGCCCAGAAGCTTCAGGCCTTTTCTGGAGGCGCTTTTTGCCATATCAGAGATTGTGCAGTCGGTTCCGTGACCGCTTGCAATGGAATGGGTGTGCATATCAGAAAGATACATAAACTGCTCCTTTCTGCCCGGGATCTGCCGGGACAGGTGAATTTCAGAAAATATAGTTTTAGTATGGCAGGTATGAAAGGAGAAGTCAATGGGTGTTTTGTCGAATGAAAAAGATAGAAGTTTAGGTAATGGCGTGATATAATAGCCCTATAGGATTCCTCTGTAGAACTGGAGGACGGAAGCTGTACGATTTTTTTGAATACAAAGGGAAAGAATGATGCAGAGGTACCGCCGGAACTGGTCAGGTTCTTAAAATTTGTAACGGCCGATCTTGAGGAAAGTGAGAGGGATTTTCAGGATGAACCGGTAAGGAGATTTCAGAAAACCATCCACGAGATCAAGACAGACCGGGAAATGGGAGAGCGCTATATGATCTTTGAAGAAATGCTGCGTGAGGAAAAACAGGAAGGACGTCTGGAAGCGACAAGGGAAAATGTTTTGGAACTCCTGGAAGATCTGGGGGAGATCCCGGAAGACCTGCAGACAAAGCTTGAGGATCTTGAAGATCTGACAAAGCTGAAAGCTTTGCACAAAATAGCGGCTAAGGCAGAGTCTTTGTCTGTATTTGAAGAAAAAGCAGAAATTTATTTTAATTCAAAAGATAAAAAGTAAGAAATCGGCGGTCTGTCTGTATCGCCAGAATTATTCTGTCCCTGTGCCTTTCAGGCGCAGGGGTCTGTAAAAGCTCTTAACAGAGCGTCTTACTGATTCAGTAAATATCAATCAGAAAATTTTGACAGAGGAATTCTATATTGAAGAACAGAATTACCGTTTATTTTGTTTGCCGTAGCATAATAACAACTGTTTTTCTGCTTTCGAGACTTTTCTGCCCGTAAGAGCTACATTTCTGGTACAATGAATGTAGAGTATAGCAGGAAGGTGAAAAGGAAAGATGGCAGAAGAGAAAAGAACAGTAGGAAATCTGATTCGTTCTATAAGAGAAAATAGAAAGATTTCCAGGGAAAAATTAGGTCTTGGCCTTTGCTCAGCAACCACACTTATGCGGTATGAGCTGGGAGAGCGGATTCCGGATAAATTTATGGCAGACGCTCTCCTGGAACGCATGGGTCAGACTCCCTTCCGATATGAGTTTATAGGCTCTGAACAGGAATTTCAGTTTCGGATGATGAGAAATCACATTGAGAAGCTGCAAAATAAGGAACGGGAAAAAGCTGGAGTGCTATCATTAAAGTAGAGTCGCAAAACTCACCAAATCTATGATATTATCAATGCATAGGAAGGTGAGAAAAATGCAATACGACAAATCATTCAAAGATGAAGCAGTAAA
>JAETOL010000070.1 GCA_021771755.1 Lachnospiraceae bacterium | reverse complement strand
AATGCAACGAAGTATACACCGGAGGGGGGCTCGATACAACTATCCCTCTCTGAAGAAAAATCTCCGAAAGGAGAAAACTATATCCGAACGCATATCAAGATCAAGGATAATGGAATTGGTATGTCGCCAGATTTTCAGAAAATAATATATGAATCCTATAGCCGTGCTGATGGACCCAGGGTTAGTAAAACGCAAGGCACTGGTTTGGGTATGGCGATTACGAAGTATATTGTGGACACAATGGAAGGGTCCATTGATATAAAAAGTGAAATTGATAAAGGTACCGAGGTTTCTCTTACATTTGATTTTGAAAAAGCGGTTGCACTGGATATGGATATGGTTCTTCCTTCCTGGAGTATGTTGGTAGTTGATGATGATGAATTACTCTGCAGGACAGCGATAGACACGCTGAAAACCATCGGTATCAATGCCGACTGGGTATTGAGTGGAGAAAAGGCGATAGAACTGGTTACCCAACATCACCAAAAGAGAGATGATTATCAAATTATTCTATTGGATTGGAAACTACCTGGTATGAATGGACGTGAAGCAGGTATTAATGGTTTTATTTCCAAGCCCCTTTTTAAATCCACGCTGTATCATGCTTTGCGTCAGTATATGGACACTCAAACAGAAAATGACCAGACATTGAACTCCAATATCGATCTATCTGGACGCCGTATCCTGCTTGCTGAGGACAATGAGCTTAATTGGGAGGTTGCAAGTGAACTGTTGTCTGACCTGGGTGTAGAGTTGGATTGGGCAGAGGATGGCCAGATATGTCTGGATAAGTTCCAAAAATCATCAGCGGGACATTACGATGCCATTCTTATGGATATACGGATGCCGCATATGACAGGGTATGAGGCTACAAAGGCAATTCGAGGAATAAATCACCCAGATGCTTTATCTATCCCAATCATTGCTATGAGTGCAGATGCTTTTTCTGATGACATACAGCATTGCCTGGAGTGCGGTATGAATGCCCATATAGCAAAGCCGATCGATGTTATAGAATTGACTCGCTTATTAAAAAGAAAGGCATGGTTTTGCAGAGTATATGGAGCAGGTACAAAGTGCTGCTTCATATGATACCGGAATCACATCGGAATACGGACACTCCCTTTTGGCTTTATTTACCTGCAGGTATCATACAAAAAATGGGGGTTCCTCGTGGTCGCCCGAATGGTGTAACAGTTCAGATGGCCCTCAAATTTTTTAATAAAAAGTGCCGAAATTTTTGAAAACTACTCAACTCCGAACTGTGGATAACCTTTTGGATTTTTCTGTTTTTTCCGACCATGTGAACTTTTTTCTCTTTTCCGTTCTGATAGGTAAAAAAGAAAAAAGAAAAATTTCCGAATAGCTTTGTATTATCCACATCCTCACCGGGATACTATTTCCTTTTCCACCGTCAAAATGACGGGGCATCTTCCCCTCCACATTCGCTTTTTTTCCGCATATCTGGTAGAATATCTTTATCATATCCGCGGAAAGGAGACCCTTTATTTATGGGTGGTAATTATGAAAAGGGCATGTATCGCCAGCTGATGGACGTCATGGCAAGATTAGATGTCATGGAAACCGAACACAAAAAAGACCGAAAAGAGATCAGCAGCCTGACGTCAGAAGTAGAGAGTTTCTGCAAAGAAAACTCCAGGTTCAGGACAGAACTGGCACAGGTAAAAGAAGAAAACAGTGTACTCCAAAAGGGCAGGGGGACAGCCAGGTCAATGCTGACCATCATATTTCCAAAGCAGATGTAGAAAGAAAGATAAAAGATGGCGTCTTTGATCACACAGTCATGGAGATCGGGGATCAGTCCATGCCGTATGTTACTCGATACCGCCTAGATCTGTCTGTGAAAGCAACTGCTGCTGAAATCCGGATTCATGCTGACAAAGATGGAAAATATAACATTCCGGACGAATACCGGGCAGACTTATCGTATGGAAACACCATAAAAGCGATTGCTGCTTTTCTTTATAGCGAAGGGGTTGTATGCAATGACAGGATTGCTACATTTCTCAATTCTCTCTCTGGTGATACTCTAGACATTTCAACAGGGAGTATCTACCATTTTTGCCGGGAGTTTTCGGAGGGTTGTGCAGCTGTGCGCCCGCGGATTGAGGAAGCACTGTTGAAAGCAGAAAAAATCTGTACAGATGCGACAGTGATCAGGCGGAACGGAAAACAGGAATATATCCGGAATTTCAGCACAGAGGACTGCGTGCTTTACTGCGGATCAGAAAAGAAAGATATAGAAGCGCTGAAAAAGTTCCGGATTTTTCAGATATTTAGCGGGACGCTGATCCACGACCATGAGACTGCGGCTATTATTTTGGGGGTGCACATGGGGAATGTAATGTGCATCTTGCGCGGTACCTGCGGAAGAACACGGAAGAAACAGGAAACCAGTGGAGTCACAGTCTGTGCAGTTTCCTCTATGGAATGAATGACGCGCGCAACCGCTGGATCCGGAGGCCTGCAGAAATTCTCTGGATATGGGCCGGAAATTCTGGGGTGGAGAGCTTCCGTTTTTCTGTCATTCCTGGCTGCTTTTTCCAGGATTAAAGGAGCTTTTGGATGAAAACTCCAATATTCTCCGCTTCCAGAAGATGTTTGAGATCCAGTCGGTGGATTTTCAGTTCCGGGAAGGGGAAGAACGGATTTTTGACTGCCTGATGGAGGATCCGGAAAAATATCCGGAAAATACCAGCCTTCAGAGAAATGCACGGAAATATCTGAAGCAGGGCGGCAGGCTTGGCAGCGGTCTGGGTGTGATAGCTGCAGATTAGGCAAAATTTCATATTTTATAACAACCCTCTGATTGATTTTTGTTAGGAGAAATAATATAATAGCAGACGAAACTCTGTAAAAACAGAAAAAGATGCTGATATAATGCAGGAAAGGAATCCTGTATGGAACATAACAGAAATCATCAGGGGGTATTTTATGAGTATTTTGAACGTAGAACATCTGTCACACGGGTTTGGTGACCGTGCTATTTTTACTGATGTGTCCTTCCGTCTGCTGAAGGGAGAACATATTGGACTGATCGGAGCCAACGGAGAGGGAAAATCCACTTTTATGAATATTGTGACAGGAAAGCTGATGCCGGATGAGGGCAAGGTGGAATGGGCAAAAAATGTCCATGCAGGTTATCTGGATCAGCATGCGGTCCTGGAAAAAGGAATGACCATCCGTGACGTGCTGAAATCTGCTTTTGATCCTCTTCTTCAGAAGGAACAGAGGATGAATGAGATATGCGACATGCTGGGAAGTGCAGAACCGGAGGAAATGGATGCACTGATGGAGGAGTTGGGAACCATTCAGGATGAACTGACTCTTCATGACTTTTATGTGATCGACGCCAAGGTGGAAGAGGTTGCAAGAGCGCTGGGACTTTTGGATCTGGGACTGGAGCGTGATGTAACTGATCTAAGCGGCGGACAGAGAACGAAGATTCTTCTGGCTAAGCTTCTTCTGGAAAAACCGGATATCCTTCTTCTGGACGAGCCTACCAACTATCTGGATGAAGAGCATATTGCATGGCTGAAACGATATCTTCTGGATTATGAAAACGCATTTATTCTGATTTCCCATGATATTCCATTTTTAAATGAAGTGGTAAATCTTATTTATCATATGGAAAATCAGGAGCTGAATCGTTATGTGGGGGATTACGATCATTTTCAGGAGGTTTATGCGGTAAAAAAAGCCCAGCTGGAGGCTGCTTATCGCCGTCAGCAGCAGGAGATCAGTGAACTGAAGGATTTTGTGGCAAGGAACAAGGCCCGTGTATCCACCAGAAACATGGCGATGTCCCGTCAGAAAAAGCTGGACAAAATGGATGTGATCGAGCTGGCTGCAGAGAAACCGAAGCCGGAATTTAACTTCCGCTATGGACGGACGCCCGGAAAAATGCTTTTTGAGACACATGATCTGGTGATTGGCTATGGGGAACCTCTGTCAAAGCCTTTGAATTTCTATATGGAGAGGGGTCAGAAGATCGCTCTGGTGGGAACCAACGGAATCGGAAAGACAACCCTTCTGAAAAGTATGCTGGGGCTGATTCCGTCTCTTTCCGGCTCCTGCGACCAGGGAGAAAACCTGCAGATCGGATATTTCGAGCAGGAGGTAAAGGGAGACAACAAAAATACCTGTATCGAGGAACTGTGGCAGGAATTTCCTTCCTATAGTCAGTATGAGATTCGTTCCGCTCTTGCCAAATGTGGTCTGACAACCAAGCATATTGAAAGCCAGGTGCGTGTTTTAAGCGGCGGCGAGCAGGCAAAGGTGCGCCTGTGCAAGCTTGTGAACCGGGATACCAATATTCTGGTATTGGACGAGCCCACCAACCATCTGGATGTGGATGCCAAGGAGGAGCTGAAAAAAGCCCTGAAAGAGTATCGGGGAAGTCTGCTTCTGATCTGCCACGAGCCGGAATTTTATCAGGATGTGGTAAATGAAGTGTGGGATATGAGCAAGTGGACCACGAAGGTGTTATAATTGCTGAGAGACTGTATAAAGATAACATTAAGATTTGGAAGAAAATTCTGATTTCAGATGACTTTCCAGTTCAAAGATGATACAATATCCTACAACCTTGGGTACACTGCCGGAAAGGCGGCGAATATCCCAAAAATAAGGAGGTATTTTATATGAGCAGGAAAAGATCATCCGGTTCCAGAAAAAAGGGCAAATTTTTAATGCTGCTGGTGATCCTTCTGGCAGCCGGAATTTACTATTATATAGCAATCCCGGCGATCAATATCCATGCCAGCGGATTCTGGGCATTTCTGATTGCCGTTGTGGTATTCGGACTTTTGCTTTATGCAGGAAAAAAGGGCGTACGTTCTCCCGGTGAGATCAAACAATCGAAGGTATTGAAGCTGGGGGTAGGATTTGCAGGTCTTCTGATCCTTGTATATGTTTTGGGAAGTATTCTTTCTTCTCCGATCGTCAATGCCAAGAAATACCGGGATCTGATGGTTCCGGAAACAGGCGACTTCACAGAAGACATCCAGCAGATCAGCTATGACCAGATCCCGCTTCTGGATAAGGAATCCGCAGCGCTTCTGGGCAACCGTAAAATGGGAAGCATGGTAGATATGGTCTCTCAGTTTGAGGTCAGCGATCTTTATTCCCAGATCAACTATAAGGGACGTCCGGTCCGTGTGACTCCTCTTGTGTATGCAAGCCCTGTTAAATGGCTGACAAATATGAGCAAGGGTATTCCAGCATATATCACTATTGATATGGCTACCCAGAACACAGAGCTGGTCAAGATGAAGGACGGAATCCGGTATTCTCAGGCAGAGTATTTTAACCGGAATATCTATCGTCATCTGCGCTTTAAATATCCGACATATATTTTTGACCAGCTGAGTTTTGAGATTGATGAAGAAGGGACTCCTTACTGGGTATGCCCTGTGAAAAAATACAATATCGGACTTTTTGGCGGACAGACCATTGGAAGAGTGGTTCTCTGTAATGCAGTTACCGGAGAGTGTACAGATTATAAGATCAAAGACTGTCCTACATGGGTAGACCGTGCTTATCCGGCGGATCTTCTGATTGAACTTTATAATTATCACGGCACGCTGATCAATGGATTTATCAACAGTGTGCTGGGACAGAAGGGCTGTCTCAAGACCACAGAAGGTTATAATTATCTTGCTATTGATGACGACGTATGGGTATATACCGGTGTAACCTCTGTAAGTGGAGACCGTTCTAATGTAGGCTTTGTTCTGATGAACCAGAGGACAAAGGAAACAAAGTATTATGAGATACCGGGAGCAGAAGAGTATTCCGCAATGGAATCTGCAGAAGGTCAGGTACAGAACCTGGGCTATCGGGCAACCTTCCCTCTTCTTTTGAACATTGCTGACGAACCCACATATTTCATCGCCCTGAAGGACAATGCAGGTCTGGTAAAAAAATATGCGATGCTGAATATCCAGAAATACCAGAATGTAGCTATTGGAGATACGGTGAAGCAGTGTGAAAAAACATATTTGAAAATGATCAAAGGAAACAGTGCGGCAGTAGCCGGAGAAAATACCAAAAAGCTTACCGGTGAGATCAAGCGTATGGCGCAGGGCGTTATTGATGGAAATACCCATTATTATATTGTGCTGGAAGGCCACGACGATCTGATTTTTGATGTTCCGATTACAGATTTCCTGGGAATCGTCAAATATGATGTAGGCGACAGAATCACCATTGCCTATAATGAGGCAGAACCTGCCAACAGTGTAGTTTCTGTAGAAGGCGATGCAGGAAGCGCAGAAGGCGCAGTGGAAACACAGAATCTTCCGGAGGAAGAAGAGTAGTTTACAGGCAGTCTTCAGAATATAAAAGGCAGATGAAAGTATAATACAGGTCTGCTTCCATTTTGTTCAGAAACTTTGAATCAGTTTCTGCAACAGACGGGAGCAGACCTGTATGTTATTTTACCAGCAAAAATCATATATTTTTTTTATTATTGAATTTCGTAATATACTGCGGAAAATGCAGGCAGTTCTGCCGGATACACTCCATTGGTGATCTTTCGGGCAGGATGGCGGCGTTTCCGGTTTCCGCCGTAGATTTCCATATCACTTCGGAGAATCTCTGTGATCTTCTGACATTCCGGAAGTCTTAATTCATAAGTAAGATCTCTGTCAGAAAAATTAAAGGCAGCAAGGATCTTCTCAGTTTTGCTGATTCTTTGGAACACATAAACACTGTCCTGTTCCTGATGGCAGTCTATCCATTGGAAACCATCCGCTTCATAGTCTTTTTCCCACAGGGCGGAATGTTTCAGATAAAGAGCATTCAGATCCTTCATAAACCGGGCAAAGCCACTGTGGATCGGATAATCCAGAAGCAGCCAGTCCTGCTCCCTTTTTTCGTCCCATTCTCTCAGCTGTCCGAATTCATTTCCCATGAAATTCAGTTTTTTGCCCGGATGGGCATACATGTACATATAGAAAGCCCTTGCCTGAGGAAACTTACCATCGTAGTCGCCGTTCATCTTCTGGAGAATGGTGGCTTTTCCATGTACGACTTCATCATGAGAAAGAGGAAGCAGGAATCGGGCGTCGTAATAATACATCATGGAAAAGGTCAGCTTATGATATTCACGGCTTCTGTATTCCGGTCCGGTGCGGAAATAATCCAGGGTATCGTTCATCCAGCCCATATCCCACTTATAGTCAAACCCCAGTCCGCCGTGATCTACGGGATCGGTTACTTTTGGAAAAGAGGTAGAATCCTCGGCGGCCAGGATTGCAGAAGGATGGATTTTTTTCAGTCCCTGGTTCATGTACTGGAGAAACTCCACTGCATTTCCGTTTACACCTCTGGCCGGATCACCCTGCCAGTAGATGGCTCTGCTGATCGCATCCATTCGCAGGCCGTCCATATGGTATTCAGTCAGCCAGTAATTGGCAGCGGACTGGAGGAAGCTACGTACCTCTCCTCTGGAATGCATAAAGTTGCAGCTGCCCCATTCGCTGACTCCGACAGCTGAATTCGGGTATTCATACAGCGGTGTTCCGTCATACATGGCAAGTCCATAGTGATCCAGTGCAAAATGTACAGGGACAAAATCCATGATCACGCCGATCCCGTTTTTGTGACAGGTATCCACAAAATATTTCAGCTGTTCTGCCGTACCGTATCTGGAAGTGGGACTGTAGAAGCCGGTGGCCTGATAGCCCCAGGATTCGTCGCAGGGGTATTCATTTAAGGGCATAAGTTCCAGATAGTTATAGCCGTTTTTTTTCACATAGGGGATCAGGATATCAGCCATTTCTTCATAGGTGTACCAGGAATCAGGCCGGTTTTCCGGCTTTTTGAAGGATCCCAGATGAACCTCATAGATGTTCAGAGGTTTTTGGCGGCAGTCACTGCGGCTGTTCATCCATTCTTTGTCAGAAAAAGAATAGGACCCCATGTCCCGGATCACAGAGGCAAAATGGGGACGGGGCTCCATGCCGAAACCATAGGGATCACAATGTTCCACACGGTTTCCGGCTCTGTCATAAATGCAGTATTTGTACATCATTCCTTCTGCAGCATCCGGGACCAAAAGCTCCCAGAAATTCCCGTCAGAAATTTTATTCATTTCCCATTCCTGCCAGTTGTTGAATTCTCCGATCACTGTGATACGTGAGGCAGACGGAGCAAAAGTTCGGAAACAGACGCCCTGATCCTGAATATGAGCGCCGAGATACTGGTAGGCGTCAAATATTTTTCCTGTATAAAATCCGTACAGATCCATGATAATCTCCTTATAGATAATAGACATTAGTTGTTTTTCTGATTATAATATAAGAAAAGAAAGAGATGCTGTCCACCAACAAAATAAGAAAACTGACGGATAAGCAACGGTTTTCGGAAAAGGTCGGATAAATAAGAAAAGCAGGAGGAGTTTATGGATATCAGGATAGAAAAAACACAGCGTGCCATTAAAAATGCTTTTCTGGAGCTGCGATCCAAAAAGCCTTTGGAAAAGATTACCGTAAAAGAGCTGTGTGCACTTGCCTGTGTGAACAAATCGACTTTTTACAGCTATTATGCAGATATTTTTGCTTTGTCAGAATTTATGGAATCAGAAACCATTACCTCTATTGTAAAAAATATCTCCGCACAGCAGCAGGATCCGTTTCAGGATCCGGAGATTTTTACCAGGAATTTGTATATGGCACTTCTTTCAAATAATTCTCTTATCAGCATCCTGTTTTCCGGAAGAGAAAAAGCACGGCTGGGAGACTGCCTGGAAACGGAAATCAGAAAACTGATAGAACTTAGATATCCGGAAAATCAGAAGGACACAGAAAAAAACATTCTTTTGTCCTATTGTATCCAGGGGTCTTTTCATGCGTATCTGAACCATAAAGACGAGGATCTGGAGGCAGTGATCCGGGTAAGCGAAAAAGTAGTTCAGGTGCTGAAGCCGCTTTATCTGGAACATATATCAGCCTGCAAATAAAAAGTCAAGGCTAAATTGATGAACATTGAAAAATTTATACAGGTTGAAAAAATGGGTATCACAATAAGACCATCACACCTGTGCTGGTCTGAAAAAGTGT
>JAETOL010000069.1 GCA_021771755.1 Lachnospiraceae bacterium | reverse complement strand
GCCGTCTTTTTTGCATCCTCGGAAGCTTTCCCAACGTAATATTTTGCATTATCTTCCGCCCGTTCCGGAAGATCTTCTCGTCCATGCGCCCAGCCTTCCGCCTGTTTTTCGGATTCTGCCGCCTGGTCTGCAGATCTCTGGACTGCATGAACAGCCTCGTGGAAGATATCCGGGTTCTCTCCACCACCAGGGACTTCCGGTTTCGGACGGGATTTGACCTGCAGCTTGATCTTGTACTCCGTCTGGCCGGATGTATCATCGGTCATGTAGACAAATGCAAACATGTCGTAATTTCTTGTAGCATCGTCGTTCTCCAACATAGAATCCGGGATAATTACATCTGTCACGCCGTCCTTGGTAACTCCGACACGGTTTAATGCTGTGCCGCCGGTTTCCTGCAAGGAAAAGTGGATTTCCACCGCGGACGGAAGGTTCAGTCCTTGGATCCGGAGGGTCTGGCCGTAGTCGTACTGCCAAATATATTTATTTCCATTCAACCTATTTGGCAAAACTTCAAATTCTTTTGTATTTTCGTTATAAATAACAATTATCATATTAATACTCCTCAAACATCAGTTGCCCCTGTGTATTCCGGTTGATTTTTAAGCCAGTTATACACATTTGTCATGATATCACCATTCAAAAGATTGCCAATGTCTTTCCAATCAATTGTGATATATTCTGCATCAGTGTAAGGAAAAGTGGGTTCCCCTTCAATTTTTCCATCAGCGTAATCTTTCGTGTATTGACGAGACTCTTGGTCAAGATATGATCTAATAAGCAATGTAATACATTGATTCACTTCAATTGTTACCATCGCAATATGGTGATAATTTAAAACTATTCCATTATCTTTTTTTACTTCAATTTGGATTGCCATTAAAAACTCCTTTATTAAACTCCTAAAACATATTGTAACGCAAAACGATCATTTGCATATTTCACACCAGAACTTCCTGTTCCGCTTTGATTATTTTGTGATGCTCCTGTTAAAAAAGTGTCACTAATATAAATATATTTTTGACATACTCTGTTTAAGTTAGTTGACGACATTAAAAAACCATGTCCTTGTCCATTGTGTCTATCTACTTCATATTTAGAAATAAAAAAACTATTCCAGTCCCCATTTACAGCTCCGCTATTCCATCCTCTAAAAACTAATATAATTCCATGTGGTTGTTCGGATACTGATTGTGTAAAATTACAAGTCTGACTGTTTGTAGGGAAAGCATTTCCGGACCATAAAATATTGTTTTGAAATCGATCTGTCACACCATCTGCCGTATATTCGCTGGCATTCATGGCGTACTTTGTGTAAGCCCCAAACATATCTATAAGGAAATAATTGGCTGCATTAACCACTGACATTTCAGCAGGAACCGGCGTTGTTCCATCATAAACATACATCCCTGCCTCAGGTGGTGCTTTTCCATCTCCTAAACTTTCTCGAATCTCTGCACCTCTATAGCGGGTATTGTTCGATGCTCTATATTCGCTTTTCATTTTCGAATATCCGGCGCTTGTAACAATATCACTCTGATAAGGAGTGTTCCCATGTGATACTGTTTTAAAATCACCCTTTGCTCGTAAACCAATTGTTTTGGAGTTTAGCTCCAATCCTTCTATATTTGATGTTGTTCCATCATTATGAGATATGACATCAGACTTGTACATGATTTCACCAAGGCCGCCGCAAAATCTGATCACTGCAGTTTTTGCATTCTTCCCAAGTTCAATGATTTTTTCCCCGTAACTTGCCAATGTTGCTCCCGATTGGCTCAGAATATTGAATGCATTGGAAAGGATCTGCGTTCGAAATCCGCTCCAAAAGCCAGATATCTTATTTCCCACCATCAATCCATTATCCGTAAGCTCCATAAAATTCGTAGCTGTTTTAGAAGCATCATCTATCTTGTCCAGAGAGCCACCATCTGATATTTCCCAATACAAACCATCGTAAACTAAAATCACATTTGCATTGTTTCCCCAGTTATATGGACTGTTTGACTGCAAATAAGAACCGTAAATATGTATGTCTTTTGCCCCTGTATTGTTTATGTTTAAGGTAGGCCAGTTTGCCGTATTTGCATACAAAAATTTAATTGATACCTGAACTCCCTTATACAACTCAAATCCGTCTATACTGCAAGTTTTTGAAACAATATTGCTTCCACTACTGCACACTCCATAGAGCATTTTACCGTTTTCTCCCGGTATCCCAGGTTCTCCTTTTATTCTACTCCAACTATATTTTCTATAATCCGTAGAGTCAAAATTATTAAAATCCGTGTATTGCCCTATATACTCTTTGTTGGTCGAATCTGTAGTTGAAAATCCTACCGAACCATCTGCGCTGTTTGCGTAAGCTATGTGGAGGTAAGGGGTCTTGCCATTCTCCCCCGGAGTCCCTGGTATTCCTTGATCTCCTGGCTGTCCTTTGATTTTACTCCATTTATATTTGGAAGGATTTGTACTATCAAGGGGTTCGAAATCTACATACATCCCTATATACTCTCGATTAGAGTCGCTTACAGAAAAATCCACTCGTCCATCTGCACTATTAGCATAGGCAACATGCGTATACGATGTCCTTCCATCTTCTCCCGGCTTTCCAGGAAGCCCTTGTTCTCCTGGTATTCCTTGCTCCCCTTTTTCTCCTTGCTCGCCAGGTACACCTTGCTCCCCCTGTGCCCCTGTGTTTCCGGTAATGCATACCCCCTGCTCCGATGGTGTGTACTCTATCCGTCCATCTCCATATTTAACCGCAGTCCTCCGCCACACGTACATACCATCTTTCCAAACCGGCTGATCCGGTAGCCACTCACCCCCGATCAGTTCAATAGGGCTTGTCGAATGGTAAAATTCCTCTTTCTGGGAAATAACAGCATTTTTATTCACATTTTGAGCGGCGTTGTACGCATCTTTCATATCCTGAGCGCTCTCAGCAAACATTTGAGCAAGTTCCTCTACTCTGCTCGAAATACCGGATGTTTTTAGCAAAAACTCACCCAGCGTAGCTTTTTGCTCATTATTGGATACAGATGTCTCAATTTTTAAAAGGCGCGTAGATAGATACAACTGTCCTTTGTCATCCACTACATTGATGCGATCTCCGATTTTGATATTCGCAGGAAGCTTTGTAAACTCAATTTCGTAATTCACATCCACTTTTCTCAGCTCTTTAAGCTTAGATACCGCACTGCTGCACAATGTTTTCTGAGAGGTCGCTTCACTATTGAATATTCTTGTGATATGTCCATCACCAGCACGTCTCTTGTACCAGTTCCTTCCCCACTCAGACAAAGCTGTGCGGGATTTAAGTGTATCTCCGTCTACATAAAAATCTCCATCATCGTATTTGTATCCATTTAACGTTATTGGCTTAGTTTCGTTCTCAGGAGTTCCGCCGATACATTTCAGCGCTGTGGCAAGATTTGCTATACTTTTCT
The DNA here is from genome assembly GCA_021771755.1 of Lachnospiraceae bacterium. GTDB lineage: Bacteria > Bacillota > Clostridia > Lachnospirales > Lachnospiraceae > Blautia_A. The sequence continues at coordinate 4,825 of JAETOL010000069.1, read as the reverse complement.
TAGTTACGATCCGGTCAATATCCCTGTCTAACCGTAACTCCACTCCAATATCCTGCCCTCGTTTACGTTGCACATTGATCAGCATCTTAGATACAGATAACCCGGTTATCTCAAAACTATAAGATATCTCACATCCAAACTGTGTCGCTATGCTTGCAAGTCTCTCTGTTACAGTAGATTCCCCATCCCAGCTTAATTTACGGGATAAATGCTCCACTTCGTTCAGCCCGACTTCAAAGCCTGATTCTGCCGCGTATTTATTAATGTATGCTCTGATAGGATATGCTTTGTCTGCAGTATATGCTCCTGCCATCTCGTTAATAAGATCCAGTCCTGCATCTTCGGCGTACACATAACACTCCTGATTTCGTGTGTCTTTTTCGAAATCAATAATGGTAAAAAATTCTTTTTCTTCACCATTGCTGCGCAAAATATAATTTCCAACCTGTGTGCATAAGGTAACTTGATTTTGGGTTTCCTGATTGAATGGGATGTAACATTCAAACGATGCTACTCCCGTATCTACATCTTCACTTTTAAGATCATCTTTGACAATCAGCCCGTCCGGCAAAGAAGTGCTTGCCTGTCCGATTATGTTCAGGTATCTGTCTGCAAAATAAATAATCATAAATACACCTCTCTGTACCTGACTTTAAATTTTGGCTCATATCCCGCCTTCACCCAGTCCGACCAGGCAAAGCCGATCACATTCAACCCGGGGTACAGACAAAAATCTTCCCAGTCATTCCCAAGAGCCCCCAAGGACGGATCAAGATCTCCGTTAAGTCTCACAGACCCACTCTTGCAATCTGCTTCAACTACATCGTTTGCACTAAATTTATTAGGGACCTCTCTCCATGTTTCGCAATTATTCTTTACAAATTTCGCAAAATAAAGTCCATTGTAATCTAACTGGGGCTTTGTCCCGTTTTTTGTAATTGTAAAAGTCACTTCATTTATAGCAGTGTCTTTGATTGCAGCATCTTTATAAGTCTTTTTTAATCCTCCTATATTAAATACGATTGTATCTCCATTTTTTTGAATATAGGATGTCTTTTCCGGTCCAAACGCTCTGTTACCATAAGACAGATCAACTTCCAGTGTTTCCACAGTATGAGCATTTACATAAAACCGAAGCTTGCCTTTTTTGCCGCTTGAACTCTTAAAAACATTAACTCCTGCTACTATCTTCCTTGCAGGTCCTGTTCCGGTAACAAGCAGTACCTGCATGGCTCCTAACTGCTTGCTGCTATTCTTTCCTTCTCCTATGGACATTTTATGGGCATAAGTCAATTGGCAATTTACTGCCCCTGCAACGCCGGACGCATCTGCCGGGATCACTCTTGTGATAGATGCACCATGCCAATGCGATCCTGATCCGTAATTCAAAGGTGTTAAATAATATGTCCTGGGATTAATAGACGTATACTGCGCTATAATCAGGGAATTACATACCGTTTCTCCAATTACTCCAGCAGATCCGCCAGAATCTGTTCTTATAACCTTGAATTTAATGCCACTGATATACTTGCTTGTAGATGTCAATCCAGATACCGTTACTGTAATATTAACCGTGTGCCCAGATTTTCCTTTCCAGGATGCGGACGTATTCTTTATCGTAGCATCTTTCCATGAACCTCCAATCAGGATCTGCCCCTTCAGGCCTACTCCTGTTCCAAGACTATTGGAATCTTTATCCAGCCAGGATTTGATTGCTATTGTTACCTTAACGGAATCAGATGTCCTGCCATAAGTTTTTGCTGATACTGCGTAATGTACTACAGGATTTCCTGATTTACTGGCAGTATTAAGCAAAGTCCCTGATGTTTCTGTTATAACTTTTGCAAAATCTGTTGCTTTCACTCCCATGGTGCCAACTTGTGCTATAACGCTAGAGTTTGTAGTTATACCACTGTTTATCTTCCATAGTTTTTTTGCCGCTGTTCCCCAACCGGTTGAATTCTCAAAACTGGAATTGACAAGGGTCTGGGATTTTGCATAAGCGGTTCCGTCTTCTTCGTCAGGATCTCCTAATTGGATTATTTTGGCATTGTCATTAAAAAAAGCCACATATCCACATTCACCATCGCTAGTCAATGCGTTCTCAAATTCGCCATTTTCACTGGTGTCGTTCTGTTTGTAAAATTCTGCCCTAAGAACCGGAAATGATTTATATGTACCAGCATAATCAACAAGCAAGCTGCCTTCCCCTTCAAGAGGGTTTGCTTCATATTCTACGATCGAATACTTGAACGGATCAGCGCAAAATAATTCAAATTCTCCTATTACAGTATTTCTTCCGGGGTCAACGTCCTCAAACATCGAAGGTGTTCCAATAAAATATTTGTCCTGCTCATCGTTAAAGACCAGTTCCGCATCCTGAACATCCAGGATCTGAGCAAGACGATTAAAAGATTTTCGGAACTCTTCCGGCGTATCCGCAGTGAGCTGATATTTGACCCGGATTGTCCTTGCCGGATATTTTTTACTTTTTAATGTTGCTCCATCGTGGATTCCGGTCGTAAAAGATTCCAGCTCAGGTGATAGTGCCTCTCTGCCTGATACAGATACCGTCTTGTAACCAGGGATTTCTACCTCAATAAATTTACCATTTATCTGTAAAGCCTCAGAGGGCAGCGACAAACCGCCCTCTGGTGTAATAGTTGTATCTCTAAAACTATACATATACTGCCCTCCTGCTTAAATCTTACCTTTCTTTCGTTCTTCCCTGCGCTGCCGCTTTTCAATTTCTTCCTGTGTGTATGGTGCTGTTACTTTAGCAATTTCTTTTCCATCAAGGTCTACCGGTACAACTATCGTGTATGTTGTATTGCGATAGTAATCATAATCTGCAGACATTTCTCCTGCACAAGCAATCCTAAGGGGATTTTGCTCAAGTGCCGGGATCTGCACAAGTTTCTCTGCGGCTCTCCAAACATCTCTGACTTTTGACAAGATGCCTTTTTCCTGCCCTTCGCCCATAAAGATACCATTTTTCTCAAACAACTTTGATGGACTGTGAATCCTTGCCCTTGCTCTTACTGCTGCATCTGCCGCAGCTACCATTTGTGCTGCTGCCGACTGGATCGCCCCAAGACAACTCTGCATTCCTGCCGCAAACCCCTGGCTGATGTAAGCACCTGCGCTATATGCACCAGAATAACCGGATTTGAGCTGAGATACCGCGCTTGTCACCGCTTGCCTTGCAACAGCTGACGTTCTTGACAATCCAGACTGTAGCGATCTGGTGAAACCTGTTCCCATGTTCTTTCCAGCTGTCTTTGCCTGGTTTCCAGCATTTTTAAATGTATTCATCAGGTTTTTCATGGCTGTCTTTGCAGTATTGCAGACGCCATTCATTCCGCTAGTAAACCCAGTTGAAGCTTTATTCCCAATGTCAGCAATATCTTTTACCAGCTTGGATGTCGCTGTCGATACTGCATTAAATGCTGATACAACCGGTGACGGGTCTATACTCGGCATAGTTATCCCTGCCAGAGATTCTTTTGCCTTTGTCATTCCATCAGCAAGTTTTGTTGTGGAATTTGAAAGTGTCGTGATTGCTGCACTAAATGCATCCGCACCCGCTGCAATTGTTGTGATCGCGGTTCCAATGGCTGTCAAACCTGCCGCAACAGCCGGAAGCGTCTTGGAATGCCCTGTCATTTCCCCCATAGCTGCTCCAACAGAGCCAATGGCTTTAATTGTGTCTCCAAGTCCAAGATCTGCTACTGTTTTGATTCCTTCTGCAGCCGCTTTAAACCCTTCGCCCGCATCTCTTGCAGATTGTCCAACAGAGGATATTACACTCGCAATTCCTTCAAGTACTCCGCTCAATCCTTCAGATATCGCGTTTATTACGTTTGCAATAGAATCATTTACTGTTGCAATTGCTTCAGATATGGATTCCACCACTTTTGATATTGCATTGCCTGCTGTTTCAAAAGCAGATGTTAGCACGGATCCAACCGATTCTACAATCTGGGATACGCCATCAGCAATTGTAGCGGCAACCTGAGACACTGCGTCACCGACTGCTGTTACAAGCGGAGTTAATGCCGTGAATGCTCCCTGCGCCAACGCAAGTCCTGAGCAGATCATCAGCACACATGCTCCGAATGCCAAAAGTCCCGCAGACGCCGCAGAAATTCCTGCTCCAAATGTTCCGATAATCGCAATGATTGCCGCAATACCAACCATCATTCCTGCCAATACTCCTACAGCCAGACCGCCAGAATTCGCCACTTGGATAGCTGAATAGGATAATAGTGCAAACCCTGCAGATATTAGCAATACGGATGCCCCTAGCGCCAGTAACGCAGCTGACATCTTTGCTATCTTTGCAGGAGATGCTGATATAACATTAAGCATTGCCATAGATCCTATCATTAAAGCACCCACTGCAACAACAAGTCCCACCATTACTCCAATAGCCAAGCCACCCGCATTCGATAACTGAATGGCTGCCTGGGCTAAAAGCGCAAAGCCCGCTGCTGTTAAAAGTGTTCCTGCGCCAACCATCATGAATGCCTTGGCAGATGCCAGAAGTTTTTTTGTACTGGACGAACTCTTTCTTCCGACTTCATCCTGTTTCTTATTAAAACTTCCAAGACCAGGTATTGCCCCCATAGCTTTTAAGGTCTTTTATTTCTCCCCGGAGTTCACAATATTGCGAAAGAGCAGTTATGATATCCATCGGTCTTTCCTCCCACTTTTTTATTCCTCTTCCTCTCCCCGCTGCATTGCCTCCAATCTGGCATAGCTTGGGCAGATTCGAAGTCCATGCTTGTCCTCCAGAAGAATGCAATACGGGAAAAGTTGTTTT
>JAETOL010000068.1 GCA_021771755.1 Lachnospiraceae bacterium | reverse complement strand
ATTGCTTCCTCAATGGAATACGTCCGGCAGAATGCCCCGATCACGCCATCCTTTTCCAGCGGGTCCGCCTGCTTCTTCATCTCCCTTTTGACTACCGCCTGTTGCCTGCTGCTTACTGGCCACTGGGAAGAATCCCTCCAGTCCTGATAACGGGACAGTACCACATCCGGATTTAAGATTTCCCCTTCAATGTCACGGAACACAAATTCCCCATCCACAGAGGTGGACGGCCAGTACATCAAACGGGACGGCTCATAAGTGGTATCGTCAAACAGCTCTATGCCGATATCCTCTGCTACCTTTCTTGCCACCGCCACATATTCATCTGGTGACAGGTTCCGTGACAGGGGAATAATGAGCCGGAGTCTTGGCTTCTCCGGCGTATGCTTATGGGTAGAATAAATAAAACACCGGAAATCAAAAAACAGCGTAGAAATAAACAGCTTCATCTCTTCTTCCCTCCGCTCTCCAATAATGCCAGGTTCTTTACCGCCTGGTTGTACCGCATACGTTCTTCCCTTGCCTTCGCCCGGTAAAAATGCCAGCTCTCCGATCTCTCCGGCAGGGAAGCCGCCTTATCTGTGAAAGCAGCCACCTTTCCGAAATGCTCCTGTGCCTTTATCTTTAAAAACTGCCGCAGTCTCTCCTTGTCTTCCTCCTTCGCATAACGGCGGATCAGCGGGAACACCCGCCTTGCCACCGCCGCCGTACACGGAAAAAACTCATGGATATAAAGCTCCATCCTGCCGTTTTTGTAAACAAGCCTTACTGTTTCTTTTTCCTGTTTTGGCTCTGCCAGCTCTATCCCTGCATAGGCTGTCGGGTCATAATAACCTTCCCCATTCCGTCTGCCCATCTGTGTCTTTTTCAGCCGGAGCATAGCTTCCGCCAGCAGATCCCGCGCTGTCCCCTGCACAATATTTTCCACCAATTTCGGACCATAGGTTTCAATCCGCCCCCACTTTCCGCTCTCACTGATTCCCTCATAAGTCAGGCCGTTCCTACCAAACTTATTCACATCCATCCGTGGTTTCACATACGCCAGTCTTCTCCCGGACGGAAGCATGACAAACAGGATTCCGCTCTGGTAAAAGAACGTAATCCGCCCAACCCTTGTCTCCTTCTTCTCCGTCACGGTCTTAATGGCGGCAGCATCCACATCCCACCAGAACTGCGTAATATGCGGATTCGCATTTCTCCATGTGGATACCAGCGGAGACAATTCTTCCTCTGCCAGCCCCATATCTAAAGCTCCCATAGAGGTTAAAGCACCCACAGAGCCGCCATATCCAAGGGCCAATTCTGATATTTTCCCTTTCTGCCGGAGCGGGGAACTTTTCGTGATTTCCTCAATCGGCACATGGAACATGGCGGATGCCGATGCCTCATAAATCTTCCCATGGGAAGCAAACACATCCAGCCGCCACTGTTCCCCGGACAGCCATGCCAGTACCCGTGCTTCAATGGCGGAAAAGTCTGCCACAATAAACCTGCATCCCTCCTTCGGGACAAATGCCGTCCGTATCAATTCAGACAGTACGTTTGGCGTGGAATCATAAAAAAGCTCCACTTCCTCAAACCACCCCTGCTTCACAAGGCTTCTGGCAAGTTCCAAATCCACGATATGGTTCTGCGGAAGGTTCTGCACCTGCACAAGCCTCCCTGCCCACCGTCCGGTGCGGTTCGCACCGTAGAACTGCAATAAGCCATGTACCCGCCCGTCTGAACAGACAGACCGTTCCATGGCCTCATATTTTTTCACAGAAGTTTTTGCCATCAGAAGCCGGAGCCTTAAAAGCTCTTCCACTTCCCCATCCGTCTCTTTTATCAATTCCGATACCGCCTGTTTGGAAAGGCTTTCAATCTCTAGCCCCTCCCTGTCATTGATCTCCTGGTCCAGACGGTACATCTCCATCTCGCTCTCCGGGACAGGGAACCCATGGAGTTTCTGCCGGATGGCTTTTTCCACATCCACATCACGCTTACAGTAAGTCTTGAACAGTTCCCACTTCTCCGGCGCATGGTGCGGAAGGTTCCGGGTTCTGCCGCCGTTTGCCTTGGTCGGCTTGCATGGCACGCAGAAATACCTGATCAGTTCCTTCCCTTCCTTCATCTTCTGCTTATCCAGTCCCAGCACGGCTCCTACATCCTCCAATGACCGGGGAAGGGCAAGCATCGCCGCCTGTACCGCGCTGCAATGCCAGGAATACGGGGAAAGCTGTGTCCCGAAGAATCTGCTTAAACAGGTACGCTCAAAATTTGCATTAAAAGCAGTCTTTGTAATGGAATCATCAAAAATGGCAGACTCCACCTCTGCCGGAATCGCCTCTCCCTGTGCCAGATCTATAATCTGTGTTTCTTCCCCGTCAAAAGAATAGGCAAACAGCAGGACTTCAAAAGCAGGGCTGTCCGCATATGCGTAAACCCCGCATTTTATCAAATCCACATCTGAAAACGTTTCAATGTCGATACCCAGCACTCGTCCCATGGCGTGGCTCCCTCCTTCCATATCCGAAATAACGGGCAGCGGTTTCCCGCCGCCCTGCTGTTGTTATCCAAGAAAATCCTCTTCCACATCCACAGCGTCAAAATCATCCTCCGCATTAGTCCTTCCACCAAGAGATTCCCCGTCACGCAGCTTCTGTATATTCCCAAGCCCTGCCGCAATGCCACGGTTCCCATTATTATTGAACCCATAAAAGTTCACGCTGATCCTTCCATAGCATCCGGAATACACCTCTGACTGGTCCAAAATCGGCTGCACGTTCTTATCCACTACCTGCGGAGCCTGTCTGCTATTGGCATTAAAGAAATAGCTGTCCGCATATGCCTCATCTTCCGGACGGTCAATATCCCCGTCACGCAGAGGCAGCTTCAAATTCGCCGGAACCTTTCCGCCCCACTTGGAAACGGAATCCTTCTTCGCCTGCTCAATCGCTCTCTTGATCTTATTGATGGTCTCCGTATCTGACTTCGGGATGATCGCTGATACAGAATATTTCGCTTCCCCGCCGTTTACCGCATTCGGCTCCCAGCAGTGCAGGTAAGAAAATCTACAGGGTACGATCACTTTTGTCAGGTTCATAGTTTCATTGCTCATTTAATTTGCCTCCTTAAAATCCGCCTCTGCGGTTGCTGTCTGAATTTCCTGTCTCTTATCCGATTCCGTCACCAGTGTAATCTTGCCCTGCGGCTTATACACCAGCTTCCCAAGTACCTCCGCAAATTTCTTCTTTCCCATCAGCTTCTCCATTTCCGTGATACCAACCAGGGACTTTTTGTAAATATCCGTGTACCCCGCAGCTTTCGCAGCTTCCGCCACTTCTTCCTCATCCGTATATTTCCGGTTGCTCCGGCCTTCCACCAGCTTGAACCCTGTCCACTTCTTCCCGTAGGTGATCGCTTCATCCGTGGCAAAGGCGTACACATCCGCAGACCACTTGGCAAGCTCATCCGCCACTTTCAGCACTTCCGCAATCTCTTCATCTGAAAGCAGCGCCGGGGGCTTGAACTCCATCTGTGCAAGACGCAGGTATTCCTCCGCCCTCGCCCTGCAGGTGTTTTTCGCCTTACAGAAGCGGCACCAGGAACCACAGTGAAATTCCCCTTCCCCATGGATGGCAAGCTGCGCTTTCGGTTTCAGCTCCGTTTCCACCCATGCCATCAGGTCAGATACGGAAATCTCCCATGTGCTGACCGATCCCAGCCTTGGCTGGTAAATAGTCATCCGCACCGTATCAATATCATAAATGGCATCGAACAGTTCCAAAGCACCCAATCCGTACAGCATCATCTGCGGATTCCACTCTGCATCCACCGCCACGCCTTTCCCATATTTCAGGTCAATGACAGTCAGCGTCTTATCCGCCACGATCAACAAATCCCCTGTTCCGAACCCTTCCGGCACATAGGCGGAATAATCCAGCCGCTGCTCAATCAGCACAACCGGGTCTTTGCAATCCTGCTTCGCAAGCTCCACCTGCTCCATAACGTAAGAAGCGTATTCGTCCGTGCATTCCTCCATCTCGTCACACTGGTAATCCGACACCGGACGCTTGGAACGCCTGCGCAGACACTTTTTCACCTTATGCTCCGCCAGCGCATGGGCGGCAGTCCCTTCCTCCGCATAAGGGCCGGCATCCTCTCTCCCGAACTGCTCCTCCAGCCTTGCGGAAGGCGCACAGTTCAGCCACCGCTTAGAGGAAGAAGCAGATAATAAGGCGTGTCTCCCCATCACAGCACCTTCGCTTCCTGCAAAAGTGCCGGGTAGTCCTCCGGTTTCACCGCAGACAGCTTCACAGCCCCAAACTTTCCAAGCAGCTCCCGGATTTCTTTTGTTTTCCCCTCCTGGGACTTCTGCGCCATCACCGCACGGATATCCTCCACGGTCACAGCCTTTTCTTTTCCGGAATCTGCCGCATTTTTCTTCTCTGTTTTCACGGTCTTCTGTACTGCCTCTTCCTGCTGCCCTTTTTCATCCTCTTCTTTTGCTGTATTACAGCCCTCCATCCCGGCAAGCCCTCGAAGGCCCTCTGCCACCCTGGAAAAACCTTCCGCAATCTTTAACAGTTCACTGCCCATCCGTCAAACCTCCATCTCTTCCAAATGTTCGATCAGTTCCTCTGAATACATAGCACAGAGCAGAAGCTCCCTGCCAATCTCCGGGTGGCAGAAATACCTGCCCTTCTCCCCGTACCTCTTCCGCACTGCCTCTTCCCTTTTCTTCCGTGCTTCTCCCTGTTCAAAGCCAAACACCCATATCTCATCCACTTTATTCATGAGCCGTGCTGCCAGAAAGCCCTCTACCGCTCCGGCAAGTTCATCCTTGAAAACGCCATGAAAGCACAGGTACGGGGAAAGAGGAATATTACCCTTGTGTGCTGCGAAACGGCAGTATTCCTCCGCCCTCTGGCGATCAATTTCCTCATTCCCTGTCAGGCCCGTAAGCACCATTACCATCTGCATCCGCACATCCTCCTTCCAAAACCTCCGGCTCCATGAACCGTATTTTCTTCCTCTGCTCTGTAGCAAAGGCAATCTCTGCCTGCATTCCTTCCGTAGCTTTCCCAAACACCCACACTTCCTCACAGTCCAAAAGCAGCTCCATTCCCATAGAGATACCAAGCTGCCGCTCCGCCTCGATACCTTCATTCAAAAACTGTGGGAACAGCAGGTGCGGTGCGATAGGAAGATAACCCCGGTCACAGGCCATCCGGCTGTAAACTGCCGCCTTTCTTGCATTGCCCTCCATATCTCCACGGAACGGGCTGCAGATAAACACTTTCTTCCTTTCTTCCATTTCCCTACTTTCCTTTCCAGTTTTTCCTTCCAGCTCCTGCCTGCCCTGCAGCTTCATAATCCCTTATCTGCTGCTCAATCCGCATCAGCTTTGCCGCAAGGCTCTTCGCTACAATACTGATTGCCTGCAAAATGCCGATCAGTTCCTGCGCGTTTTCCATAAGCGCCTCTACTCCTTCCTGCATTTTTGAAGGAAAATAAATATATCCTTCTACTACCCGTAATGACACTTTTTCGAATTTCGGTGAATAAAAATAAAAATTTTTCAATAAACAATTCGACGTTTTCTGCAAAAATGTCACAAAATCATTATTTCTGTCAAATGCTTACTAATCTTCATTGATATCAACACCGCATTTTATAAAAAAATCTCTTAATTTGGACAAGACTTTCCTTTTATGATCAGAAAGTGTTCGGGGATTCTTTTTCTTCATATTTGCAAAATCAATCAATGGCATTCTCTCGCCTATTACTTTTTCCGCCAGTTCCCTTTCATACGGAAGCAAGGATTCCAACGCTTCCTCTAAAATCCCTAACAGCATCTTTTTCTCCAGAAGTTCCTCTATGCTCTCTGCATCCATATCCCGTATTCCCATATCATCCGCCGAATTATCTCTCCATGCCTCATACGATTCTTCCGTATACCCCTTTTCCTTCATCGCCTTCCGGTTCCTCTGCTCCCGCTTTTTCTGCTGCCACCATGGGCGGTAATAGCTCTGGTACTCTTCTTCCGTAACCTCCATCCAGACATCCAGTTCTCCTGACCGGATTTTGATTCTTCGATCTGCCATACAGCTTTCCTTTCTTTACCTTGCGGTAAAGCCAGAAAAAGCTGACAGCTGATTCCATAAGCGCAAAAAAAGACCGCAAAAAGCTAACATTTAACTTTTCACGGTCTTTGAAATAAACCATTCCACACGGGGCATGTCCCGGCGGACGCATTATTTGATTTTGACTGATACTACAATATTTTTCATTGGTGTCTGGCATTCCGCTTATCAGGCATTTTATCCCTGATAAAAGCGCAGGGTCAGGCATCGTCTCTCTCCTTCCCGGCAGTACCGCACATTTTCATGACTTCTCATGTACTAATGCAATCTGCCATTGGATCAATCTGTTACGATGCAATCCCACTTTCCATAATCTACCATGTATAAAGAGTATTCCCAAAAAGCATCTCATATTTTCAATTATTATCAATCTTATTTTTATTCTCCCCTTTTAATTCAAGCATTCCAATATAATATCTTTTAGTCTCTTTTTGAAACCAATTCTAGGATTCAGTCAAAACATGACATTATTCATAACACACCATACAAGTCAAGACTCTAACTACTTGCACTTTCATATCTGTGTACTCCATATGCCCAAAAAGATAACGCAAGAAAAGTAAAAATGCACACGATTACCACCCCGAAAAGGAATCCTTTTGCCGACAATGCCCCTATCACTGCCTGCGTTGGCAGCGTTGCAATTATTCCGTACGGTAATACACAATAAAAAATAAACTTATAGATTCCATAAAAAGCGATCCCCGGTATTTTCAGACACAAATCCACAGCCGTATTCTCTATTTTCATCAGGTTGTCTACTGAGAACACAAAAAAGGCAAAACACCGTATCAGAAGTTCCATATCGTAGTACAGTATGGTCATTAGCAAAACTAAAAACAAATATCCAATGATATTCGCATACGAAAGATTCACGCCACTTTCTCTCACCCCATATACAACGATGTAGGCACTGAATATCAGAAGTGGTATGGCGCCCGGATCTACTTTTTCAAAGGTGATCCTCAATAATGGATTCACTGGTTTGGTCAGATATAAATCCAATTCTCCTGTTTGTATTTTCTCTGGTATGGATATCACCCCAAAAAAGCAAATGGTCATGTTCATGGCATCAATCAGAGAAAATGTTCCAATAAAAATAAGGATTTCCCCATGCCCCCATCCTCGGATACTGTCCACATGTCCGTAAATTGCCTCGAAAGCGAAAAGCTGAACCAGAAAATAGCTGGTATTAATGAAAAACGGTGCAAAGAATCCCAGCCGGAATGTCATGATATGGGATAATCTGAATTTGATTAGTTCTGATATAAATTTTAAATTATTTTTCATATTCCTGCTCCATCATATTTAATTCGATCATGTTCATAAGTTACAAGATTTAAAACAAGAAAGGCAATGCACCACACACTTAAGACGATTAAGCCTGTGATTGCCTCCTCCTCACATTTCCCTATAAACAGCATACTCGGAAGATATGTGACATAATAGAAAGGCAAAAATCTCATACCTGCTATCATCCATTCCGGTAAAAGTGCAAGCGGAATCACCGCCCCGGTCACAAATGCGGAAAGGTTATCTTTTATCATGAGAAAGATGTTGATCTCCTCAAATTTCAAGGTCAAAATCCCAAGAAAGTAATTGAGCAGCGCCATAAACAACAGTCCTAAAACAACCATGATGATTCCGCATAACAGGATCTTTATATTGGCTGTATGCACAAATGGAATCCGGAACAAATAAAACCACAGAAACGTTGCTAAAAAACCAATGCCCGCAGAAAATGCAATCTTCCCTGCTTCCATCGCCACAAAATACCCCTGTGTCTGTACCGGTATCACCATATATTTTGAAAAAGTACCATTTCTCAGCATACCGGTCATCTGCTGGCTGATCTCAGCAGATTTTTCCAACTGGAATAAATAGGAGCTTATAATATAGTAAGAAATCATGGTCTGAAATCCCAGGCCCGCTATCTGCTTTTTTCCTTCAAACAGAATACTCCATAAGATCCATGCAAACAGTATCTTTGACACCGCCAGAATCACATCTACAAATGTATCCGACCTCCAGATTAGCTGTGCTTTCATGTATGCTTTGGCAATTTCTAAATATTTCTTCACGTCCTACACCCCCTTATAGATACGCTCTACGACAGAACCTATTTCTTCTTCCTCAATTCCAATATCCCGAATCGGATAATGACCGATATAAGATTCCAGGACTTTTTCCGCATTTTGTTTTGGTATTTCAAGCACCAGCTTGTCATCCGTTTTTTCCAATACCCTACAATATTCCGGCACATCAGACTCTACACTGTGTTCAAAGTATATCGTCATTTTCTTACTCTTTTGATAATTTTCAAATAGCATATCCGTATCACCATCATATATTTTTCTGCCGTAATTCACTACGACGGAGCGTTTACACAATACCTTAATATCCTCCATATAATGCGAAGTAAGCAGAATGGTGGTTCCTCTTGATTCATTCACATCTTTTAGGAAAGTCCGAATCTGCTTACTTGCCACAGCGTCCAGTCCAATGGTCGGCTCGTCCAGAAACAATATTTTCGGATTGTGAAGCAGCGCAGCAATCAGTTCCATTTTCATCCGTTCTCCCAGGGATAAGGTTCTTACCTGTACATTCATAAGTTCCTGTACCTGGAACAAATCCACAAAAAAGTTCTTATTCCTTTTATACTCATCTTCCGGGATACAATATATTTCTTTAAATAATCTCAATGTATCCTCTGTTGTCAGTTCAAAAAACAACTGGCTCTTTTGCCCCATAACTACAGCATATTGCTGCTTAAATGCCTTCTCCAGTTTATTCGGATAAAATCCCATCACCTGTATCTTGCCGCTTGTTGGTGCAATAATACCCGTCAGCATCTTCACCAGTGTCGTTTTACCTGCTCCGTTCGGCCCGATCAGACCTACAAACTCTCCCTCATTTACATGAATATCAAAATCATCTACCGCAATTTTTTCTTCATATTCCCTGTGAAACAGGCCCTTAATACTTCCGGCCAGGCCCTCCTGCTTTTTGTACCGCTTATACTTTTTCGTTAAATTTTCTGTCTCAATAATTTTCATCTTCAAAACCTCCAGTTTAAATATTGTTCATCGAACAATGAAAAGCATAAAAAAGTGGTTTCTGCCTATCATACATAGACTGAAACCACTGATTCATAATCTTAAGATAATGTAAAAAAGCAGAACCTCCCCATAAAAGGAAACCAGCAATGTTCTGAAAAACTCAGCCCATTTCACGGTTTGCTCAATAAAAAAAGCATGACCATCACAGTCATACTTTCTCCGCTTTCTTATCCATTATAATAAGACAATTATTCCCGGTGTATGCAGTATTCTGTAAGGCAGAAACAACCAGCATTCAATGATGCTGAAAAGGGTAACACAAATAAAACACTATATTCAGTGCTTACCCTCTTATAAAATTTAGTTGTTCTTTGTCATTACAGAAACAATTAACATCCACATACCTGCTCTTTCTTAAAATATAACTTTATGTTAGCTTATAACTATCCCAATGTCAATAATATTTTTTTCAGGATATATTTTTTTAAACTGGAAATTAAAATTGCAGCATACCTTTTTCATCGTATTTAAAATCAGGTCCCCATGCAACTTCCCAGTAATATCCATCCAGATCTTTAAAGTATGCGTGATAGCCTCCCCAAAATACATCCTGTGGTTCTTTTACAATCGTTCCTCCTGCAGTTCGAACCAATTCAATGATCTTATCAACGTCATCCTTATGTTCCACGTTATATGTTAATGTAATACCACCAAATCCGTTTCCAATCTGTGGTGGATTATCCCCATTTATATCTTTTGCTAACAACTCCAAAGGATTAAGTACCTCCCGCAAATTCCATTTTTATATGTTCTCTACTCTTCTTCCTGAATAGTAGGTCAGTTAAACTTATCGTTTCCTAAAATGCAACCAATGAATTCCATCTTCATATCCAATTTTATAATAAAAGCCATCTCCGCCACCAGTCATAATCTCTGCGCCAAGCGGTTCCAATTTACTATAGTGTTTTGAAAGAGCAGCCGCTGCAAGTCCCTTCTTACGATATTCAGGAATCGTACAAAGTGGTTCCATGTAAGCCAGTTTATTTTGTGGCACCCACCACATGCCAGAAAAGCACACATATTCCTCTTGCTCGTTAGCTATAATCACATTATATTCAGGTGTTGCATGAGGAGGTGGTGCTATGGTAGAACTTAGTATACCATTGTATGCCCTTGCCGGGTTCCATGCTATACCTTGCACTTCGTTTTTCCAATTTTCAAATGCTCCCTTATCTTCATGGTTAAAACCTTTCCATGTGCAAATAGCAAGTTTCACTGGATCACATTTTTGTGGATCTACAAAATGAAATCCCGTTGGAAGCTGATAGTTCAATTCTGTTTTTCTAAAATCACAGATCAAATCAATATTTTCATACATTAACGCATATCCTTTTTTCCTGACTACATCAACAAATGCATTTTGTCCACAAAAAAGAACCAATTCCTGTGCATTATTGAAGTTTGGCATATTTTCTTCCGCGTACTCCACCATCTCTTCTGCCAATTCTTCATATCCTGGCCGAAGATTAAAAAATATATTGGTGACTGGTTCTTCTGTGAATGCAAATCCCACTACCTTGCCCCCATCAAGCCATAGTCTGTTCAAATGTAAATAAGATTTATTCATCCATGAAGATGTAATAGCATATTCAAAAAATGGTGCTGCTACACCATTTATAAAAAAATTTTCGTATGTATCTACCATAAAATCCCAAACTAATTGCATATCTGTTAAGATTTGGAATTGCTTTGTCGTTATATTTTTCATCCGCTTATTTTCCTTCCATATATATCCAGTTTCGATTTGTCCAAGAGTTTCTTTTGTATATGTAACGTCATCTTTTACAGCCCTATCAATTTTTCAAGCTGGAATTTTTCCTACATATTTAACCATTGAATAAATGCTGTCTTATCTGTACAGTTATATCCCGCATTTTTATAAAAATCTAATGCTTTCGTCTTCTTTGACCCTGTAAGCAGCATAATCTTATAACAATTGCTTTTTTCCGCTAGAGACTTTGCAAACTCTAAGCATTCAGTGGCATAACCATGTCCCCTATAGTCTGCATGAGTGACAACATTTTCCACAAACGCATACGGACGCACATTTCTTGTCAAATTTGGAATGATCACACATACACATGAAGAAACAATCTTTCCATATATTATTTTCTCTGTTTCTTTATCCCATGCCTGTCCCTGTTTTCTAACTCCCATCATTCCCTTGATTCTTACTATGCTGTGCAGATCAAGAAAAAACGTACTGCATAAAGTTCCCGTTCTTCCTAAAACCAAAATCAGTATAAAGAAGCACTCCCATATCAGAAGCAGTAATTTGCACAGTTCCGCATCCGTATTCTTTTGCTTCATTTATAACTTTTTCCAACAGCGTCTTTGCAATCCCTCTCCTGCGATAACTGTTTGAGGTAAACATACTGGAAAGCAATCCTATCTTACCATTCGGACAGCCAAAATAAGGAGGCTTCTCAACAAAAGACATTCCACTTGTCCCAATAATCCTGTCACCATCCAGTGCAATCCAAGACACAAATGTTCCGTCTGCCATGTGGCGTTCATAGTAATCCTTCAAAGCAGGTTTCAGATCAATATCTTCGTCTGCCCCTTCTTCCCGTAACTGATTTATCCTCATATCAATAAATACATCCAATTCCTTCATAGATAACTTCCTGTATTCTATACCCATATTCAGATAGTCTTCCGGATTCGTAGAAGGATAATAAGCAAACAATGTACCTTTATATACTAAATCCCCTGTAAAAAGATATCCCTTTTCTTTCTCCCAAAAACACATATGTCCGGGGGAATGTCCCGGCGTGTGCAGTACCTGAATCCTGCGCCCTCCGATATCAATGATATCCCCGTCATTTAAAACCCTTGTCGACATCCCCTGAAAAACAGTATATGTATCAATGTCGTAATTCTCCGGCAAATCACAATGGCCAACAGCCATCTTTTTAATCATTTCTATTGGCAAA
Organism: Lachnospiraceae bacterium; assembly: GCA_021771755.1. Classification (GTDB taxonomy): domain Bacteria; phylum Bacillota; class Clostridia; order Lachnospirales; family Lachnospiraceae; genus Blautia_A. The sequence goes on along the minus strand of JAETOL010000068.1, from coordinate 7,203 downwards.
GGAAATTCTCCTGAAAGCCATTTCAATTCTTTCCTGTGCGCATAAAAATCCGGAAAGTATTTAAGACCTCCAATATGATCCCAATGAATATGCGTAGCAACCGCAGTGACCGGATTATCCGTCAGTTTTCTCACTTCATCATATATATTGAAGATTCCTAATCCTGTATCAATTAGCAGGCTGCGTCCGGAACCATTTAAAAGATAACAATGTGTTTCTTCCGGGTGGCGATATTCACTGAGCATCCATGTATCTTTGTCAATTTGCCCAACTGTAAACCAGTTATCCATCATTCTTTTCACTTTCGCTTATTCTATCCTGATATATGCCTATTTTCACATCCAGATTCCGCAGGTATTCTTCCCACTTTCTTTTCTCTTCTACCACAGATTTTCTGTGCTGTATCAGCAGTTTCATCCGCTCCGCCATCGTGTCGTCTCCCTGATACCGCAGATCAGAATAATGCTTAATATCCCGGAGCAGCATCCCGGTATCCTTCAGACGCTGGATAAATTTTACCCATTCTATGTCATCTTCACTGTAATCCCGTCTCCCTCCATAAGACCATTTTACCAGACAAGGAGAAGAAAAGAAATGGAGAAAACGAGATTTCATACAGGTATGGAAAATTTAAAGAAAATCGATGGGAAAGGCGGCGAAGCAGTCATCCGGTCACTGGAAACAATCTCCCCTGATCTTGGAAAGTATATTATTGAATTTGCATTCGGGGATATCTATGCGCGGAGCGGCCTGTCCTTACAGGAGCGCGAAATGATCACGTTAGCCAGCCTTCTCACTGCCGGAGGATGTGAACCACAACTGGAAGTCCATATCCATGGAGCTTTAAATGTAGGAATTGCTCCTGAAAAGATCATTGAGATATTCCTGCAGTGCATCCCATATACTGGCTTCCCCAAAGTCCTGAATGCCGTTTCTGTGGCAAAAAAGATATTTGAAAATTAAGGATTTTTTCTGCGTTATAGTATTATATGAAAAGTATATTCCCCTTCAACTTTTGTCCCGTGGTTCTCACTTTTGCCACGGAGTATAGACTTTTGCCAAAAAGTATAGGGTTTCGTCCTGTGGTATCCATTTATCCAAATACTACAGAACAAAACCCTGTTTTTCATTTACCCCACCTGGAGCAAAATATTTCATTCACATCCAATTTGCGCATAAAAACACAAGTCCATTTCCCCCAAAAGTGCCCGAAAAGCCCGGAAAATCAACGTTTCTTAACGAGAAGCGCCACTGTTTCAACGGTATTACCTCTTTCCCACAAAACTTTCCTTACTTCCTTGCCGTCAATATAAATCGGGAAGTTAAACTCTATCGACTTCAAAGGCATTTCCGATCCTCCATTCGGGTATATCTGGATTTCTTTAATGAGGTAAGTGATAAGGCTTTTCTTTTCCTCGTCACTCATTATAGCATATAATTTTCCAAAGTTCTGCATGATTTTGTAAACATTATCAAGCGTGATGGCTTCCATCTCAATGGAGTTTTTTCTTAATTTGGCATCTTCAATGCGTTCCTCCAGTTCCACCATCGTATCATACAAAGCATCAAGCCTTAGTGTCATATCATGGATTTTTCTTTCACGAAATCGGGCATCCGCAGGAAGATTATCAATCTCATTTTCCAGACGAGCCTTATTCAAGTCCACTTCTTTTAGCTTATTTTCATAATTGGCAAGTTCTTTATCCACCGTGCTTGTATCTGTCTGCACTCCAATTCGCTTTTCAATCTCTTTCGCAAAATAGGCATCGCTTACCAGTTCTTTTACGGCTTCAACTACAAGAGGCTCAATATCTGTTTTCCGAAGGGATGCTTTATAATCGCAATGATGACCTCGCTCCTGCTTATTTCTGCCGCATATATAATAATAAACTTCCTTATATGTGCCGTCTTTATTTGTCCATGCATGTTTATTCGTGTACATCGAACTGCCGCAAATAGGGCATTTCAATACACCAGTCAGAAGATGTGACCTATCTTTGCCAACCTTTGACGGCTGCTTAATTCCTGTTGCTTTCCGCTTTGCATGAACTTTCTGCCAGAGTTCCTCGCTGACAATTCCCTCATGCTGTCCGTCCTCTAAAATATAATCATCGGTATGAACCTGCTTATATTCGTTTTTTGTTCCCTTGACCTTTTCCCGTGTCCTCCTGCCGTAAGCAATTTTTCCGCAGTAAACAGGATTGTCTAATATCTGCCGTATTAAATGGCTGCTCCATGTTTCTAACTTTCCGTTCTGACGGGGAATTTTCTTTATTCCTTGCAAGTTAAGGTATTTCGCAACTCCACCAAGTCCTATATCTGAATTTCCAAACTTGTTAAATATAATTCGGATTGCTTCAGCTTCGGTTTCTTCTATTAAAAGTTGATTGTCTTTTAGATAATAGCCATACGGGGCAAAGCCACCGTTCCAACCACCCTGTCTTGCTTTTTCCCTGCGTCCGTTCATGGTCTGCTCGATAATGTTTTCCCTCTCAATCTCCGCAACCGCAGAGAGAACGGATATTAAGAGCTTGCCGCTTGTCTGGGATGAGTCTATTCCTTCCTCAATACAGATAAGGTTTATTCCATAGGACTGCACAAACTCCAGAGAATTTAGAATGTCGGCTGCGTTTCTTCCAAAACGGGAAAGTTTATAAACAAGAATATATTCTATCTCCAATCCGTTTTTTATGTCGGAAAGCATTTTCTTAAATGCAGGTCGCCCCTCGATTGATTTACCTGACTTTCCTGCGTCCTCATAGATGCCGACAATCTCCATTTCCTCACGGTCTGCAAAACGCTTCAAGCTGTTTTTCTGCCCCTCAAGGCTGTATCCGTCAACCTGCATCTCGGTACTTACTCTGGGATACAAGACACATTTCTTTCCTTCTCTGTTCATTCTACCACCTCCGATAATTTAGGAAAATGTGATATGTACGGTTGCGTAAGCCTACGCAACACTATCCAATTCCTGCAAAACAAATCTTCCGTATTTTTCAACAATCTGCACCATAGCTTTGATAAAAGTATCGAAATTTTCCTCTTCATCAACCTTACTCTCGTGCTGCTGTTCCGCATTTGTGGACGCTTTAACATTTTCCATCTGGCTACCTCCGCAAAACAAAGCGGCTGTATGCCCTAAATTATAGAGATACAACCGCAGTCTGACCAATGTACAAATTTCTCCGTTTCCTCTAATTTGCACATTTTCCGTTGGGTCTGTTATTAAGTGAAATACTAACGGCAAGAGCTTTATCTACTCTTGCCATTATGTTTTCGGACATCATTCCCATATGCTGTTTTAACCGTTGTTTATCAATCGTCCGTATCTGTTCAAGCAGGATAATGGAGTCTTTATCAAGTCCCTCAAAATCATTTACTGCCGTATGTGTAGGTAATTTTGCCTTTGTGTGTACTCGGCTCGTAATAGCCGCCACAATTACTGTAGGGCTATGCCTGTTTCCTATATCATTAGAAATGATAAGTACAGGTCTTGTACCGCCTTGCTCCGAGCCGACAACGGGATTTAAGTCTGCGTAGAAGATGTCCCCACGCTTAATAGTCCTTTCCATTATGTGTTTAACCTCCTATCTGGATTTAGGCAGGTGCTTCCTGCCTATGTAGCAGCCAGATACAAGGAAGTATTTAAGGTCGGGAGAGCATTAACAAAATCTCTGTTCTTATGACCGCCTTATTATCTGGCTTTATGATAGGAGCATCTCTATTTGTCCTCGACACCCCGAAATGCAATGCGTCTTTGACGCAGGGAAGTCGCCAAACGGTCAGCAGCGAACTGACGCCACGGGAGTTCCACCCCAACTGTCGTTCTGACAGAGCCGCCCTCATTGTCTGCGACGGTTTTATCTCGCTCGGACTATGACTGGACGGGAGTATCATTATCCTCTTTGTGGGTTATGGCGAAATCGGGAGCTGCCCAATATTTTGAGTCGGTAGAATAGGTTCACCACCTTTTCATCGCTCGCTGCCGCTTGGCAGGTCGTGGCGTACCGCTGCACACGCTTATGCTCATCACAATCACAAAGAGAAAGTATTTGGCGAATGATTATTCGGTTGTCAAGGAACTGTCCCCGTTTTCGCCACACAAAGGAAAATGGGGTGAAGGCTTTTTTGCCTTACACCCCATAGTCCTTGGGAAACCTCGATTTTCCCCTCTACTCAAAAAACTTTTTTAATTTTTCTTTGAGCCTGTCCATTCTTCTGTAAACAGCCTTTTCGGTAGTGTTAAGCCGTGATGCAATTTCACGGGTAGAATATCCTTGTATTTTCATCACAGCAATTTGCAGGGTGAGCCTGTCCACCATGATAAGGATTTGATAGAGCTGCTGATTTTCAATGCTGTCTAAAAAATCCTCAACGGTTTTCACTTCAGGCGGTGCTGTTTCCTCGGCAAATTCCTCAAGGTATGTACCTGCGTCCTGCAATCTGCGGTAATACCGCCTGTCGGAATTAAAGACCGCCCAATCGTGAGTATGGAGCTGTTCGATGGTATCCTCATTGACACCCAAGCTCCGTAGCTGCTTTTCCTCGGCTTCTTTCCAGAGCCGCCATTTCTTTTCTTCTCTGCCATAGTTGAATGACATTCCCGTTACCTCCAATCTGAATTTTTTTGAAAAATCCAGATTGGCAGGCGGTGAACGGCATCCCACGCCAGAAACAGGCTTGTGCCATATTCCTGCAAAAAACGACAAAAGAAAAACCGCAAAGGCTGTCACACCTTTACGGTTTAGGGAGAGTTTATTTCTATTATGTAGAGATTTGGCTTCTACTTTTGAGGTACAAAGCCCCCTTGCAGTAGCGAGGATTTTTTTAACAGGTTATCCGCCCATCCTCGGTATGGTATATGTAAGTAGAAGCTACTGCTTGCAGGCAATAAAAATCCCTCCAAACTTCAAAAAGCGAAGTCGGAGAGTGTTTAGGGTATAGCAAATCGGCTCACCGAAACATCGTTTTTTTTATTCGGTGGGCTTGTCCTACCTATGGTTATATAAAAACAGAGCCGATAAACCTGTGATTGCTCACTTGTTCATCGGCTCTGCGTCTTATGCGTCTGGCTCTTTGATGACGATTACTTGTAATTCCTTGGCTTCAACCAATACTTCCTGCTTGCACTTCGGACAGTAAAGAGGATAGTTTTTTAATACAGTATCCTCTCTGATTTTATTGCGGGTTTTACTTCCGCAAAGAGGGCAATGCACCCAATCAGTAATAGCATCTTGCTTACTCATAATTGGCACCTGCCAATTCTTTCTCTAAAAATTGCCTTATATATGGATTGTTTTCCTCGCTCAATGTAGGTTGAAACGCCATGTAACGGCATTTCTGATACTGCTCACCATCCAACGCAAAGGTATATCCCATTACACACTTCGGATTACAGTCATCAGGATTGATAAGCCGCTTGCAGACGGATGCTTTCTTGATTTCCTTTTTCACCTTTTCGGGGAGAGTATCAAGAAAACTCTGATATTCCTTTATATGTTCGGGATAAATGCGGAGTTTCATCCCTGTTTTTCGGGATATGAATGTTGCCAGAGTTCTTTTGCTGCTGTTTAGCACATAGGACACAACATAGCCGCTTTTTTGTAATTTAATGTCGCACTTACAGCCGTTCTCTGTCAAATACCCATTGATTTGATTTACAAAGCCACGGAAACGCTCATCAACCGTTTCCATAAACATATTAAATTTCTCGTCCATAAGTCCCTCCGTTATCACTTTTTCTTTGATACGGGTATCCATACCTCATATTGTGCGTTCTGTGGGTCTGGATTTAAGTAAACCTCAATATCGGGGGCATTGGCATACTCATATCCAGAGGTGGGAAGCCACTCTGTTATAATCCGCTGCTCCAATTCCTGTATGGACTGGTTTGTACCCGTTCCAGAAAAGATTGCCCAAGTAGATGCAGGCACGGTATATTCTTCAAACTCACCGCTTGTTTTTGTACTGGAAACGGCAATGAAATATTTCCATTGTTCTTCATCATTGCAGGCACTCATGCCCAAAAGCCCCATTGGCGGCGTATCCATCATTCCTGCCAGTTTCTGTATTGTTCCATTTACAGCGGCATCCTGCCACATCTTAGGTACAACCATAAAGTTATTTTCGATTTCCTTATCAAGCGGTGCAGATACACCAATAATACGGAATGCTTCTTTTGTTTCAATTCTATAATTCATTTCTGTCGCTCCTTTCACAGCAATTCTAAACACAATGGGGGAAAAAGATTTCACGGATACTCCCTCGTCTTTCACAGACGAAGGGGCTATCCCATGAAAAGACTGGAACGCCCTGTTAAATGCAGTCGGAGAACGGTAGCCGTACTTCTCTGCAATATCAATAATCCGTTCATCCCCGCCCTGCAAGTCTACTGCCGCTAAAGACATTTTTCTTCTTCGGATATACTCTGCCAGAGTGATGCCCGCCATATAAGTAAACATCCTCTGGTAGTGATAAGTGGAACAGCAGGCAATCCGCCCAAGCTGTTCATAATCAATTTCGCCTGTCAAGTGTTCCTCAATATAATTCATGCTTTGGTTTAATCTTTCAACCCATTCCATGAGATACCTCCTTATCCGCACATATTGTGCTTTATGGACATAAATTCGCCTTTATTATTATAAGGCTTATTCTTAAATTTTTCCTCTCTATCCTTGCACAAAAAAGAGAGGCGGCTATTCAATAATTGATATTTGCCTTTCTGGCTTGGCTGCATAAGTCACGAGTGGACAGCGTGTAGCTTTTTCCGTCTTTGATAAAATGTGTCCCACACTGCCGAAACTCAAAATGTACTTTATGTGTGATACATTGCTCCCGTATGGCAAGTACCCAGGCATAATCAAGCGGTCTGGCGTTTCTGTCTGATTCGCCGCCGACTACGACTAATTCAACATTATCAAGATAGGCGGCAAGATTTATTTTCTCAATTAATGGCTGGCAGATAATATTTTTATGTTTGATTGGTAGTTCATTGAAAATGGAAAGCCTGTAATCGGCTCTGTCTTGATTTTCCACCGTACAACCAACCGTAACATTCTCGTATCCATCGTTCCAGTCCTCTGGGATACAATCCATAAACCGTTCAATACGCTTTGTCAGAAACAGAAAGTACAGGTCAGAACGCTCCCGTATCATCTGCCAACATTCAGAACGCCATTCATCGGCATCCTCAATCAGAAAATC
>JAETOL010000067.1 GCA_021771755.1 Lachnospiraceae bacterium | reverse complement strand
CGCCGCAAATTTTGAGCGATTTGTCAAGCCTTTTTTGACAAAAAAGTGGGGGATTTTAATAAAAATGGAATCTGAAAGCCTTGATTTTACTGGGCGGAAGATTCCGAGAGATTATTAAATATATAAAGGAGGATCCCCTATATTATCACAGAAGTTGCAGAAAAACACTCCCATCCCCACCATCGCACGAGAACTGGAAACAGACGAAGATACAGTGCTGTCCATCATCGCAGAGCTTCAGACAGTAGAAAAATAAAAATGCCAGAGCATTTTAAAACCAAGAAGCGGCAGCCCAATGTCATTCATATTTGACACTGGGCTGCCGCCTCTTGATTTTTATCTGTTTTCGGCTCACAAACAGCTCGTTTTTACGATGTCTTTTCCGCTTCGGAAACATTTTTTTGTTTCCACTGCCGGTATCTGCGTTTCTCTATTGTTGAAGCAATCGTTTCCAGAATCAGCGCCACTACAATAATCACCACTGCTGCGATCTTTCCGGTAACACTGGTAAAGATCTGTGCCGCACCGCCCACTTTCGGAATAGAACAGGTTACCTTTCCGATAAAATTGTCATATGGTACAGAATTCATGTCTTCCGTCTGATTGGCATCTCCTTTTGTAATAAATTCACCCATGACAATACGATTTTCCACCACACGATGGGTAATGATCGCGTTGGAATCCCGTGCTCCGTAAAAAGCGATCACATCATCTTTTTTCATGTCTTCCGGGGCTTCATTTTTTATATAAACCATACTTCCCACCGGAATAGACGGTTCCATACTTCCGCTGACCACAGAATAAATATGATATCCAAACAGTCGCGGAAGAGTCAGCGGAATGCAGAACACCACCAGCGCTGTCAGCATGATCGTTCCCAGCCATGCACAGATGGAAGCAGCCAGACTCTTTTTATATTTTTTTCTGCTCACCTTGTTATTTCCTTTCCCACTCCTTTTATTTTCCTGTCTTATATCATCGCATATGCGCCTGATTCTGTCAACATCTGTCAAAGCACAGAAAAACCGGAGCTGAAAACGCTTCCGCGCTATCAGCCCCGGCCGGCAGTCCAAAACCATTCCGCTTCTCCAGATCAGTTTCAGACTTTTATGCCTTTTTATGTTTTTTCAGGAACCAGACAAGTACTCCAAGACCTGCCGCTGCAGCGACTGCAATTCCGACGCCAACTGCTACCGGCATACCTTTTTTCACTTCTTCTTTGTCAATTTCCATATTTGCAAGAGGAGTTTCCTCTTCATCCAGATCTACGACATCCGGGTTTGCCTGCGGAACATCATCTTCCTGAATCTCTGTTGTCTCACCGCCGGTTCTGGCCGTTCTGACTGGTTCTTCCGTGTCACCGCCAGCCGGCTCTTCTGTCTGATCTCCGGTTGTATCTGTAGCCGTATCTGTCGTTGTATCCGGTACTTCCGCCGTATCGTCCGTTCCCGCAGTACCTTCTGTACCTGTTGTATCAGTAGTTCCTGTCGTTCCAGTAGTTCCGGTTGTTCCGGTCGTTGGCTCTGTTACGTTTTCTGTCACCGTTTCTGTAATCGTCTGCCCCGGTCTTGTAATCACCTGCGTTTGCCGTGCGGAATAAACAAAGGTAAATACATTTTCTGCCTCATTGGAAGAAAGAGTACGGGTCAGAGCCAGAGCCTGTGGTTCATAATTTTCGATATAAATATGGGCAACCACAGGTTTGTCGCCTACATTTCCATAATACTTGCGGCTTTCTGCAAGAGCTCTTCCATTCTCATCCTGGTAGTTTACGGTGTACCCTACCATGTTTCCCTTCACGCCATAGGCAACTACATAATCTGCATCACCAGTCACCCGGAAGGAGGAAGAAGCAACAGAATTATTATCCCGTCCGCTCTGACGGACACCTTTTACATAATATTTACTGTCAGCAGCCAGATCTACTGCGCCTGCCTGTGGATTAAAAGTTACAATATCCTGGATCTTCAGTCCGCTGACTACGATTTTTCCGGCATCCACCCCAACATGATAGGAAGAACCGGTAGCGGAATTGTTTACTGCCAGTCCCGCTGTACCGGACATGGAAGCCTGATTGCCTGCATCAAAAGTAACCGTATACGTATATTCCTCAGCAGAAGCAACTGCCGGAGAAAGGCTGAGGAGCATTCCGGCTGTACATATGGCTGCCAAAAATTTATTCATCTTCCTCATGACTACCGATCTCCTTTCCTGTGATTCTTTTTATACATCCGGATACCCAGAAACAGAAGCACAAGCCCACTGACAAGAGCGATTCCACAGAATGCAAGAATGTTTGTCGTGTCCCCTGTCCTCGGACTGGTTCTTACTACATTCCTCTGTCTTCTTGTAATTGTGGTATTTTCACCGGTTGTATAACGCACCGGAGTCGTTACTTTTTCCACTGCAAAATTCATCTGCAGCTTGGCCAGTGTATCCTGATATTCATTACCCTGAGTCTCACCGTCAAGTTCAACTGTCAGATGAACGGAACCTGACTGTCCCTGTGACAGTCTGTCCAGATAAAAATAATCCTCCAGAGAATCTGTTGCCTGGTGAAGACCTTCTCCGGCTGCACCGGAGCCTTCTCCGCCTACCGTATCACTGCTGTAAAGAACCGTTGTCTTGTTATCATGATCCACGTAAGTCAGATTATAAATATATGCACCACCTTCTGCGACACTCTGACTTTCCTCAAGACTCTGAATAATCTCATTTGTCATATACCAGTCTGTGTCACCGGAGCCTGAATTCTTCACGCCCACCTGAAGCTCAATACTGTCTCCCGGAAGAAGACTGTAGACCTCAGAATTCATTTCAGATGCATCAAAGTTGCTGTTCATGCTGTCCCCGTCGAACTCTACTGCCCAGTTTTTATTTCCCTGGATATGCTCGGCAAATGCATTCACTCCCGTGCCTGCGGTCATAACTGCTGCTATGACAAGGCACAAAATCTTCTTTTTCATAATTCTGTACCTCCTATCGTAAGCTCAGCGTTCCATTGTCTGACACGTTCACATCCACACCCCAGGCACTCTTGATCGCATCCTGTGCATTGTGCGTCTGAACTGCATCTACTTCCGCTTCCAGATTAAATTTGTACCCGTCATATTCATATATTGTTGTAATAATTTTATTTCCCGCCTCATCTACTGTAGTTTTTTCTGTTACCTTATCTGCAACAGAGCTGTCAATCCTCAGCGTATCGGTAATGGCCGGCGTACTTCCTCCTGCCGGAACGATTCCGGTATAATAAAGAACCGTTCTTTCTGTTGTGGAAGCTTTTTTGTCGATCACCCATCCGTTTCCTTCCAGTATATTCAGATCGATCAGCTTCGGTGAAAGAGTGGTATCTTTATTTCCTGCCGGATCCATCCAGCTTTTATAAAGAATCACTCTTACATAGTTGTCAATGGTACCACTGTTGCTGACGGTAAGTACCTCTTTATATTTCTTTCCCGGTTTCAGCTTTTCCCCATTCAGAGTATTCTCAAAAAGCGGTTCCTGTACAGTGTTCCACTGATCGTTCTTATGATTGTAATCTCTTTTTGCCACAACGCTGCCATTTTCCAGAAGGCTGACACCGATACTTGGCACTTCTACCTCAGCAGAATAGTTCTCACTGTAATAGGTCAGTGCTGCTCTGGTGCTTCCAATCGTACTTCCAGCCAGAAGAACTGCAGATGCTGCAAGAAGGATGAATGGTTTTCTGGAAAAAAAGTTATTCTTTTTCATCATTCACCGCTCCCTTCTCCCTGATAGCTTTCTTCGCTGGAATCTGCGATTCTGGTCCAGTCTGCATATGGATTGCCCTTTTCATCATACAGAACTGCTGTGCACTCCTGGATCACAATAATATTAAAGTCATCTTCACTGTCCATGGTGTCGATTTTCACACGGAAGGTTTCAGAGACACCTCCCGGCGGAATGATCTCACTGCAGTAATAATATCCGTCATCGCCCTGACTCCAGGTTCCGGCTTCATCCGGTGTAAATACCAGCCCCGGCTGATATTTGTCCCCTGCAAAAACCTTCACTCTGACAAAACATTCATAATCTCCTGTATTTTTTACAGAGATTCTTTTTTCCATTCCTACCACTTCCTCCTGGGGAATCACGGTAGTTGAACCAAGGCTGATCGCGGCTCCTCCGGAGGTCGTTGCATATGTTGTAAAATACGCCATTGCACTCCCCACAGACACACCTGCTGTCAGGGTAAGGGCTGCCGCTGCCAGACAAAGCTTTTTATTAAAACTCTTTTTCATTGCGTTTACCCTCCCTTAGTTCTGATCTGCTGAGCTGTCAGTCTGTGGCTGCCAGTCCCAGACTCCTTCTTCATTTGTAAAACGGTTGACAACACTTGCTCCGCCGTTTAACTGTCCATTATATGCATTTCCAAAAGATACGTGAACCGGACTTCCCTCCGCGCCTTCGGTCAGGATCGTTACGGTATGTGACGATTCTGTGGTAAGCTGATAGCTTGCTCCGCTGTAAACCTCAGTCACAGTCACCTGGGCTCCTGCCGGAAGCTTATCAATGGTCAGGCTTCTGGTTCCGGTACCGTCAAACACAAGAGAAACCACATTGCTGTAAAGAATCTCGTGATCTTTCTCCGCTTCCACCTTAAATACAAATGTTGCCGGTCCTAAAGTTGTGTTATAGGAATTCAGTGTTTTATCAATCACAAGGCTTCCCAGAAGAGATTCCTTTCCCGGTTTCAGTCCGGCTGTCACATCATATACCCACTCATCATTTCCGTCTGTGGAATAATAGTTATTCGGAAGAGAAAGAAGATACGGCGTAAATTTATACTCATACTCCTGAGAACGGATCGTATCTGCTTCTACCAGATACATTCCCACCGCAAGACCTTCGATCTTTCCGGCTCCGTTTTCCAGCGTACCCTCTGCATCCGGTTCTGCCTGAAGCGCTTTCACCGTCTCTGAAGCCTTTTTGCCCATTACCTCCCAGTCGGCAGCCGTTGTCTCACTGCTGATTCCATCCAGGCCCAAGTCTTCATAGCCTTCCAGAGCTGTATAATCACCCGAAACATCCACTTCTGCCACTCTGTACAGTTTCACAGAAACCGGCAGACTTTTCAGTTCAATAAACTCTTCTTCTATATCACCGTCCAGTACAAATGAAACAGAACATACTCTGTCCGTTTCAATTCCCGAAGCTGCCTGTACTGTTGAACCAACCATCCCGGACAGCATAAAAGTCAGAGCCAGAAGCCATGCACTTCCTTTTTTTATTTTTCCTGCAATCTTCACGTCTTACCCTCCTCCGAAACTTTATTTCATCCCTTTGAGTTATTTTCTGTTCCTGCTTTTTCTTTTAAATAAATATCTCATTAACAGAATAATAAGCAAAGTAACTGATAATCCAAGTATCAGATACAGCATATAATAATTCTGTACTGATTTCAACATCGAATCTACAACGGTAGTCTCCACTTCCTCTTCCCCGTTGTACGGAACCCTGGTTCCTCTGACCAGAAGTCTGTGGCTGTTGACTCCATAAGGCGTACAGGTAAAAAGTGTCACCTGATCTTTTCCCTGCTCTATCTGAAGAGCTTTGTCCAGAGTCTCTCTGTCATCCTTATCTACCATATCCAGGATCTCATCCACCTGATATGCCAGAATCTCATCCAGCACATGGATATAAAACATATCCCCTTTTTTCATCTGGTCGATATCTGTAAAAAGCCTTGCACTGGGAAGTCCCCTGTGCGCTGCCAGAACACTGTGTGTACTTTCTCCCCCTATAGGAAGCTTTGTTCCATTCAGATGACCAACGCCCGTCTGGAGCACATCGTCTGCCGTCCCGTGATAGACAGCCAGTTTAATGTTGATCTTTGGAATAGAAAGATATCCCATCACTCCGTCTCCGGTCACATTGAGTACCTTCCAGTATTCCGTAGTCCTGATATCTTTCTCATCCTCTCCAAAAACATCTCCGTAAAGGTTATTCTGCGTCAAATTGGAATTAAAAGCTTCGGCTTTTTTCCACTCGTCTGTAAAATCTTCCTCTGTCAGATCAGAAACCTGACTTTCATAACTTGAAATCAACTGATTCTGTCTATACGTGTTCCATTGATCCGAAACAGTAGGATAGATCAGAATTCCAAATCCTATAAGAAACAGAATACCGAACAGGATATTTGCAATCTTACGCTTCATGTCCGCTCCTTTTCACTGCTCTCTCTTATGTTTCTTCTGCTTTCTTCTGCTCTTTTTCTCATGAAGGAAAAGAAGGAAGATAAACAAAGCGGTCACCGACAGTCCAACCACTACCCACAAAAGATAACTGGTATGAAGGCTGGTTCCGGTAATCAGAGACTTCGGCGTATCCTCCATCGCCTCCTCTTCGTAAGGCACTCTGTGTCCTCTTACCAGAAGCCGGTGGCTGTTCACTCCATAGGGAGTACAGGTAAGAAGGGTCACCAGATCCTGTCCCTCCTCTACCTCAAGATCTTTGGTATTATCAGGCTCTACAACCGAAATTTTGTCTACTTCATAACAAAGAATATCATCTAATATGTACAGAAGGAAATGATCTCCCTCTTCTAATTTATCAAGGTCAGTAAAAAGCGCTGCGCTTGGAAGACCTCTGTGGGCAGAAATAACAGAATGCATATTCTCACCGCCTGCAGGAAGGGAACTTCCTTCCAGATGACCGGCTGCTTTTTCCAGAACCTCTTCCTTTACCGTATGGTAAATAGGAATCTTAATATCAATTTTCGGAATCTCCACATATCCCATCATTCCATCGCCGTTGAGGTTCAGGCAGGACATGTATGTTTCATCCGGCTCGTCAGAAGCTGCTGCAATTGCAAAAGAATCCGGCAGGATACTGGGAAGAAGCTCCTCATTATATGCTTTCGCCGCATCCCACTGGGATGTATAATCAATCTCTCCTGCTTCTGTTTTCTGTGCCACCTGGGAATCATAGCTGCTGATCAGCTGTTCCTGTCGGTAAGTATTCCACTCATTAGAGATCAATGGATACAGCAGCAAGGACAATCCGGCTAAAAACATTATGCAGATCACGATTTTAGATACGATTTTTTTCATCCGGGCTCTCCTTATTGTTGTATTTTTATTTTGTATAAAATGCCAGGGCGGGCGGGCCGCCCCGGCATTTCTATGTTTGCTTAACTTTAATTCCTATGTTCTTCTGCGTATGAATCAGTTTTCCTCTTTTTTGCGTGTTGAGAAATACAGACCAGCTGCAACGATCATGATCACACAACCGCCGATTGTGAAGATTGTAGTACCGATACCACCGGTGGATGGTAAGGAGGACAATTTAGTATCGATTACATGATCTGCAACCTCAACATTCTCTGTCTCATTTGCCACTACTTCAACAGTCACGCCATCTTCATTGATAGAGTATCCATCAGGTGCAACAGTCTCTTCAAAATGATACTCTCCTTCTGCAAGGCCTTTTATTTTTACTGTACCAGCATTCTCTGCAGTATCTGGTGCAACTTCGATTTCCTCTGTAGCGTTTGCTTCATTTGGTAATGCCTGTCTGTAAATGCCATCAGACTCTTTGATAAATTTCAGTGCAGTTGTGCCAACCGTATTATCTTCTCCAACCGGATAAACTTTGAACTTAGCACCCTCCAATGTTTTATTATCTGTCAGATCATCGTTATTATTATCAGATGCATACTTTGTGATTGTAATATTACCTGTAAATCCCTCTGTTCTTCCAGGTTCATACTCTACAGTGTTTGACTCCACATCGGCTTCGTTGTTATATTGACCATCTACTACAATTGCTGTATATGTTACTGTTACAGTTGCTCCAGCATTTGACTCCTCAATAAAGCTGCTCAGATCTACAACATACTCGCTTGTTTTTCCACCTACTACTGTATTGGTCACCATATCCTCTGTAATAGTTTTTGTAGCTCCTCCAATCGTAACTGTTGGAAGTCCATGAATCAATAATCCTACTGGAGTATCTTTAATCTTAAATGTTTTCAACTTGTCTCCATTAATACTTGTTTTTGCAGGAACCTTTGTAGTTACTGTAAAGGTTACTTCTGATCCAATTCCTACAAATTTATCATCGGCTGTTTTATCTACGCTATATCCTTCTACCTTTGCAACAACATCTGCAGTTTTAGAAGCTAAATATTTCTCATTTTCATCGTATGTATTTGCAACCATTAAGCCGTATGTTCCAGCTGTATCACTAGCCAGGATTACATAAGCTCCGATTGGCAAATTTGTAAATGTATGGTTTGTACTTGTTTCTGTTTCGGTCTGATCTGCCGTTCTGCCTTCTGCTGCTGTTTTAAGTGCCGCTTTATCAATTGTAAATTCTCCAGTTGCGTTATTCAGTTGAACTGCACCTTGTGCCCAGTCAACAATTGTCCATGTTTCATTTCCTGCAGTATCTCTGTCCAGATAAATAATATTATATAACTCAAACTTCCCACACGGTTTTGATGTTTTGAACCTTGAAAAATCAATACTTTAACCCATAAAAAAGGCACAAACCGCCTGCATATGGTATAATTGAATTGCCAAAAACAATT
>JAETOL010000066.1 GCA_021771755.1 Lachnospiraceae bacterium | reverse complement strand
ATTGTCATAGATCTCCGTTAGAATCGCATTATCACCACCTACGATGACGCAGCTTTTTCCATTGATCGTATAGTCTTCGGATAAATCAAAGTTCAGTCCGTCATAACGGGAGGACGTCATCACATCTGTTCGCTGTGCGATTTGCTCAATCTGTTGCTCGGATGGCTCCTTCAACATGATATGCCAGTTCCCATGTTCTTTGATCACTCGTGTCTTTTCCATTCGGATCGCCATATCTGCCATGCTGAAAATCATCGTAACCAACAGCACTGAGATAATGATGCACAGCATCGTCATCCTATTCTGTCTCTTCCGCACCTTTGCAGAAATCGGAATAAGGCTAAGATAGCTTTTCATTCGCGGCACCTCCCGAAGTCGGTCAGTACACCGTCCGATACCTGCAAAACCCGGTCAGCCGTTTGCGCGATACTGCGATTGTGGGTAATCATAATGATGGTTTGTTCGTATTTTTTCGACGCCTCTTTTAGCAAGGCAATGACCTCGCTGCTATTCTGCGTGTCCAGATTGCCGGTCGGCTCGTCAGCTAAGATCAGGGCTGGCCGGGTAATCAGTGCCCGCCCAATTGCCACACGTTGCTGCTGACCACCGGAAAGCTGACTCGGCAGGTGATTTCGGCGCTCTTTCAGATTCAGCACCGCCAGTAGTTCTTCCAGATACTTTTTGTCCGGCTTCTGGTAGTCCAGCAACACAGGGAATATGATATTCTGCTCCACGGTCAGCTCCGGCACAAGGTTGAACGCCTGAAAGATAAAGCCGATATTCCTACGCCGAAACACGGTCAACTTCTTGTCGTTCATGGAAAAAATGTCCTTGCCGTCGATCAGCACCTTGCCTGACGTAGGCGTGTCCAATGCGCCGATCATGTTCAGCAGTGTACTTTTGCCGGAACCGGATTCTCCAACGATTGCCACATACTCTCCTTTGGGAACAGAAAAGCTAACATCTTTCAAAGCCTTGACCGCGGTTTCCCCGTTGCCATAGGTTTTACAAATATTTTTGACTTCTAACAAGTTCATAGTGCAAACACCTCTTTCTCAATAATTTTGCTGTCGTAAACGGGTGGACTTTCGTTCCCTGTCTACGATGGAAAGAATAGCACCCCAATATTACTGTAACCCTACAACCAGCCTACAATTTTGTAGGAATTGGGAAATTCATTATAAAACTCGTTCCAATTCCTAATTCACTTTCCACTTCTATTAGACCCCCATGAGCTTCGATAATTGCTTTTGCCAACGGCAGGCCAAGCCCGATCCCCTGTGTATCCTTTGAAAAGCGGCTGCGATAAAATCTCTTGAAGATGTGGTGTAAATCTTCTGGATGAATCCCGCACCCGTTATCCTTTACTGTGATTTGAACAGCAGAGGACAGTGCCTTCCATTTGATGTGAATGGTATCGCCCTTTTCTGTATGGTCCAGCGCATTTTTCACAATGTTGCCAATCGCTTCACTCAACCAATCACGGTCACAGAAAAGGGAAATATCATCTTCACCAGATAAGACGATCTCTTTCTGTTCCTGCTTGGCACGATACGCAAAGTGTAACTCCAAATCCTGCATCATATCCGCTACATTTTGTATTTCCTTTTCAAATGCAATAGAACCAGCATCCAACTTTGTGATTTTAAGAAGGCTTTGCACCAGAACTTCAATACGGTCAAGCTCCTGCTCGGACAGATCAGCAAATTCTTTCACGGAGGACACCTCTATATCCTCGTCCTGAAGCAGCCCATTATAAATGTTCAGAGCTGCCAGTGGCGTTTTCAGTTGGTGTGAAATGTCGGAGATTGTATTTTTCAAAAACTCCTTCTCGCGTAGCTCGTTATCTGCATGGGCGTTTAACACTGCCGCCAAAGAATTGATGGAATGAAACAGACGGTACAATTCGCCCTCATTGTCACATTCAATACGGGCATTGCGATCTCCATCAAGATACGCATTGATCTGCGATACCGCCTGCTCCATGATCTGATTTTGCCGATTAAAATACACAAAGCAGGCTGCCCATACAGCACCATTAGCCAATAGAAAAAGGATTAGCAGGGACAGGGAAAGTCGGTGATAAGACAGCCATAGAAAAACCTCAGCTAAGAGAAATGCGAACCCCAAAATCAGCGAAAGCGAAAGAAATAGATTTTTGATTTCTTTATTTGCCAGTATTTTCATTCTGCACCTCATCCGGTAATGTTCCATTTATAGCCCATGCCTCGAACAGTCAGAAGCATTTGCGGTTCACTCGGATTATCCTCAATCTTCATACGAAGCCGACGCATATAGACCGTAAGGGTACTACTGTCGATATAATTCCCATCGCAGTCCCACAACTTATCTAAAATTTGCTCCTTTGTCAGTACCATGTTCGGGTTTCGCATAAACAAACACAGCAGCTTGTATTCCGCAGCGGTCAAATCCAAAAGTGCTCCATTCTTGAAAACCTGCCCTTGCAGCAAAAGAACCTTGATGCCATTCGACTGCAATTCCGTGTCTGCCGCCTGAAAAGAATTTGCACGTCGAAGTAAGGCGTTAATCCTTGAAACGAGAACCCCCAGTTTGAACGGCTTTGTGATATAGTCATCACCGCCAATATCCAGCCCCATAATGATGCTTGTTTCTTCGTCCGAAGCCGTCAGAAAAATAATCGGCACCTTTGATGTAAGCCGTACTTTTTTGCAAAATTCAAAGCCAGAACCATCTGGCAGCGATACATCCAACACCAGCAAATCATATTTCCCGTCCATCCACAGCCCATCCGCTTCTTTGAGCGTTCTGGCAATATTCAATTCATATCCATGCTTTTTGAAAGCAAAAGAAAGTCCGTTAACCAAGCTTAAATCATCTTCAAGAAGTAATATATTACTCATGCTTTTGCTCCTTTCCCTGTTTTGTCCGGCCGTCAATCGGCTTCTCCGCAGTTTTTGGGATCAGCCAAACACTAGCCTTCTTCACAGCGCCGGGGATACGCCCAGCGGCACACAAATAATTTACTCTACGAGGTGTCACGCCCCATTTTTCGGCGACCTCTTTTAGTGTCATATAATCCATTTCACACCTCCATAGAGTACATTATAGTTCTTTTTCTCGAACAATACAAGTTTATCCCTGATTACCGCTCTATAAAATCAGCGTAATGTAAATGCATCACCATTCTATAGTTATTTTTTTATATTTCAAAACATCTGCCACACCCTCCGGGAGTGCTAAAAACAACCTTAGCAAGCACTGCCGGTGTCCGGACACAACGGCAAAATCCCCCTATTGCCTGTCTTCCAATATGGATAGATTTTCACAGGGAAGTATCCCTGACCCTCTTCCATTTTATATTTTCTTTATTTGACCACACCAACTACATTTGTTACAATAATTTATGGATAAGTGCATCCAAACAACCGAATAACCCAGACACAGACTGTTGTAAACCGAACAAGTTGCAACAGTTTTTTTGTACCATTTTTTACAATATCGAAATATAGAAAAGAGGAATGAATTATGGCAAAACGAACCCGGACACACCGAAACGAATTTCATCTAAATGATGACGAGCAATACATTCTGGATGAGAAATTCCGGCTTTCCAAAATGAAAAGCAAATCTGCGTTTCTCCGGAAACTGGTACTTTATGGTTTTGTCTATGATGTGGACTACTCCCACATACGGGAAATGAATGCCCTGCTTGGCAACATTGGCAGCAATCTGAACCAGATTGCCAAGCGGGTGAACAGTACAAATACCATTTACAAAAAAGATATGGAAGAGATAAAGGAGCTGATGAATCAAATATGGCAGTTACAAAAATCCATGGTATCAAAGCAACCGTTGATAAAGCAATAGAATATATCTGCAATCCGGACAAGACGGATGAACAGATTTATGTCTCATCTTTCGCCTGCTCACCGGAAACTGCAGCTTTGGATTTCAAATACACGCTGGATCATACCAACGAACAAATTTCTTCTAATGGACAAAACAGAGAGAATAAGGCATTTCATCTGATACAGGCTTTTGCCCCAGGAGAAGTTTCCTATGACGAAGCACATACGATTGGAAAAGAATTGGCCGGCCAGCTTCTGGAAGGAAAATATTCTTATGTACTGACCACGCACATTGACAAAGGCCATATTCACAATCATCTAATTTTCTGTGCTGTCGATAATATTGATCATAACCATTACCATGACTGTAAAAAAAGTTACTGGAAAATCCGCAAACTCAGCGACCGGTTATGTGAAGAACACGGGTTGTCTGTCATTCATTCCACCGAAAAGCGTGGCATGAGATATAATGAATGGTCTGCCAATCAAAATGAAAACAGTTGGAAGGCCAAAATACGAAAAGACATTAATCAGGCAATCAAATTCTCTTCCACTTATGATGATTTTATTGCTTTGATGAATGCCAAAGGCTATGAAATGAAAAATACTTCCCTGGATCAAAACAGCGGTAAATATATTTCTTTCCGTCCCTCAGGAAAAAACCGTTTTGTACGGGGCAGTGCTAAATCATTGGGGAAGAATTTCACGAAAGAACGGATTAAAGAACGCATAGAAAATAAACAGGAACGGAAGCGTATGTTCACCAGATCAGACAATCTGCGGCAGCTTATAGACATGACATCTAACACAAAATTCTCTGAAAACACTGGCTTGAAGAAATGGGCTTCCAAAGAGAACCTGAAAATTGCGGCACATACATACAATCTTATGCTTTCCAAAAATATCCATAATTTTTCAGAATTAAATGAGCGTATCAATGTTCTGAAAGAACAGACACAGACAGCTAACCGCAGCATTATTTCTATCGAACACCAGATCCGGGAACTTTCCGAAATCATCAAATATGCAGAACAATATCAAGAAAACAAACCTTTCAATGACCGTTATGAAAATGCCAAAGATCAGGATCGTTTCCTTCGGAAATACGAATCACGGATTATTCTCTTTGCCGGTGCAGAACGTATGCTCCAGCGTAAAGGAATTGACCCACGCCATATGAAACCGGAACACCTGAGAAAACAATACCGTGATCTCATTTTTCAAAAGGAAAAGCTGGCGATGCAACACAAATCAACTTCCGCTGATCTCAAAGAGCTGGAACAGATCAGGCAAAATATGGAAGAATATCTTCAAGTACATCCGCTGGATCAGGAAAAACCATTTAACCCAAATTCCACACCGGAACTATAATAGTTTTTCTTAATTCTACCCATAAAAAGACAGCAAAGGCTGCTGATAACAACACCCTTTGCCGTCTTTTCTTTTTTCATCATTCCATCCCCATTTCAGGCTTTTTCACAGTATCTTTTGAAGGTTTTTCTTCTGATTTTTCACTGGAAAGCTGCTCTTTGGCAAGTTCCAGTCTCTCTGCGATCGAAAACACTCTTACCCCTTCATTTACGCTTTTTACTATGTCCTTGACCATGGAATTGTTCAGCATCCCATCAATCTGGTTATAGTTAGATTCCTCCAGTTCTTCAACCTTTGTAAGAGGGTTTCTCGCTCGTCGTTCTGTCAGGTCATCCATGCGCTTTAATAGTTCCGCTGGTTCTTCCTCGTCAATCACCCCCTGTATCCAGTCACGGATATAGTCTTCCTCTCCTTTCTGCAGGTCACTGTAAATCTTGCTGATATTTTCTTCCCTGTTCTTCACCGCATCCCGGTAGCCATAGGGATCAACCATTTTGGAAAATTGATCAATATCTTTTGCCAGCTCATTGCACACACTGTCCAAATCCTCTGCATTCTCACGCTGCAATCTGGCCTGCATCTCTACGTCCCACACCTCTGCATCCGGAAATTGTGCAATCAGATCACGGATAGCCTGTTGTACCAGAGGATGATCCCTCAATTCAGGAACCATATTGATAGTATCTACATCTATTGTTTGCCCCTCCAATACTCCCATCGAAGTATCCAGATCTTCATCTGTCCCTTCCGTATGCAGGACAAATCCAATGCCTTTGATTCCATGCATTCTGCCACATAAAACGTCAGTGTCTGTATCGGTTCCCCGGTCGTAATCTCTGCTTTTATTCTATCTGAAATCGTTTCTCTTACTTTCAATTCCTCCCGTAAAAGATTGATGAATCCGTCCAGTACCGCCGGATGGCTGTTCACAACAAAGTCTACATTTCTCTCCTCTCCCCACAGATCCTTATCCTCAAATACAGGAATACTCTCTGCCCACTTTCTGTTCTCCACAGAAAATCTATTGTCCCATGAAAAATGCCGCACGGTATTGGCAAGCACGTAGGACATCCTCTCTGTCCCATATTCCTCGAGTACAACTTTTGCTGCATCAGATGCAAGGTGCATCCCGTCAAACTGCCTCCTGATCACTTCCTCAATGGCATCACGGCAGGATATGTTTTCTTTTTTGGATTGCCTGTATGCTTCTATCTCCCCGTGTTCCCGTGCATAAGCTGCTGAATGCGGATAAATAGGATGCTCTTCCGGTTGTATCTGAAGCGGCACAATCCGGTTCACCGCCTCTGTCCTCTCCATAAACTCCTCATAGTTGATTACCTGACAGTCCTCAAAAGCCAGTCCCTCGTCCTCAAGGATTTCCCCGATTGCCTCTTCAATAGTCAGATTTGAATTATCATAAACACCCCCATCCAGTTCCCGGTAATCATGGCCATAAAAAGTATAATCAAAACCTCCCTCTGTATGCTGGATAGTAAAATACCTGTCTTCAATCTTGTAAGCAATTTCTGCATCATGCAGGTCAATTTCCACATCCACCTGCTCTGCAGCATTGATAATTTCCGGATTATCCCACCCTTCTACATTCTGATAATCCAAAATATTTCTGTCCACGCCATTGATACACTGGATAAAATCGAGGCTTCCCGGCAAAGGGAGGCTGTTCTGGATGCCAAAGGCTTTCCTCTTATGGTTTGGCAAGCCGAAATATGCCTGCAAGGCTTCCTGCATATCCGCATATTTCTTTATTTCCAGTGGGCCTGACTTCTGCAGATCTTCCACCACATAATAGTGGTCAATAAAGGGCTTTTTATTTTCTTGTTCCTGTTGATTTTCCAAAAACTGAGGTACTGCACGGAAACCAAAACTGTCCACATACATTGCCTGGTTTTCCCCATTTTTATGAAGCAGTACAATGTCACTGACTGACAGTGAATGCCCGGTAAAATCCTCGGGACGGAACAGATTAAATTCTTCAAAAATATCATCCAGCGTCTGCCCTTCCTGAAGGGGCGCTATATAGACCAGCCTGTAATTATCCTTCTCGACTTTTAAGCCGGACTTTTCCAGACGGTCCAGACTTTCAAAACGGTGGTAATGCAGATCCTCACCATCCCTTAACTGATAGATACCAAACATATCCCTCCCGACAGAAAACAGCTCATTTTCCATCTCTGCCATTTCTTCTTCAATCTGATTTACTATTTTCACAGCGGCATCTCTCTGCCTCATCAATTCTGCGTATGTTGCCATAAGTTTCTCCTTTCTGTGGTTCTTGATCTATACTTTTTTATAAACTTGCTGCTTTCTCTCTGTTTCTTACGGTATCCAGCCCCGTCTGCTGGCTCTGTTCCTGATAATAAGCCAGTTTTCCCATGATAGACGGACGGTTTTCTTCTGTCCTCTGTCCTGTCCCATTTTTTACAGGTAGATCCGGATTTTCTCCAAAAGACTGCCCGGTTTCATTTTCTTCCGGAAGATTCTCTTCATCGCCCGGTTCATCCAGGCATTCCTCTGTTCCTTTTTCATCCATATTTAACAGGGCATTTAATTCTGCAAGGCGTTCCAGCTTTTCGTTCAGTTCATCCTCCTGAGCAAATGGTTTTTCCACTTCCTCTTTGGCATTTTCAAGCTGTTTCTCCGTATTCGCCAATAGCTCCTGCTCTTTTGTCTGGCTTTTTTCCATCCCATCCAGAACATTGTTGATACGGGTCAGATTTCCAAAGGCATCGGAACCAACATCAATGCTGTGTGTCAGCGCACCTTTCAGGTTCAATGTGAATTTCTGATAAAAAGTGTCATAAACCACATTCATTTTAAACCCCAGATATTCCCCTATCTGCACCGACTGGTTTGGTGTTTTCACCTGCTTGCAAAATGCAATCAGCGCAGTTCCTGCCTCCTTTTTATCCGTATATGTCCTGTCTCCCAGAGTCATGGAAAAGGTATCTTTATCCGCAGGCTTCACTTCTCTGTAATGGGCAATGTCAACCCCATACGCAGCAATCAGTTCCTTTGTACTACTGATTTTCTTCGGATAATGCTTCATGATATTGTCCTGCAGGCGGTAGATCTGGCTTGTATGGTTGGCCTTTAACAGTTTCAGTCTGGAGACCTGTATATCCAGGTCCATTTTTTCTTTAATATAGGGATTGCCCGTTGCCAGTGCTTTTACCTCTGCGTAACTCAAACTGGCTTCATCTATATCCTCGCAGGAACGTACCGGTGATTTACTGGTCATGATCTGGCTGATGAACTTCTGCTTATTCTCGATGACCTGGTCGAGTAGGTCAGCGGTATTACTACCGCTTTCCCCTCTAAGAACCGTGCGTGAGAGTTTCCCCTCACACGGCTCAAGCACTTATAAGCCCTGCGTTAGCAGAACCAGTTCAT
>JAETOL010000065.1 GCA_021771755.1 Lachnospiraceae bacterium | reverse complement strand
GCTTATTAAAGTGCCTCTAATCACAGAACTGCCATTCTGAAATTTTCAAAAAGTCGGCAGATTGGTGCTTTGGGCAGACATGTTCATTTTTAAATTACAGTTTGCGGAAACTCAAGCAGTGAAATCTTGCTGTTGTAATGATAAGAAATAATCCCACTTTTTTTAATCTTGCATCACAATTATTTACTCAAATTTTCTTAACCGTCGGCGCCTGAACAGTCACATTTGATATTTATATTCTAAAACGATTGATCATCTTTGTCATTGGTTATATGATTCAACTACTAATACCTTTTTCGTTATTTTTAACCCGATTAGATAATCTTATAAAAAAATACATTCATCCATTATTCTTGATTCACTTTAAAATACTACAAAGTTTTTATGACCTCTTCATAATTGATATATCGTTTATTCAATCAAATCTCTTTGAAACCTCAACAAAAATTTTATATATTTAACCAATGGCATATCCATACTAAATCGTGATCGACGTGAATCAGCACCGCCAGATTGATGCATGTCCCATTCGGTCTGCGATTGCTAATACCGTAAATCCCATATTAATCAATAACGATACATGGGAATGTCTCAAATCATGCACACGGATTCGCTTCACCCCAGATATTTTTGAGCCTCTATTCATTTCATGATGCAGATAAGATTTGGAAATTGTGAAAATCCGTTCGTCCTCTTTCGGCTCATACAGCATTTTCAGGTAATCCTGCATCTCATCACACAAAAACTGCGGCATCTTAATAGTTCGATTACTTTTTAATGTCTTTGGCGGTGTAATCACATCTTCCCGGTGCAGTCTCTGATAGGACTTGTTAATCCGTAGTGTATGCGTTTCAAGCTTCTCGTTTTGTAGGAAATCCTCTTTTGGATGGCTGGTGCGTTTCTCCTGTCCAATCAGTATAACGATAGACCACTCGCCACTTCCCAGTGACATTATCTTTGTAAATACTCATACAAATTCTCCTCTCTTTCTCTTACATTTCGCTGTAACATACTTTTTTGCGGAAATAATTAGTGTTTACTCTGCCAGCTACCGTAAGATAACCCAGCTTCTGTAATTCTTCATTTAGCTGTTTGACAATCTTATAAGCATAAGACTTGGAAACTCCCAGTTCCGCTGCAACTTCTTCTAATCAGCAAGGAAGAATATGATGAATGGAGATATAAGTATCCGGAACTGGATACTTACCAGAAACGTGCCAAGATACCATCTCAGGAATTGAGTGATTACCTCGTAAAAGAATTGACTAAAAAAGAAAAATAAGGAAAAAGAAAACCTTACCGATATTCAGTTTTTTTACTTCTGAAAATCAGTAAGGTTTCTTTATATACGTTATGAAATAAAATTTATATCTTTTGAATAATCAAAAAATGTTGCCATTTTGTTGCCAGTCACTAAGCAAATTTGTTTGCGACCCGCATAAATACTGGCATCTTATGATTGTGTGGATTATTCAAACTCTATTGTCGCCACCGGCTTCGGTGTAATCTCATAGCATACTCTGCTAACGCTTGGAACTTCTGCTGTAATTCTTGCGCAGATTCTTTCCAGGATGTCATAATCGATTCTCTCGATAGATGCAGTCATTGCATCAATGGTATTGACTGCACGGATCACTACCATATAGCCCATACTTCTTGCATTGTCTCTTACACCTACCGCCTTGAAATCCGGTACTACAGTAAAATACTGCCATACCTTCTTATCCAGTCCTGTTTTGGCAAATTCTTCGCGAAGAATCGCATCGGATTCACGCAGTGCCTCCAGGCGGTCACGGGTAATTGCGCCGAGGCATCTTACACCAAGTCCCGGTCCTGGGAATGGCTGACGATAAACCATTTCTGCCGGCAGTCCAAGTTCTAAACCACATGCACGAACCTCATCTTTGAACAGCTGAGCAAGCGGTTCTACCAGTTCAAACTGAAGATCTTCCGGAAGGCCGCCTACATTGTGATGAGATTTCACACATTTTGCAGTTTTGGTTCCGCTCTCGATGATATCCGGATAAATAGTTCCCTGTCCAAGGAAGTCAATTCCCTCCAGCTTTCTTGCCTCTTCTTCAAAAACGCGGATAAATTCACCGCCAATGATTTTTCTTTTCTCTTCGGGATCTGCAACATTCTCAAGCTTTCCAAGAAATCTTTCTGTAGCGTCTACATAAATAAGATTTGCATGGAGCTTATCACGGAACACCTGTACAACACTCTCTGATTCATTTTTGCGCATCAGACCATGGTTTACATGAACGCATACAAGCTGCTGCCCAATCGCTTTGATCAAAAGTGCTGCCACAACAGAAGAGTCCACACCACCAGAAAGTGCAAGCAGTACTTTGCGGTCTCCAACCTGTTTACGAATCAATTCTACCTGATCTTCAATGAAATTTTTCATATTCCAGTTCGGCTCTGCCTTACATTCATCAAATACAAATTTCTTGAGTGTTTCCGCATCCGGAAGTTTATCATATTTTTTCTCACACTGAGATTCCGGATAGTCTATAGAGATCATTGGATATCCCAAATCATAGAGTTCCGGTCTGATCACTACAGGTTCTCCGTCTACAATCCTGTTTTCTCCGCCATTTAAAATGATACCTTTTACATTATCCAAAGCTTTCAGCTCTTCTGTCGTGATATCATGAGAATGGATTTCACTATATACGCCAAGGCTGCGGATATCACGGGCAATAACTGTATTTTCTGTGCTGCCCAGATCAAGAATAACAATCATGTCCTGTTTCATAATATGTTTCTCCTTTATTGTATTGTAATAACTACTATTCTTATTATAACGTCTCCCTGCAAAAAAATCATTAAAAAATAAAAATATGTTTCCTTTAAAATATTTATTTTTACAAAAAAGATCAGTATATATGAAAATACATACTGATCTGATTTATTATTTTCTATAGATATAATTGCTGTATTCCGGATCCTCTATATTGGAACTATCGATCCACGCCGGCTCCAGGAGCTCTGTTTCTTCTGACTGCTCCGGTCTTTCTGGGGCAGTCATCTGTGCAGCTGCAAGAATTGTCTGGTATCCCATTTCATAAGGATCCTGAGAAACAATCCCGTATTCTCTTCCATCCTTTACCGCCGCTTGCTGTTTTGTCGTTGCATCGACTCCGATCATAACAGGAAGCTGTTCATCTGTCTGTTCCAGGGAAAGATAAAGATCGGACATATCTGCATTGGTACAGTATACCCCATCCGCGTCCGGATGCTTTTCCAGCGCTTCCTGCATCGCAGCATTCATATCCTCAACTTCATCTGCATAGATTTCTTCCAGTATATTTATTTCTGAATATTCTGCAATTGCATTTTTAAATCCATCTACACGCTTCTGATTGCTCTGTGTTTTTCCCTGAGCTGCAAAAATCAGAATATCTCCCTGCTGTTCCAAAGCTTCTGCCATCTTTTCTCCGGCAATTTCTCCGACTCTGTCATTATCCGTACCATAAAAATCTGCAATAAGCTGATCTTCACTGACATTAGAATCAAATACGATTACCGGGATATCATTCTCAGCAGCTGTTTCCAACTGAGCCAGACAAGAATTCATATCACTGGCTGATAAGCACAATACTGCAGGATTTTCCGATATCACTGCATCGAGAGTGTTAACCTGCTCTTCCACATTCAATTCATCTGCAGGCCCTTCAAATGTCATTTTTATCTGATCGTCAGATTTAAATCCATACGCTGTATTAATATCTTTGACTGCTGCCTCCATCCCCTGATGAACCATATCCCAAAATTCACCGCTGACGCATTTACTTACTACTGCAATTCTGCTTCCCGGTAAAATAGAAACAGATGTATCAATCCGGGCAGCCTTGTCCTCATTACTCTGTTCTGTCTCGTCTTCTGTCCGCACATCCGCTATTACCAATTCACCAAAATTTCCGCTTTTAACAGCAATACCTGCCATCAGAACTGCTCCTGTCAGAACAACTGCTGCCGCCGCTGCTTTCTTCATTACCTTTCTCCTCTCCTATGATCTGCATGTGCATCCACTTTTTTACTAATTAAGACACCTTATCATATTTTACATTTAACGTCCATACTTTTCATAGTTTTTTCACGAATTTGGGTAAAGTTTTATATTTCCCTTAAAGCCTCAGGAATCTGCACTTTGCTAAAAATTCAGATTCCAGAAAATCCCTTAAATGTGTCTCCTTTTGGAAATACCGAAAATTCCATCTTTTTTCCAGTTACAGGGTGAACAAAGCTTAAATAGCTGGAGCAAAGGCCCAACGGTAATCCTGACACGTCTGTTGGATTGTACTTTCGATCTCCAATAAGCGGCATTCCGGCATGACACATCTGTACCCGAATCTGATGATGACGTCCGGTATCCAATTTTATTTTTATCAGACAGCGAATCCCTGATGAAATTCTTTCATCCTGTATTTTCTCCAACAATTGATACCCAAGAATCGCTTTTTTTGATCCCTTTGTTTTTTCATTTACAACAGAAGACATATTTTTTCTTCCATCTTTTAAAAGGTAATCGATCAAAATTCCTTCTTCTGTACAGCACTGCCCCGTAACTGCCAGATATATTTTTCCAAAATCCCCTTTTGTCATCTGCGAATTTAATTTTGCTGCTGCATGAGCAGTCTTTGCAAAAATAATGGCACCTTCTACCGGCTGATCCAGTCGATGGACCACCCCCAGCCACGGTGTACTTATCTCTCCGGACTTTGCTGCCAGGTAATTTCGAAGAGCGCTTTCCATATCCATACTTCCTATTCTGGAATTCTGCACCGCAATTCCTGCCGGCTTATGACATACCAATATTTCATGATCTTCATAAAGAATACAATCTTCTATCTTTTTATTCCACATAAAAAAAGACTCTCCTTCTGTACTTCTGTGGAGAGTATACCTTAAAAACAAACGGATAGCAAGAACGACGGCCATCACTTTTTACTATATTTTCAAAAATGATGACCGTCTTAACATTCTTCGTTATTCAATTTTTATTATCCTCTTTTTTAAAGATTTTTTCTTGTGTCTAATAGGAAATTACTTATCTTACACGATGTGCATATATTTCCATATTCTATATTCAGTTTTTCCGTTCGTCATATATTACTATATGTTTTACATATCTTACCTTATTTCCTGCTCATAAACGATATGATAAAGTATCATTCGATTTATTTAGAAAGTTGATAGATTTAAAATTATAACTCACGAATTATAATTTTTAAATTTTTATAATATCTTTTGTAAGAAGATATTCTTCTGATGTAAAGCTTCAATTCATATCATTTATCACTTAGTGATTTTTATATGGATTTCAAAACATCTTTCCCGTCTGTCATCAAATTTCTCGAAAGCTCTTCCTTACGACGAAATTCTAAGTCTGGAAGTTATGTTTCTTCAATAAATGTTTCTTTACACATTTTTGAAGGTCTTTATATCAGGTTCGTAACAGTTATTCAATACGAAAAATCGATTCTATATACCTAAAGTACGAGTTCCTCTTTATTATTTTTTTCAAAAGTTCTGTTCGCCAGAATTATCATTTATATTATTTCTTTTACAATACTTTCTGTATGATTTCATTTTATGAAGTTTTCTTTGAAATTCGTATCTTCCGGATCTTTACCATTCAGGTTGACATCTGAATAATCTTCACCTCATGGATTTCCATCTCTCAGAGCACTTATCTTTAAAATGATATCTCTCCAGTCAAATCGTAAAATATAATTTAATGATTTTCTTTTTACTAAAAATAAGTATACAGGATATTCTTTACAGATGTTATGTACCAGGTCTTTCTTGCAGGAAACTCGATTCCTGTTACTGATTCGTATTGATGATTGTGATGACTACCTTCCCAATGGAATCACCTATACCTTTCTATTGATTTCATCCTTTTCATGTAACATTTATATATGCTATGAATTGAATGATTTTTCTTTTTGTTTCTCTTCTGTTTTCTTTTGATGAGTATATAATAGCACTGCTCTTTATATTTGTCAATACATTTTTCATTTATTTTTATAATAATTTATTTATTATCTATTTAATTTGTTTTAAAACTATTATTTTTTTATATTTTCATTTAATTTCTGATAATTCAATCGTTTAAAATAATCCGAAATTCTAAAAAGACTGCTGACAAAGAAGCTTTAGAACCATATTCCACAGCCTTCTTTTCAGCAGTCTACCAAAATATTATTTTCTATTGTAATTAATGAGACAGCCTTTCAGGATAATTTCTCTCTCATCATCTGTCAGTTCACCCAGAGTTACCTGGAATTCTTTCAGTCCGTCTTCCTTTACCACATATCCGGTAATACTGTCAGCCTTTTCTTCCACAGCTCTGCGAACATCCGGAAACAGAAGGTAATCCCCATTTGCAAAAGGAAGTTCTCCATCCTGGATCAGGAAAGGAAGCATTCCCCAGTTGATAAGGTTGGAACGATATCTCTTGGTCGCATATTCATTCGCAATATTTGCCCATCCTCCCAATACTTTCTGACAGGAAGCCGCCTGCTCGCGTGCAGACCCGTCTCCTGGTTTGACTGCAAAAATAGTACTTCCGATTCCGAGATTATCTTTTCCGATCTGCGGGAACTGTTTACCGATAACTTCCATTACTGATTTCAGTTCCGGAACAGCTTCTATCGGATCCTGACCTGCCTGAAGAGCTTTCTGTGCCTGCTGGATTTCTTTCGCACGTCCAACATAAGCAGGATCTTTTCTGGAAAGCGTAAACTCTGCAAGTCCCAATGGATTTGAACGGTAAGAAGAGGTTTCTCCGGAAGGAATCAGCTCATCTGTTGTAGTAACCGGATCGTGAATCTCTGAAACCACTTTTAATACAAGATTATCTGCCAGTGACGGCATTTCCGGCCAATCTTTGATATTCGGTCCGAACTGGATCTCAACCTCCGGGTCAGCAACACCCTTACTGTCGAAAATACGATTTTCGTAAATTGTTTTGTCAAAGAAATATTTCTGTCCTGTATAAGAACCGGTATATGTCTCTGCCGATGTCAGGAAGCCTTTATTTGCAGCGGTTGCCGCAATAGATCTTGCATCCATAAGAGCAACTGATGAAATCTGTCCATTCTGGATCTTGGAACCTTCACGGTTCGGGAAGTTTCTGGTGGTATGGCGGATACTAAACGCATTGTTGGCCGGAGTATCCCCTGCTCCAAAGCACGGACCACAGAATGCGGTTTTCACTACAGCTCCAGTCGCCATAAGATCTGCCAGGACACCATTCTTGGCAAGCTCCATATAGATCGGTGTACTTGCCGGATATACGCTTAATGTAAAGGCATCTGATCCAATGCTGGAACCACGGAGGATATCTGCTGCGGCACAGATATTTTCAAATCCGCCTCCCGCGCAGCCTGCAATGATTCCCTGGTCTACATAAAGCTTTCCATCAACGACTTTATCTTTCAGTGTAAATGGAACTTTGCCATCCAGGCTTACCTGAGCCTTTTTCTCTACATCATTTAAAATGTCTTCGAGATTTTCATTTAATTCATCAATAGTATATGTATTGCTTGGATGGAAAGGCATTGCGATCATAGGTTTGATCTCGCTGAGATCCACTTCTACGCAGCCGTCATAGTAAGCCACCTTACCCGGCTGAAGTTTTTTATAATCTTCTTTTCTTCCATGAATCTCATAAAATTCTTCGATTTTATCATCTGTCTGCCAGATGGAAGAAAGACAGGTAGTCTCCGTTGTCATTACGTCAATACCGATACGGAAATCTGCACTTAAACCTGCAACGCCTGGTCCTACAAACTCCATAACTTTATTTTTTACATAACCATTTGCAAAAACCTTACCAATGATCGCAAGTGCAACGTCCTGAGGACCAACCCCCGGGCGTGGCTGTCCTTTCAGATAAATAGCCACAACGCCTGGCATATTAATATCATAAGTCTGGGAAAGAAGCTGTTTTACCAGTTCTCCGCCGCCTTCTCCCATGGCCATGGTACCCAGAGCTCCATAACGGGTATGACTGTCGGAACCAAGAATCATTTTACCGCCGCCTGCAAGCATTTCGCGGGCATACTGGTGGATAACTGCCTGATGAGGCGGAACATAAACGCCGCCATATTTCTTGGCACAGGTAAGACCAAACATATGATCATCCTCATTGATCGTGCCGCCTACTGCACAAAGAGAGTTATGGCAGTTGGTAAGTACATAGGGAACCGGGAATTTTTCCAGTCCGGAAGCACGGGCTGTCTGGATGATTCCTACAAAGGTAATATCGTGAGATGTAAGTTTATCGAATTTAATCTGCAGTTTCTGCATGTTTCCGGAAGTATTGTGCGCTTCCAGAATCCCATATGCCATGGTATTTTTTGCAGCCTCTTTTTTTGATACCGGCTGTGTCATGCAGTTTTCTTCTACAATATCATGGCCGTTCAAAAGATAAACGCCGCCTTCGTATAACTTCATAATAGCTCCTCCATTCATAATCCTATTTTGATAATTACTTTATTATAGTGCATTTTTAAAGAATCTGCAATGAAATTCCTGCACAGACTACGAAAATTCGTCATGTTCCTTACTGTTCACAACACAATGGTATTTAGGTAAACAAGAACAGCACTTGATTAAATTTTATGCCAAATGATATTGTTTGTTCCAAATGATGCCTAAGACTTGATTAGTGATTAAGAAAATTTGCGTGCTCCA
>JAETOL010000164.1 GCA_021771755.1 Lachnospiraceae bacterium | reverse complement strand
CATTGATATTTCCCTGTACCGGCAATCGGGTATAAGTCCCTGTCTCTGAATTGAAAACAGGCTCCCGTAAATCCTGAACGATGTCCTTTGCAGCTCTCATAAGATCCACATCACTCTCATATCTGCCACCATCGATAAGCTTATAGTGATCAGAATAGATTGAGTAATCATAGCCACCATCTGTTTCATGGATTTCCAGATAACGGTCTTCAATCTCAAATGCTGCCTCTCTGATCTCTTCCGGGCGTTCATAAAAATGCTCCAGGAATTCCTCGGTCACATCTGTAAAGCCAGAGCTGTCTACGAAATATGCCTTTACTTCGCCATCTCTGTTCATAACCACGATATCGCTGACAGAAAGAGAATGCCCCTGGAAATCTTCCGGGTGATCAATGTTAAAACGCTCATAAATCGTATCCAGAGTATCCGCCTCTGTCAGTGACGCCACATACTCCAGGCGATAATCCTCACGACGCATCTCATAATCTTCCAGAGAGTCATGACTCCGGAACATGTAGTCCCTGGCATTTCCTTCCGGATCAATCTGATAGATACCAAACTGATTCTCCGGCATATAAAGAAGCCGTGTCTCCTCTAAGGAAGTCATCTCCTCATGCAGATCCTTTTCCGCACGAAGTTCCACATATGCCCTCATCTGCTCTTTGGGCATTCGAAGCCAGGTATCGTCCGACATATCTCTAACCTGTTCCACAGTTACTTCCTCAAATCTTCCCTTGCTGACAGATGCATATACGGTCTGTCCCAGTCGGATCGCTTCAAGCGCATCCGCTTTATCCATATAGGCAAAGCGCATTTCCTCCATCTCTTCACTGATACCGGTGATGATCTCACCTGCCGTATCTTTGATCACCTGAAGGGAAGCCGTAAGCTCCGGAAGTTCTTTGTTTCTGGACCAGGATGCTACGTACCCCCAGCTGTTGGCACTGGTGTCGATGCCGAAATAGGAACTAACCACGGCAGCAATACTTTCTGCCTCAACCTCCATGGTTCTCTGATCCTTACCTCTGGCCTTTGCAGATTCCTTCAAGTTGTTGGGATCCAGTGCATGAA
>JAETOL010000064.1 GCA_021771755.1 Lachnospiraceae bacterium | reverse complement strand
TTATTAAAGTGCCTCTATTCACAGAACTGCCATTCCATATCTCTCATAAAAACGGCAAATTGGTGCTTTAGACAGACATATCCATTTTTCAATTACACTTTGCGGAAACTCAAGAAGAAAGACAGGGAGGGATTTCTTTGGCAAATAAATATGAGTTAATTTCAAAACTGGCAGAAGAGACAGCGAAAGAAGTTGTAAAAAACGGGGAGACATGGAAACAGTATCTGGATACAGCAGCACGGATTTATAAATATCCGTTTCAGGAGCAGCTTTTGATCTATGCACAGCGTCCGGATGCCACGGCTTGTGCCAGTATTGACATCTGGAACAGCCGCCGGTTTAACTGCTGGGTCAACAAAGGGGCAAAAGGAATTGCCCTGATAGATGAAGATGCTCCAAGGCCAAGACTGAAATATGTGTTTGACATATCGGATATACATAAGGCACGGCGGATCGGGCGTACTCCTTATTTATGGAAGATGGAACCGGATCATCAGGAAACGGTAATAGATCATCTGGAGCATATCTATGGAGGCACTCAGCAGGATAAAAGCTTTGAGGAACGGCTGCTGGAGATTGCACAGCGTATTACGCTGGACTGCTATGAGGAGGTATGGGAGGACTTACAATATCTGACAGAGGGAAGCTATCTGGAAGGGTTAGATGAATATTCTGGAAAAATCCATCTTAGGAAAACCATGCAGTCCAGTATCTCTTATACATTGCTGGCTCGCTGCGGAATGGATATGGAGAACTACGAAGAACTGTTGAATTTTGACTATATCCATGAATTTAATACGGTTCCGGCTTTGTCACAGCTTGGAAGTAACATTACAGAACTTTGTAAACCGCTCCTGATGGAGATCGGAAAGGCAATCCGTGCTTATGACCGGGAAATTTCTAAAAAAAGAGTTGCAAATCGTAATAACTTATACTATAATGCTTTAAAGTGTGAAAGTAAAAAGCAGAACACAGTTGAGGATGCAAATGAAAATACGGAAAATAGCAGGAATGAAGAAAGGAGCCAGGATTATGGAACTGACATATCAGAAGAACGGCGATTATTACATCCCGAATATCAAAATGGACGAGCAGCCAGCGGAAGTGCTGACCAAATACGGGATGATGCGGAAGACATATCTGCAGGAACACAAGAAGGGGCTTTACTCAGGACTTCTGCTGACCGGCAGGCTGATGAGCCATTTGTTGGAGATTCAGGAAGCGGCAGAGCAGAGGATGGAGGAAATCACGGAGCAGATGGCAGCGGACGAGGGAGTGACAGAGGAACTGAAATCCAAAGACCAGATGAAATGGGTTCAGCTCATGAACAGCATCCGTCATTCAGCGGAGGAGATCGTACTGACAGAACTGATCTACAATTAGAGGAAGCGGAAGAAATATCAGTACAACCTGATCAGGAAATGAAAGAATCGGACAGTGAAGAACTGCCCGATTTTTTCATGCCCGGAGAAGAAACTCCAATCAATGATGCAGGTGGAGTTTCTGTATATGAACAGCTTTCCCTTTTCCCAAGTGCAGAAGAGCAGGTCGGAAACATCGCTATTAACCATGCAAATGATCTGGTTCCTTTTTCCTTGGATAAACCACCGATCACGGATGAGATGGTGGATTACGTGCTGCTTACCGGCGGCGGACAGAGAGACAGCAGACCACGTATTTTTGCAAAATACCAGAAATGGCTGGGTTCTGCGAAAATGGCCGAGTTTTTGAAACGGGAATATGGCAGGGGTGGAAAAGGTTTTACCTTTGAGGGAGAGTCTTTATCTGTCTGGTACGACGAGGATGGAATGAAATTTGCAAGGGCAGATGCAGCAAGATTTCAGCCAATGCGCACGCTATCCTGGATGGAAGTGGAAGAGCGCACGTACAATCTGATCCTTGACGGAAAGTATATGGATGAAGCGGAAATGTGGCATGTACCAACATTGGAAAAAATGGAACTGGCCTCAAAGGTTTACAACTTTTTTCAGGATGAATACGGTTCTGTTCCGAAGGAACTGGAGATACCACATATCCATCCGGCTGCGGAGGAAAAGCTGGCAGAGTATTTTTCTTCGCAGGAAGGAATTGACCAGGTATTAGGCCATATGGATCAGGTCATAGGGGCATTGCAGCGTGGGGACGTGAAAGCTCGTTTCCATTTGATCTATCGCCCGGAGGATATCCGGGAGTCTGTGGAAGAACTGAAACGCAGACCAATGAAGTTTCCGCCTGCGGAAAATCTGGAAGTCCCGGTGGAGACATTCATTACCCAGGATGAAATAGATTACCGGTTGAGCAGGGGAAGCGGTTTTGAGCATGGCTTATTCCGTATCTATGAATTTTTCCAGAGCAACCATGATAAAAAAGAACAGGCCGATTTCCTGAAAAATGAATATGGGACAGGAGGAAGTACATCTGCCCTTCCAGGGGCATGGCATAGCTATGAGGATCATGATGCCAAAGGGCTGCGCCTCAGCAAAGGAAGCATTATTGAACCATCAGCAAAGGTACTTTTGACATGGCCGAAAGTGGCAGAGCGTATCCGAACCTTGATAGAAACAAACCGTTTTCTGACACCTGAGACGGAAGCCGCCTATATAACGTGGAAGGCAGAGAAAGAACAGCAAAAACTTGTAGAAGCAAGAGAAAAGCTCGTTGCGGATGCCGAGAAGAAACATTCCGGGGAAATTGCCGTCCTTCAGGAACCGGAGCAGGAAGAGACAGACAACCGTGTTGTGGTGGCACTGGAAAGTACAGAAGACGTTACCGATTACAGTATTGGATTCTTTACTTACCATTATCAGGATGGAAGGGAAGGAGTCCGGTACCGCCTTGTAACGATTGGGGAAGATGGCCGTCTGGAAGCCTATCCGGAGAAGACAAAATTCTTTATCAATGAGACGGCTGCAAGGGATTATATCGCAAGCCATACAGAGGAACTGTAGGTGATCCCTTATGATGAGTTAGTTCATCAGGCGGGCAGGGAGATTCTGCAGAACATATCGAAACAATGGGAAAAGCCAGAACCGGAGCAGACGGAAGCGGAAAATCAGGATACGAAATCAGACGAACCAGATTTCCTGCAGCCGGATTTGATACCGGAACCAGAGCCGCAGGGGGAAAAAGAGAAAATAGATACCGTTGGTGCGAGAAATTTCCGGATCACCGATGATGTATTAGGGGCAGGCACGGCAAAGCAGAAGTTTGAACGGAATGTGGCGGCAATCCAGACACTGCAGCGTATGGAACAGGAACACCGCACTGCAACTCTGGAAGAACAAACTATCCTGTCGCAGTATGTGGGTTGGGGCGGACTTGCCGAAGCATTTGATGAAACAAATCGTGCATGGAACAGAGAATATGCGCAGCTTAAAAGTCTTTTAAGCCCGGAAGAATATGTTTCCGCCAGAGAGTCCACCCTGAATGCCCATTATACTTCCCCGGTAATCATCCGTTCCATTTATGAAGCACTTGGCAGGATGGGGTTTGAAAAAGGAAATATCCTGGAGCCTTCTATGGGGACGGGAAATTTCTTTGGAATGCTGCCGGAAGCGATGCAGGAGAGCCGCCTGTATGGAGTGGAGCTTGACAGCCTGACAGGAAGGATAGCGAAACAGCTTTACCCAAAAGCAAATATCCAGATCAGAGGCTTTGAGAAAACAGACTATCCTAATGATTTTTTTGATGTAGTGGTGGGAAATGTTCCATTTGGCCAGTATAAGGTGGCAGATAAGCCGTATGACAGGCATAATTTTCTGATCCATGACTATTTTCTGGCGAAATCACTGGGTAAAATGCGCCCGGGAGGGATTGTTGCGGTTGTGACATCCAAAGGGACAATGGATAAAAAAAGCCCAGCTGTCCGGAAATATCTGGCGCAAAGGGCGGAGCTTCTTGGCGCAGTCCGTCTTCCGAACACGGCATTCAAGGAAAATGCAGGGACCGAGGTCACTTCGGATATTCTGTTTTTTAAGAAACGGGACAGGATGATGAATCTGGAACCGGACTGGGTACATCTTGGTGAAAATGAGGATGGGATTTCCATGAACCAGTATTTTATCGACCATCCGGAGATGGTTGTGGGTAAGATGGAACTGGTATCCGGTCCTTATGGGATGGAATCCACATGCCTTCCGGTGGAAGGGAAGCCCTTTGAAGAACAGTTACGGGAAGCGGTCAGCCATGTTGTGGGTGAAATTGAGCCTGCAGGACTGGATGAGCAGGAAGATGATCTGGAAAGGGAAGCAATCCCGGCAGACCCGTCTGTAAAAAACTACAGTTATACCGTGGTGGATGGGGATGTGTATTACCGGGAAAATTCCGTGATGAAGCCGGTAGAAATGGCGGATACCATGCTGGAGAGGATTAAAGGCATGGTTACACTGAGGGAAGCAACCAATGAGCTGATCGCATATCAGCTGGAAGAATACGGGGATGCGGCAATCAGGGAAAAGCAGGCGGAATTATCCAGCTTATATGATGATTTTACAAAGAAATTCGGGCTGATCAATTCCAGGACCAATAAAAGGGCATTTAACCAGGATGCAAGCTATTATCTTCTCTGTTCTCTGGAGGTACTGAATGAGGATGGAACATTGAACCGGAAAGCAGATATGTTCAGTAAACGTACCATCAAACGGCAGGAAGTGGCTACCTCCGTAGATACCCCTTCCGAAGCACTGGCAGTGTCCATGAGTGAAAAAGCCCGTGTAGATCTCCAGTACATGGAGGGACTTCTTGGAGGTCCTGAGAACCATGAGCGGATTGTGAATGAATTAAGCGGAGTTATTTTTAAAAACCCGTTAAGTGACCTGAATGACGATTATGCGGGATGGGAGACTGCCGATGAATATTTATCCGGGAATGTGAGGGAAAAGCTGTCTGTGGCCAGATTATGTGCAGAAAAGCACCCGGAATTTGCCATAAATGTCAGCGCACTGGAACGGGTGCAGCCAAAGCTTCTGGATGCTTCGGAAATTGAGGTAAGGCTCGGTGCCACCTGGGTAGACGCGGACTATATCAATGATTTTATGCGGGAAGTTTTTGAAACACCGGAGGGAAAACTGGAACAGGGAATGATCGGGGTACAGTATTCCAATGTGACCGGACAGTGGAATATCAAGGGCAAAAGTGCTGATTTTGGAAATCCCCTGATAGATGCCACCTATGGTACCCAGCGGGCAAATGCCTATAAGATACTGGAGGATTCATTGAACCTGCGTGACAGCCGTGTATATGACACCATAGAGGAAGATGGAAAGGAAAAGCGGATCCTGAATAAAAAGGAAACCACTCTTGCCAGCCAGAAGCAGGAAGCAATCCGGGAAGCCTTTAAGGACTGGGTATTTCAGGATGCCGGGCGCCGGGAAGCGCTTTGTGCCAAATATAATGAACTGTTTAATTCCAACCGGCCACGGGAATATGATGGTTCTCATTTAACATTTCCGGGCATGTCACCGGATATTGTGCTGCGTCCTCACCAGAAAAATGCAGTTGCCCATCAGCTATACGGGGACAACACACTTCTTGCCCATTGCGTAGGGGCTGGCAAGACGTATGAGATGGCAGCTGCGGCGATGGAAAGCAAAAGACTGGGGCTTGCCCAGAAATCGTTGTTTGTCGTTCCAAATCACCTGACAGGCCAGTGGGCGTCAGAGTTTTTAACCCTGTATCCTGGGGCGAATATTTTTGCTGCAACCAGGAAAGATTTTGAACCGGCAAACAGGCAGAAGTTCTGTTCCAGGATAGCCACCGGTGACTATGATGCGGTCATTATCGGGCACAGCCAGTTTGAAAAGATACCGTTGTCCACTGAACGGCAGGAAGCTATGATCGAGCGGCAGATTGATGAGATTGAAATGGCAATCGAAACTGCGAAGGCAGAAAATGGGGAACGCTATACCATCAAACAGATGGAAAAAACAAAAAAGTCACTGGCTGCCCGGCTGGAACGGCTCAATGACCGGAGCAGGAAAGACGATGTAGTTACGTTTGAGCAGTTGGGTGTGGACAGGCTGTTTGTGGATGAGAGCCACAATTATAAGAACCTGTTTCTCTATACAAAAATGCGGAATGTGGCAGGAATAGCACAGACAGAAGCCCAGAAGTCTTCGGATATGTATGCTAAATGCCAGTACCTGGATGAAATAACTGGTGGAAAAGGCATTACGTTTGCAACCGGGACACCCATCAGTAATAGTATGACGGAGCTTTACACCAATATGCGTTACCTGCAGTATGGTACTCTGCAGCGCCTTGGACTGGGCCATTTTGACAGTTGGGCGTCTTCTTTTGGAGAGACCACTACAGCAATCGAGCTGGCACCTGAAGGCACAGGCTACCGTGCGAAGACGAGATTTGCAAAGTTTTTTAATCTTCCGGAGCTGATCTCTATTTTCAAGGAAAGTGCCGATATTCAGACACCGGATATGCTGAAACTGCCTGTCCCGGAAGCTGTTTATGAGGATGTGGTGCTGAAACCAAGCGAATACCAGCAGGACATGGTAAAAGACCTTTCAGAGAGGGCAGAGGCGGTCAGAAACAGGCTGGTGGACCCTTCACAGGACAATATGCTCAAGATCACCAATGACGGCAGGAAACTGGCCTTAGACCAGCGCCTGATCAACCCCATGCTTCCGGATGATGGGGACTCGAAATCCAATGCCTGTGTGGAAAAAGCTCTGGAGATATGGAAGGAGACAGCGGCAGAAAAATCCACGCAGCTTATTTTCTGTGATCTGTCTACCCCGAAGAATGACGGTACTTTTAATATTTATCATGACATCCGGGACAAGCTGATGGCACAGGGAGTGCCTCCGGAACAAATCGCATTTATCCATGATGCCAATACGGAAACAAGGAAAGCGGAGCTGTTTGCAAAAGTAAGAAGTGGGCAGGTTCGCTTTTTGCTTGGTTCTACTGCCAAAATGGGAGCCGGTACCAACGTGCAGGATCTTCTGATCGCCGAGCATCATCTGGATGTACCGTGGCGTCCTTCTGACATTGAACAAAGGGAGGGACGTATTATCCGGCAAGGCAACCGGAATAAAAAAGTACATATTTTCCGGTATATCACCGAAGGGACATTTGATGCATACTCCTGGGTGCGACACGAAGTCGCTTAATTTAACTGTTTGGCGATAACTCCGACCAAACCATCCATTCCGTTGGATGAAGCCAATATCCCCGGCTTTGCCAGTAATGGCATTGTTCGGAAGCGGATATAAACGGAACCCTATTTGGAGCAAATCCCGTGAGGGCGAAGCGAAACTGCCAGCTACAAGGCGGTTAGGGTGCAGGCTTTCTGATAGCATGGTTAATTAACTGAATCACCGCAAGCTTCGTTAAGGCTGAACAAGCCAAAGTAGCTGATAGGCTTGAACCAAAAGGTGTGCAGTTGGATATTCCTCTCCACGATAGGAATACACGGGCATAAGACTGCCGGAGTAGAGGTGGAACCTAAACTATCAATAATTGTTGATTAAGCGGAACGTGTCAAGCCCGTATTCTCGCCTGCAAAGGCAAGCGGACCGTAAGGAAAGCCGTTGGGAATGCGGGTAAAGGATTGCGGAGGAAGCGAATGCCGACCTTGTAATGAGGATGGATAGGGGTTCAAAATTTGCCCCACCCGAAAGGGGAGCAGAATTCCGCATGGTGCTTAATTACGAGAGAGTTTATAGAATTTTTGAAAGGAGTAAGGCAAATGAACATGAAAATGTGTGCGACTTCTGACGTTGCTAAGGCATGGGACAGCATCGACTGGAACAAAGCGAATGCATACGTTAAAAAACTGCAAATGCGTATCGTAAAGGCTCATCAACAGGGCAGAACCGGCAAAGTAAAGTCTTTGCAATGGCTGCTTACACACTCTTTCTACGGACGTGCTTTAGCTGTAAAAAGAGTAACGAGTAATAAAGGCAAAAAGACAGCAGGTGTAGACAAAATCTTATGGTCTACTCCCAAACTGAAATATGAAGCAATTCTCAGCTTAAAACGCAGAGGCTATAAACCATTACCGTTAAAGAGGGTATATATCCCGAAAAAGAACGGAAAAATGAGGCCGCTCAGTATCCCATGTATGAAGGATAGAGCGATGCAGACATTGTACAAATTTGCACTGGAACCGATTGCGGAAATCACTGCTGACCCTAACTCCTATGGATTTAGAGCAAAGAGATGTGTACAGGATGCAATCGAACAGTGCTTTACCTGTCTGAATAAAGCAAAATCCCCTAAATGGGTGCTGGAAGGAGACATTAAAGGCTGTTTTGATAACATCAGTCACGAATGGATACTGAACCATATCCCAATGGACAGAGATATTCTGCGAAAATGGTTAAAAAGCGGGTATGTCGAGACCGGAAGATTATTTCCAACAGACCTCGGCAGCCCACAGGGTTCGGCTATCTCACCAACTATCTGCAACATGGTGTTGGATGGTCTGGAAGTCCAGATTAGGAAGAAATATCACAAAACTAAAAGGGATGGAAAAGCATATTTTCCAAAAGTGAACTTTATACGTTATGCTGACGATTTCATCGTCACAGGCGAAAGTAGAGAGCTTTTGGAAGCAGGTGTTCTCCCGATTATCCGGGAATTTTTATCAGAGAGAGGATTGGAACTGTCAGAAGAAAAGACAGTGATTACCCATATCGAAGATGGTTTTGATTTTCTCGGATGTAATATACGGTGGTATAAAGACAAGCTTCTTACAAAACCATCCAAAAAGAACTATAAAGCCATTGTGAATAAGATACGGGGGATTATAAAGCAAAATCCATCTATGAAGCAGGAAGATTTGATAAGAAAGTTAAATCCGGTCATTAGAGGATGGGTAAATTTCCAAAAGTATAATGTCTCCTCGCAGGCGTTTGACAGGTTTGATTTCGATGTATGGAGATGTCTGTGGAGATGGTGTAAACGTAGGCATCCGAAGAAAAGCCACAAATGGATAGCAAAGAAATATTTCAGGAGAGTCGGCACAAGGAACTGGACATTCAGTGTAAATATGGCAGACTCATTTGAATTACATCTGATATATGCTACTGATACTAAAATAGTAAGGTGGCTGAAAACAAAATCAGAAGCGACACCATTTGATGAGCGTTTCACAGAATATTTTGAGGACAGAGACACAAAGAGAATGCTTCGAGAAAT
>JAETOL010000163.1 GCA_021771755.1 Lachnospiraceae bacterium | reverse complement strand
TATTCACCCATTGTATAAGAACGGAAAAGCTCAAAATCATAATGATGCTGAGTGCAAAGGAGCCAGTCATGAGAAGTAGATTTTTGGGAGAGGATACGGCATGATGAATCCCCAAGGCCATCTCAATTTTCAAAAAGTTCTGCTTGATTGGCCGGGATGTGTTCCAATTTTCGGAAAGATTTCCGGTAACAGCCGCAACCGGAGAAACACCTGCCGCCCGCCTTGCGGGAGAGATGGAAGATAACAGCACGGTCAAAACACCAACAACAATTCCGCTGATGATACCGACACTACTAATCCCAAATAGCGGAATCTGTACAAATTCAGCGCCCGCACCAAACCGGAGCAGTGCACAAAGCATCCATGTGCCCACAATCCCAACTATCACGCCAATCGGAACCGCTGTTTTGCACCAATAGAGTGCTTCCAACTTGACTATGTGCATAACTTGTGCCCGGCTTGCTCCAATACAACGAAGCATTCCAAAAAATTGTGTTCTCTCTGCGGTTCTGCTGTTCAGGCTTCCCGCAATCATAAAGACTCCCGCAGCCAAAACCAGAACAAACAAGATTGCAGCTACAAGGTACATTCCCATGACATAAGAATCACTGCTGAAGCCCGTCAATCCCAGCAAAGCCGTGTTTTCGGATAATGTTTCGTCGGTAAAGCCATATGTTTTCCGCAACTCTGCAATCACCTTACGAATATGGATATTCTCGTAAAAGCGCACAAAACAAACGGGAGCAAGCTTACTTCCTTCTGCTTTTGCAAGACTTTGGAAGGAGTCCCAATTTAGAAAAGCCCCCACAATGTCGGCATCTGTGGTAATGGTAACATCTCCTCCAAAACCGGAAATCGTATAGCCAAAATCTCCAGCTGGTGTATGTACGGTAATCGCCTCTCCAATCTTCAGAGAAAGCAGTTCTTTTGAACGATTCGAAAGTAAAATTTCATCCTCTTTTGTAGGATATCGGCCTTCAGTCAAATTGTCATAGATCTCCGTTAGAATCGCATTATCACCACCTACGATGACGCAGCTTTTTCCATTGATCGTATAGTCTTCGGATAAATCAAAGTTCAGTCCGTCATAACGGGA
>JAETOL010000063.1 GCA_021771755.1 Lachnospiraceae bacterium | reverse complement strand
ATACTCTTAATCATAGGGAACACCTTCCTTTGTGCTATTGGT
The DNA here is from genome assembly GCA_021771755.1 of Lachnospiraceae bacterium. Classification (GTDB taxonomy): domain Bacteria; phylum Bacillota; class Clostridia; order Lachnospirales; family Lachnospiraceae; genus Blautia_A. Next base: position 9,365 of record JAETOL010000063.1, on the reverse strand, counting down.
TTTGGTCGACTAATATAATAACACAAAACTGGCGTTCCCTTTTCTATGTGTCCTACAAAAATTTTACGCTAGCTGCTTTTGCTACCTTCATTTTTTCCAGTTTCCAGAGACCTCCACGGAATTTCTCTGCTTCCACCTTCAGCGTATGCGCCCGGGTCTTACCGTAAAATCTGGAGGAGAAAACCACTTCTCCCTGATTCACATAAATTTCCACTGCCGAGGTGTCCGCAAGGATTCGGATATCTTTCACCTGTTCCACACAGGCATTTCGGTTCCTGCGGCCTGCTCCGACCTCCTCGTCCATCGTAAGCGTCAGAATCCCGTCCCTGTGCTCCAGTGTAAAGACATCTGTGAGAACCACCTTCGCAGGTCCTTTTTCCAGCTGGAGTTCCAGATCAAAAGCTCCTTCTGTCTCCACTTCTCTGTCCTCCTGAGACAGTTTCTTTTCCCAGCGGCGAAGATTCATAAGCTCTTCCACAGGATACTGGTATATTTTTCCGTTCTGGTATTTCAGTTCTCTGGGAACCGTCAGACAGTGCTGCCAGCCTTCTTCCAGAGTGCAGTTCTGATATTCCTCGTCTGCATCCGGCATTCCCATCCATCCAATAAGGATCCTTCTGCCTTTCTGATCCAGGAACGTCTGAGGGGCATAAAAATCAAATCCCATATCCCATTCACAAAAATCTTTTTCCCGGACTTTTCCCTCTTTCATCACAAAATAGCCGGAAAGATATATATTCTGATGACGGTACTCTTCCCTCCTGACACCCTGAGGAGACACGGAGAGAATGGTTTCTCCGCCCATCTTAAACACATCCGGACATTCCCACATATATCCAAACGGCTTTTCTGTAGTCAGTTCTCCGTCAAATTCCCATTTTTTCAGATCCCGGGAGCGATAAAACAGCACCGCCCCCTGATCGTTTTTCTTCCTTCCTCCCAGCACCATATGATATTGGTTCTGTTCTTTCCATACCTTTGGATCCCGGATATGGCAGGTATAATCTTCCGGATACTGAGCCGCAGGGATCACTTCCTCTTTTACACCGAAATGAATCCCGTCTGTACTCTCCACATGGAGGGTACTTGTAATACGACCGTTATTAATATAATCATAATCTCCGTCCAGCTTTACGTTTCCGGTATAAAAAAGGTGCATGGCATCGTCCCCGGCCAGAGCAGAACCGGAATAAACACCGTGACAGTCCATAGGGCTGTCCGGATAAAGGGAAACTCCCTCATATATCCAGCTGACAAGATCCTCACTGGAATAATGTCCCCAGAATTTCAGTCCTCCCTTTACCTCAAAAGGAGAATACTGAAAGAACACATGATACTTTCCCTTATAATAACACAATCCGTTGGGATCATTCAGCCAGCCGGCCGGAGGCATCAGGTGATGGGTCAGCCGGTGGGGGAAAATATCCGCTTCTGCAAATTTTGTGTCTTCAATTTTTCTGATTTCTTCTGCAAGAACCTTTGTCAGTACACTCATTCTTTTATCAGCTCCAGTACATGATCTCTGTAATCTGTTTTACCTGTTTTCAGGACTTTTATATCCTGATATTCGTCTGTATTCGTTACGATCAGAGGTGTGGTCACATCATAGCCTTCCGCCTTGATCCTGTCCATGTCAAAGGTGATCAGAAGCTGGCCTGCTTTTACATGATCTCCTTCACTTACATGGGTTTCATAATATTTCCCGCCAAGCTCTACGGTATTGACTCCAATGTGGATCAGAAGCTCCGCACCGTTGTCTGCTTTCAGTCCAATGGCATGTTTTGTATCAAAAACAGTTTCTACCACTGCATTACAGGGCGCTTTTACCTGACCCTTTTCCGGAATCACAGCAACTCCTTTTCCGAGGACTTCTGCTGCAAAGGTTTCATCCTTTACCTGATCCATAGGAATTGCTGTGCCTTCCAGAGGGCTGTAAAGAAGAGGGGATTCCGATTCACTGTCTGATTTTATAATTTCTTCTGTTGTTTCTTTTTTCTGAATTTTTTGTTCATCTTTATATCCAAACACCCAGGTAAGTGCAAATGACACGCCCAGGGAAACTGCCATCATAAGAAGATAAGCAACCGGCTGATTCAGGCAGAGCAGAATACCAAAGATACCTGTCACACCGGTTCCTGTAGCGCCAAGTCCGGTAATGGAAGCTGCCAGTGCGCCGCAGGCGCCGCCGATACATGCAGTAATAAAAGGTTTCCCAAATCTGAGATTGACACCGAAAATCGCCGGCTCGGTAATACCCATGCAGGCGCTTAATGCGGAAGGAACTGCCATGGATTTGATCTTCTGATCTTTTGTTTTAAGAGCAACTGCAAGAGCTGCACCGCCCTGTGCCAGGTTTGCCGCAGATGCCAGAGGAAGCCAGAAGGTCATTCCAAACTTGGCGATCTGTCCCAGATCGATAATGGTGTACATATGATGAACACCTGCTACTACGGTTGGTGCATAAAAAGCACCCATGATAAAGCTTCCAATACCGAAAGGCAGAGCGATCAGCCACTGTACGCCGTCCAGAATTCCGTTTTCAATTGTAACAAATACCGGTCCGATAATGGAAAGTGTTAAATAGCCTGTTACGAAAACACTGACAAGAGGTGTCACAAAAAGATCCAGCATTGCAGGAACTACTTTATGAAGCCGTTTCTCGATCTGCGCCAGTACCCATACGGCGATCACCACCGGGATCACATGTCCCTGATAGCCTACCATATCAATGGAATAAAGCCCGAACCATACCTTCTGGGTAGCCTGTACCCCTTCTGTTGCAACTGTCCATGCATTCTGAAGATTTGGATGGATCATGATCATACCGATCACGGCTGCCAGATACGGATTGGCTCCAAAAACCTTACCGGCACTGTAGGCAATGAGAATTGGCAGGAACGTGTAGGCAGTGTTGCTGAAGATCTGCGCAAACGTATAAATAGATCCACTTGTATTAATATCCAGAAATCCATTGTTTACCATGAAATTCAGCGCTTCCATGATACCCATAAGGAAACCGCTGGCAACAATCGCCGGAATGATCGGAACAAAAATATCTCCAAGTGTCTTGATCAGTCTCTGGAATGGATTTGCCTTTGATGCCGCTACCTGTTTCAGTTCCTCCTTGCTGCTCTCGGAAATACCGGCAATCCTGATAAATTCATCATAAACCTTATTCACGACTCCTGTTCCCAGGATGATCTGCATCTGCCCCTGGGCGAAAAATACACCCTTTACTCCGTCAATATTTTCTACCGCATCCTTGTCTGCCTTATTGTTGTCTGCGATCACAAGACGAAGACGTGTGGCACAGTGTGCTGCAGAAATAATGTTGTCTTTTTTACCTACATGATCGTAAATCTGCTGGGCTGTTTTTTTGTAGTCCATAGCTTCCTCCTTTTCTTTTCCCTTTTATTGTGTTATCGTTTCCATATAATATTCTTCTTTGTTTCTTTACTTTTATTTATTTTTACCGCTTTTCTATATGGAATCGTTCTCATATCTTGTTTTTATTATATTCCTGTGTTTTTCAATTGTAAAGACGGAAAATGTAATAAATATCTTTCCCTGATTTTGTACACATTAGACAAAGTTTTCTTTTAATAAAAGAAACCGGAAGAAGCCAGATCCTGTTTTCTGGTTTCCCCCGGTCTTTTCTCACTGAGAATTTCTGTGGGATTTTCTGAGAACGATTTCACATCCCATTTTTATTTCTTTTTTTATGCCGCTTTCTGATTCCATCAGATCTACAAGCATGGAAGCCGCCTCCATACCGCTTGTTTTATAAAAAAAATGTACGGTTGTCAGCTTGGGATCGATAATCTTTCCCGGTGTTCCGTCTCCGATGCCCACTACCTGCACATCCTCCGGTATCCGCAGCCCTTTTTCTTTCATATATGTCATAGCGCCTACCGCCATGGTATCTGTAGCGCACATCAGCGAATCTACATTCGGATCTCTTTCAAAAATTCTTTCCGCACATTCATATCCGGATTCCATGGTAAAATTTCCTGTTTCCATCATTTCCGGAGCTACGGACAGCCTGTGCTTTTTCAAAGCATCCTCAAACCCTTTTCTGCGCCTTGTTCCAACCGCTTCATCCTTTTCTGTGACTCCGATGTAGGCAGGCTTTTTTCCATGCTCCAGAAGCTTATCCGCAATCATATAGGCTGCCTGATGATCGTCCTGGTATACACAGGGATATCCATCCAGCTTCTGTCCCAGGATCACGATCGGAACCTTATATTCCTTCAGCATCTGCTTATGCTTTCTGGTAAACATTGTCGCAATAAATACCACTCCATCCACCTGATTATCCCGAAAAAGAGAAAGAGACTTCAATTCCTCCTCAATATCATTATTGGTATTTGCCAGTATGATCTGATATCCTTTTTTGGTCAGTACGTCACTGATGCCTGCCACCTCACGACTGATGGTATCTGAATTAATCTTTGGAAGAACCACTCCCACCAGTTTTGTTTTTTTTGTCCGGAGCATCTGCGCCTGTGCAGAAGGCTGATACCCGGTCTCCTGAATCACCTTCCGGATTTTTTCTTTTTTTTCTTCACTTACATATCCGTCATTTAAATATCTGGATACCGTTGTTCTGGAAACACCGGCCAGTTTGGCAATCTCGTTAATATTCATAAAGGAGCCTCCCTTGTCATCTATGTCTATCTTACCAAATCGTTCCTCTGTTTACCAGTCTTTCTCCTGGATATTGACAATCTTCTTCCCTAAATCGTATGTATCGGGATTTTGGCCTGTACATGTCAAAGCACCAAAAGCTTTGATTATCAAAATATTTATTAAAAATTTGTAAAATCCCTTTACAACCATGAATTTTTGATATATAGTTGTCATATACTTTATATGTAGTATTGATTACTACATGATATTAACATCTATGTTCAGACTAAATTCAGGAGGCGATTCTAATGAAACTGAAACTGAAAGACCCATGGAGCGCGATCACTCATGGTATTGCCGTACTTCTGGCCTGTGCCGGAGCTGCTCCCCTTCTTATAAAAGCTGCCCGTGCAGAAGATACGCTTCATATTACTGCACTTGCAGTATTTATCCTGACGATGATTCTTTTATATACAGCCAGTACCATTTATCATTCTGTAGATTCAACAGAAAAAGTAAACCGGAGGCTGCGTAAAATAGACCATATGATGATCTTTATCATGATAGCGGGAAGCTATACTCCGGTATGCCTCATCGCCCTTCATAACAGAGTCGGTTATATCCTCTGCGGACTTGTATGGACGATCGCCATAGCCGGCATCCTGTTGAAAGGCTTCTGGATCAACTGTCCCAAGTGGCTTTCTTCAGTGCTGTATATCGGAATGGGCTGGCTGTGTGTACTTGCCTTTGTCCCCATCTTCCACTCTCTTCCCAGAGCCGGATTCAACTGGCTTCTGGCAGGCGGCATTATCTATACCATCGGTGGGATCATCTATGGACTGAAGCTTCCTATCTTTAACTCAAAACATAAAAGCTTCGGTTCCCATGAGATCTTTCATGTATTCATTATGCTTGGAAGTGCCTGCCACTTTATCGTCATGTATTTCTTTATCTCAAACATGCCTTTATAAAAAGACCTCCCCTTAAAAAAGACCTCCCCTTAAGAGCGTTGACATAAGAAAACAAGCAAAAACCCAGTAAAATCAACGCTTTTAAGGGCAGAGGGCAAACAGGTTATCTCAAAACTGAATAACCAAGCGACAAAAGGGATGTTACCGCAAGGCAGCATCCCTTTTCGCATACGCCGACGCCGTAGATTTTGAAAAAAGTCTACGGCGTTTTTTTCTGCCCAAATCCAGAAAGGAGGTGCAGCCGGATTGTACTTCACCAACGGCAAAGACCGCGCCTTTGAAATGCTCATGCAGGGCAAGCCCGGTTTTGATCGGTACGATAACGGCTGCGCCGAGCGTGAGGACTGCAACACTTGCCGCTTCTACCGTCCGCGCTGGAAGTATCAGTTTTCTAAACTTGATTCGTAATATGAACAGAGATTAACCCGCATTAGCAACAAAGCAATCAGAATAACAGAAGCATGGGACGCAGAAGCCAAGCATGGTTGCTGTTCCCCAAGTCTGCCCGTAATAATATAACCAACCATTCGCTAACAATCCCTGTTCAGCGTCGTTCTCAATCACAATCGGATCGTCTGTGATATTAGCCTTGAGATACAGAAGATCGGAGTACATTGTGCGATCAACCAATAGCATAAGTCTACGGTAAGTTTCATCATCAATCAATCCGTCCATTTTTGCTTCAAATAAGGTAAGTAGAATCTTGATTTTGGATAGTTCTTCGATTTTATTTAGGACACCAAGAATAAATACAGAATCCTTGTTCAAACCAGGCTTACCGACTTTAGCAGCGTATTTTTTACGCTTATTTGCGGGTATTTCAATTAGACCGCGACAGTATTTTTCCATCTTGTTCATAAATAACTTGTCTGGAACACTTGCAGCCTTTTTGATGACCGTAATAACCTTTGATGCTTTTACCAGATCTGCGCTGACCTCTGTTACGGTTTCCCAAATAACAGCAGCTTCATTTGATGTAAAAACATTGGTTACAGTTTCCGTACCTTGTTCAATAAAGGTAGATAATGCATCGCTTATGGAATCCACCTCAACTAATGCTTATTCTTCATTCATCATTTCTTCCATATTTTTTCTCTTTTTCTATGTCACGCTTTTAACTTCGATATTTCACCCCGGCAAGGAAAACATACAGGCAAGCTATTTCCTGCGTCGGGAAGCCTTTCTACAAGACGGAAAGTGACACTCTAAACGGTGACAGACAGGCGTTATACATAGCTATCCCGCGCCTTGAAATGCAGACTGCCCATAATCACAGCAGCCAGACCAAACACCACCCAGCCCCATATCGGATCATGCTCCGATATAAAGTATGCCAGCACACCAAACGATGCCGACCACAAAAGGGACATCATGCCGCCGATAGTCCAGAAACCGACGCCCGTATTCTGCAACCAAAACAGCAGCAGGAACACGGCAATGCCAATCAGCAGGCAGAACGCCGGGTGTACCATCCACAGCGTATGGCAGAGCAGCCCGGACAGGGCGGCAAGCAATATGCTGTCAAAGAAAATAATGTTGCCGATAAATACGCCGATTATGGTAAGCACAATGCTTAACACGATATAAATACCAAACAGGATCACGCCCATATCCAGACCTCACTTTCTGTTTACTCCGTGATACTGTCCATAATGCGCCGGACAGTATCGCAGGCATCGTCAAAGGAAATATCCTTTGCATAGTCAAAATCATGCTGATACTTTTTCCAAAAGCCCCGGAGTTGTTCGCTTGCGCGGATCTCCGCGATAATGTCCGGGTAGACTTCCAGCACTTTGCGGCTTCCGCGCTTGTCCGCCGTCCGTTCCAGAGCTTGCAGCAGCGTCTTTGCATAGCACTCCGCGCCGCGCAGGGCATACAGAATATGTATGTCGTAAAAATCTCTCGGACGGGTATTGGCAATGCTGCGTGACAGCACCGTTTCGATCTTCTCCGCTAACACCGTTTCAAGGTTATAGGCAAGGATGCTGATTGTGCGGTCATCGAACAGTAAAGAAAAGGTATATTCAATCTCCCTCGGCGTGATAACATCCCCGGTAGTCACATCCACGGTCAAGGGTACGCTGATCGGCGGGTAATTCGCTTTCAGCGCAACACGGATGCCCGGATAATCGTCACCCTCGCGGATATCTGAAATGTCCACCAGCTCAAACTTTACATCGTCTGCAATTTCCACGGCGCAGATTTCCCCGAAGATCTCACGGATAGATTCATGCGTCAGCGTAAAACCTTTGATTGTGGTATCTAAATCCATTGTCGCCCTTGTGTCCAGACCGACGATTGCGGAAATAAGGAAACCGCCTTTGAGTATGAAATTGTGCTTGTACTTTGACAGCGAAATTCGTTCCAGCAGTCTTTCCAGCATATAGTTCTGCATGACGAGCTGGGCAGAGATATTCTTTTCCGCAGCTTTCTTTTTGATAAAGGCTTTGAGCTGCATCGGATTCTTTGTAATCATAATAACACCTCCATATAGCGCAGCACTTTGGGCTTCACGCGAAGCTGATCCGCATACTGCATCAGTTTGTGTATGTCTTTTTCTTTGGAAGCCGCGTACTTCTTCATTGCCGCGCCCACAATCTGAATGTCGCTGCCACTGCCGCGCAGGATGTCGCATAGCGTCCTTTCAAGATCATAGACACGGATCGGATTGCCGCAGGGGGACCTAAGTTCAATCACACCAAAAGAATAGTTCTCCGGCACAACTCGCTTGATGTTGATACTTTCCTGTTTCAGCGACGGCGAATTGTAGCCTTTGGGAAATGTCATGGTGTACTGCGCCGGGGTACGGTCAGAATAGCCCAGCAGATACAGCGCGGTATCGTGTGAGTATATCCCGCGCCCGTACTTGCGCTGCAACAGGTAGAAATCATCTTCCCATGCGGTGCTGCGTACATACAGACCGCGCCCGAAACGGTAAAGCTCTCCGTTCTCTACAAGCTCCTGTAAAATACTGCGGTGCAGCCCTGCGGCTGTCACCTGTTCTGCGGTAATTGTTCCGTCCGGCGACGCTTCCAATAGCTCTTTGATTTTTTCTTTGTCGGTCATAGCTGCCACCTCACTTTCGACTACTACACATTATATTATAGAGAAATAATGTGTCATTGTCGAGACTATAACGACAATCGCACATCAAATTATTTGTAAATAATGTGTGACTGTCGGCACAGCTACAACGCCTTTTCTTGTTCGCGCCCACGGGCAGGGTGCAAAATGCTGTCGATATTCTGCTTGACTGCATCGTACTCACGGAGCTGCTTTTTGAGCTTGCCATACTCGGTATACAGCGCGTCCTTTTCTGCGGTAAGACGTTTGTATTCAGTTTTGAACTTTGCCGGATCGGGGAGCTTGCCGGACGCGCCGGACGCTTTCAATGCCTTTGCCGCAGCTTCAAAGAGGATGATTTCACTTTCATGCCCGCGCAGATATTTTTCTTTGTCACGGGATTTCTTGTACTCGTCATACAGCGGTTTCAACTCTTTGTAAGTGGTGATGTTCTTAATGAGCAATGCCATATCGGACAAGCGGCGTTCCACATCTTTGAGCGTCGCCGCTATCTGCTCATTCTCGCCCTGCAGGGCAGCTATTTTCTGTTCCAAGTCTGCATACCTGGCTATGCCGTTCTGATCGATGGAGTGCTATCATTAAAGTAGAGTCGCAAAACTCACCAAATCTATGATATTATCAATGCATAGGAAGGTGAGAAAAATGCAATACGACAAATCATTCAAAGATGAAGCAGTAAAG
>JAETOL010000062.1 GCA_021771755.1 Lachnospiraceae bacterium | reverse complement strand
TATCTCTCGTTTTACTGTTTTGGTTCATTGAACCGTTCTTTGAATGTAAAAGAAATTTTCGAGAATCGTATGTGTCTCACTGTTTAGTTATCAAGGTTCTTTGTTTCTGTCTCTCAAACAGCTCATTTACTTTATCACATCTGTTTTCGTTTGTCAAGAACTTTTTTCAAGTTTTTTCAAACTTTTTTGATGTTCTTATTTGTAAATCTCTGTCTCGCTGACAGCTTGTTTACTTTAACACATTTATTTGTGCTTGTCAACAAGTTTTTTCAATTTTTTTGTTTTTCTTTTTTAACCAGAAAAACAAGAAATCCGCTCCATTTCGAAGCGGATTTTAGTATAACACTACAATTTTATTACGTCAAGTACTTTTTTTAATTTCCGTAAAAAATATTCATAAAGAAATTTACAAATATATCATATTCATACAGTGGAGCCAAAAAGACATCTCTTTCAATCAGTGCCAGTCCTTCTTTTCCTATTCGTGTGCTGCATAAAATTGTAAGAACCAGAAAAGCAATCCATATAAACAAAATGCCTTTCACCAATCCAGTCACTGCTCCTGCAAGTTTATTTGCACTTTTTAAAACCGGGAGCCCAGCAAGCAGGTTCAAAATATAGGTTCCCATACGCAAAATCACAGAAGCCAAAAGATATGATATAAAAAAAGAAAGCCCATTCACAATCATCCTAGCCAAGGATTCTGATACATATTCTGCAAAAGAGTCTACTGCCAGATAACCGTATACCTCTGAATTATTATTTGACTCTAATCCCTTTTTCAATAATTCAGGCAGTTCCAGGTTTTCTATAAAATTATTCTCATCCCCGCCTGTTTCCTTCTCCTGACTATACTGTGCACTCTGCGCTATCACAAAATCCTCGCAGCTTTCCTGTATCTTTTGATACACCGGTGTATTTTCCATAAAAAACTCGTTTACATAAGGATTGATCGCCCAGGAAACCGCTATCGCCAAAAAAACAAAGAAAAACGATACGACCTCTCTGATAAATCCTCTCTTGTATCCTTTAAGCGCCATCAATACCAGGATTGCAATAACCACTGCTCCTAACCAGGTTAACATATGATCACGCTCCTCAACTCAATTTAATCACCCTGACACCACTATCCATTACTAAGAGATAGCGATTCCAGCCGATCTTTATAAAATTATTGATGCTTCCATCTACTGTACCAGTATACTTTATCGCTCCTCTGCTGTTCATCACACAAATCTGGGAGTCATTATAAAGCAAAATACTGCTGCCACTCATTTTAATAGTTGTATAAGGTATATTGAAATTCTTTTCAAACCGCAGATTTCCATCAGAAGAATATACTTTCATGGTGTATTTCTTATCTTTTTCTCCATTCTTAAACACCATTCCTATTGTGTTCTCGTCACAAAAAGTGCTGACGATCTCCTTATCTACTTTTTCCGTCACTACTTCTTTCGGTATCTGTCTGCCTTTATACAAGGTAAATCCATCCTCTCGAAGTGCCAGCGAACAGTCTCCGTCCAGATATTCAATTTCCGGTATCACCACGCCTTCATATGTATATCCGCTGACAATCCTGTCAGGTTCATTCTGACCTACATCTCCAAAATTATAAAATGCCACATAGCTTGTAGTATCACTGCCGTCTACAAACTGATATGTCACCATCATAATCTCCCCGTTATCTGACACAGAAACATCCATTGGATAACCGGGATCCTCTACATGGGTCTGATTTTCCGCAATCAGGCTTCCATCCGAATCATAGTAATTGATCCATGTAGCATCTCCTCCATCAAGGATTGCCGCAACTAATCCATTCGCTGATATCCTTGCTTTTACAATACCATAAGAAGTAGTCACACTTCCCGTTTCTCCCTCTTTGTCAAATATCTTCAGCGATGTACCATCCACATCCGCGATCACAGCCCAGTCCCCATTGGTATCTGCGATCGGATTCTGCATTTCATAGAGAGAACTCCAGTAAGCACTCATTTCACCATTTACAAGAGAAGCACCATCCGGACTGTATCTGAGGATTTTTCCGGCCATGACCTCATACTGATTAGAAACAACATCTTCCTGTTCATGCGTTTGTATGGTCTTATAGCTGCGATAACTTCTTTTTTCAATAAATATCAGCAGCGCCGCTGCCGCTGCTATGACTGCAGCAACAGTAACCACCGATTTTCTTATTACGGCATGTCTGTGTCTGGACAGCTGCTGCTGATAATCTTCATCATTTCTTCCTGAAGCCCGTATAGCTTTTTCATTTTTTGCCTGCATCCTGGCTCTCTTTCGTTTTTTTATAAATTTTTTAAATACGTTCGACATAATAAACCTTGCCTTTCGGATACTGTCATCAACTCATCAAAAAACAGACCTTTCCCTGCCTTCGGTCCATTTTCTGATATGTTATTATAGCAAATATCTTAAGGCAATACAATTATTTGTCCAGGATAAATAATCTCATCTGCACTGATCCCGTTCTGTTTACATATTTCTTCTACCGCATCCATATTCCCATAATTTTCTATACTGATCTGATATAACGTGTCTCCAGGACGAATAATGTAAGATCGGGAACTACCGGAAGTTTCTTCTGTTTTATCCTCTGGCGGATTCTGCTGCGCCCGTACTCTTCGCTCTGCCTTTCTGACATCAGACTCCTGCTTATATATAGACTCTGTGTCTTTTTTCTGGTCGTTCCCTTCCTGTTCCATATCCTCTGTTGTTCCCTGATTTTGATTTCCGGTTTCCTGAACCGTTTTTTCAGGATTTTCCATTTCTTCACCGTCTGTTGTCAGCCGCTCTTCTTCCTGACTGGCAGATTTCTGTTCTTCCTTATCTGACAGACTGTCGTTTTCTATTTCTTTATTCAGCCTGTTGTCCTGCCCCTTTTGTCCAGTATTGTTTTCTTCTTGTCCAGCTGCTTTCTCTTCTGATTTTATTCTTTCCGCTTTTTCAGATACTCCCGGTTTTAAATCTTCCTCTTCCGATTCCATCACCGCCGATACTGCCTCTGTTCTGGAATCCACCGCATGAATTGACTGATAATCCTGATAAAACTTTAATCCCACTGCCGATACAGCCAGCACCAGACAGGCAGTTGCCGCATATGAAAAAACAGAGGTTCTTTCTTCCAGTTCCTCCGTCTCTTTTTCTTCCACGCTGTTTTTCTTTTTCTGTATGATCTTCCGGAACGCCTTAACCGCCTCATCCGGAACTTCTTCCTGCCGTTCTTCCCCTTCTGCCTGTTTTTCAAGCATATATGCCTGCATCTGAGGGTTTTTTTCATAATAGAGATAATAGCCGCTCTGTTTTACAAGAAAATTATTTTCATATCTGAAAAAAGCTTCCTCCCTCTCAGCCGGTTCCATCAGCATCAGTACCTTGTCTCCGCCTCCGAAGTTCTTTAAATGTGCCCTCTGAACAGTCTCTGTAGCTTCCAGGGGCAAAGCCCTCTCTGCAAAAAACCATCCCACGATCTCCTGCCCTTCAAAATATTTCCCCATATCTTCCTGAACCTTCTGCCAGACCCGGTCTGTTAATTCAATGTGTTCCCAGGATAAATCTTCTGTTTCCGCAGTCAGGGCGCCTTTTACAAATACATATGTCACTCCTGAATCCCATTTCGTCTCTCCTGTCAGAACTGCCAGACAGCTTTTTTCTCCCCCGTTACTTTCCCCTGCTCCCGAGATTTTACCCAAAAAAGTGTACACATAATCTTCCATATAGATTCGGCAGTCACCTTTGATCAACCCTATCTGACGTATATTCTTTGGCACAGAAAATATGCCTTCATTGCCTTTCGCCTCCTGTTTTTCATCTTTATAGATGACTTCTATCATTTTATATCACCCCTTCGGGTACAAGAATAGCATACACAAAATGCAGATTTTATCATATTGTAAGAGGGCTTTATGATAATTTAACGACATATTCTGCAAAGCGAATATTTTTCCTTTCCAAAGGATACAATAGAGCAGGACAAACAGTACAGGAGAAGCCTATGACTTTTTATATTGATACAAAAAAATCCGGTTCAGCCGGAAAAATTTCATGTTTTTTAAAAAAATGTATCCTGGAACATTCAGAGAACTGGAAGGAGCTTGTTTTTCTCTGTATTGGAACAGACCGCCTTACCGGCGACTGCCTGGGGCCTTATGTAGGCCAGCAGCTCACCAGTCGTCTGCCAGGAAAAATCCATGTATACGGAACCCTTTCCCATCCGGTTCACGCTTTGAACCTTTGCGATACCAGCAGTCATATCTGCCGCCGTCATCCTCATGCTCTGGTGATCGCCATAGATGCTTCTCTTGGACAAAAAAAGCACCTGGGCTATGTGACCATCGGAAATGGCGCACTTTACCCAGGTGCTGCTGTCCAAAAGGAACTGCCTCCTGTTGGAGATATTCATATCACAGGAATCGTAAATACTGCCGGGATTATGGAACAGCTTACTCTGCAGACCACCCGGCTTTCTACCGTGATCAGTCTGGCAGATAAGATCACCGAAGGTATCCTCGCTGCAATCCCGCATTCAATTCAGCAAACCTGTTTTATACAAAAGCTTTGATCTGTTTGTAGATACCTTCTCCATCCAGACCATATTTTTCCAGAAGAGCCACTGCCGGACCGGACTCTCCAAATACATCATTCACACCAATACGTTTTACCGGTACCGGAGCCTTCTCAGCCAGACATTCGCAAACTGCTCCGCCAAGACCGCCGATAACAGAATGCTCTTCTACTGTAACCACTTTTCCGGTTTCTTTTGCTGCCGCTACGATCAGATCCTCATCAAGAGGTTTGATTGTATGGATATTGATAACTTTTGCTTCGATTCCATCTGCAGCAAGCTTTTCAGCCGCTTCCAGAGATGCCGCTACACAAAGTCCGTTTGCAACAATCGTAAGGTCTTTTCCTTCACGAAGGACAATACCTTTGCCAAGCTCAAATTTATAATCCGGTCTGTCGTTGATCACCGGAACCGCAAGACGGCCAAAACGCATATAAACAGGTCCTACATGCTCATAAGCAGCTTTTACCATAGCCTTTGCTTCAATATCGTCAGACGGAGAAGCAACAACCATACCCGGAATACTTCTCATCAGTGCAAAATCCTCACAGCACTGATGGGTAGCGCCATCCTCACCTACGGAGATTCCGCCGTGAGTTGCACCGATCTTTACATTCAGTTTCGGATATCCTACAGAGTTACGTACCTGTTCAAAAGCACGACCTGCCGCAAACATGGCAAAAGTGCTCACGAAAGGAACCTTACCGGTTGTCGCAAGGCCTGCGCCGATACCTACCATATTACATTCTGCAATACCACAGTCGATATGGCGTTCCGGAAATTCTTTTTGGAACATTCCAGTCTGAGTAGCTGCAGCAAGGTCAGCGTCCAGAACAACAAGATCTTCATGCTCTTTTCCAAGTTCTACCAGAGCTGCGCCATAGCTGGCTCTTGTAGCAATTTTCTTTACATCTGACATAATGCTTCACCTACCTTTTCCAAATCTTCCATAGCCTGTGCATACTGCTCATCATTCGGAGCCTTTCCGTGCCATCCTGCCTGATTTTCCATAAAGGATACGCCTTTACCTTTTACGGTCTTCATAACAATCGCTGTCGGCATTCCCTTTACTGTTCTTGCCTCATCAAAAGCAGCTTTCAGCTGATCCATATCATTTCCGTCTTCCACATTGATCACATGGAAATTGAATGCTTCGAATTTCTTGTCGATCGGGTATGGAGAGCAGACTTCATCAACTTTTCCGTCAATCTGAAGTCCGTTATTGTCCACGATCACCACAAGGTTGTCCAGTTTACGGAAGCCGGCAAACATAGCCGCCTCCCATACCTGTCCCTCCTGGATCTCGCCGTCTCCAAGAAGCGTGTATACTCTGTAGGAATCGTTGCTCAGTTTTGCAGAAAGAGCCATGCCTACTGCAGCAGAGATTCCCTGTCCCAGAGATCCGCTGGACATATCAACGCCCGGAATATGCTTCATATCCGGATGTCCCTGAAGATAAGAGCCCAGATGACGAAGAGTCTTCAGATCCTCTTTTGGGAAATATCCTCTTTCAGCCAGTACGGAATACAGTCCCGGTGCAGTATGTCCCTTAGAAAGCACGAAGCGGTCACGATCTGCTTTCTTTGGATCCTTCGGGTCAATATTCATCTCTTCAAAATACAGATAAGTAAATAAATCAGCTGCAGAAAGTGATCCGCCCGGATGGCCGGCTTTTGCAGCATGGACTGCTGTCACAATGTCCTTACGGACTTCATTGGCAGTCTTCTGAAGCTCTAATTTATTCATGATATTCTCCTTTTGTTCTGCTTATTCACCAAACACAGCTCTGTAGTCCTGCTGGAATTTCTCGATGCCTGCATCTGTCAGAGGATGATGTGTCATCTGCTCCAGAACCTTGTACGGTACAGTTGCAATATGTCCGCCTGCAAGCGCACACGCTGTTACATGCATCGGATGACGTACACTTGCACAGATGATCTCTGTATCAAGACCTGCAACATCAAAGATCTCAACAATCTGACGGATCAGATCCACACCGTCTGTAGAAATGTCATCCAGTCTTCCAAGGAATGGAGAAACATAGGTAGCACCTGCTCTGGCTGCAAGAAGCGCCTGGTTTGCAGTAAAGATCAATGTTACATTTGTCTTGATACCCTCTTTGGAAAGAACCTTAACAGCCTTCAGCCCCTCAACTGTCATTGGGATCTTTACAACCATGTTCGGGTGGATCTTGGCAATCTCACGGCCCTCTGCGATCATTCCTTCTGCATCGGTTGTGGTAGCCTTTACCTCACCGCTGATCGGTCCGTCTACGATAGAAGTGATTTCTTTGATAACTTCTTTAAAATCTCTTCCTTCTTTTGCGATCAGGGACGGATTTGTGGTAACTCCACAGATGATCCCCATATCATTTGCTTTACGGATATCTTCTACATTTGCTGTGTCAATAAAAAATTTCATTCTTTTTCCCTCCTGTTTTCTCTTTGCTCTTTCGTTTTCCGTCGGTTTTCACCGTTGATAATTTCATTATAGCAAAAACTTCAGTCGGGTCAAGAAGTGCATTTTTTATTAATAAATATTTTATTAATATTTTTATTTTTATAAATAAAAATCCTTTGTTTGAGATGTTTTTAACAAAATCTATAAAAGAATCTACGCTTTTCAGGCTTTTTATCCGCTCCTGCCTTTTAAATTATTAATAATAATTTCTGCCAATATATTTATTTTTTTGTAGGCGCATAGGCAGTTGTCTTTCGAGCGATCAGTTTTGGCGTATATTCTATATTATACAGACTGGTCGGCTGAGGGCCTGTATAAAACTGATCATTTGTTGTGATCTTGCGAATGATAATATCACAGGCATCTCTTCCCTTTAACGCAACAAAATGGTCGATCGTGGTAAGAGAAAGCCTTCGGATCCCCGAATAAAAAATATTATCACAGCCGATCACCGACACATCCTTCGGCACACGAATCCTGGATTTTTCCAGAGCATCGATAGCCCCGATTGCCATCATATCATTCTGGCCTGCAATAGCCGTAAAACGATGGCCTTCCTTCAAAAGTTCCATAGTAAGCTGGTATCCCATGGTATACTCCGAATCCATTCTCGGAATCTGCCGGTCAATAGATTCGTCCGCCGCTTTGATCAGCACATGCCCATCCAGACCGTCCCGTTCAAATTCTTTCACAAATCCATCAATTCTCCGTGATCTCTGCCATTGTCTTCTGGTCAGAGGAGGCGTGATAAACGCCACATCTCTGTGCCCCAGATCCAGCAGGTGACGGGCCATCAGCCGTCCCACCATAGTATTATCCTGATTGATCGCATCCACAGTCGTTGTTTTTTCTTTGTTACTGATGATCACAAGAGGAATTTCCCTGGCAGTCTCTTCCACTTTTTTTTGAAAATCCGGATGAGGATTGCAGGTATAAATGATCCCCTGAGGCTGTATGGTGCGGATCATACGCAGATATTTTTCCTCCAGGCGGGCATTTCTCTGTGTATTGCAGATAAAAACACCGTACCCTTTTTCATTGGCAACTGCCTCTATGCCCTGCAAAAGCAAAACATAATAAGGACTTGTCAACGTTGGACAAAACACTACGATCAGCTTTTCTTTTTTATTTTCCTTATAAGTTCTCCTTCTGGGCAGCTCGTAGCCAAGCTCCCTGGCTGCCTGTTCTACGCGTTCTACCGTTTCTGCCGAAAAAGAAACATTACTCCTGCGGTTCAGGATCATAGATACTGTAGCCTGAGAAACCCCGGCTCTTTCCGCCACCTGAGAAGAGGTTATTTTTTTCTTTGCCACCAGCTTCTCCCTCTTTTCTCTGTCTGATTTCTTTTTCCTTTGGAAATCAGAGTTCCACCCTGCCTTCCAGGGCACGCAGCAGTGTCACCTCATCAATATACTCCAAGTCTCCTCCTACCGGAACTCCGCTGGCAATACGGCTGACCCTGATTCCCGTAGGTTTGATCAGCTTGCTGATATACATTGCCGTCGTCTCACCTTCCAGACTTGAATTAGTGGCGATGATCACCTCTTTTACATCTTTCTGAAGCCTCTGCATCAGTTCTTTCAAACGGATATCATCCGGTCCGATTCCCAGCATCGGCGAGATCGCACCGTGAAGGACATGATACACCCCTTCATATTTGCCGGTTTTTTCATAGGCAGCCAGATCTCTGGTGTTTTCTACCACCATGATGGTAGTGGGATCCCGGCGAGGATTACTGCAAATAGGACAAAGTTCCTGATCTGTCAACGTACAGCAGTTTTTGCAGTAGCGAACTTTCTCTCTTGCTCCTGTAATAGAAGAGGTCAGCTGTTCCACCTGATCCTTCGGCATATTCATAATATGAAATGCAAGTCTCTGAGCTGATTTTGCCCCGATCCCCGGAAGATGAGAAAGCTGTTCGATCAGCTTGTTTATATGAGTACTATAATATTCCATTAGAATGGAAAGCCTCCTCCAAGACCTCCAAGGCCGCCTGCCAGCTTAGACATGACTGCAGAAGATTCCTCTTCTACTTTGCGAAGAGCCTCGTTGGTTGCTGCTACGATCAGATCTTCCAGCATCTCAATATCATCCGGATCTACAACTTCTTCCGACAATTTTACTTTTGTGATCTCTCTCTTTCCGGAAACAGTTACCTCAACGGCTCCGCCGCCTGCTGCAGCTGTAAACTCTTTTTCCTCAAGAGCTTTCTGGTTTTCTTCCATCTGGCGCTGCATTTTCTGTGCCTGTTTCATTAAATTGTTCATGTTCCCAGGCATTCCCATGCCAGGAAAACCTCCACGCTTTGCCATATTTATCTTCCTCCTACTACAATATATTTATGGTTAATACCCCTTACAGCCAGTAAGGAATTACCCATCTTGTTGCTTAAGCTGTTAGAATGATAAGAGCAATCGGTATAGCGGATACCTCCT
>JAETOL010000162.1 GCA_021771755.1 Lachnospiraceae bacterium | reverse complement strand
TTTATTTTTGTAATGCTGCAAAACTTTTCTTCTGTAAGGTATTCAAAGGATATTTCCCTTTGCCGCCGCTTGCATTAAGCCGCCGCTATTGGAAAGCCAAAAGCAGCGGCTTTTTTACGCGATATGACCGAAAAGTCTAGAAAGCAGGATATGTCATCATTTGTCATTTCTTCTCAATGTAATTACCGCATGGCATAGCAAGCCAAATACAAAAGAAAAGCAGCCACCGCCAAATAGTGATGCTCCCCACCCTGCACCCGACATTGTCATAAAACCGCCAACAAAGAAAATACCAATGCCAAGAAATATCCCGACACCATAAAAAAGTCCAATTGCCATATCATACTTATTAAATTGTCGTTTCTCTTTTTTTTCACATGTTTCCATTTTTGTTATTACCTCCTTCGCAAAATCGTCCATGTGGACTCCAAAAAGAAAACAAATTTTTTTTAATGTATTTAAATCGGGTTCATTAACATCTCTCTCCCAATTCGATAGCGCCTGCCGGGTAACATTCAATTCCCCAGCCAGTTCTTCCTGTGTCATTCTCGATTGTGTCCGCAGATGACGTATTTGCTTTCCTGTTGTAATATCCGTCTGTTTCTGGTTCAAAATAGTTCCTCCTCTCTGATGCTGATTTTATCAATGATATTTCGCAATAGCCAGCAATGAACGCTTGCATTGCGCAAGATGTTACATTATCTTCTGAAACATATGCCGGATCTTGTCTAAACGGCTGTTCGGGCGGCGTGGCTGAAACACAGGCTCGCCGGAAGTTTCCTGATACCCTTTTAATTCTGTAATGCAGACACTTCTTCCATTTGTATAAAAATTCAAATCATTCCTATATTCACCGATACAACGGGCAGGGATTTCCCCCTTAAAAATAACTTCATCTTTTTCAAGTCTGGTTGATTCAATTATTGCGCAATACTTTGGTGCGTCATTATAAGCCCGTGAAAGATATTCCTGCGGTGCAAAAAGGGTAAAGGAAAGGTATGGTTCCAACAGTTGTGTCCCTGCTTTTTTCAATGCCTGCTCCAACACGACAGGCGCAAGAAAACGAAAATCAGCGGGGGTGCTGACCGGGCTGTAATAAACTCCATAATCAAAACAAATTTGGCAGTC
>JAETOL010000161.1 GCA_021771755.1 Lachnospiraceae bacterium | reverse complement strand
TTTGTAAAGTTTTTTTGCTCCGGTGCCCGGAAAGCCAGGTTCTTTCCCTGACGGATCTCATATCCGGCAAGCTTCATTTTTTGAAGAAACTCATCATAGTTGATGGATGACCAGATCGCTTTATCTACAGCGACTTTTAACTTTGCTTTCCAGCTGTTTCCACGATGGTATTCCATATTTTCTTTATAAGATTTTCCTTTTTCGCCGGTTGGCATACTGGTGACAAGACCGTTTTCCTGACAAATACGGTTACTGATCCGGCAGATTTTATGATA
Organism: Lachnospiraceae bacterium; assembly: GCA_021771755.1. Taxonomy (GTDB): domain Bacteria; phylum Bacillota; class Clostridia; order Lachnospirales; family Lachnospiraceae; genus Blautia_A. The sequence continues at coordinate 857 of JAETOL010000161.1, read as the reverse complement.
GCTGCGTTTGTTGGAGACATATTTATGATGGTCAACAAAGCTGGTAGCATTAAAAATGATATGGTTATGAATATGGTCCTGGTCAACGTGGGTACTGATGACATATTCATATTTCACTTTTAGTACTTCGTCAGCAAATTCTTTGCCGAGCTTATGTGCGGTTTCAGCGTCAATCTCTCCAGGCTTAAAAGATTGAATTAAATGAAATGCCAGATTGTTGTCTTTGTCCATTACATTCTTTTTACCTTTTTCTCTGGTGAAAGCAAATTCCAGATCAGCAGATTCTGGGGAGCAGGCGAAACTGGAAATCAGTAATTTCTCTTCGGTTTTGTCCGGATTCATAATATAGTCCAGCGCTTTTTTGTCAGTTACTTTAATGGGGAAGATTTTAATATATGCCATATCTCGTTTACCATCCTTTTCAATTCTTCCATTTCTTCCGGGTACAAATCACCAGTGGTGTTTACCTTTTTTGCAATTTGATTGATGTTTACACCGATTTTGTGCATCTCTTCGTACACCTGCTTGATCGGGGCTGTGTCGGTGTTAATGATATAGCCGTCGATAGCCATTTTCCTAAGATAGGCTCCCATATTTCTGGTCTTTGAGAGAATCATCTTTTGGCGGATCAGCTTCTTTTCCTCTGGAGTAACACAAAATAAGATTTGGATGTTTCTTTTTCTGTTTGACATGTCTAGTTTCTCCTTCTGTACGTAATTCGGTTTTGGGGTGCTTCGGGGGTTTCAATTTAGGGCAGGGTTCCCTAAATTGCCATTTTTGCGGAAGTGTATATACACTTCCTGTCCTTGCTGTTCTACCCTCTAATAGATAAATTCAGGTGAAATAGAGAATTGCAA
>JAETOL010000061.1 GCA_021771755.1 Lachnospiraceae bacterium | reverse complement strand
TTCCGCATCAGAATTCAGATTTCAATCCACGCTCCCGCGAGGGGAGCGACTAATGATGCTTACAAAGATGTAGGCGGAACGATGATTTCAATCCACGCTCCCGCGAGGGGAGCGACTCCATGGCTTTTTGCATTTCTCCTTTTCCATCAATTTCAATCCACGCTCCCGCGAGGGGAGCGACAAATCTCTATCGAAGAAATGCAAAGACTGGATCTATTTCAATCCACGCTCCCGCGAGGGGAGCGACCAGATATCCTGCCAATGACAACGGAACGCTGCAGATTTCAATCCACGCTCCCGCGAGGGGAGCGACGCTTTTACAAAGCCTTTGGCCTGGCAGCAGCCAGATTTCAATCCACGCTCCCGCGAGGGGAGCGACCCCATTTTTGTTTGAATGGACTGACGGAAGTAATATTTCAATCCACGCTCCCGCGAGGGGAGCGACCAATTGCATCATAAAAGATTGGTTCCATATCGCATATTTCAATCCACGCTCCCGCGAGGGGAGCGACCAAGCAGACAGACCATTGCAACAGAGAACAATCCGGGCATCAAGTTTATATTTCAATCCACGCTCCCGCGAGGGGAGCGACCGGGAGACAGGATTGAATTGGTAACAGAGCGTGATTTCAATCCACGCTCCCGCGAGGGGAGCGACGAGAGACCAGCAGGACAAGACTATTGAGAAGGTAATTTCAATCCACGCTCCCGCGAGGGGAGCGACACGCGCGGTAGACATCCTCTGCGTAAAATCCGGATTTCAATCCACGCTCCCGCGAGGGGAGCGACGATTTTCTGGATAAGGGAGGCACTACAGAAGAGTGATTTCAATCCACGCTCCCGCGAGGGGAGCGACAGCAAATATCACTAAATTATAGTAATATTTTTTGTTAATTACTTATAAAAACATTTTTATCTTTTTCATGATTCCTATTTCATCTGATATTTTTCCATATTTTCATGCCAAGTTAATGGTGCGAATCCCTCTATACTTTTATGTATACTTTGTTTTCGCACTTCATCTACATAATCAAAATATCATCCGCAGATATCCCTTTGTCGATACCAATATGCTCGATTTTCGTCTTATAACTGTTTCCCAGATAATAAAATCGCAGGCTATCTACATTCGTGTCAATAATATCTGTCAGTTCTGCCTTTAGCATGACACATTGAGCATTATCTAAGATGCATTCAAATACTGAATTTTGTACGCGCCGTCCATAATTCACGCATTGTTTTGCAACTTTTCGAAGCCTTTTTTTTCCGGCAGCTGTTTCTGTATTCACATCATACGTAATCAGTACCAGCATCTTTTTTCACCTCATTTCCATAAAAATACCGGATATCCATCCAAATCTCCTCTAAGAAATCTGGCAAGCAGCATAGCCTGGACATATGGAACCATTCCCCACTGAATCTTTTCTTTTAAAAATGGATGAGTAAGTGTTTCTCTCTTCTTATTCTGCCATTCTGTCAACAACTTTTTTCTAAGTTCATCGTCCATTAAGACAGCTCCATTTTCTTTTATTTTAAAATTTTTTTTGCTGACAATTTTTTTATTAATAAGGGATAAAACAAAACGATCTGCCAGTACTGCTCTTAATTCCTCAATTAAATCCAAAGCCAGCGAAGCACGTCCCGGACGCTCCGTGTGTAAATATCCAACATATGGATCTAGTCCTACACATTCCAGTGCAGAAGCAATTTGATTAGTTAGCAATGTATATACAAAAGACAACATTGCATTCACCTTATCCATAGGTGGTCTCTTACTCCTTCCGCAAAACTCAAAATCTGTTTTCTGCTGTAGAATCAGTTCATTAAACACACTAAAATAAATGCTGGCCGCCTCACCTTCATAACCTCTCAGTTGTTCTTTGGATTTACAATTCTTTATATATTCTAAAGAATTTTTCAGTTTTTCTGAAGCATCTTTTACCCTGTCTACATCAATTTGAAGACTATGATCACGCACCGCTCTTTCCAAGACCCATCTGGCATTAAAAACCTTTCCGATAATACAATTTTGAGCTATGGAAAAGCTTGTTTTTTCATCAAAGCTACTTTCATATTGTTGCTCTCTCAAAATCACATTACCTTTTGTTCTCCCTGATACTCTCGCAAGAAATTTCCCTTGTGGGCTAATATAGCATAAAGAAATGTTTCTTTCTGCACAGGCTCCCATTAATGCAGGACTTGTCCCCCTGTAACCAAAGGAAACAATACCTTCCAAATTATGTAAAGGAAGTCGTCCAATTTCCTGCTTGTCCTCCAAAACAACAATGTTTTCTCCATCAAGAGCCAGATAACTGTTTTCAGAAGTAACATACAGGGTATTCAATAACTTTTTCATTCTTCTTCCTCCATCAGCATATGACTCATATAAGTTTTAACAGAAACGGTTTTCGACAACTTTGGAACGCACAAGTCTTTCAAAGAACATGAAGTGCATGCTTTGCCGGTTTTCACCTTGGGCGTATATTTTCTATTATAATATTGATGCATTTCCTGAAACATATTCTTCACTTCTGTCCGTAACTCCTCTGTAAATTCTATATTCTCACGTCTCCTGGTTTCTCCATAAAATATTGCGCCTTCCATGATTTCTGTAGAAAACATTTCTTCAAGACACATAGCCTGAGCAGTTAATTGAAGCTTATCTTCTGCTGACAGTTTTGGCTTCCCCTTTTTGTACTCTACAGGGTATACTTTAAAAAGTCCCCTGTGTCCATGCAGTTTTATCCCATCCTCTGATTTATGGAACTCTACAACATCACATTCTCCACTTACTCCCAGAACTCTGGAGGATATAGGAAGAGCCCTGACTATTAGTACGTCCTTTCTCTTTTCTGCAAGAAATGGGTCATGAACTTTTTTATGCATAAGCTCTCCCATTACTGTATGCATATTTTCTGCCCACTGCTGTTCAATATGAATCAAAGCCCACTGTCTCCTGCAGAATTTAAAATGTTGTATTCCTGAGATCATCAGGTAATCATCCTGTGTATATTCCATCAAATCATCCTTTTCATTTCAACAGAATCCGGAATTTTATCTTCATGAATTTTCACAATATAATCCTGGTATTTCCTTGGATATATTACATCCTCTTTTCGTTTTACTTCCACTGCATCAAATAGTTTGTATGCCGGGCAGTCTCCTAATTCTTTACTGTGTTTAAACACAATCAGTTCTCGAACTGCCATTTTTCCTCTGGCTGCAGAATGGTCATGCTCAAACATATTTATGATTGCTTCCCACAAAAGTTCCAAATCCTCTTCAGAAAAGCCTGTAACCTTACGGGCAAGATTCGCAGAAATATACCCTTCTACCCGATATAATCCATATGGCACAATACTTTTTCTGCCCATTTCTGTACTTTTATTTTCCGCATCTCTTTCTGTAGTAATCGCAACTCGTGTAATCGTCACTTCCTGACTGATGATTGGATCTATACTTCTTGCAAATCCAAGCTGCACAGGTCCTCTTACCTGTCCACAGTTTAGAGCAGCTTTTACAAACGTTGTCATAACTGCGCCAAATGTGCGAATATCAAAAAAGTTATCGCACATATAATCTCTAAGTTTTTCATCCGCTTTTGAATCACTCTTTTTTAATTTTTTAAGTGCTTCTGTCACTTTCTTTTCATCTGTTTCTTTCACACCAAGACTTTCACATGCTTCTCTGTCACTGCGATTTAAAGGCACGTCTTCTTTAATATATATTTTATACCCTTTTTCATCTTCCTTTACTGTTTCCACATAGTTTCTGATCTTACGTTTCAGGCAAACATCTGTTACAATGCCAAGACCACTTTCCGGATCGATTCTTGGCATATTACCAGCATCTGGATCTCCATTGGGATTCCCGTTTTCCACATCAAATAATACCACGAATTCATATCTGTTTTTAATTGCTTCACCCATTTACTTTTCCTCCCTTTTTTCATATTTTTTCTGACGTTGATGATAATATCCCAAAATAAATTTACCTTGCTCTTCCAACGATAAACGCAATGGGTACTCTTCCAGATCTATTTTACTAAGTATGTTTGTAAAAAGCTGTTCATAGTAAATTTTAGCGCTTCCCTTTTCTCTTTCAATCTTTTTCATATGGCTGTTCTTCAGTTTAAATAAAATCGGAAAAACCGAAGCCGGAGCAGAACAGGCTGTATTAAAATATCTGTCTCGAATAGTAGATTTGATCAGTGGATTAGCTTCCAGCTGTACTGCCTCCAGTACAAAAAACAGCCGCCCTAATAAATATGCCGTATCCTTACTTTCTTCATTTAATGCCATATAATTCTCCCCTTCTTTCCATTTATAATTTTGTATCAGAAATGCCTTAATAATTGCAGTTCTTCCCCATGTTACGTTCCCCTGTTCAGCACGAATACGCATTAAAACATCAGAATATAATCCGGCAGGATATTCACTTCCTGAAATAACTGCTTTCATTACCATTGCTGCCATATTGGGAACCGGTTTTTTGTCTTTTGATTTCTGATTTACTGTTTCATTCAACATCTGCCATATCCCCAAAAACTCCCGAGATTCCCATGCCGGAGCTATCAGTGCCATTCGCTGATAATGTGAAGAAAAATTATCTAATATATTACCTAATGAATCCTGATAAAAAAATCTTACCGATAACCTTGCCGCATTTGGTGCCAGTCCTAAAATATAAAATCTCTGTTCTATATCCAGAAGCGCATCATCAATATAAACAAATTGATGATTTTTTATTTTTTTAAATAGATCCTTTAGTTCTTCCTGATTATCCTTGGGTGGATCTACAGACATTTTAAAAATATCCTGGCTTTCCTGTTTTCCATCTTCTGCCCAAAACATTACCATAGTATCTCCAATAGGAATTGCATACTCCCTCTGAGAAAGCAAATAATTTAACGCAGTTGTATAAGCAAATTCCGCATATGTGCCTACAGGAGCATTATAGCTTTGTTCTTTTCCATAAGATTCAAAAGAAGGAGCATTAAAAGATACAAGAGCCGCTCCGCTTGACTGAGCTCCGGGGACTCCTTTTATCGTCCTGTGAATCCTTGCAATCTCATCATTTTTTCCTGTTACCAGACAGACTTTCCGCATTGTCAGATCAAAATCTTCAAGAATGCTTTCCCAACATTCTTTTATTTCCGGATCATCCTGTGCATTCTCTATACCCATGCGAAAAATAAGATTACCACCTTCTGTGAGCTCCTCCATGTTTTCTTTTATGACCGGATTCTCAAAGGCTCTCTCTGGATCCCATTTTAAGAAAAAATTTCTCACTGCCGTAGCCATTTTTCCTTTTGTATCTTTTAAAAGGGTTAAATGTTTCTCTCTTGCCGCTTCAAAACATTCTCTTGCCCTCTTTTTACTTTTTTCATCCGTTTCCCTGTCAATCCCAAGTAGATACTTGGAATTATCGCAAAGAAAGTTAGCCGCCACTCCAGAAGATCTTGTCAGCATTTCCGGTACTTTCATAGACGAAGGAACTTCTACTGTTTTTTTACCTCTTTGTACCGCCTGTTTTAACCAGGTAATTCCTTTAATTTCCCCATCACAAGATAATTGTATTCCATAAGAAACCTTTGCGCTGCACCATCCAGGACAGGAAACCTTGTCCTGCTCTGCCAGTTTTTCATAATAGGAAACCAATGCCTGTAAGATCATCGTATCACCTCACAGTCTCTCAAATCCAATACACCGTGTCTCATTACCGCCCGGAAAAACATCGGCTGTATATTCTCTGGATCTGAATAATCCATATCATACAGCATAATGCCCAAATCTTTTTCGGGCATAATTTCATAGGCAGTTTTAATCTCTTCCTCTTCACATAAAGCAAAGTGCGCCGGAAATTCCCTGCATCCAAAATACGGCATATGATAACATTCTCCCTTTTTAAGTCTCCTCATAGTAATATCTTTAAATTTTCCCGGATTATCTGTGTCATTCGCTTTCTCTGTCATTTCAAAGTGAGCCTCAATTACATATTCCACATCTGTCAAAAGTACAGAAGCTCTCTGCACGATTTCCTGCTTGCTGCTCATATAAAGAGGCTTATCAGCCCCATTGTAAGCCTGCAGAACATTGTTGGCGGAAATTTTACTCTTGATCTCATTTCTACGAACACTGGTAAAGTGAATGGGCTTCATCACATAAATTTTGTCGATGATCCATCGCATCCCAGGATGGTAATAAATCGCATCCATAATACCTCTGGCTGCTGATGGTGTCATCACATCATAAGAATACCTCTCTACCTTAAGTTCCGGCCTGGAGAACAGTGCATAATCTCCCCATACGCGAATCCTGACCCCTCTTCCCATAAGCCTTCCTCCATTTCTTTCTTATATAATTTCGCCAACTTTATAGCAGACTGCAATATAGTCTCTTGGCTGATAATAAAAATCTGTATTGTAATCTGAAATATGTGCATCAATCCAGGAATGATATACTTTCCATATCCCCTCCAGGATATCTTCATCAGCGTAAGAATCTTCTATCAGTCTTTCATATACTTCTCCTATACTCCAGTAATCCGGAATCGTATAGTTACAATCTTTTTCATTATCAAAAGAACCTGCTGTAATTTTATTTTCTTTTATAAACTCATCTGCAACCTTCTCAATCGGTTCACAATGAAAAACATCTGCATATTCATAGATTCTTTCTATTTCCTCGCGCCCAAGCAGATCTGTTATCTCTCTTCTGGTTCGTTTTGCTTTTCTTCCTATATACTCAATCAAGCTGCATGTAAAAAATAAATTATTATTATTTTTTGTTCCCATATACTGCCTCACTTCCCAGAAATTTTAATGTATCAAGTGCAGAAATTGTGTGGAAGCTGATCTGGTGTGTCGGATATTTAAATTTTGCCAATTCCCAAAATGCTGCCCGTGATATTTTTCCGTCCATATAATTCTGTATATAATTATAAATCGTATCATCTGCCATAGGGCCTTTTACTATATCATATTGATGTGATATGCCTTGACGACAGGCTACAATAAAATCCAGCCATTCTTCTGTCATCGTTTCAAAAACAAGATACTTCAATTCAGGATTTGGTTTATATTCGTATTGATTGATATATCCTCTTTTCCCGAAACGAGTTGCCCATCTTTTTGCCTGCTCCGCATAGCTGGTGCAATAAAATCCGAAGTAAAAATCCTTATTATACTGAGCTTTTCTGATTTCAGGATATTCTACAATATCTCTGCTTCCGTGATATAAAATCATAATTCCTCCATTATTTTTCATATATACAATCTCTTTCTCTTTGTTATCTGATAATTGTATTTTCACTATACAACTTTCATACATAGAATGCAACCACTTTTTATATTATGTTGGATAAAATATTATAGAAATTTATTATTATCAGTTTGTTGATTTTAATTCTCAAATAGTTTATACTAATCAAAGTCAGGGTTTTTATACACAATCCTGTGGATTGAAATTATAATATTTTGGCTAATACCAAAAGTTTAAAAGCGATACTCAATGATTTTCATTAGTATCGCTTTTAAACTTTTAACTATTCTTCTTTATCTATTCTATAAAAAGCATCCTGTACCATCCTGTATTTCCAGGTCCAGCCCCATATCTTCCGTATACTGGCAACAATCTGTCAGTTCGTAGAAATCCGGCATATCCTCCGAAACACTTCTAAGCATTCCAGCTCCTTCCATTTTTCTGAAAAGAGGGTCTCGAATATTGATACAATACTGTCCGGCTTTTCTCATCCTTGCTTTGCTGAATCCTTGATTTCGTATTTCCTGAAAAAGTTCTTCTGCTTCCTCATTATTATGAATAAAAACTGTTATGGTTTTTTCTTCTATCAAACGAAAGACTTTTCCCACTTTTGCAAAATGGTATCTCTGCCCCTTAAATTCCTCCATAATCTTCTTTTTATCAAGATCCCCTCCTGCAACATTATATAATATCTTAAAATATTGCGTTATACTTTCCTGCGCTGACAAATCAATATTTTCCTCAATCAATAGCTTAGCAGCATCAATCTGTCTTCTCTGTCCCGGTATATGCTTCTTTTCTGGAAATTCAAAAATATAAACCCTGCTTTGCTGTATTGATCTTTTTCCCTCCCGATTACATCGACCGGCAGCTTGAATCATAGAGTCCACTCCTGCAAGCTGACGATACACCGCTTGAAAATCCAAATCCACTCCAGCTTCAACGAGACTTGTGGAAATTAAAATGCATCTTTCACCTTTCCTCAATTTTTCTCGTATTTCACTCAAAATCTGCTTTCTGTGTTTCGGATACATACTGGTTGATAAATGATATACCCCTTCGCCTTTCAGACAGTTATACAGTTCCTGCGCCTTTTTTCTGGTATTCACAATACACAATGCCTGAAATTCTTCCGATAATTTTTCAATCAGTTCCGAATCTTCCACCGTTCCTATATTTTCCATCTTTGTCCTTTTAAAAAAATGGAACTGCTCTTCCATTCTCGGGCATAATTCCATCTGATCTATATCTTTTCCAAAAAACTGATTCAAAGACGGCTGTGTTGCAGTACTAAGTACTGCACTTACCCTGTAGTTTCGAATCAGTTCTTCAATCATAGCTGTACAGGGAATCAGGTATTCATTTGGCAGCATTTGTGCTTCATCAAAAATAACCACACTATTTGCTATATTATGCAGCTTTCTGCATTTAGAAGATCTATTTGCAAATAAAGATTCAAAAAACTGCACATTCGTCGTAACTATCACCGGCTTATCCCAGTTTTCTGCCGCCAGCTGCATAGGATTAAACTCTTCAGAAATTTCATAATCTACATTGTAATGGTTTTCCAGAACATTTTCTTCTCCCAGTATATCGCGAAATATTTTGGCATTCTGTTCAATGATACTGGTATAGGGAATCACATAAATAACTCTGTCCATATGATGTTTCACGGCATGTTTCAATGCAAATGCCAAAGAGGCAATTGTTTTCCCACCTCCAGTAGGAACGGTTAAACGAAAAAGTCCTTTTTCTGCTTTTCCCATTTCATAACAATTCTGCAGAATTTCTGTACGTCTCCCATTTACTGTATCAATATCCTGATTTTTCATCCAATCTTTTGTATATCTCTCCAGTTTTTGCAGAAGCTGATGCATTTCTTCTCCTGATATTCGCCCTGTATCTCCATTTTTCATAAATGCTTCTGTATCCAAAAAATCAGCATCTACAAGACAGGAATACAACATTCGGATAAACATACTTAATGAAAAATCCTGGTTTTTCACTGTTTTAGGGTCAAACGGCAAGGTATTTATTTCTGGTATCTGTATTTCTTCTTGATATTTATGGTAATCATAAATTTTTTTCCTTCTGCGTCCCAAAAGTGTGGATTCACTGTCCGCATCACTGGAAGAATCATAATCTGGAAGACCGGCATGATGTCCGGCAATACAATAACTCATAAACGAATAGAGTCCTCCCATTTTTTCGCAAACTCTTGCTCCTGCCGTTGAATGATCCACCCGAGCATTGCTTTTTCCGCAGATTCTTTTTTGAAATTCATTGGAATATTTGCCGATATCATGAAGCATTCCACAGCAGAAACCCCAATCTTCTTTTCCAAATTTTGATGCAAACCTCCCTGCAAGTTCTGCTGTTCCCTCCAAATGTTCCTTGATTGTCTGAATTCTTTTTCCATCTATGTGCGCAATATATTCCATCTTTTCCATTCCCCTTCCTTACCATAACTTAAAACCTTCTTACACCCGCTCAAATCTCCACTTCTGCTTCACATCCGGGTACTTCTCTCTGTCCACCTCACTCATAAACATCTCAAATGGCCGTGCACAAATCTTAAAGGGTGCATACAGTCCCTGATAGATCACCAGTCGTTCTCCGGTCTCTGTATGCTCCGCAAAGGCAAGTATCTTATAAAGATACTCGGAAGTATTTTTATCCACCCATTCTCTCTTAAAGTGCTGCACGATATCTCCCGGACGGATGTCTCTTTTTGCTGCGCTCTCTGTTACCGGAGGGGCTGCCGGTTCTGTATCAAGTTCCATATATTCTTCTTTATCAAGGGATACCGGAATCCCGGTCCTTCCGGAAATATGCACGCCTCCGTACCAGATTCCCTGAACCTCAAAAACATCTCCTACCTCATATTCGGAACTGTATTCATCATTTTTCTTGATAATTCTGATTTTTGCCATAATTCTGCACTCTCCTTCCTATAATGTCAAGCCCTAAATCATTAATTTTTCAGGCTTTTCTTTAAATATTTACCTCATAAAACAGAGCCAAAAGTGTATGACAGTCATTGTATCTTGTACTGAA
>JAETOL010000160.1 GCA_021771755.1 Lachnospiraceae bacterium | reverse complement strand
TTCAGATAGTCTTCCGGATTCGTAGAAGGATAATAAGCAAACAATGTACCTTTATATACTAAATCCCCTGTAAAAAGATATCCCTTTTCTTTCTCCCAAAAACACATATGTCCGGGTGAATGTCCCGGTGTGTGCAGCACCTTAATCCTGCGCCCTCCGATATCAATGATATCCCCGTCATTTAAAACCCTTGTCGGCAACCCCTGAAAAACAGTATATGTATCAATATCGTAATTCTCCGGCAGATCACAATGGTCAGCAGCCATCTTTTTAATCATTTCTATTGGCAAAGGGAATTCTCCTGAAAGCCATTTCAATTCTTCCCTGTGCGCATAAAAATCCGGAAAGTATTTGAGTCCTCCAATATGGTCCCAATGAATATGCGTAGCAACCGCAGTGACCGGATTGTCCGTCAGCTTCCTTACTTCATCATATATATTGCAGATTCCCAATCCGGTATCAATTAGCAGGCTGTATCTGGAACCATTTAAAAGATAACAATGCGTTTCTTCCGGGTGGCGATATTCACTGATCATCCATGTATCTTTGTCAATTTGCCCAACCGTAAACCAGTTCTCCATCAGTCCTTCTCACTTTCGCTTATCCTATCCTGATATATGCTTATTTTCTCATCCAGGTTCTGCAGGTACTCAGCCCATTTTCTTTGCTCCTCCACTACAGATTTTCTGTGCTGTATCAGCAGATCCATCCGCTCCGTCATCGTGTCGTCTCCCTGATACCGCAGATCAGAATAATGCTTAATATCCCGGAGCAGCATTCCGGTATCTTTCAAACGCTTAATAAATTTTACCCATTCTATATCATCTTCACTATAATCCCGTCTCTGGGCATTGTCTCTGCTTACACGCAGCAATCCTTTCTTTTCGTAATAACGCAGTGTATATGTGCTGATTCCAGTTATCACAGAAAACTCACCAATGGTCATAACAAACCTCTTTTCAGAAAAAGTCTTGACTTAGACTATGGTCTAAGAACTATCCTTTTTACAGCAACTATTGATACCTTATCAAACAGAAATTGTTTCATAAGACCATTTTACCAGACAAGGAGAAGAAAAGAAATGGAGAAAACGAGATTTCATACAGGTATGGAAAATTTAAAGAAAATCGATGGGAAAGGCGGCGAAGCAGTCATCCGGT
>JAETOL010000060.1 GCA_021771755.1 Lachnospiraceae bacterium | reverse complement strand
ACTCCCCTTGTGGGGGTTGTAGGGGGCGAAGCCACATGCCTTAATAGGGTTAAATATAGCATCCCAACGGAGTGGATGCGGTGGCTTCGCCAATATTTTGCCCTATTAAGCTATGGTAAATTTGAAAAATTTGCTCTCGCGCAAGCGATGGAACCGCCTGAAACACCTTACCTCCGGAGGATGCCTGTGCTATTCCTCGACCTTGCCGTATCCCATTTTGACACGGTTGCTTACAAGCAAATACCCACTGAAAAAGCGGTCGAGTATGTTGTTGATTGTAGATGTGATCGTAGCGTGCGGGACACCGCTTCCTGCGTTCATATCCTTAATCATCTTCACGAACTTCGGGGCAATCGGAACCTGCGGGAACTTCATCGAGGAAGAACGGTAAACCATCGGAGAGATATAACCCTCTATGAAATCAGACTCTACAGTTTCCAAAATATGTCCGTTCTTTGACAACACGAACAGAGCCTCTGCCTCATTTGCCAGCTTCGGCCCCTCAGGGGGCGAAAGCAGGCTCATGTTCAACGTGTTTTCCATGGCATATATGGTTCTCTCGGAGAATATGCCGTCCTTGTTCATCTCTATCTCGATGACCTTTCTTGGATCTTTCTCAAAAGATTTTCTGACTGCTAAAATATCAACATTTTCTTCTGTTTCATCCATTGATAAAGCATTTGTTATTTGTTTTGAAAATTCATATTTCTGAAAATTATTCTGCCTGAACATTCTGGCGTAGATATTTTCCTTACAAATAACATTCATACTATGGTTATGGTTCTTGAATGAAACCATGAAACCTACTCGCAAGCCCGGCAATAAAACAATATATATTGTTTTATTTATTTAATGTTTTATTGTTTTAGTGGTTCTTGTTCGGCAGAATCCCACCACCGAGTAACAGTAGGTCTGGAGAGACCTGTCTCCCGGGCACACAAAGATTTATTCTTGCTATCCGGATTCTTCGCTCGCCACTCCTTAACGAGTCTCGCATGAGGACTATTATCCGGAGTTGCAATCTTTCGTCCATTCCCTTTACGCCATGTGCCATCAGGATAATCTACTTCTTGAAGCATTCTAATTCTTCGTAAATGGACATTCTGCTCTCGTCCATTACGTCTATTTCTTTCTACTTTTATACCTGTGGTTGTCTCAATAACCCTAAGCGGCCACTTGTTATATTCCTCGTCATACGCTCTCATGGCATCGTTTACATCATCCTCCGTAAAGGGATTATCCACAGTCTCTGTCTTGCGGTCAAAAGTCGGAACCAAGGATAGGGCATCAGCAAGAACTTCATCGCGAGGCACACCGCATTTAACGGCATAGACCACCAATGTAAGAATGCACCAGTACCGGTGATGCACTTCCACCTGCTGACCGTCTTTAAGGATATTCAGCCACCAATCATATAATCCACGATTGAGTTGCCACTTCTTGCCCACTCTCCTGCGTCCGATGACTCGGGAGGCATACCACTCCGGCCATCGTTCCTGCGCCTCTTTCAGCGTCACACGGGACGGATTATGCGGAGTCTTATCTGTCAACTGTCCGAGTTCTTCATCAGACAAACCAAAAGCACGCCCTAAAAAGCTATTCAGTTCCTCCGGCGTGTGCATGGGCGCGGAACGGTTCCAGAATGCCCGGATAGGTTTGCCGAACTTTGTCTTGGTTCCCGGCACACGGAAGCCCTGTACCACGCTCTGAACCTGAGCTCGCTCCGCACCAAGTTTTGATACAAGCCACACAATCTTTGTCAAACCACGTTTCATCTTGTTCAACGCATCAAGGCGAGTGGCGAACATTTCAATCGGTCGCTTCAACAAATAATACACATGAATTCCATGCCCCGAATTGACTATGATGTTAGCGACAGGATAAACCCCTGTTGTCATACCACGCAACAACATCCGAACCTCGTGCATACTCACACCGTCAAGATCTATAGCAAAGGCATAAAGAAACCGAGCGTTCCTGTAAGAGTTGGTACGTCCTACATAAGTCACCGGAGACAATATTGCAAAGTCACGCCCATTGAGGAAACTCAGGCTCTCACCATCATCCTTCAGCAACAACCGATGCCTGTTCTTCTTCCCATCCTTGTAGAACACCACAGGGTTATATCTCCACATACGATAACCACTGTAATCAATCTTATCTGACTGATCTTTATCTGAAGAGGGGGACTCTGACCTCAAAGCCTTGTTCCGAACCTTCTGGTCAAGCCACAACCGGTATTCATAACTCTGTACTTCCTCAAAGGGTATTATTCCCTCTCCCTGTTCAAAAGCTCTCCTCTCAAACAACAACTCAACAAACTCATCAGGATAAAGCTCAGACAACTCATAGTGTTCCCCACACTGAAGATATTCGGATTTACGCTCAAACTCCTGCTCCAACACATCCACAGAAACACGGTTCATCCGACCATGATAATCCGACCAAGCCTGAAGGAACTCCCGGTACTCATCCGCAGGAAGAGTATCAAAATCAAAATTATTCAAATCAACCTTACTAAAATCTATACTCATAATCTAAAAATTTGAACAGAGGGGCACTCGTTCCTCGTGCCCCATTAGGGGGGGCGTATATTATCAATACAATTTCTTTTACACTTTTGGCAAAATTAACCATTCTTCCCGACACACACAAATCGGCTACTTTTTTCAGGTAGAGAAAGTAGAAGAATTTAATTGGAGCTGTCTCAAATGCGACCGCTCCAATTAGCAACAATATAAATTGTTTTATTTATTTAATTATATGTTTAAATATTTTTATATTGTTATTTTACCCTTTGAGAAACATACTCCTTCAGTGCTGCCGTTATGATCTCCTTTTGAGTTGTACGTTCAACCACGGCAAGCATCTTTATTTCCTGGGCGAGTGAGTCCGGAAGTTTGAATGTCACACATATCTCCGGTTCTCCAGAGTTGGCAGACGGTCTTCCCGGTCTGCGCTTATCGGATTGTCCGGGCGTTTCAGGTGCCACTTCTTTTGGCATTTCGACAGGGGCAACAGCCGAATTAGTAGATACTGATTCAGCCTCCTTGCTCAAGCCTGTCACTGTACCAAGCAATCCTGATGTCAATGTCTTTTTTGCCATACTTTTTATATTGTTTTATTTATATATTGTTATCTTAGTTTATTTTTATATTGTCCGATTATCTATCTCTTTTGCGAGTGCCCTATAGTCCTCCGCTACAGTTGATCCCGGAGCATAATCCAAAACACTTTGGCGGTAGGTCGGAGCTTCAGCCGCCGACACACAAGTTCGCACATAGGTCTTGAATATCTTATCTCCATACTTGTCACGAATAGCCTCGATAACCGCATTATCAAGTTTGCGCCGATTGTACTTGGCAATTATGATGCCCGAAACATGAAGCCCCTTGTTGATGCTTTGAGCGATATCTCCTATCATTTCATCGAGCATCACCAATCCTCGGAGAGGGAGGGTTTCCGCACAGATTGATATGATCACACTGTCAGCAGCCGTGAGAGCATTGATTGTTACCAAACCAAGAGCCGGTGGAGTATCTATAATTATATAGTCATACCCAGCCTTCAGTTCTTCAAGGATGTTCTTCAGTATCTGTTCCCGGGCAATCTTATTACTGAATACCATATCCGCTCCGGCAAGGTCTATGTGGGACGGTATCAGATCAAGGTTCTCCGATATGTGCATGATTGGTGCAGGGGCTCCTTTCATTGCATCATAGATCGAAGTCTCTATCTTGCTTTCGTCAGTGAAACTGCTCGTAAGGT
The DNA here is from genome assembly GCA_021771755.1 of Lachnospiraceae bacterium. Taxonomy (GTDB): domain Bacteria; phylum Bacillota; class Clostridia; order Lachnospirales; family Lachnospiraceae; genus Blautia_A. The sequence continues at coordinate 6,195 of JAETOL010000060.1, read as the reverse complement.
TCGCTTGTGGATCTACATCCACCAACAATACCCGACGGCCCATTTTTGCCAAGGCTGCGGCTATATTTACGCAACTTGTTGTTTTAGCCACACCACCCTTGTGGTTGGCTATCGCTATTATTTTCGCCATGTCCAATTTGTTATTCGGTCAAGTTCCTCGATAGCCTCTGCCTGAGCAATCACTTTCCTGAGGACTTCACACACGTTATCTTCCAAGGTTGCCCCAAGACGGTGCAGCTGATTGAGATGGTGCTCCAAAGCCTCATGAGCATTGGTGACGTTAACCTCATTCTGCTGCAATGTCCTCTTGAGTTCTTCCACTCTATCTTCGGCCATTTATATTGCTATATTTATTTAATGTTTTATTTTTATATTGTTTTATTGTTGCAAAGTTAGTAATTACTTTCAAATTACCAAATTTTTTCTGCAATAAAGTTGTTGAGTATTATCTCATTTTTTCTTCCCATAATAGTCCATAGTCTAACACTGAGCTGTTTGGCTTAGAATTCTTTATGGATTTTTTATGGATATATTTGGAGGATTCCCTAAAATCAATTAACTTTGCCTTGTATGGGAGTCTGTGCGCACAAAATATGTGCAGCCTCCCATACTAACTATATTAATAACCCTTTAACACAAACCTGAATATGAGAATCAAATTATTCATGATAGCGTTGCTGTCTATCTTCATGATGAGCTGTTCTGATCAGGTAGACTTGCCAACTGACACACAGGAAGAAACACAAGCGTCTAAATCGTATTTAGACCGTGCTAGCGAATCAAACACTCTTGCCAATAAGATTAATGAATCAATAGCTTCCATCTCCAGAACTGGCGAATCGACTTATCCCGAGGATTTCGGTGGTCTCTATATAGATTCCGATGGTTACTTGGTTATATTAACTACAGGAGACTTTACCAACTCTCGCTCGGCAATATCAACAGTCATATCTGATAGTGAGTTAGTCCGATATAAGGCATGTAAATATTCTTATCAAGACCTTCTCAACGCCACCTATGAAATAGACCAAGCTCTATCAACAGCCTCTAAGAAAATAGCCGACAATTTTGTTGGTTACGCCTTAATGACAGAAGACAATTCTGTAATGGTTATGCTTGAGGACATTTCAGACGCAGCAATAACAGATTTTAGACAAAGTGTTTATGACCATCCTTGTCTCACATTTGTCAAAGGAGAGCGAATAAATCTTCACGCTTCATTGACTCTTGGTTCCGAAGCTATAATAAAATCTATATCCGACAATAAATTCTATGCTGGTTCCTATGGTTTTAGAGCAAAGGAAAATTCAGGGAGTAAACGCACTGGATTAGTTACTTCTGGACATTTAGCAGCCGTAGGAGACCCTGTTTATTCCGGTAGAACAGAAGCTGTACAAATAGGCTCTTGTGTAAAATCTCAACTTAAAGGTTCTGTTGATGCTTCATTTTTAGCAATCACCGACACTAATTATACTTTATCCAATACTATTGGAACAACCTCAAAAACGCTATCTGCATCTACAGTTAACCCCTCCGTTGGATTTCCAGTAACTCTTTGTGCCAAGAGTTGTCTGTCTGGTTCTTCTGGAACAGTAAAAAGCATAGTAGGGAAACATGTTGCATCAAATGGCAATACTCTCACAAATATATGCGAAGCTACATATACAAGTATAAATGGAGATAGTGGAGGTCTTGTTTATGGTGTTGATGCAAAATTAAACAAAGCCGCTGGAATTAACATTGGGGCCGCTACAATTAATGGTTCCAATATGGGCATTTTCTGTAAAGCATCAACTGTCTTAACAGATTTAGGGCTTTCTATGTATTAAAATATACTCTATATGAGGGTAAGAATGAGGAGACCAATGAAAATCATATATCCGAGTTTAATACGGAAAAATCCATTGTATTGGCTAATGTGGATTTCAAGTATAATCCACACGCATTTAAAAAGACTCTGACAGATGTGTCCGCCATAACTAAAGGGAAAGTAACGGCTATTGTCGGAGCATTAGGTAGTGAAAAAACGACCGTTTTTGAGACAATCTAAAAAGGCTGGTCCCTCGATACCGGGAACCAGCCTTTTAGTATTCCAAAAGACATCTCAAATTCAATCTCTCAAAATAAAGAGAATGTCCTGTATTTTGAGATAGCTCCATCAAATTCCACTGACTCCCCCAATCGACTTATTTCCACAAGTGGACATTTTTACCACTTGTGGAAATAAGTCGATTATTTTTGTTACCTTTGCACCAAAATTAGTAACTATGGTCATAGGACGCAAGGAAGAAATAAATAAGCTCAATCGAGCATTCGACTCCGAATATGCCGAATTTGTTGCGGTGTATGGCAGACGTCGTATCGGTAAGACATTCCTTATCAGAGAAACATTCAAAGGACGCTTTACATTCCAATACACAGGAGTTCTAAATGTGTCGAATCAGGAACAGATCGAAGAATTCTACAATAATCTGCTCGCACAGGGTTTACCAAGAGACTCACCGATGCCAAAGACATGGTTTCAGGCGTTCCATCTCCTTGAGGCTCTGATAGACTCCGCACCACATAAGAGAAAGGTCATTTTCTTAGATGAACTGCCATGGATGGACTCACCTAATTCCAAATTTATTCCTGCATTTGAGCACTTCTGGAATGGTTGGGCTTCAGCTCGGCACGATGTGCTTCTAATTATCTGCGGAAGCGCGACCTCTTGGATCATAAACAAGATATTCAGAAATATCGGAGGACTGTATAACAGAGTAACTTACAAAATCCGGCTACAACAGTTCTCTCTTTCAGAGTGTGAGGAACTGGTTCAATCTCTTAAACTTCCTCTGTCAAGGAATATGATTTTGGAGGGATATATGATTATGGGTGGTGTTCCATATTATTGGACAAAATTAGAGCCATCCAAAAGCATGGGACAAAATATAAACGACCTCTTTTTCAAAGAAGGGGGAGAACTTCACAATGAATTCAACTTTATTTATGCCTCCATGTTCAAGAGTCCCGAAAAATATGTGAAGGTTGTCGAAACATTATCCGGCAAGAAATCAGGACTTACCAGAGATGAGATAATAAAAAAAGGAAAACTGGATAGCAGTGGTCAGTTAAGCAGCATTCTTGAAGATCTTATCGAATGTGGCTTTATTCGTAAATACTGCCATCTTGATAAAAGACTGCGAGACGCAATATATCAGCTCGTCGATTGTTACACACTATTCTACTATCAATTCGTGAGAATGGCTCATGGTGTTGACGATGAATATTGGACTAAGTTATTACGAACTCCCGCTTATAATACTTGGTGTGGATTGGCTTTTGAACGTGTCTGCCTTCTCCATTCAAGACAGATTAAGGCTGCACTTGGCATATCCGGAATAATGGCTAATATATTCTCATGGCACGTCAAAGGAAATGATGTTCACCCCGGCGTTCAGATTGACTTGCTCATTGACCGTTCAGACAACGTCATAAATATCTGTGAGATGAAATATGCGCCAAACGGATATTCCATGACTGCGGCCGCACTTGAAAGTATCAATAAAAAAGTGGTCGTGCTGCAACATTATGTTCCTGCTCGAAAATTCATCTCCCCTGTATTGATCACTTCAAATGGCATTATCAGGAATAAGTACTCAGATGATATAAGACAGTCTGTAACCGCAGAACAATTATTTCTTCCATGATAATAGGCTACGCAAGAGTATCGACCACCGGGCAGAACCTCGATGGGCAGACTGATCTGCTCACTCAATCCGGATGTGAGCGGATATACAGTGAGAAAATATCCGGAGTAAAAAAGGAGCGTCCGCAACTTGACAGGATGATGGATTCACTCCGTTCCGGAGACACCGTGATAATAACGGAACTTACCCGGCTGGGGCGTTCCGTCAAGGAACTGCTTTCAATCATCGAGAGGATACATGAAGCCGGAGCATCCATGAAATCACTGAGGGAGACATGGCTCGACACCACCACACCACAGGGAAATCTACTGCTCACAATATTTGCCGGACTCTCACAGTTTGAGAGAGACCTCACACGGCAGCGCACAAGGCAGGGACTTGAAGCTGCGAGGGCAAGAGGTCGTAAGGGTGGCAGACCCAAATCTGATGAAAGCAAGGTATCGACCGCACTGAAGATGTATGACTCGAAGCTGCACACCATTGATGAGATAACCAAGGCAACCGGAATCAGCCGGGCAACCCTTTACAGAGCTATAGACAGCCGAAAGAAATCAACATGATTCAGCTTGCTGTCCGACACAGGATCCGGCAACGGAAATCGCCATGACCCCGACAGGGGGGTATTAGGCTACCCCCTTGCCGTCTGATGCGGCAAGCCTATTGTACATGTACATTATCCCTACCTTCTCATTCCCCTGCTTTTCTTCGGCGGTTCCTGAGTCTGTCCGGTGTCCGGCTTCTGTGCCTGCTGCTTCCTTTTCTCCTCCTCCTGACGCTGCTTTATCCCAAGTGCAGCCGCGACTTTTGCCCAGATGTCACGGAAAAAATCCGCGATGCGTTTTCCGCAGATGGATATAAAGGATTCCTTTCCCTCGCCTTCTACCTTTATCTCTGTAGCCTGACAGTATTCATCCGGAATACGTTTCCTTGTTGCCGGATCAATTAACGCATACGGCTTCAGACGGAGCACACCTCCATCAAGGATACAATCCTGCCATTCGGGATTGGTTATCTCTATCGACACAAGCTCCCTGATCAGCCGGGCTTCATCGGGATGTCTGCGCTCGAGTGCGGTCTGTGTGCCGGACACTGTTTCCTTCAACTGTTGCAGTTGCAGTTCCGCTTTCTCTCTTCCGGCTTTCTCCTGACGAGTGGCAGCGGCTGCTCTCTCCAGTGCGGTGGCGTTGCCGGACACGAGCAACTTCAGCTCCGCATTCTCCTTTGCAAGCCTCTCCACCTCTTTCTTGGCAAGGAAACTTATCGAGGCGTTGTTTATCCTTTCCAATGCCTCCTTCTCAACCTTGGCGACCTCTTTCTCCCTGCTGTCCGCCACCTGAAGGAGACGATCAGCGGACTCTATCCGACCCTCGGCATATTCTCCGGCTTCAGTGTAGGTGTCAAGCCTGTCCTGCGCCTTCTCTATCAACGGAAGGAGTTTGTCGAGCTGCTGCTGTTGCCGGACTATCTCATTTTTCTTTTCAGTGAGTTCATTCCTGGTTTTGGACAGTTCCTTTTCCTGCTCCCGGATCTGACTGTCCTTTTTAAGAATCTCCCGGTTCTTCTCCTTCACCAGATCCTCCTGTCCGGCGAGTTCCTTGAGTAACTCGTCCAGCCGTCCGCGTTGCAGCTCGTATTGCTCCTTATAGTACTGTGCAAGATCCTTGTGCTTGGCAGGGCTTCCTTCCTCACCTCTCTCCAGACCGAAAGGAGCCATCGCAACGGCATACTCGGTCTGACGCCTTTTCAGATCCCATTGGGTCATTACATCATCGGCACACAACCGCAGGGTCTCCACTGTCGCCTTTTTTTTGTAGCGGCGTTTCTTCTTCGGGGCTTCCTCTCCGTTCTTCTCCGCTTTCTCCTTATCCTTGGCGGCTCTCTTTTTTGTTGTCCTCTGCTTCTTGCTCTCGCCGGACACGACAGGAACAAGCGACACATGAAGGTGCGGTGTCTCCTCGTCCATGTGCAGAACCGCACTCACGATGTTCTCCTTGCCATGCTCTTTCTGCGCCCACTTTATAGACTCCCGGCACCATTCCATCAGTCTGCCCTGCTCGATGATCTCAGCCATACCCTCGACCGATGCGCTCATGCGGATCTCGATACAGCATATCTGACCTTTCCGAATCTTGCGCTCGTATTCATTGCCGTCGGCATCCTTCTGATGACGGACGGCATCAAGCCTGTTCTCGATGGCTGCGCTGCGGCCTATCTCCCGGGCTTCCTTTATGAACTCCTTGTTGTGCTTGGTAAGGTCGCTGCGCTTGATGTTGTACGGCACATGCTCCCTGCCGTCCGCCTTCTTCCTCTCGATATGGGTGGAGTAGGACACCGGTGGACCGTAGCATTTCTCATAATGGCAGACTGTATAGTGGCTCATATATCTTAAGTGGAAGGTGGACGGAAACGGCCGGGAAGGGATGCAAGGGGAACGGCGGCCGCAGAGCTGTTCCCTTTGCCGGAGAGTGCAGAGAGAGGGTCACTCTCTGCCCGGGGGTGACGGGGG
>JAETOL010000059.1 GCA_021771755.1 Lachnospiraceae bacterium | reverse complement strand
CCTCGGCATTACCCCAGACCTTGGCATCACCACAGACCTTGGCATTACCCCAGACCTCGGCATTACCCCAGACCTTGGCATCACCACAGACCTTGGCATTACCCCAGACCTCGGCATTACCCCAGACCCAAGCCTTTCCTTCATGGGAAAGATTTTCTTCTTTCTCAATCCAACCTCCAAGATCACCAATTTTAACAATTCCAAATTCTGCAACCGCTTTGATTCTCTGTAAGGTTACTGTTCTGAACAAAAGTTCAACCTGTTTTGTTTCACCTGTAAATTCATATTTTTTCATTGCTTTTCCTCCAAATCTACCTTACAATAAGGCTGTAATAAACTATTATTGTCTTTTGGATCCTCTTGAGCTACTAACCTCAGTGGGATCCTTTTCTAATGTCCTCTCTAACCGGATACTGGCCGACAGAGCCCGTACCCCCAGAGGGCACTCTGAATCCTGTAAATCCTGCAAAGCTTCTTCAACGGCCTTACGCAGCTCTGCGTTTTCTCTGCGAAGTTTCCGGTTTTCCTTGATGGTCTTCAGCATCCTCTCCCTCCATTCCGAGCAGCAAAAACAGGTTCATTCCCCAGAAGACCACTGCTGCTGTTATGATCTTCGATATCCCCTCCCACTGATCCAGTGTGATCATTATTTCAAATGCGGCGATCACTGCCGCTGTTATGGATGTTCTGAGCAACTTGTCCTCCTTTCTGCTGCCTATCCGGCAGCTCTTTCGTAATTCATGTCCTGCAATGTACGTTCTATTCGTTCCTGCAAGATCTTCTTTGCTTCCTCTCGGGATAATTCCCGGTATTCTCCATTTGTGCGAATTCTGGTGATATATGTTATTTCTTTCACGTTTAATCACCTCCTGTATTACTGTATGTTTATTAGCTTGTGTGTGACATTTTACTTCTGTAAAATCCATTGACTTTTCACTTGTTTGCTCCTATTCTTTAAGTACAGGACACTGCCATGTCCGAGTACAAAGAAAGGAGAAACGTTTATGGCGCCTTTTGAATTTGATGATTCTGGTATTGATGATCTTATGAACGAGTTAGATCATCTTTCTTTCGATATCGAATGTCCAGAATGCAGTCATTCTTTTTCTATTTCTGTGGATGATGTTGGAAAATCAGTAATATGTCCTAACTGTGGAGTATCCATATCTATAGAATCAGAATAACTTCTCTTTCAGCTCAACAAACTCTTTCGTAGCTTTGTTGAGCTGTGTTATTTCTCTTTTTATTTCCCTTATTTGTTTTAAAGCCTTTTTATATCCATCCAGTTTTACTTTCACTGTTTTGACTTCTTTACTGTTTCTTCCAGTCTTTGGCTCTGTGTTCCAGAAGTTTCTCTTTTTTTCATTCCATGTTTCGGCATCCAATGAATTTCCATGTTTTTCAATATTATCCAGATATTTAATCATTTCTGTATAGAATGGTTGCTTTTGGAATTTTTCAAATTCCCCTCCCTTTAAACAGATTCTTAGCTCTGATTCAACAACTCCAGTAATCCCCTCCGGTGTAATTTGGGCGCCTGCGTAATTTTTTTCAATAGTGTATGGCTTATTCACTTCTCTTTACCTCCTACTCTTCCAGAAGTTCCTCAATGGACACATGCAGATAATCTGCTACAGCTTTTAATTTATCTACCCTTGGAAAAGACTTATCCCATCGCGAAATAGTTGCATTTCCGATTCCACACGCTCTTTCAAGTTCTGATACTGTAATCCCTTTTTTGTCGCATAAGTCTCTAATTTTTTTTAAAATCACTATACATTTCACCTCCACTATTCTTATTGGATTTAGAGAAAAGTATTGACTTTTATTAGAGAATAATCTAAAATATGAATTACCACAAACATATTGGGATCTCTCTATATTTAGGCTTTTCTCTAAATCTTAAAGTCATTATATAGGGTTATCTCTAATTTGTCAATACCATTTTTAGGTTTTTCTCTAAATCAGGAGGTGCCCATTTGAACAGCGTAGAGCGAGTAAAAGAAATATGTAAAAATAGAAAAATTCCTATTTCTAAATTAGAAAAGGAACTTGGTTTCTCTAATGGCTATATCAGTCAGTTAAGAAAAGGTGTATTCCCTGCTGATAGGCTTGAAAAAATTTCTATTTTTTTAGGTGTTACTACGACATATTTAATGACTGGAGAAGAAAATAGCGAAAAATCATTGACTCCTAAAGACGAAAAAGACATCGAGAAGATTCTGGAGCAAACCAGAGAACAGCTTATGAATCAAGAAGGTTTGATGTTTGATGGAGATCCGGCCAGTCCTGAAGCCATTGATTCTATCCTTTCCGCTATGCAGATCGGTATGGAGCTGGCCAAGAAGAAGAACAAGGAGAAATACACACCTAAGAAATATAAGAAGGACTGACGCGTATGGATGTCAAGAAACAGGCGAACAAAATCGCCCGTATGTTTAAGAGCCGTGATCCTTTTGAGATCGTCCGGGGATTAAACGTAATCCTAGTGCATTATCCGTTGGACGGTGTACGAGGATTTTATCAATATTTCCAGCGAAATAATATTATTTATCTGGATGAACGATTGTCGGATCCGGAACAGCGTTTTGTTTTGGCTCACGAACTGGGTCACATGTTTTTACATAAAAAAGCAAATGCAATCTTTATGGACACTCGAACGCAACTCAACGGAGCCAGATACGAACGAGAAGCTGATCTATTTGCTATGGAACTCCTGCTGCCGGATGATCTGCTTTCCGAATATTGGGAAACGGGATATTCTGTTGATCAAATTTCCCGCATTACCGGGTATAATAAAAGATTGATTAAATTAAAATTGAATTAATTCGCTTCGGCGTTTTAATAAAATACATTTTAGGAGGTGTCTTTATGAAAAAGAAAATTTTCATTGCATCATTATCTAGTTTATTATTTCTTTCCACTGTTCCAACCTATACTTTGGCTGCTCAGGAGCCAACTATCACTCCAGAAGCTTCTGTTTTTGAGGTTCCTTCTGAGGAAATTGAGCCAAACAAAAGCTCTATGGTTGACTACATTGCTCAAGAAGCAAAAAAATCCGCCAATAAATCTGCTAGTGAGGAAAAGCGTGACGAAGCAATCACCTATATTGTCGATCATTTTCCGGATTTTTATGAGAACAATACCGTAATGGAAAACACAATGTATTATGGCTATTATCTCGAATATGCATATTCCAAAAATGGCCCCGAAAATCTTTATGCCAATCTTGGTATGGATACCTATCAGGCTGTAAAATATGTATATCGCAATGCAGAAAAGCCCGAAGATGATTCTACGCTTGCTAATCTCGATCAGATAAAAGAATCTCTATTGGATCTCGGTTATGATGTAGACAATACCACAGAAAAATACGATACCACCAAATAAAAGCAACTGATTTTCATTTAAAGCAAAACCGCCCCTGTGCTACCAACACAGAGACGGCTCATACATCCGAAGATGCATATCCATTTTGCAAAGAATATTGTATCATCTTCGGGACAGTCGTTCAATCAGAAACTTTGTTCGACTGTTATTTTTGTACCTAAAAATACATAATATCTAAAACCGAGGTGATGTTTTGATGAAGACAGGTGCTCTATATATCCGTGTCAGTACCGAGGATCAGGCAGAACTATCTCCCGATGCTCAGAAACGTCTTTTATTGGATTATGCCAAAAAGAACGATATCATAGTTTCCAAGGATTTTATTTTTTCCGAAAGTGTTTCTGGCCGACATGTTCAAAAACGACCTGAGTTTCAGCGCATGATTGCCACTGCAAAGCAACCCTCTCACCCCATTGACGTGATCCTGGTCTGGAAATTCAGTCGATTTGCCCGGAACCAGGAAGAGTCCATTGTCTACAAAAGCATGTTAAAAAAGGATCGTGTAGATGTAGTCAGTGTCTCTGAGCCTTTGGTCGAAGGACCTTTTGGAAGTCTGATCGAGCGCATTATTGAATGGATGGATGAATACTACTCTATCCGACTGTCCGGAGAGGTTTTGAGAGGAATGAAAGAAAAAGCTCTGCAGCACGGGTACCAAACTACTCCTTGTCTGGGATATGATGCTGTTGGCCATGGGAAACCTTTTGTTATCAATGAGGCTGAATATGCTATGGTATCGTATATTATGGATCTCTATGATAACCAGAATATGGATGAGACGGCCATAGCAAGACGCTGCAACGATCTTGGTTATCGCACCAAACGTGGGAATCCATTTGAACGCCGCACTGTTAATCGGATTCTGGAAAATCCTTTTTACTGCGGAACTGTGATCTGGAATGGCGTGGAATTTGAAGGCGCTCACGAAGTACGTCTGTCCAGAGAACGTTTTGAGAAAAGGCAGGAGCTGATCGCATCCCGGAAGCGTCCGATCAAAGCAAGAAATGTTTCTACTTGTAAGCATTGGTTGTCCGGATTGATTAAATGTTCTATTTGCGGTGCCACTCTCTCCTACACAGGAAGCAGCGCCTGTCCCTATTTCCAGTGTTGGAAATACGCCAAAGGATTTCACAAGACTTCTGTGGCTCTGTCTGTTAAAAAAGCTGAAGAAGCTGTTACGAGCTACTTTGATCAGATTCTTTCCGGTGCTGAGTTTTCCTACGTCCGCAAATCTCAGCCCAAGGATAGCAACGATCTCGAAATTGAGCGACTGCAAAAAGAGCTCTCCAAACTGGAGATCCGGGAAAAACGAATCCGCGAAGCCTACGAGAGTGAGATTGATACATTGGAAGAATACAAAGCCAATAAAGAACGTCTGACAGCCTCCCGGTTGAAATTAAATTCTCAGATCGAAAACCTGCTGCACGATCAGGAAGAACCTGAAATCGACACAGAGAAAATTCTCCGCGAAATTAAATCTGTAAATGATATTTTGAAGAACCCTGATGTGAGATATGAAGAGAAAGGGTTACTGATCCGCAGCGTTGTGGATCAGATTATCTACGATAAGGAAGAAGGTAAAATGTACTTTGATATCATTATTTCGTGAGAAGTTTCGTGTTTTTTCTCCTCTCAAAAGTCCTGGAGCCACCGTAAATAGCTGGTTCCAGGCATTATTATAGGGTATTGCACTCCGGTCCGCCATACTGACTCATAATATACTGAGCGATCTTGGCATTCGGTGTCTTGATATTGATCGGATACTGCAGTCTTTTTTCATAATTCCACATATACTATCTGCACCCTCCTTCCCTTTCCCACGGAAATGGCTGTTCCATCCATTTCCAGGTATCCGCACTATTTTCTATCGCATCATCGATGGTAAGAGGGCCATAGCACTGGGCATACTCTTTCATAAGTTTTTTCCGCTTTTCTGTATAATCTCGATAAAGAGCCATTCCCTTTTCACAGCATGGGTGCGTGTCAAGATAGAGGAGCAGGTCATCAATTGCAAAGCTTACCTCGTTGATCTGCTGAAGAAGCCGGGCTTTTGAACAGGCATTTTGATACATCATCTCTGGCCACCTCGCTTCCCGCAAAATGGCTTGCATAACTGTGGAAAAATCGTTCCGGCATTTAACGCATAACAAAGATCATAGGTATTGGTAAACTGCTGACAGGGAACATATGCCATGGCAGGTTCCAAATGATCTGCATGCGTGTACATTTCAGCATTTTTTGTTACCGTACCTGGAAGCCGGCAGGCACAGGACTGCCTGTTCCGTTCTGCCTCACAGCGGCAGGAAGCAACAGGCGGCTGAACTTTTGCCATACCACAGGTTGCATGGTAGGGCCGGCCGCAGGAACGATTCATAGGATAATTTTCCATGAACAAATCCTTTCTTTTTTCTTGGTTACTGTATATTTTATGTAACCCAAAAGGAAGTGTGCAAATACCGTTTTCTATTGATTTCTGTCAATCGCTCTTCTCTTCAGAAAAAGTTTTATTCAATTACATATGCATTTACGATCTCTCCGTAATATGCCACATGCACATCACGGTTGGATCCGGTAAAGGTGCTGTCCACATTCTGAGGATAAAATTTCTCAACTGTTTCCGCATCCATTGCTTCGATATCCTGCAGCTGCTTATACACAACGCGGCATTCCAGAGTCAGTGGAAATTCTCTTATCCCGGGAACGGAAATACTTTCCGGCTCTTCCAGGGTCAGACCCAGTTCTTTTATTTTATCTGTATCACGGCCGGATTTTGAACCGCAGAAGCCAAGCGCCTTTTTCTGGCTGTCATCCAGAGGAATGTTCACTGTAAATTCTCCGTTCTTTTCCAGGATTTCTCTGGTAAAACGACCTTCCCGGATCACTGTGATAAACACCGGTTTTCCCCACTCAATTCCCATCATTCCCCAGGAAATCGTCATGGAATTTACTTTGTCTCCCGCTTTTGAAGTGATCAGAACGCCGTTTCTGACCCCTTTCAGGATTTCTCCAGTATGTTCAAATACGTCAATCTTTTTCTTCATGTCCATTAACCTCCTCATAAGATATAAACTGACTTTATCATATGACAAAAATCTTTTGATTGCAAGCGGAAGCATTTTTCGATCTTCTTCCATAAAATTCTCCTTCCGTGTCTGGTTCCTGTGGACGGACGCTTCTGTCCCTGCTATAATAAAAGAACTACACAAAAAGGAGTTTTTTGTATGACAGACACCATAAAATCCCCAAATCTTACCCTGCGGTATTCCTCTATTCAGGGTTTTTACTGGATGAATTTTTCCGCCATCATGGGCTTTGCCAGTCTTTATCTTCTGGACAGTGGTTTTTCCAACACAGAGATCGGTATGATCATGGCGGTTGCCGGAATCATCTCTGCCATTCTCCAGCCGATCATTGCAGGCTATGCAGACCATCCGGCAAGTCCTTCTCTGAAAAAAATAGTACTTACGCTTACCCTGATCCAGATGATCTTAGGAGTCCTGATGCTGCTTTCTTTCCGAAAGTCCATCCTTTTTACCGGAATCCTTTATGGAAGCACCATCACGCTTCTGCAGCTTCTGAATCCCTTTATCAATTCTCTGGGTATGGAAAGCATCAATCAGGGAAAAGCTCTGAACTTCGGAGCAGCCAGAGGCATGGGCTCAGTTGCTTATGCGATCATGTCCTATATTCTGGGAGCCATTGCAGAAAAAGCAGGAGCTGTTTCTGTCCCACTGTCCATCGCAGTCCTTTCTCTGGGCTTTATCGGTATTCTGGTTCTGTTTCCCTTCCATAAAACGGCCGTTGCCGTTTCTGTCCGGAAACCGGCCGCTTCCAGCCCACTGGCATTTTTTATAAAATACAAACGCTTTGCCGTTGTTTTAATCGGCTGTATCTTTATTTACCTCAGCCATGTGCTTCTGAACAGCTTTACTTTCCAGATCGTAGAAAGCAAAGGCGGAGGAAGCGCTGAAATGGGAACCGCAATGGCCATAGCCGCGCTCATTGAGCTTCCCACCCTGTTCCTTTTTACTTTCATGCTGAAAAAAGCTCCCTGCCACTTCTGGTTTCGGGTCTGCGGAATCTTCTTTATGCTGAAATCTCTTGGAACGCTTTTAGCCCCTGACATTCCTGTTTTTTACGGTGTCCAGATTTTGCAGATGCTTGGCTGGGGACTGATCGCGGTTTCTTCCGTCTACTATGTCAACTCTGTTATGGAAGAACAGGATGCGATCAAAGGACAGGCATATATCACTATGACCTATACTCTTGGAAGCGTGATCGGCGCATTGCTTGGAGGCGCCCTGATCGATGCTGCAGGTGTCAATGCCATGCTGATCTTCGCTACGGTATCTGCCGCTGTAGGTATGGTCATTCTTCTGTTTGCCACAGAACGTACAAACAGCAGCCGGATCTGATCCGACTGCTGTTCTTATTTTTCCCAGCGGCTTTTCTTCTTTTTGCAGATCTCATCCCACTGACATCCGCCGCATATTTCTTTTCTTTTTCCTGGCTTCAGAATCTCTCTTTCCACTTTGGATACAAATTCCTGAAATCCAAGGATCTCATTTTCCCTTAAACCACACCGGTCCAAAACAGACCGGTCATAAAAGGCTGTCCGTTCTGCCGTTCTGCACATACCCTGTTTCAGATTCGGGCATGCAGCACAGATCTCATCTCCTGCGACAATAAGCTTTACCTTCGCACCCTTTTCCAGTTTTTCCAGAACTTCTCCCATATGTACACAAAAACTGCTGCTGTATCCTTTCCCCTCAAAATATGCCAGACACATACCATGGTGGGGACGAAGCGTGTATATTTTTTCTTTTTCCATATTACATCACATAGTTTTTCAGTTTTCTGGACAGTCCATAAGCCAAAATGATCTTAATGATATCCGGAATGATAAACGGGAGTACGCACCAGCCAAGAACCGCCGAAAGACTTACCGCACCATTTGTCCGCATATAGACCGTCATAAACCACAGAGTTCCAAAAGCATAGCAGACGATCAGACCTGCTGCCATAGAAAGAATCTGTATCACCGCTTTCTTTCCCGGAAGTTTCTCCATTGCCCACATAACAAGTGCCGAAAATAAAAATCCAACAATATAGCCGCCTGTAGTTCCGGCAAGGATTCCAATTCCCCCGGTCATTCCTGCAAATACAGGCACACCGACTGCTCCAAGAAGGATATATAAAAGCACTGCTATCGTACCTCTTTTTCCTCCCAGCATCCCCACTGCCATAAAAACCCCAAAGGTCTGAAGCGTGAATGGGACTGCGGTGGGAATGGAAATCCAGGAACAGATTGCCATTAAAACTGCAAATACACCGATATATACCATATCATAGGTTTTACTTCTCGATACTGCCATTGTACTCATTTTTATCCTCCTGCTGCACATAGACTTTTTTCAGGTTTCACTCTATCACAGCCGGAAATAATTGTCAACTTTTATTTAATTTAAGTTTACAATTAATTTTTCTCATGTACATATATCTCCATCTGATTGTATGGGATCACAATTCCCTGGGCGTCAAATTCTTCCTTGATCCTCTGATTCAATCTCCATTTTACCGGCCAGTAGGACTCGGTGGGAACCCATACGCGAAGTCCCATGATCACAGCACTGTCTGCCAGCTGATCCACAAAGACAACCATCTCGCTTTCATCTCCCCTGGTATCCGGATCGTCTAAAAGGATCCTGTAGAGGATGTCTTTTGCCTTCTGGATATTTGCTTCGTAAGAAATCCCTACTTTGATTTCCAGCTTTCTGGTTTCTTTTGCCGTCACATTAATGATCGTACTGTTAGAGAGAGTACCATTCGGAACTACGATTTTTTTATTATCAATACTTAACAGGGTGGTATAGCACATTTCAATCCTTGCCACAGTTCCCTCACAGCCATTCTGCTGATTCTGGATGATATAATCTCCTACGGTAAATGGCTTGAACACAAGAAGCAGGACTCCTCCTGCCAGGTTTGCAAGTCCGCCCTGAAGCGCAAGACCGATTGCCACTCCCGCAGTACCAAGAAGCGCTGCCACCGAAGATTCTGTAACGCCCAGGCTGACTGCGATATTAAAGATCAGCATCGTATAAAGTACAGCCTTTCCCGCAGAACAGGCAAACTGAACCACACCTTCATCTATCTTTGTTTTTTCCATGGAACGTTTGAGAAGCCGGATACACCATCGAATCAGCTTCCGTCCCACAAAAAATACAACGATCGCCAGAATTACTTTAATTCCAAACCCTACAATCGCCGGAATCTGTTCCGCAAAATACTCTTTAAAATTCAAAATCTCTCTCAGACTATCTCCCACACCTTCAATCCCCAGTTCTTCCAGTCCCTGGTCTACCTTTTCTACAGTTTCACTTACTGCCTGACTATCCATAGATCTTTCATCCCCTTTCTTTCAAATAAATTATGCATTTGTAAAATGCCAAAAAACAGCATATCTGAGTTCTTGTTTATGATACCATAAAACATTATTTTCAGACAATACGGTTCATCAAAAATACATGAAAATAAGACAGATTTACCTTGAGTTTCCGCAAACTGTAATTTAAAAATGAACATGTCTGCCCAAAGCACCAATCTGCCGACTTTTTGAAAATTTCAGAATGGCAGTTCTGTGATTAGAGGCACTTTAATAAGC
>JAETOL010000058.1 GCA_021771755.1 Lachnospiraceae bacterium | reverse complement strand
AATATATGCAGGATGCATTGAAACGGAGAGAAACAGCTGCATAAGGGTATTTTGTGAATTAAAGTATTGATTTTTCAAGGTGCGAATCCCATTTTTGATGTGGGAAGTTTGAGTTACAGAGATCGTTTTTATCTTGCAGTCAGCAGGATGTTTGAGGGAAGTCAGTGCCTTCCGGAGATCATGAGCCAGCTGGAACAGCAGATGGAAGAAAAATTCTATCATCCGGAAAAGCATATTTTTTCTAATGAAGAGGAACATCTGAAGATGGCTATGGGAGAAGTGCAGGATTCGCATCTGATGCAGATGATCTCCGAGGATATCAGCAGGAAAGATACAGAACTGCTCAGAAAACACTTTCTGACACTGAAGGAAAAATATACGGACAATACCAAATATTCGGCTATGTATATTAAGTTTGTTTTTTCCAATCTGATCCAGGAATTGTTCCAGGAGGATCAGTTTTCCGGAGAAAGACGGTTGGAGCATGAGATCGACCGGCTTTATAACTGCAGGAATATTATGGAGATCCTTCAGGTTACAGAGTACAACATCTGTGAATATGAGAAATTTCTGGAGAGATCCATGAGTGAATCCAGAAATGAAGTGGCGGTGGTGAAAAATTATATCTACCAGCATTATGATGAGGATCTGAATCTGGAAACACTGGCAGAAAAAGTATATCTTTCCTCAGGATATCTCAGCTTTATTTTTAAAAAGGAAACCGGAATGAATCTGAACCGCTACATACGCGTGTTCCGTATGGAAAAAGCGGGAGAACTTCTGAAAAACACCAATATGAAGGTGGCTCAGATCAGTGAAAAAGTAGGCTTTTCCAACGTATCCTATTTCTGCAGAAGCTTCCGTGAATTTTATGGAAGAAGTCCGGAATCCTATCGGAAAGGAACAGGAGAGAATGAGGAATCTGTATCAGAAGATTAAAAATATGAAATACCGCAACAAGCTCCGGGCACTTCTGGTAATTGCCAGTCTGGTTCCGGTGATCCTGATTGCCATCTACAGTCACATACGTATGAGCAGTTTTGTGAAACAGAGGGAAATGGAGGATATGTCTTCTCTTCTGGAACAGACCCGGGAAAATATTGACAGCCAGATTGCTGTTTATACCAGCCTTATGAATTATCTTACGTATTCTCCTGATATCGAAGAGATTATCCGGGAGAAAAATATGGATAATTATTCTGCTTATGAAAAATATATGAAGGTGGCAGATCCGCTTCTGACGGTACCGAAATCCTATCATGATGCGATCCGGCAGATTCAGCTTTTTGCAGACAGCATTAAGGTGGAGCATGAATATACCCTGGTCCCTTTTGAAAAAATACAGGAAAAATGGTGGAATGAGGAGCTTAAGGATGAGGTAAGAATTCAATGGATGGTAAACCGGGACAAAAAAGAGGTGGCAGCCATCCGTAATATTTACAACAACAGAGAGCTGGCGGCGGTGCTTTGTCTGACATTGGATTATGATAAGATTTTTCAGCCTTTTTCCGGAATTGCAGAAGACGGAACGCGTGTTGTGGCTGCAGACGAGAGCGGACGTATCTTATATGGAGACAGGTTTCTGGGAGATGATTATTTTTATGCAAAAAGTTCCAGCGGCGAGAACGGATGGGATTATTATCTGTTTCGTTCCAAGGAGGCGATTTCCGGGGAGGTCAAGCAGCTTTTTCTGGAGGAGATCCCTCTGATCCTTCTGTGTGCAGTGATCGTTTTTGCTCTGGGAACATTTTTTTCCAGGATATTTACCAGAAAAATTGAAGAGCTTACCAGAAATATGGACCAGGTAAATCATGGAAGCCGTGAAGTTACGGTATCCAGTGACAGTGAGGATGAAGTAGGAATACTTGTGCGCAGTTTCCGGCGTATGATGGACGAGATCAACCGCCTGATTGACGAGGTTTATGTAAATAAGATTGCCCTTAAAGAATTTGAGCTGAAGGCGCTTCAGGCACAGATCAATCCGCATTTTCTTTATAATACCCTTTCGGCTATTAACTGGATGGCAATCCGCAGCAACCAGAAGGAGATCAGCAAGGTTACGCTGGCACTGTCCACCTTTTATCGGACTGCATTAAGCAAGGGAGAAGATATGGTCACAGTGGAAAACTGTATCCGAAATGTAGAGGCATATCTGGAAATCCAGCTGGTAATGCACGACCATGACTTTACTGTACAATGGGAGACGGATCCTTCTATAAAAAATGAAATGGTACCGAAGCTTCTTCTTCAGCCGGTGGTGGAGAATGCTCTGGAGCATGGGCTGGATGTAAAGGAAGAAGGCGAAAAGATCATGAAGCTTTCGATCGTGGATGAGGGAGAGGAATTTCTGATGGCAGTAACGGACAATGGCCCGGGAATGGATCCGGAAAAAGCACAGACCCTCGTGACCTATCAGGCAAAGGGGTATGGCCTGAAAAATGTCAATGACCGGATCCGCCTCCTGTATGGGGAAGAGTATGGAGTCCGGATCATCAGCCATCCGGGCGAGGGGACGAGAGTGGAGATCCGGCTTCCAAAGAAAACAGCGGCAGAAAGGGAGCACAGGAGATAAAATGAGAAAAAATTTTTACAGGACTGCGGCAGTTTTGACAGCAGTTTGTTTTCTTTCGGGCTGTTCACAAAAAAGACAGCCGCAGGATTCCGGACAGCAGGTCTCTGAAGAGACCCGAAAAGCATGGGAAAAGGCAGAAACAACACCTTATGGGGCATATCCGGAGCTTGTTACCTATACGCTGGGACAGATGAGCGGTGCAAATAACTCCAATCTTCCGGAAGGCGATACTTATGAGGATAATGCCTACACAAGATATCTTCGGAAGCATCTGAATATCCAGAACGATAATATTTATATGGAAAGTGAAGACAGGTACAGTGAGTTTGTCAATATCATTGCAAAAGACCAGACACTTCCCGATGTACTGGTAGTATCGGACAGAGAAACCTTAAAGGAGCTGGTAGACAACGACCTGATTGAAGATCTGACAGAGGCATATGAAAAATGCACGTCACCCAGGATCAAAGAAATGTATGACAGTTATGGGGGAGAACTTCTGGAGGCAGGCGAATTTGACGGAAAACTGATGGCAGTGCCGGAAACGGTGATCGATCATGGCCCGAATCTTCTGTGGCTTCGGAAGGACTGGATCGATCAGCTGGGGCTGAAAGAACCAGAGACACTGGAGGAAGCCTTTGAGGTGATAGAAGCCTTTACAGAGAACCGACTGGGAACAGAAGAAGGAGAGGATCCGGTAGGGCTGGCCTGTGACACAGGACTTGTAGGGACGACAAGCTCCAGCTATTCCATGGATGTGATCTTTGACAGCTTTCATGCAAGCCCTCAAAGGTGGATCAAGAAGGAAGGGAAGATTGTCTATGGTTCCCTGACAGAAGAAACCAGAAATGCTCTTTCTTTTTTGCATGATCTGTACGAAAGAGGGATTCTTGACCAGAATTTTGCGCTCCGTGCACCAAACAATATCCGGGATCTGGTGGTGGAAGGGAAGTGTGGAGCCTTTTTCGGGCTCTGGTGGACTCCAAATAATCCTCTGATGGACGCCATGGAAAAAGATAAAACTGCAGACTGGGAGCCTTATTACCTTCAGGAACCATCCGGACAGGAGGCATATGCTTCTTTAAGAAATAATAAATACGTGGTAGTTCGTAAGGGATTTGAGCATCCGGAGATCGTTATGAAGATCATCAGTGTACTTTTTGATCATACAAGATATGAAGCAGAAGATGCAGACGAGGTAAACGAGTATTTTGCCCTGAATGTAGATCCAACAGCGAGACCACTTGTGATCAATGTGGACTATAATGAAGCAACCTATCAGGTTACAGAAAAAATCCGGGCGGCGCTTGGCGGCACCTGCCCGGAGGAAGAGCTGACTGCTATAGAAAGTTCCTATTATCAGGCCTGCAGAAATTATCTGGATTCCAGGGAATATACGGCAGAAGACTGGGCCGCCTATAAATCCAGAATTTCAGCAGTGGGGCTTCTGGTAGACGGAAACTATACACCGGCGGTACATCCCTATCTGGATGATACAGATGGCGTAGTCCCGCAGTCCCTGAAGCAATTTGAAAAAGATTCTTTTATAAAAATCATCATGGGGGAGGTGCCTGTCAGCTATTTTGATACTTTTGTAGAACAGTGGTATCAGCTGGGCGGCAAAGAACTGACTGAGCAGATCCGCGCCTCCAATCCGGGAGAGTAATCACTCTCCCAGATGCCAGATGTCGCGATTGTATTCTTCAATGGTACGGTCAGAAGAGAAGAAGCCGGCTTTGGCTATGTTGATAAGTGTTCTTCTTGTCCAGTCGGAAGGATTGCATGCATAATCTGCCATAGCCTGCTGTTTTCTCACAACGTAGGCATTAAAATCCGGAAGAGTCTGGAACCAGTCTTTCCAGATCAGTTCGTTTCTCAGTCTTTCCAGATGATCCTTCTGGCCGTATTTCATCATTTCTTCTCCGGTAAGGAAGTCGATGGCGCGTTTCAGGTTCGGATCGCTTTCGTACCAGTCTTTTGCACAGTAATCTCCGCTTTCATAGCGATGGATGACCTGATTGCTGCTCTGACCGAAGATGTAGATATTTTCTGCTCCTACAGCCTGAGAAATCTCTACATTGGCTCCGTCCATTGTTCCAAGTGTGAGAGCGCCGTTAAGCATAAACTTCATATTTCCGGTTCCGGAAGCTTCTTTGGAAGCGAGGCTGATCTGTTCAGAAAGATCACAGGCAGGAATCATTTTTTCAGCAGCAGTAACATTGTAGTTTTCCACAAAAACAAGCTGCATCCATGGAGCGACATCAGGGTCGTTGGCAATAACTTCGGATAAGGTTAAAAGGCTGTGGATGATATCCTTGGCGATCACATAGGCAGGAGCAGCCTTGGCACCGAAAATGCTTACCAGAGCAGTGGATGGCTTATGTCCGGCTTTGATCTCCAGGTACTGATGGATCAGGAAAAGCAGGTTCAGCTGCTGGCGCTTATATTCATGGAGCCTCTTGGACTGAATGGAGAACATGGCATTTGTCTGAAGGGAAACACCCTGTTTGTTTTTCAGCCACTGTGCCAGAGCCTCTTTGTTCTGATGCTTGATTTCTCCAAGACGTTTCAGAACATCCTCATCCTCTGCAAATGCAAGGAGCTTTTCCAGCTCTGCGGCATCTTTGTAGAAGCCGGGACCGATCAGTTTTTCAATTTCTTTTGTAAGTGACGGGTTACATTTCATCAGCCAGCGGCGGAAGGTAATACCATTTGTTTTATTATTGAATTTTTCCGGATAAAGGTTATAAAAGTTTTTCAGTTCACTTTCCTTGAGGATCTCCGTATGAAGAGCGGCTACTCCGTTAGTGGAATGAGAAAAATGAATATCCATATGAGCCATATGCACTCGATTCTGATCGTCGATAATGGCTGTGGAGGAATCCTCGGTTCTTGTTTTTGCAAGAGCATCCAGTTTGCGGATCACAGGAACAAGCTGTGGAACGACTTTTTCCAGAAAATCCACCGGCCATTTTTCCAGTGCTTCTGCAAGGATGGTGTGATTGGTGTAAGCGCAGGTATCTGTCACGATCTGAACGGCTTCCTCAAAGGCAATGCCCTTTTCTTCCAGAAGGCGGATCAGTTCTGGAATTACCATACTTGGATGTGTGTCGTTGATCTGAATGGCGGCATAGTCAGCCAAATCACGATAATTGCAGCCTCTTTCTTCACACTCTTTCAGAATCAGCTGAGCGCCTGCGGATACCATAAAATATTGCTGATAGATACGGAGCAGACGTCCGTTGTCATCTGAATCATCCGGGTAAAGGAAGAGAGTCAGATTTCTGGCGATATCGGTTTTGTCAAAAGAGATTCCGTCTCCAATAATGTCGGTATCTACAGTATCCAGATCAAAGAGGTTCAGTGTGTTGGTACGTCCCTCATAGCCGGTTACCGGAAGGGTATAAAGTCTTGCGGAATAGGTGGTTCCTGCAAGGGACACCGGAAATACCGTATCGGTTGCCTGTGCGGCACTGTGAGGCTCCAGCCAGAAGTCCGGGGTTTCATTCTGCACTCCGTTTTTGAAATCCTGATGAAACAGTCCGCAGTGGTAACGAAGACCTACGCCGTCACCAGGAAGATTCAGGGTTGCAAGACTGTCCAGGAAACAGGCTGCCAGACGTCCGAGTCCGCCGTTGCCAAGACTTGGTTCCGGCTCAATCTCTTCAAGCTCAGCCAGAGAATGTCCGGATTCTGCAAGAACAGAACGCACTTCATCATAAAGTCCGAGATTGATCAGGTTATTGGAAAGAAGTTTTCCAATCAGAAATTCAGCAGAAATGTAGTAAAGCTTCCTGCCTGTAACAGCAGCTGTACGCTTTTCGCTCTGGCTGCGGATCAGTTCCAGAAGTGCGTGATAAAGTTCGGTATTGGCTGCAGTGCTTAACTCTTTTCCGCAAAGCTTTGTAAGTTCATCTTTGACAAATGTGTTCATATTATGTGCTCCTTTCATTTTTCAGGATTGTGTTCTTTTGTTGTCGTTACTATATTTTTACTACAAAAATTCATTGGAATCTAGTAAAATAACAGCAAAGAATAATACAATCCTATCATATTGGAGGAAAAATTATGGTAGAAAAGCAGTACCAGGAAACGAAAAAACATGGAAGCCGATTGTTTCCATTTAACATATATCCCTGTACCATTCCGCTGGATTTTCCGGCAGTGCTGGTACACTGGCATCGGGAAATGGAATTGATCTATGTAAAAAAAGGAAAAGGACGGATCCAGATGGGGATGGCAGAATACGAAGGCAGGGAAGGAGATATTTTTGTGATCCCTCCGGGAAATCTTCATGCGATCCACAGGGTAAAGGGCGCTTCCATGGAATACGAAAATATTATTTTTGAGGTGGATTTTCTGGGAGGGGGAGCTGCCGATGTATGTGCCGGAGAATATCTGGTTCCCCTTGTTTCCGGTCAGCTTCTTTCACCGGTTCGTATCAGCTGTGAGGAAAAAGATTACGAAAAACTGAAAGCCTGCCTGGAACAGATGGAAGAACTATGCGGAGAAAAAACAATAGGTTTTGAACTGGGAGTTAAGGCGGCTGTCCTGCAGTTCCTGTTTCTTCTTGTCAGAAAATATCCTCATATTCATCACAGTATTTCTCCGGATATGGAAAAACTGAAAATGCTTCTACAGCAAATAGAGGTAAGATCCGGTGAAAATCTGTCCGTAGGACAGATGGCTGAATTTTGTGGATGGAGCAGCAGTCATTTTATGCGGTGGTTTAAAAATATGACAGGCAGCAGCTTTACTTCTTATGTTAATGACCGAAGACTGGCGGCAGCGGCAGAAAATCTGCGTCGTACAGATCATAAGATCGTGACCATTGCCGAGGATTCCGGCTTCAGCAATCTTTCTAATTTTAATCGACAGTTTAAGGCGAGGTATGGAATGACTCCGGGAGAATACCGGGATAAATGAAGAGATCAACATCTATTTAGAAAAAAGTCTAAATAGATGTTGATTTTTTGTGCGGTAAAGAGTAGAATCTAATTAGAAATATTTCTAATTAGATTTTGACGAAAGGAGTGATCTCATGTCTTTTGCAGATACATTTAAGGCATTATCAGATTCGGCAAGAAGAGAAATTCTGCAGCTTCTGAAGGATGGGAAAATGTCTGCAGGAGAAATAGGAAGTCATTTCGATATGACAGGAGCGACCATATCTTACCATTTGAAGATCCTTAAAAATGCAGATCTTGTATGGGAGACAAAGGTGAAAAATTATGTCTACTATGAGCTGAATACTTCAGTGGTGGAAGAAATTCTGCTGTGGCTTACTGAGCTTACAGGAGAAAAGAAATAGAAAATCATTTATGGTTCAGCTTATCCTGAACCAGAGGAGGAAAATATCATGTTGAAAAAATATAAATGGACACTGCTGACAGCAGGATTTATGATATTGCTGCCAATGGCTGTGGGCTTATTTTTGTGGAATAAACTTCCGGATATGATACCTACACATTTTGGGTCAGATAATGAGATAAATGGATGGAGCAGCAAGCCAATGGCTGTATTTGGTATGCCGTTAATTATGCTTGCTATGGAGTTTGTCTGTGCTTTTTTGACTAACGCAGATCCTAAACGGAAAAATATTAACGACAAGCTGATGAGGACGATACTCTGGATTATCCCTATTATTTCTCTGGTAACCTGTCTGAGCTGTTATGCGGTAGCTCTTGGACGCACAATTGATATTGGAATGGTAATGAATATAATCCTGGGGATTGTATTTATCATTATGGGAAATTATATGCACAAGATCAAACAGAATTATACGGTGGGGATCAAGATCCCGTGGACATTAAACAGTGAAGAAAACTGGAATCGTACTCACAGACTTGGAGCATGGCTGTTTATGCTGGGAGGGATTATTTTTATAGTAAATGCATTTTTTAAGTCAGAGTGGGTTCTGATAGCTTTTCTGATAGCTGTGGGAGTAATTCCTATGGGATATTCTTATATTCTTTATAAAAAAGGAATCTGATTTTTTGCAAAACCCCTGAAAGGAATCCGGGAAGAAGGAGCCTTTCGGGGGTTTTTATGTCAGGAAAATCATTCGTGATATAAAATAAGAGAAAAGAACCGTACATCCGAATCACCGGCCCAGCATACCATTCCGGCAGACTCTGCCATTTTCTGGGCATCCAGACCATAGGCAGACATACAGGAGTATGTTTTGTAGGGACCGGCGCTCATAATGAGGAAATCTTTTTTCTCATAAGGAAAAAGATGCTCTGCCAGTTTTTCTGTCAGTACATTCTGATCATATTTCGCTTTTTTAAAAACAGACGGGTTGTTTTCCGGATGCTCGAGGACCGTCTGGAGAACAAGCGCCTTTTCATATACCTGAGCTTTATCGCGCATTTCTTCCGGTGTGCCGCAGGATGGAGGGCATGCCGGAAGCTTATCATAGCAGCCGCAAAGGTTTTCTTCACAGAACTGACGGTATTCCAGCACAAAGGACAGCTCCTTTACTTCTACGATAGCCGCATTGGCAAAACCAAAAGACAGTGCTTCTTTTACAAAATCCATATATACACTTCCTCCTTTGTTTTTTATATGTTCTATTATAACCTATCTGTCAGAAGTGTTCCACAAAAGAATTCAGGATACAAAAATCTTCTTTTGAAATTGTCCCCTTATAAAATATAGAAATTGTATATTCTAAAAAGTACAGTTATTGCTTATGATGTGTTTAACTTATTTGAAAAGAGGAGATATGATTATGAATAACCAGAACAGTACCATCACAAAACTTGCAGAGACAGCACTTCTGGCAGCGCTTTGCTATGTATCCTTTACTTTTTTACAGATTAAGATTCCGGTGCCGGGAGGAGATGCGACATCGATACATATAGGAAATGCATTTTGTGTTTTAGGAGCGCTTCTTCTGGGAGGCTGGTATGGCGGTCTTGCAGGAGCTATCGGGATGACAATTGCAGATCTTATGGATCCGGTATATTTTACGGTGGCACCAAAAACATTTGTACTGAAGCTCTGTATCGGATTGATTACAGGACTTGTCGCACATAAGATCGCAAAGATCAATGAAAGTACAGATAAGAAATATGTTTTAAAATGGAGTATACTTGCATCAGCAGCAGGCCTTGCGTTTAATGTGGTCGCCGATCCGGTGGTTGGCTATTTTTATAAGCAGTATATACTTGGTCAGCCTCAGAAAATGGCAGAGGTGCTGGCGAAGCTCAGCGCTATGACAACTCTGTTCAACGCAGTCGTATCGATCATCCTGGTAGCAGTGCTTTATAATGCAGTACGTCCGGTACTGATCAAAAGTCATCTGCTTGCAGCAGGGGGAGCAAAAGAATCATTGAATCCATAAAAGTAAAATAGAGCCGCTGTTCGACAGTTTTTGTTGGACAGCGGTTTTTATATATAGAAAAAAGGCATAAATACAAGGAAATATTATTTTGAAAAAAATAAAAAAAGTAGTTGACATATGCTGGAAGCTGTGGTAAATTAATCTAGCTGTCACAAAGAAATGATTGTTTTAAACAAACAATTCAAAAAACTTTTGAAAAAGTCAGAAAAAGTTGTTGACAAACATTTCTAAGTGTGG
>JAETOL010000159.1 GCA_021771755.1 Lachnospiraceae bacterium | reverse complement strand
TGTGTCCCTGCTTTTTTCAATGCCTGCTCCAACACGACAGGCGCAAGAAAACGAAAATCAGCGGGGGTGCTGACCGGGCTGTAATAAACTCCATAATCAAAACAAATTTGGCAGTCTGTCACTCCCCAGCCATATAAGCCCTGCTCCATTCCATAACGCACACCCTCCATGACGGCATTTTGAAAACTTTGGTTTAAATAGCCGAGAGATACCTCGCTTTTATATTGTGTTCCGCTTCCAACAGGAAGCGGTGTTACAGTCAAACCAATAGATGCCCAAAACGGATTCGGCGGCACTTCAATATGAATCGTGCAGCTCGCTTTTTTTTGCGGTCTTTCCAGATAAATAACCGAAGGCTCTTTCATAGCCACGCCCACATGATATTTTTCTTCTAATAGCGAACAAATAACTTCTAACTGTACTTTTCCCAAAAAAGATAACATAATCTCATGTGTAACAGTATCAATGTCAAAATGCAAAAGAGGGTCTGTATCAGCAATCTCTGCGAGGGCATTTAACAGGATGTCGTTCAGTTTCAAAGTATCATCAGCTAAAATAACAATTTCTCCCGGACAGGCATGGTCAGCCGGGACGATTTCACCATTTGACGGAATACACATTTCTGTAATCTTTATTTTTTTCTTTTTTGACAGCAGCAGTGTATCCCGTAAATGGAGCGTCCCATGATACAGGCGTAAATAAGAAAGCCGTTTTTTCCGCTCTGTATACTCAACCTTAAAAACATATCCACATAATTCAGACTGAATATCGTCTGTTTGTGTAATGAAAGTTTCTGTAATCGCTTCAATCAGTTTTTCTGTTCCTAAATTGTCTTTTGCACTCCCATGATAAACAGGAAACAAAGAGCAGCATCTGGTTCTTTTGCACTTTTCATATTGTAATTCCTGTATATCCAAAGAATCCTCTGCAACATATCGTTCTAATAGTTCATCGCTTCCGGAAATAATCATATCCCATTTGTCCAAATCAGAAATATCGGTCATGGTTATCTTTGGCGACAGGGAAACCTCCTGCATAACAATCATATCACTGGTAAGTTTATCTTTAATGCTTTGGTAAACACGCCGCAGGTCGATCCCATTTTGGTCTATCTTATTTATAAAGATAATTGTCGGAATGTCCATTTTCTGAAGCGCATGGAATAATATACGGGTTTGTGCCTGTACGCCGTCTTTTGCCGAAATGACTAAAACAGCTCCGTCAAGGACAGATAAAGAGCGGTATGCTTCGGTTAAAAAATCCATATGACCGGGAGTGTCCACGATATTGATTTTATAATCATTCCAGCAAAAAGAAGTAATCGCTGTCTGTCTACATGGGCAAGAATTCCAATATTGATTATTTTCATGTGATTGTCCTCCCTTTACAGCCCCAAAGGGCATAAAAATCCCCAGCAGTAAAATACTTTTACCACTGGGGATTATAATTTGCGGACATACACATATACAGCATACACCTATTTGTGATTGCTGTTTTTTTGGATATGTCAAAATTGATAAGGCAAAAGTATTCTTAAATTGGGCACAAAAAACCAAGCCCCTACAAAAGGAACTATCATAATCCTTTGTTCCCACTATTTGATTATAGTTTTATTTAAGAATACCTTGCCGCATATTTTTTACTCCTTTTCTGGAATGAAGCTATTATATCACATCAGTTTTAGGAAAGAAAGTACCTAAAAGAAATTTTTCTTCCCCTTATATGTAACAATCATACCGGCTTCCTGGCGTTCAGAATGGTTTCTGCTGTCTGCTGTGGTGTTTGGTTGGAATTGTCCAGCCAAAAGCTGATCTGTGGTGTTGTCTGCATAAATGTATCGTATAAGGTTTCAACCGTAAAGCCGGAATAGCCTGTTTTCTCCCTGTATCGTTCCCTTTCTTTTATTGTTTCCACATCTGGACAAAGAACGACAACCTCAACAGGGTATTTATGCAGATAATTTATCATTCGGTTTAATTCATCACCGTAGTAGTTATCTTGGATCACTACAGAAAAGCCGTTGTCAAAGTATGACTTTGCCGCATCAGCAGTCAATTTGTATCGAAGGTACAGCTGGCGGACTGCTTCCGCTGATGGGGTAGCTGACATATTTTCTCTGCCTGAAATAATCATTTTTCGGAACACATCACCACGAAGATGGACGCATTTTTCTATTGATTTTGCCAGTAAATCGGAAACTGTAGATTTTCCAGAAGCCATTAAGCCTGTAATGAGATAAATTTTTTGATTCATTTCACTTCCTCCGGCACAAAAAATATGTACATGTAACTAATTCAACACATTTATAATTTGAATAGGGACATTATAGCATTTACTAAATACAAATTCAATGTATACGGAAAGAAAGATATAAGGAGTGGGAGGGATTCCGCCGTAGTCGGCATTGTAGGAAAATCCAAAAGTTTAGATTTTCCCACAATGCTTATCTTTTGGTCTTTGGTTCGGAATAGTGTAGTGCTGGCGGTCTATCTCTTGTTTTCGGTTGCTTGCTTCCT
>JAETOL010000158.1 GCA_021771755.1 Lachnospiraceae bacterium | reverse complement strand
GTCACACTTTCTTTTCGATTGACTTCCGGCAATGATTCGAGATCAATCTTCATAATCAGATCCAATAAGGTAAGGTATTCCTCTATCTGTGCCATATGATAATCTTCAATCTGAATGCTTTGCTCTTCCTTGTTCAGAATATCGAGCATCTGCATCATACCACGAGTCACTGCATCCAGATCCATATGTGCTTTGATATTCATAGGAGCTTCCCTGTCTCTAAGCAGATTTGATGCCGTTACAGCAATATCATGCGACTTGAATGTCCTTTCAACAACCCTGCGTGTGAAGCTGTGATTGATGTTTTCAACTACACGATTGATTACATTCGTCAGTTCTCCCTTTTCATACAAATCCAATAATGAGCGGAAATGTCCACCATATTCATACATCCTAAGGGAATGCTGAATGTTTTTTGCAATCGCTGTATCAATATATTCTTCCGCACTTCTGGCTGAAGCAAAGATAGCATCTTCATTGTAATTTACACCGCTTAAACTCATGGTTCCACCATAACGGATATACTCATCAATTCCTTTGATTCCGAGAACCTCCTCGAATTCACGATACGGGATGAAGGTTGTATGCATCATAATGCATCGATCATACAGCTGTTCCTCTTTTGAGAAGGCAAACCCCAAAGAATCCGTTCCCGATAAAACAATCTTCATTCCGCTGCTGGCATAAATGTCTGAGAAGAGTGCCGCACCTTCGATGAAGTCCTCCATGAGTGTTACCTCATCGATAAATACATATTTGAAACCTTTTGTCTCCAGCAGCCTTAGATCCTCATCGATATCTTCCAGGATATCTCTGGATCTCACCTGGATAAAGGCAGCCTTACGAAATTCAGTTTCAGGTAACTCTGTAAGAATCTGACGAATCATCGTTGTCTTACCGGTCCTTCGAAGGCCATAGATTACAAACACTTTATCTGTCTGACTGCCGAACACATAATCTCGTAGTTCACGAATACATTCTCTCTTCTTGTATTTCTTTGTTACAGCAATTTGCGCGCGAAGACGGCTGCCTGTTCTTACAGTTGTCTTAAACTCCAGATGTTCTTCTTTTGTGGTTGCCTTCTCAGGGATAATTTGTTTTTTCAATTCTTTGAGATCTTTTTCCAGTTTCTTTCGCCGATCAATCCTATCTTTAAGTTCTGCAACATCTTTAAAATCAATATATTTTTCTACACGCTTACCATTCCTGG
>JAETOL010000157.1 GCA_021771755.1 Lachnospiraceae bacterium | reverse complement strand
CAGGGCTGGCGCATGAGATTTAACTTTCCTTAAAAACCTTGAGTAAATAGTCAATATTACGGCCACATTTCTTGCGTCTTCGCTTAAGACTGAGTTTGTCGTCTTGCTTTTTAAGCATTTCCAGCGCATACTTGCGCATTGCGGAAAAATTGACAGCACCGTTTTTGGCGCGAACACGGCACAAGTCCTCCCGGAAAGTCACGTCGAGATGCCAGTGCAGCTTGTTTTCGATGCCCCAATGCGCCCGGATACGGTTTGCATAATAAGACGCCTCATCTTTTTCCACGCTGCTCAGATAGTAGATTGTCTCACGCGAACGGGAATCGTTCTCTGTACGCTCACGCTCCATTCTTATGATGCGTTTCAGACCGGGCCATCTCTCGTACATTCCCTCCTGCTCCAGCAGTGTCGTATCCATAATGGAACAAGTCCTCTTTTCCAGTCTTCCGTGTCCTTTTTCCTCGGTCGTATATACCGACATTGGAATGGCATCCCTAAAAATATTTTCTATCAAGTCCTTGAGTATTGGCTGATTGTCTTTAAGTACCATGAGGTAATCGCCCCCTTGAAGTATGATCTGTTCCGCGATATTACGGTGTGTTCCCATGGCATCGATGGAAACCAGAGAACCCGTGAGCCATAACGAGGACAATACCGACGGAAGAACCGTAAGTTCGTTGGTCTTGCCATCCACAGGCTTTTCGGCAACACAGATTTCCTTCTCGGACACCCATGCGTTGAGGATATACAGTCCGTGGCATCCCAGGCTCTTGGGATTTTCACCACGAAGTTTCTTTCCGTCAATGATGACCTGATGACCGCACAGGGTTTCTATTATATCTCCGCGGCAGCAGTCGAGGCTTGCCCGGAGCTGGACGGGATTGACAGACTCGACAACGCGCAGTATCGTGTCGCCGCACGGTACGCCGTTGGTAAGCTTCAGCAATCCTGCAGCTTTGAATTCTTCCTCCCTGTCAGTGACCATATCCGATATGTCGTCACAGTCCTCACAGTCACACAATACGCCGATGAGTGCCATTCGGAGCACATCTTCGAGTTCATGTTTTACTTTGCCCAACTCTCGCGGGTCTTTTACCTTGCTGAAAATTTCTATTTGCATATCACTAATTTATACATTCTCAGCGATATATGCAATATCCGAAAGTTTATTTCACATAAATATCCAAGTTTTTGACTGAATTTTTGCTAAATCTCATGCGCTAGCCCTG
>JAETOL010000156.1 GCA_021771755.1 Lachnospiraceae bacterium | reverse complement strand
GCTAGCGTAAAATTTTTGTAGGACACATAGAAAAGGGAACGCCAGTTTTGTGTTATTATATTAGTCGACCAAAACCAATAGCACAAAGGAAGGTGTTCCCTATGATTAAGAGTATACAACAGTTTGAAGAGTCTGGCATTAAAAAATTAGGAAAGATAATTGAAAGTTTCATGAAAAACCCTAAGGATATGGCATCCTTTGTTTATGGAATCCGCGATGAGGTGATTGCACTGGGGCTGGATCTCATAAAAGAGACATTAGAAGACTGCAACCAGATGCTCCGTGATAGTGCAAAAAGGAAGCAGTCCTGGGAACGGCTGACAGAAGACGCTGAAGCGAAACTGTTGGAGGAGGCGGTTCAGACTTCATACCGGAAAGCAGGGGAAGAAACAAGCCTGACAGACGAGGTGAGCAAACAGACCGTCAAGAATAAACTGCATAAACTGACATTCCCGCAACAGAAGGAAGAAAAGCCGAAGAAAAAGGCAGTTGAGTTTCTGTATATTGATGCGGATGAAGACCATGTATCCCTACAGTTCAAAGAGAAGAAGGGAGACTTGGAGACCGGAGAGAATAACTGGAAGAATAACTGTGTTCTGGCAAAGCTGGTGTATGTGTATGAGGGGATTGAGCCGGAATCTCCAAAGAGTAAAAGGCATAAGCTGGTCAATCCCCATTACTTCAGCGGAGTCTACGATGGAGCAGATAACGCAAAGCTGTGGGACGAGGTATATGCATATCTGGACAGCCATTATGATCTGAAAAAAGTGAAGAAGATCTATCTGAATGCAGATGGAGGGACATGGATCCAGAGCGGGAAAAAGAGGATTGCGGGGATCACCAGTGTATTGGATGAATTCCATCTGCAAAAGTATCTGTTGAAAATGACAAGCCATTTGAAAGACAGCGTGGATGATGCACGAAAAGAACTCTGTGATGCGATCAAAAGCGGAACCAAGACAGATTTCCAAAGTGTAGTTGAACGGCTGAAAGTCTGCGCAGAAACAGAAGCGATAGAAAAACGGATTGAAGAAAGCGGAGCCTATATCCTCTCGAACTGGACAGCGGCAAAAATCCGTTTAAAGGATCGAGAAACAGTAAAGGGATGCAGCGCAGAAGGGCATGTGAGCCATGTATTGTCCTCGCGGATGAGTTCCCGTCCTATGGGCTGGAGCCGGACAGGAGTAGATAAAATGGCGCATTTAAGGGCGTATTATTGGAATGGCGGGGATATGTTGGAACTGGTCAGACAGCAGGAGCGGGAGCTTCCGGTAGCAGCCGGCGCAGAAAACGAAGTGCTGAGTTGCGAGAGCATGCTGCGATGGGAGAGACATCGTCACAATAAGCTCGGGAAATATATAGAGAGCATAAACCACAGTGTCAGTACAGAAGTGAAAAAGTATGCATGGTTTAATGCGCATATCTGGGGATTATAAAAGCAAAGGACTTGCAAGAAGAAAACAAAGGAAGTATAGTATAAAAAGGTATTGAATTGAACTGATATATCTGAAACACATCCGGCAGTTTCTGCCACTATAATTCCTACAGTAAATTTACGCCGCC
>JAETOL010000155.1 GCA_021771755.1 Lachnospiraceae bacterium | reverse complement strand
GCTGTTCAGTACAAGATACAATGACTGTCATACACTTTTGGCTCTGTTTTATGAGGTAAATATTTAAAGAAAAGCCTGAAAAATTAATGATTTAGGGCTTGACATTATAGGAAGGAATCAATATGAGCGAAAAGAGACGTGATAATAAAGGTAGACTATTAAAAACAGGAGAACATCAAGAGAAAGACGGGAGGTATTCATATCGGTACACAGATAGTATGGGAAAACGTCGCATTATAAGGAGTTGGAGATTAACCAATGCAGACACAACACCGCCAGGAAAGAAAGCAACACCCTCTCTGAGGGCGCAAGAGCAAGAATTACAGGTGCAAATATGCAAGGGTATAATTCCTACAGAGATAACGGTATGTCAGCTTGTAGAGCGTTATATAACGACTAAAACGGGCGTGACACATAACACAAAGGCTGGCTATAAAACGGTGCAGAACATACTGGAAAAAGAAGAATTCGGACATAAGCAAATTGATAAGGTTAAATTTTCAGATGCAAAGATTTTCTTGATTAAGTTACAGGAGAACGGAAGAAGCTATAGTGCAATACATTCTATACGTGGCGTGTTGCGTCCGGCTTTTCAAATGGCATTTGAAGATGAAGAAATCGGCTACAATCCATTTAATTTTGAACTGGCAAAAGTATTGATTAATGACAGTGTACAGAGAGAAGCATTGAAACCACGGGAGCAGAGATTATTTTTAAACTTTGTAAAAGAGGACAGGCATTTCAGTAAATATTATGACGGTATATCCATTCTTTTTAAGACAGGCTTGAGAATCAGTGAGTTTTGTGGTCTGACAGTGCATGATATTAATTTTGACGAGCATACATTTTCTGTCAATAATCAGTTACAGCGGACACGAGAGGGGGAATATATCATTGTTCCGACCAAAACGAGTGCAGGAAAGAGAGTTCTTCCAATGACAAAAGAAGTCGAAGAACATTTCAGAAATATAATCAAAGAACGAGAGAAGCCACGTATAGAACCAATGATAGATGGTAAAAGTGGTTTCCTATATCTGGATAAAAACGGGAATCCGTCAGTTGGATTGCATTGGGCGCACTATTTCAAGCATATATGCCAGACGGCTGTCTGGTTCAGTCCTCTTTTTTATTTGAGATCAAAGAAAGGTGATAAAGAATATGGCAAAGATTATATCCGTAGTCAACCAGAAAGGCGGAACTGGAAAATCCGCATGTGCGGCAAATCTTGGCGTAGGGTTGGCTCTTATGAATAAGAAGGTGTTAGTTGTAGATGCTGATCCTCAGTCAGATGTGTCTGCGGGATTTGGATTCCGTGACTGCGATAACAGTAATGAAACATTAACAACGCTGATGGAAATGGTGTTGAGTGATGAAGATATTCCGGAACACTGCTTTATCCAGCATATGGAGGAAGGTATTGATATTATCTGTTCCAATATTGGATTGGCAGGAACCGAGGTTCAGCTTGTAAATGCGATGAGCCGTGAATTTGTCCTGAAACAGATATTAAACAGGGTAAAAGATCGGTACGATACAATTTTGATAGATTGTATGCCATCTTTGGGTATGATCACCATCAATGCCCTGGCAGCGTCGGATGAAGTGTTGATTCCGGTAGAAGCATCCTATCTTCCAATCAAAGGACTGCAGCAGCTATTGAAGACAATCGGTAAAGTCAGAAGACAGATTAACCCGAAACTACAAATTGCATTCATGTGTTTGACAATTATATTCCATTTTCTGTCAGGATGAAAGAAGCGGTTAGAGAAGGGCAGAGTATTTTTAAGTACGAACCAAAAGGTAAAGTTGCGAAAGCTTATATGAGTTTTACGGAGGAGGTCCTTGAACATGGCAGGTAAAAAGAAGCCAACGCCAATCCCATTACAGTCATTAGATGCCCTGTTCGGAACAACAAGTGAGGAACAGGCAGGCATCCAACAGATTGCTCTGGATAATCTGCATCCTTTCTCAAATCATCCGTTTAAGGTTCTGGATGATGACAAAATGGCTGAGAACTGTTGATCAGTGAAAAGGCATTTGCCTATAAGATGAAATATGATGCATTGAAACGTCAGGGCAAACGAAGTGATTTAACTTCTTGCCAAGTTGGCAAGAAGTTGGCGGCAGAGGAAGTCAGTCAGAATACCGGAGATAGTACCCGACAGATTTTGAGATATATCCATCTGACAGAATTGATTCCGGAAATGTTATGTCTGGCGGATAACAAAAAGATTCCTTTCAATACTGCGGTAGAATTATCTTACTTGAAATTGGAAGAACAGAAACTATTACTCCAATATATGAATAATCATGCCATGGTACCTTCAATGAAGCAGGCACAGGAATTAAAACAGATGTCAAAGGAACAGACACTGACATATCTTGAGATTGATCAGATTTGTATGAAAGAGAAAACAGAAAAATTTCAAGTGAAGATTCCAGCAAAGAAACTGAAGCAGTATTTCCCAGAGACATATACAAAGAATCAGATGGAGGAGATAATCTTTATGTTACTTGAGTCGTGGGTAGAAAGAGAAGGTAAAAATGAATAGTGAAGATACAGTAAGAAGATTGCAGAAATATCAGAGAAACATTGAAAAAATTAGAAGGAGCAAAAAGATGACGATTGAGGATGTGATTAAAAAAGCACTGATACCGATGGTATCTATGCTGTTCTGGCTCTGGATGGTAAAAACGATTATGGGAGTGACCGGGAATGTAGATTTATTTATGTTCCTGTTCCTTGCAGGGCTTCCATTTGGAATACATAAAATGTGCATCATTTTAATCCCCAAAGGATATGATGTTGGGGGTACCATTGGAATGATCGCATTGAGTGTTATCGTGGGTGGTTTATTGGGAAG
>JAETOL010000154.1 GCA_021771755.1 Lachnospiraceae bacterium | reverse complement strand
CATAGCACATGACATTTTTCTTGCGCCAAGTCTAAGCATTGATTGCCAGGCATATACAGTGATAAGGCAACGATGTCGTGTTAAAAAGGCTTGAATATAACACACCTTTCAAAAGCCAATAAATCAAAAAGATATAAGAAAGGCGCGGAATTCCTTTGTTAATAGAGTGAAGTAAAATCCAGGAAATCACACGCCTTATGAATACTCTATTAACAATTCTGAGACCGATTTGTCAGAGAGTGATGAACCTTTCTCTAAAAAAATGTCTCATATCGATTCTTCAGGCCATGATTGTGGCATGGTCGGTCAACATCCTCAAACTGGCTTCCGAGTTTGTGTCAAGAGCCGGCGTGGCATCGGTGGTGAGACGCATCGAGCGTTTTCTGCTGCGTGGTCTGATAACGCAGCATGAAGCGGCCCGGAGTATATTGGACGCCTTGCCTGAAAAAGGTCGGTTCATACTGAGCATGGACGGCACCTCATGGAAACTCGGCGGGTTCAAATACTATGTCCTTGCCGTCGGGATCTGTTTCAACGGGATATCGCTTCCGATATGCTTCTCTTTCCTCCCGGGCCATGACATCACAAGTTTTGTCGATGAGATTGGGATAATGGAAAGTGTCGTCTCCCTGATGGGACGGGAAAGAATCGAATGTCTGCTCGCTGACCGGGAATTCGGCAATTCCAATTTTATCAAATGGCTACAAATAAACCATATACGCTACTGCCTGAGACTGCGTGAGAATCTGTATCTGAGAAAGAAAGGCCAGAGGAAAGGACGCAAGCTCCGCGAAGTGCTCTCCTCGCTGAGACTCGGTGAATCCATCGTGCTGCATGATGTGTGGCTGATGCGTAAGAATACGAGAGTGCGGATATATGCCACTCGCCGCACAGGCCGCAACGGCGAAGAATCCCTCATCATTCTCGCATCACCATTGGAGTGCGACTACACCGAAGTGCTGTACCGCAGGCGTTGGACTCTCGAGACCGCGTTCCGGGCGCTGAAGTCCGCCGGGTTCAACATGGAGGAGACACATCTTGGAGTAAAACGTTTTGAAAACATGCTAACCTTGCTGATGATTGCCTTTGCCGCTGTGTTCATCGACGGCCTTGTCAAAATCGAGTCATTGCCGATTCCGATGATGAAAAGCAGGAATGTGCAACGCATGAGCATCTTTAGATACGGCTATGTCAATCTGCTGCACGACTTCTGGGCAAATGTTAAAAATGAGGCGGCTAAACCGACTTAAAAATGTCATGTGCTATG
>JAETOL010000153.1 GCA_021771755.1 Lachnospiraceae bacterium | reverse complement strand
GGCTCTTTGTCAATAGTTGGGGTGGGATTTGTTAAAATCCCGCCCCAATTCTATGAAAAGGGCCCTTTTTATGTTTAGTTCCAGGTTTTACTGATTTTGGGCATGCCAAATAAGCCTCCGCATTACCGACCTTTTTATCCTATGATGTACAGTGAAGTATCCGGGTTCGGAACCGTTTGAAATTCCGGATTCCGTAGCTGCTCCGTTTTAACACCTTTATCTTGTTGTTAAATCCTTCTGTGGGACCATTTGTCAATCCGTATTTAAAGGCATTCAGGATTTCTTTTCGCCAGGCCCTGTAGGTCTTAGCACAGGCCTCAAATTCCTTGATCCCACAGCTCTGTGCATTCGCAATCCAGTCATCAAATTCCCTCTGCTGCTGACGATACGCTTCCATCTGGCAGATATCATAAAACCACTCTTTCATGCGGTGTGCCAGACGCAGATCCTCGCTATAGTGAAGCATTAAATCACAGGCCTGTTTGTTCTCATCCTTCAGCTTTTTATAGCGGGTCAGAATGAGTTTCCGGCTGCGTTTATAATACTTACGCAGAGAAACCGGCATGGAGCGCTGCAGCCGTTTGCGTACATTTTCAATCGCCCATGTCACCTGCCGGATGAAATGATATTTATCCACGATGATTGTAGCGTTTGGAAAGAAGGTCTGTGCAAGTTCGGTGTAGGGGCGCCACATATCGCAGACGAAGAACTTTACCTTCAGGCGTTCTTTCCTGGGAATGTTCCGCCAATAATCAGCCAGATGGCTCTGTGTCCGATCCGGGAGAATGTCGAGGATCCGGCGCTTTTTCGGATCAACCAGAATGCACTGATATTTACCGGTAGAAGCATTGCCTTTGAATTCGTCAATGGAAAGCGCTTGTGGAAGCTGGTCAGGCGGAGGATAGCAAATCGTGTCCAGAAGGCGGCAGACCGTCTGGACGGAAACACCGGTAAGCTCTGCGATCTGTTTTAAGGAAAAGGTCTGCCGGAGCAGGGAGACAATGTAAAATGCCAGCCTGCGGGTCCTGCGGTGGTAGCTGGGGAGGAACGAATAGGGTTCCGTGAACCGTTTGCGGCAGTATGGGCAGAGGTAGCGGCGTTTGCGAAGGAGCAGGATTACTTGTTTTCCCAGTAAGGGAATGTCCTGGACTTCTTGTAAACGGTAATCATGAATCCGTTTTGTTTTAGCCCCACAGCAGGGACAAGTCTGTTCTACCGGTTGGGACTGGATGAAAATTTTAATGAAAGAGTCTGCCTGAACCACTTTTTTAATA
>JAETOL010000057.1 GCA_021771755.1 Lachnospiraceae bacterium | reverse complement strand
CTTAAGCCGAATGACATCCAAGGCATATCGTCTTGAATTTCCTGGCAGGGATCGCAGAGTAAACGATGGTAACTAATTAACCTGTTGAGCTTTGCTCAGTTTGAAGCGGAATGGCGCTCCGTTCCTCTGGAACGGATGCGCAGTTCTTGCGGAATTTGCATCAGCAATCATTTATAGTATTGCTGAAACTGTAAAGGCAAATAACTTAAAACCTTATGATTATTTTGTATATCTCCTGGAGGAGATTCCAAAACATATGGATCAAGAAGATCGAACCTTCCTTGAAGATCTGTTGCCATGGTCTGAAAAACTTCCGGAGGGGATTTGAAAACAACAGTAACCAGGAACCTCCAATTATGGCGGTTCTAAATTTTTGATTGTACTCGCTATTGAGCGTTTACTATGTAGCTGGGAAAAATATCTGATTAATAGAACTTCTCTATGACAAACAGGTTTGGAGAAACCTTTTCCAAACCTGTTTGTCGCAAATTTTTATATACACTTTTATTATTGCTCTATAATTTCCGCTAATATCAGCAACGTCTTCATATCAACCGGTTTTGAAACATGTGCATTTATACCAGCCGCCAAAGAATGCTGAATATCCTCTGAAAATGCATTAGCAGTCATAGCAATGACCGGAATCATCTTTGCCAGTTCTAAAACTTCGTTTTCTAATACTCCGTCATTATTGATGATTAATTTGACAGAACAATCATAAAATCAAGTCCACTAGGATTTCCCGTGCTGGTTCTTTATGCGTTATTTTATATTTCTAAAAATAGTCAGATGAAATAGTTCAATTAATCTTTTCACCTGACTATTTACATAGCAAAGAGTCTCTGTACAATTACTTAGTGTGACAGCACTCATTCTACCAATATCTTAAAAAAAATCTAATTCTTAATAATCAAACTGACGATAATATCTACGAATAGAAAGTGGATGTCTTAAAAATAGCTCCATATATGCATCTACACGATTATTAACACCATGCATTACCAAATGAGAAATTGTTCCTCTAAATTCTGGACTAATTCCTTTTAATTCATGTTCTTTTGTATCAATAATAGTATAGTTGGCATTTACACGTGGAAGAAATTTTGCAACACGCTCAGCTAATGGTCGTTGTTCATCCTCTCCCATAAACAGAGTAACTGGTGTATCTTCAACGATAATCTCCTGCATTCCGTGGAAAAATTCTTGACAGCTAATAGATTTTGTACGGATCCACATCTGCTCCTCCCAATAGCACATAGCATAGGAATAGGTTGCCCCATACTGATTTCCTGATCCAATAAAGTAATGAGGAAGATCTTTATGTTCTTTCCAAAATGCCACCTTATTTTTTGCATACTCATATGCCCACTCATCGGAATCTTTCTCAACCTGAACTAATACATCCGCAAGATTAGCTTCCATCTCTTTATTATAACGGTCATAATCATCAAATTCACCATTTTTATACATCAAGTAATTTGCAACCATATAAAATTTCAACTGCTCATTCATTGGATAAACAATCAGATAATCTTGCTTGTCAGGCTGTGTGAGAGTAGTACCTGGATTATCGATGAATGAAAATACTTTTGCACCTTTTTCATGTACTCTGTCCACTAATTCAACCATTTCTTTTGTATTTCCAGATACTGAAGATATAATTACTACAGATTTATTTGTAAATTTTTTGTTTCCTGTAGTCAAAAACTCAGCTGCATTTTCAACAAATACTGGAAGCTTTGAACGGCCACGCATATATACTTCCACCTGCATACTGGAAGCATAAGTACCTCCAATACCAATAAAATATATTCCATCAAATCCTTCTTCCCAGATTTGATCAATAATTTTTTCAATCTGCGGACGAAGAGCAAGTGCTCCATTCACACTGTCAATCTGTGCTTGCTCTTTAAAATTACGCAAACAAGCACCTTCTGTTTCTTTCCACGCTTTTGCTTCATATTTCATAGTTAATATCCCCTTTCACTACTTTCTATTTAATACAATTTCGTTGTCTGCAAATCTAAATTTAAGAAAAATTGTATAGCACGTTGAATCATTTTATCCCAATAAGGCCACTCATGATCCCCTGGTCCTTCCATATAAACATGACCATAACAATTACTTTCAGCGACTTTTCTAAATTTCTGATTATTTTCATATAAGAAGTCTTCTGTACCACAAAATTGAATTAACCTCGGACGATTTTCGTCTTTAGCAAGTTTCTCTACCAAAAACAGTGGATTTTCCCACTCTTCTGGTTTTCCTGCTTCTCCATGAAAACTCTGTATTTCTTGTGGCGACATATCCTCCCAATTTCCGGCAAGTACCATCTCCGTAAAGCCTACATAATCGAGTACTCCTGATAAACTTGCCACAGCTTCATACTTCTCTGGTCTATTCAATGCAATCTTCACTGCACCATATCCACCCATACTCTCTCCAGCTATAAATGTATTTTCTCGTCTTTGATCCAAATGAAACCATTTCCCACAAATAGCTGGAAGTTCATCTGCAACATAATGGAAATAATCAATTCCAACTTTTCCTGTTGTATAAAAACTACGTTGAACTTCAGGCATAATTATTATGAAATTATATTTTTTTGCATAATATTCAATTTTAGAAAATCGCGTCCATTCATCACTATTTCCTGACAGTCCATGAAGTAAATAAAGAACCTTCGGTGTTCCCTCATAAAGAGGTGTTACATCATTAGAAACATCCGGGAAAATAACATTAATCTGTGTTGTCATTCTTAAATTTTTGGAATAAAAATTCCCTGTAAATAATCCCATTATTTTAATTTTACCTTTTATCTGAAAATTGTACATTAAAGTTACATTTATCACCACGCACATAATTGCGATTGAATTCGATTGCCCTTCCATCCGTATCACACGTAAGACTTTGAAACAACATCACGGGTGTTCCTGCATCTATTCCCAACAGTTTTGCATCATTCAAACTAGGACGAACCAAATCCAATGTCTGCTCTGCTTCCGCTAAATGAATCCCATACATTTCATATACTTCATACACAGAAAACACCGATAAATCAATCCCTTCCATTTTGGGAATTAAATAATGCGGTATATATAATTCCTCCAAAGAAACCGAATCTCCGTCAGCATAACACATGCGCTTAATATAAAAAATAGGCTCTTCTGGTTTAATGCCGAACATATTTCCATACAAATTTCCTGCCATTCTTAGATACTTGGACACAATTCTAAAAGATGGTTTCATATTCCTATCTAACATTGTCTGCGTAAAACCTTCTAATTTTTCCATGTCTCGTTCGATTTTATGTCCTAAAACATATATTTCTTTATCAGAAATATATTTCAACAATCCTTCTTTGACCAAGACTTCTATGGCTGTTCTCACAATTTGCTTCTGAACACCAAACATTTCAGCCAATTCTGTATCTGTAGGTATTTTTGTACCAGGATATAAATCGCCATCTTCTATTTCTATTCTTAAAATCTCACTCACTTGCTGAGTGATCATTTTTTTACAGGCAGTTTTCATATTTCGGCTCCTTATTTTTTAGTTACCATGCTCCAAAATACTTTAATGTTTCTGTTGCATTTGCTGCACCTTTTTCCATTGCTCCTTCTATGGAAAGTCCATCTACAATTCCTGTTAAAAATCCAGCAATATAACTATCTCCAGCTCCCATACTATCTACAAGATGATCACAAGGAACGATTCCAAAACGATGATATATTTCACCATCATAACACAAACTGCCTTCTTCTCCCATCATACAAATGACAAGCTTAGGTCCCTGTTTTTGAATTCTTTCCATTTGTTCTCTTACCTCTTTAGTATCTCCTGTATCCACAGAATAAAAGAGATAATCTGTATATGGTATCGCTTTTACACTTTCCTCTGAATCTGGGCTTGTCGCACAATCAAAGGCAGTAACAATTCCTTTTTCCTTCAACTCTTTAAACTGTCCTTCTACTTTGCCCCAAACATCACAAATTACAACATCAAAATTTTTGATATAATCAATATCTTCATCTGTTAATTTATATTTTTCCAATACGCCTTCGTCGTAATCTCCAAATACTCTTTCGCCATCTATCAATTCAACCTGGGTAACGGCTGTCTTTCCTTTTTCTACACGCAAATGCGAAGTGTCAACGCCTTTCGCTTTGATAGTTTCTATCATAATCTGTCCGTAGACGTCATCACCTACTGGTCCAATATATGCAGCCTCTCCTCCTAAACGGAGTGTATAAACTGCCATATTTACCGGGCCTCCCCCCGGAAATGCTTTTCCACCATCTATATTGTTATAATAATCAATACAGTTACTTCCAACTGCCGCCAATCTCATACGATATCACTCCTTTTTTATCTGGTGTCTGTCCTTGTTAGAACATTCGTATATTGTACCTGATCTGGTCTCGCCATAATTCTAAAAAACTCAATACATACTTCTCTATCGTCGTTTACAACACCTGACTGATAGTACAAGTATTGTCCTTCTTCTACCTTCAACAATTTAGCTTCTTCTTCTGTGGCAAATGTAATTCCTACTTTCTCCGTCCCTTTAGTCAACAATATGCCTAAATCCCCTAGAACTTTATATAAAGATTCTTCTGCAAAATTGTGAGCTTCCAAACCTTCACACTGTTCGTAATTAATGTAACTATTCTCAATCATCAAAGGAACATTGTTTCTAATCCGCAAGCGATATAAATGAAATACTTTATCTCCCTCTTTTATCTGAAGTTTTCTTGCAATATATTCATCACATGTCTCAATTCTAGAGATTAATACTTCTGTCCAAAGAAAGTACCCTGTTTTTCTCATTGCTTCCGAAGTAGACTGAATTCCCTTTATATCCCTAACTAATCTCGGAGGTGCCACAAAGGTTCCAGAGCCTTTTACACTATATAGTTTTCTTTCTTCAATTAGTTGTTGAATAGCTGTATGGAGAGTGGAACGATTCATTTGCCACATTGTACACAACTCCCGTTCACTCGGAAGCTGTGTATGTGGTTTTAGTTGGTTTTCTTGTATATACCATTGAATCTGCTC
This sequence comes from Lachnospiraceae bacterium, assembly GCA_021771755.1. GTDB lineage: Bacteria > Bacillota > Clostridia > Lachnospirales > Lachnospiraceae > Blautia_A. The sequence goes on along the minus strand of JAETOL010000057.1, from coordinate 6,243 downwards.
CATCGCCATATCTTGCGGACGAATTTTTTTTATTTTCTCCATACAGTTCTCACCTTCTTAACATATTAAGTCTAATGCTTATGCACTTTCTCTTTTATTTTTTTTATCCCAATAATAGAATACTGGAAGTCCTGTAGCTACTGCCACAAATGCACAAATTAAACTCTGCATTGGCGCATATGTAAGCTGGCCCCAAATAAGTGTACTTGTCATAATAATTGCAATAAGAGGCATAATTGGACCACCTGGACATTTATAAGATGGATTGTATCCATGTTCTTTTCCTTTTTTACGAAGCACAAAAATTGTAGCGAATGTAAGCACATTCTTTAATAATGCTACCATTGTAAAATATCCAAGCAATGCTGACAAGTCTGAAGCAAAAATTAATACGATTGCAACCGCACACTGTACGATAATTGAAAAATAAGGAGTTTCGTATTTTGGATGAACTTTTGCAAAAGATTTAAAGAATAAGTTATCTTTTGCCATAGCATACTCGATACGTGGCTGGAACATGATACAAGATGATAATGAACCAATTACAACAATAATTGCCATAACTGCAACAATTGTACCTGCATAATGTCCAATTCCTGGAAGCTTAGATGCCAACAGTGCGATTGGAGCCTCAGATGTAGCCATTTCATCAATAGAAAGAATTCCAGAAGCTACAAATGTTAATCCTGCATAAAGAACTAGTACAACAACTGCTGTAAGAATAAGACCCAAAGGCATATTCTTTTTCGGATTTTTAATTTCACCTGACATATAACAAGCAGCTCCCATACCGTCATATGACCATGTTGTTGCAGCTACACCTGCGATTAGCGCAGCAATTCCACTTTTTGCATATCCTTCCAAAGGTGCAGAAGATAATAAAATATCCCCCTGAAGATTGAATAAACCAATACCAATAACCAATGCAAATGGTAAAATTTTAAGAGCTGTAATAATTGTCTGGAATTTTCCACCGCCTTCTACCGAACGTATGTGTACTCCCATGAAAATTAATACAAATACTACAGCAACCAGCTTTAATACAAAACCATGAATCGGAACAAAAAATGCAAGATAATTCACAATTGCTAAAGCCATGATTGAAATCGACGGTGGGTCAGTTGCCCAAAAGCTGATCCATCCACACAAGAATGCGAGTGGTCGAGATCCTGCTTCACGGAAGTAAACATATTGTCCACCATCCTCTGGATAGGCAGATGCTAATTCCGAATATACAAAGTTTGATGGAATCTGAAGCAATCCCCCTATAATGAATGCTAATATCAGAAACACGCTACTACCGGCAGCATTTGCTACCTCAGATAAAGATGAAAAAATACCAGAGCCTACTGTAGTACCAACGCCAAGTGCAATAACAGTGCCAAGACCAAGTTTACGACCAAGTTCGTTTTTGTTTTCAGACATAAAAACTCTCCTTTCCTTTTAAACAGAGTATAATTGAAAATCTTGTGCACGACTTTTCTTTTTTAAGTTCTCTAATTATCTTCGATGCTTTTATATTGTAAACAGCTATCTACCCTCGCTGTCACAATTTTCTTGAATAATCTATTACTTTTTATTATTTTTATTCACTTTTACATTTAAACGATTCCTGCCTCGGCCATTAGCTCACGCATGTTATCAATGGCACGTTTCGCATAAAAACGTGGTTCATTAATATAATTTGTAACCAATTCAAGTGTTGCAGTTTTATCATAACCTATTCGTTTCATTTCATATAGCATTTCTTTAATTGGAATATTTCCCTCTCCTGGTATCATATGGGTGTCTGATCCATTTTCTCCATCAATAATATGCATATGATCCATCTTGTTTCCGAGTTTATCAAAATATGCCATAATACTTTCATGCTGTACAAATGGTGGAACAATATCACACATGCCGACTACATATGGATTATCCACTCTTCTAAATAGCTCCACCAAATCATTTGCCCTTGTAAAGAAATTAGATTCATACGGTGTTAAAGCTTCAACTACTAGCTTGATTTCTAGTTTTGCTGCATAATCTCCCAACTCTTGAATATTTTTTTCTAATCTGCTCCACAACTGATCATACGTAGCAAGATATCCGCCGTTTGCAGGACTTGTAAGTACAAATTCCGCACCCATCTCTTTTGCCATTTCGAGAGATAGTTTCAAATAATCAACAGCATCTCTTCTCTGAGCCTCTGAACCAATCATATAATTGTAAGGATAAGCATTATGCTCCGGTGTGTAACCAAGCACCGGCATTTCATACTTTTCAATTAATCGGCGAACTTCATTAATATCTCCCGCTTTCAGATCCGGTGCATATGCATGTGGACGCCCACCCCAAAGCTCGATATAATCATAACCGTACTCTTTAGCATCCATAAAACAATGCTCCAACGGATTCCGCTGATATCCCGATGTAAACATTCCGACTTTTAACATTATTTTATTCCTCCTTGTTGTGTTTTTGTTGGTAAAATTATATAACAATTAAGTACCATTTTTCTATTCGCAAGAGGTCTAAAATTCAATTATAAAAAATGTATAAAATCCCATAACCATGTTGTTTTCCCTTCTAATTCTATACCAATCACATCAATCTGTATGTTTTACCTTCTTTATTTTCTCTTTTTTTATGCATTACGCACATAGCGGTGTGTTTTTTATTTATGTTTATGCCAGTTTCATCAGATACACTTATTTTGCTACTTATTTTTTAGTTACCCATCCAATTGCCAATGCTTTGTGCAATATGATAATTTATAAGTGTTCTAACAAATAGTGTGCAATATCTGTTAGAACACTTCGATGACTTTTATTCATTAAGGAACGAGCGTTCAGCTTTGATTTTTTGTTGCTGGATATCTGACCTTTCTAAGGTTCATCTGTTATTTGATGTCGCCTCTCTTTTACTCTTAATATTTTTATTTTCCTATACATAAGTTATGTCTTTACAAATATCATTAATCATTAGGAGGTTTAAATAATATGTCTGAATACGCAGATCTTATTTTATTATCAAACTGTATTTTTACAGCCACAGAGGAAATACCTTTCTCTGGATATATTGCTATCAAAAACGACCGGATACTTTCCATCGGAAAAGGATTGGCTCCTACTGAACTAATAGGAACAAACACAAAATATCTTGATTATGGGAACAAAACAATTACGCCTGGATTCTCCGATGTACATTGCTTTTTCACAGGTTATTCTGTAGGATTTGTTGGAATTGACTTATCCGCAGCTACTTCTCAAGAAGATATACTCAATTCAGTTAAAGAGTATGCGAAAGGAATTCCTGCAGACAAACCTATTTTGGGACACGGTTGGAACTCCGATACAATCCAACCTGATGGAACAGATTTGTTAGATGAGACTTTTTCCACTCGCCCTGTTCTTCTGTTTGCAAAAGGCTGCGAAACTTGTTGGATGAATCAAGCCGCTATAAATCATTATCAGTTTACCCCGGAAACCTGTTATCCGGAGAGTTATGTTCGCTTTTTACCAGACTTACTTGGAGATAAAGACTTTATAATTCCGGAATTTAAGCGCTATATTAAAATGATGAACAGTAAAGGAATCACTTCCATCAAAGAAATGGGATTCGATGATTTCTACGGATTTACTGACATTCTCGCAGAACTAGAATCTGAAAACGCTTTAACTATCCGCGTAAACTTTATGAGTCAACCTGTTGCTGAACCTTTTAATCTCTCATATGGCAAGAAAATGCGTGAAAAATTTAAAGGAGAGTTTGTTCGTTTTTCTGGATATAACCAAATGACCGACGGTTCTATAAGCGAACTTTGCGGTGATTTGAAAAAACCTTATTCTTGCGCAGATACGACCTGTGCACAAGACATTGATTGGGATCTTTTAGCAAACGATACCTTTAAAGCCGATACAGAAGGATTTCGTTTCTCATTACATGCTCAAGGAGATGCTGCTATTGCAAAAGTATTAGACATTTATGACTCTTGCCAAAAGGATGAAAATGGAAAACTTATAAATCGTCATAGTATTACCGATCTTGAATTCAGTGATCCAACAGACTTGGAGCGTATGGGAAAATTAGGCGTAATTGCTGAAATATATCCTCAAATTCAATCTATCGCAAATCGAAAAGACAAACTTGCCATGATTGAAGAAAAGATTGGTATGGATCGCGGACAGTATTATTGGAACAGACGTAAAATGGCTGACAGCAATGTGTTATTAAGTTGCGGAACTGATCTTCCACTTCTTATTGATGATATCCCAGAATCTATTTATCATGCAGTCGGAGGATACTTCCCTGAAGGTGGAGAAACATTTAACAAACAAAATATGCTGACTATTCCTGAGTTGCTAACTGCATGGAGTGCTGGCGGTGCTTATAATCTATATCAAGAGAAAGAGCTCGGCACACTGGAAAAAGGAAAAAAAGCTGATATTGTCGTATTCGACGGAAATCTATTTGAAACAGCTATTGAAGAAATTCGTTCTCGCAAAGTAGAAGTAACTTTTCTCAACGGACGAATCGTATATAGCCATGAATAAATAAAAAAATATCTCTCTTATCTAAACAGTTTATATTCTCTTTAAGAAAGGAATGGAAATATTTATGAAAGAGTCTTATTTTATGGGGATTGATACTGGAACAAACTCTAGTAAAGGTGTATTAATCAATTCTCACGGAGAAATTATAGCAGAACATACAACTGAACATGCAATGACAAATCCTGCCCCAGGTCATTATGAACATGATGCCGACAAAGATTGGTGGGGGGATTTATGTATTATAAGCAATGCACTGATTGAAAAATCCAAAGTTTCACCATCTGACATTAAAGCAATCGGAACAAGTGCGCTTGGTGCCGACTGCCTACCTGTCGACGATCAGTGTCGACCTCTACGCAAAGCCATCCTATATGGTATTGATGCACGTGCAACCGATGAGATAGAACAACTCACAGAAATGTATGGGGAAGAACAGATCCGACAGTGGTATGGACGTCCATTATGCTCCAGTGATGTAATGCCTAAGATTCTTTGGATAAAAAATAAAGAGCCAGAAATATATGCAAAAACCCACAAGTTTCTAACAGGCTCTAGTTTTATAGCAGCAAAACTTACTGGTAATTATGTAGTCGATCGTTTTTTAGGACTTGCAAGTTTTAATCCACTTTATTTTAATGATGGAACACCAAATCCTGAAACTTGCCTACCAATTTGCCGCCCTGATCAGCTAGCAGAAGTGAAGGAAGCAAATGATATCGCAGGTTATGTAACTGAAACCGCTTCAAAGGAAACGGGTCTTGCAGTTGGTACTCCAGTCATTGTAGGAACAGATGACTCCGGCGCAGAAGCAATCAGCACTGGCGTTGTTGCCCCTGGTAAAATGATGATTCAATTCGGTTCTTCCATTTATATGATTCTCGGGACAAAAGAATTGGTGGATGATGAACGCTTATGGCGTGAAGAATTTATTGTACCAGGACTTTGTGACATATCTGCCGGCACTAATGCTGCAGGCTCTCTTACTAAATGGTATAGAAATACAATTTTCCCAGATGCACTCGAACTAGAGCAAAATGGTGGTCCTGATGCTTACATCACCATGATGCAAGATTTGGATAAAATTCCTGTCGGAAGCGATGGACTTATTACACTCCCTTATTTTGCTGGTGAAAGAACTCCAATAAATGATCCTCTTGCAAGGGGAATTCTATTTGGATTAACGCTTGCTCACACGCGTCAGCATATGTACCGAAGTGCTTTGGAATCTGTTGCATACTCAGTAAATCAGCAATTAAAGATCATGCTTGAGCACGATGTTCCTATCGACCAGATTTTTGCCGTAGGTGGTGGTGTTAAGAATGACTTATGGATGCAAATTGTTGCAGATGTTACTGGTAAAGAAATCAGTACCCCTGCCATTACCGTAGGTGCGAGTTTTGGCGATGCTCTAATGGCTGCATCGGGAATCAAATATTCAGGCTTTGAATCTTTCAACAAACTTACAGATTTCATTAAACCTGGAAAAACCTATCATCCTAATAAAGAAAACCATGAAGCATATAAAAAATATCAAAATATTTATGATTCTCTTTATCCTGCTACTGTAAATTTAATGCATTGTTTATCAGACTGTTGTCGACCTCATAAATTATCAAAATACTGATTTACTTGCCTGTCTCTGAATTGACCTGTATACTGTCATCAGCATACAAAAAGGAAAAGGTCTCAGAGCACCCTCCTAGCA